>CAVQTL010000018.1:0-354784 GCA_963716505.1 uncultured Actinomycetota bacterium
TCTAAGCCGAGGAGCGCGTCGGCTTTGACCTCATGCGCTGGAAGATCCGCCGTTCTGATCAGCAGTTGACGTCGACGTACACGGTCTTCGCCGTGACGGTCGTGACGATGTCGTTCATCGCCCCCGGCACTCCCGAATCCGTCCGCGTGTAGGTCTGGCCCGGGCGTACCGACTTGACCGCACACTGGTCGAGTGGCGCCGTTCCGACTTTGTTCAGGATCACGTGAAAACCGTCCGCCTGTAAGGAACTAACGGTTTCGGACGCGGTCACGGGACCCGATGGCGCCGCATTCGCGACACCGGCCAGACCCAGGGCGGCCAAAGCCATTGCACCCGTCGCAACTATGTACTTCATTGGAAATCCCCTCTCATTGATGAACGTCATTCGATGCGGGAACCCGCTCGGATGGGTCAACACGAGATAGGAATGCGGGTTACAGCGGCGAGGCGCCCCGCAGGTGCTCGAAGATCAGCGATGTCTGCGTGCCCGCGACGTCGCTGTCGGAGTTGAGGTTCTCCACCACGAACGACCGCAGGTCCTCGGTGTCGCGGGCGGCGACATGCAGGATGAAGTCGTCGGCACCCGCCAGAAAGTAGACGTCCATCACCTGAGGTTTGCGCCGGATCTGCTGGATGAAGCTGCGGATCTTGGCCCTCGCGTTGGCCTGCAGGCTGACCGAGATCATCGCCTGCAGCGACAGGCCGATGGCGGCCGGGTCGATATCGGCGTAGAAGCCGCGGATGACACCAAGCTCGTGCAGCCGCCGAACCCGGCCGTGACACGTCGACGGCGCGATGCCGACGGCGTCGGCGAGCGCACTGTTGGGCATGCGGGCATCGCGGTGCAGGGTGATCAAGATCCGGCGGTCGATCTCGTCTAGCTCGGGCTGCTGAACATCCTTCGGCGAACGCGAGCGACTGACCGTCGGCACTGATGATTCTTCTGTCACATCCCCATGATAGCGAATGATCATCGGCACTATTGCCTGCTGGTCGAAGGTTCTTCACAATTCTAGGTAGTCCATCGACACACAGGAGCGATCATGCGCGTCGGCATCCCGACCGAGATCAAGAACAACGAATTCCGAGTTGCCATCACCCCGGCCGGTGTGGCCGAGCTGGTCCACCGCGGCCACGAGGTGCTCATTCAGGCCGGCGCGGGCGACGGCTCAGCGATCTCCGACGCCGACTTCAAGCGCGCAGGCGCCCAGATGATCAACAGCGTCGACGAGGTGTGGGCCGAGGCCGATCTGCTGCTGAAGGTCAAGGAACCGATCGAGCCCGAGTACGCCCGCATGCGCGAGGGCCAGACGCTGTTCACCTACCTGCACCTAGCCGCCTCCAAGCCGTGCACCGATGCGCTGCTGGCTTCGGGCACCACGTCGATCGCCTACGAGACCGTGCAGACCGCCGACGGCGCGCTGCCACTGCTCGCCCCCATGAGCGAGGTCGCGGGCCGCCTCGCCGCGCAGGTCGGCGCCTATCACCTGATGCGCACCCACGGCGGGCGCGGCGTCCTGATGGGCGGCGTCCCCGGCGTAACGCCTGCCAACGTCGTGGTGATCGGCGGCGGAATGGCCGGCGACAACGCCGCCGCCGTCGCCAAGGGCATGGGCGCCCGCGTCACCGTCTTCGACCTGAACATCAACACCCTTCGCAAGATCGACGCCGAGTACGGCGGCAGCATCGAGACCCGCTACTCGTCGCGCCTCGACCTCGAGGACGCGGTCAAGGATGCCGACCTGGTGATCGGTGCGGTGCTGGTACCCGGCGCCAAGGCCCCGAAGCTCGTCACGAATTCGACCGTCGCGCACATGAAGTCGGGCGCGGTTCTGGTCGACATCGCCATCGACCAGGGTGGCTGTTTCGAGGACTCGCGGCCCACCACGCACGACGACCCGACCTTCGCCGTGCACGACACGGTGTTCTACTGCGTGGCCAACATGCCCGGCGCGGTGCCACGCACGTCGACCTATGCGCTGACCAACGCGACGATGCCGTACGTGGTCAAGCTCGCCGAGCGGGGCTGGAAGGCCGCATGCCAGGCCGATTCCGCTCTGGCCAAGGGCCTTTCGACGCACGGAGGTGCGCTGCTCTCCGAACAGGTGGCATCCGATCTGGAACTGCCCTTCACCGACCCGGCCACCGTTCTGGCCTAGTCGTCAACCGAACAACTCCCCGTCCACGTAAAACCAACGGCGGGCTCTAACGGCGAAGTGGGACCGCTCATGCAGCGTCCCACTTCGTCGGTTTCGGCGATAGTGGGCGCGAAACTCCACCTCCCCCTGCTCGTCACCCTGCTGTCCCGCCACCGTGTCGAGGATCTCCAGTCCTGTCCACGCCTCATCGGAGCGTGTCAGCGCCTCGGGGCGGGTGCGCGGATGCCACGTCCGCCAGACATAGTCCAGGTCCCCCACCGCGTACGCGCTGTACCGCGATCTCATCAACTCCTCGGCGGTCGCCGCCAGTCGCTCGCCAGCGTGAAGCGGCCCGCAGCACCCGCCGAACACCTCTCCACTGCCACACGGGCAGTCAGCGGTCGTTGCCACGGATCAACCAGTGAACAAGGCCAGCAGTTCGTTGGTCCGCCACCAGATGAGCGCGACGAAGAGCACGAGGATGCCGACCGTCGCGCCCGCCTGCACCAGGTTGCGGTTCTCGCGCGGCGCATACGCGTAGGCGAGCGCGACCAGTCCGCCCGTCAACAGCCCGCCCAGATGGCCCTGCCAGCTGATCGACGGCACCGTGAACGTGATCACCAGGTTGATCACGATCATGATGACGACCCAGCGGATGTCGACGTTGACCTTCTTGGCCACCACGAAAGTGGCTGCGAACAAACCGAATACCGCTCCTGACGCACCTACCGTCGCCGCATTCAGCGGCGAGAACAGATAGATCACCACCGAACCGCCCAGCGCGCTCAGCAGATAGAGCGCGATGAAGCGCAACCGTCCCAGCCAGATCTCCAGCGGCGGACCGACCACGAACAACGCGAACATGTTGAACAGAATGTGCGTGATCCCGCTGTGCAGGAACGCCGAGGTGATCATGCGGTAAACCTCGCCGTCGGCAACGGCGGGCGACCACATCGTCAGCGCCGCCTCGAACTTTCGCGACGCCATCTGGGCGACGAACAGCACGACGTTGAGCGCGATCAACGCATAGGTGACCACCGGTGTGGCCGAACCCATTCGGCCGCCGGCCTGCGTCCGTGGTTGTCGCACCGTCTTCGCCCCGGCGCTGACGCATTCCACGCACTGGTGACCGACGGCGGCATCGCGCATGCACTCCGGGCAGATATACCGCTGACACCGCGTGCACTGGACATACGTCGCGCGGTCCGGATGTCGATAGCAGGTCGGCACCTGGGCCGGAGTCTGTGGCGTGCCGGGGAAGGTCATCTGGTCATCCCAACAGCCAGGGCGTGAGGAGCGTGGTGAGTTCGCCGATCAGCGGCCGATTGTTCGGCGCCTTCGGATCGTTGGCCTGCGAGCGCGTCATGATCGCCAACAGCAGCCGCCTGCCCTCCGGCCCGTATGCGATGCCGACGTCGTTGGTGCTGCCGTAGTCGCCATTGCCCGTCTTGTCCGCGGTGGTCCAGCCGTCGGGTAGGCCGGGCCGCATGCTCGAGGTCTCGTTGGCCCGCATCCAGTCTTCGAGCTGCTGACGCTGCGGCGGCGCCAGCACGTCGCCGGTGAGCAGGTTCCGGTAGCCGCCGCCGAGTGCACGCGGACTGCTGGTGTCCCGCGGATCGCCCGGGGTCGCCGAGTTCAACTCGATCTCCCACCGGTCCAGCCGGGTGCGGTCATCGCCGATGCTGCGCGCGAAATCGGTGATGGCAGAGGGCCCGCCGATCGTCTGCAGGAGCAGGTTGCCTGCGGCGTTGTCGCTGACCTGCACCGCGGCCGCGCACAGCTCGGCCAACGTCATCTGACCGCCGGAATTCGGAGCGGTCCTCGGTGAGTTCGGCAGCGCGGCCTGCTCGGGGTCGACGAAGACCTGCCGGTCCAGCGTCAGCTCGCCGTTCTGGACCATCTGCAGGACCCGGGCGGCGGCGTAGCCCTTGAACGTCGAGCACATCGCGAAGGACTCGCCGTCGAGGTGCGACACCGTGCGGCCGGACTCTAGGTCGACGGCGTACACGCCGATCTTCACGTTATGCCGTCGCTGCAGCGCCTCGATGCGGTCGTGGACCGGCGGCACCGGCTCGGCGGGGTCGGCAAGGACGGATTTCTGTGCGCAGGCGGCCAGGCCGGCCATGGCCAACCCGCCGATCAGCGCGCTTCGTCGGGAAAGGTGATTCACCGCGCCCACGGTACCGATCAGCCCGCGATGGCCCGAAGCGGCTGCGGCAGTGACCTTTTGGTGCGGTACGGCCCGAGGACCGCTGCGCCGTACGGCCTGGTCAGCAGCTTGCGCGCGACGGCGTTGACCTGGTCGAGGGTGACCTCGTTGATCAGCTCCAGGGTCTGGTCGATGCTGCGGTGCTCGCCGAAGTTCAGCTCACTGCGGCCGATGCGGTTCATCCGCGACCCGGAGTCCTCCAGACCGAGCACCAACCCACCGCACAACGAGCCCTTGGCGATCCGGCACTCGGCCTCGGTGATCCCGTCGCGGGCCACCGTCTCCAGCACATCGGTCGTCACCCGGGCGACTTCGGCGAAGCGCTCGGGCAGGCATGCGGCATAGACCGACAGCGCGCCGGTGTCGGAGAACGTGTCCACCGTCGAATACACCGAGTAGGCCAGCCCGCGAGTTTCTCGGATCTGCTGGAACAAGCGCGAACTCAGGCCGCCGCCAAGCGCGGTGTTGAGAACCGACAACGCCCAACGCTGCTTCCAGTGCCGTCCCGGCACCCGCACACCCAGCGACATATGAGTCTGCTCAGCGTCGCGGTTCACCACCTCGAGGGACGGTTGGCCAGTCACCCGGCCCGTGCCCTTGCGTGGCGGAACCGCGGTGCGATCTCGCAACAGGTGCGGGCCGAAGTGCTCACGCACCAGCCCGACCACCTCGTCATGGTCGACGTTGCCCGCGACCGCAACCACCATCCGTTCGGGTGTGTAGCGGCGGATGTGGAACGAATGCAGCTGCGATCGCGTCATCGCGGAAACCGAAGCCACACTGCCGATCACAGGCCGCCCGACCGGGTGCGCCCCGAAGACCGCCGACAGGAAGACGTCACCGAGCGTGTCCTCGGGATCGTCGTCACGCATGGCGATCTCCTCGAGCACCACGGCGCGTTCGAGCTCGACGTCCTCGGCCACGCACGAACCCCGCAGCACCACATCGGCGACCAGGTCGACCGCCAGCTCCAGGTCGCTGTCGAGGACGTGCGCGTAGTAGCAGGTGTGTTCCCTTGCCGTGAACGCGTTCAGCTCACCGCCGACCGCGTCCACCGCCTGGGCGATCTCCACCGCGCTGCGCGTCGGGGTGGACTTGAACAACAGGTGCTCGAGGAAGTGCGCGGCGCCGGCAACGCTGGATCCTTCGTCGCGCGAACCGACGCCCACCCATACCCCGACGGACGCCGAGCGCACCGACGGAATGTATTCGGTGACAACGCGCAGACCACCGGGCAGGGCGGTGCGTCGCACTGTCGACTCTGTCGCGCCCTCGTTGCCGCCGCGGACCCGTCGCAGGCCCGCCTTTCCGCTAGCTGCCAGTCGTGGCATCGACAGGCGTCGATTCGGACGACGCGGATGCTGAGTTTTCTTCGTCCTCCGAAACCAGGACGAGCGAGATCTTGCCGCGGTTGTCGATATCGGCGATCTCCACACGCAGCTTGTCGCCGACCTTCACCACGTCTTCGACCTTGGCGATGCGCTTGCCCCGGCCGAGCTTGGAGATGTGCACCAGCCCGTCACGGCCGGGCAGCAGCGACACGAACGCACCGAAATCTGTTGTCTTGACCACGGTTCCGAGGAACCGCTCGCCGATCTTGGGCAGCTGCGGGTTGGCGATCGCGTTGATCTTGTCGATCGCGGCCTGTGCGGAGGCACCGTCGGTGGCACCGACGAACACCGTGCCGTCATCCTCGATGGAGATGGATGCGCCGGTCTCCTCGGTGATCGAGTTGATCATCTTGCCCTTCGGCCCGATGACCTCGCCGATCTTGTCGACCGGAACCTTGATCGCGGTGACGCGCGGCGCGTACGGGCTCATCTCGTCGGGCTCGTCGATCGCCTCGGCCATCACCTCGAGGATGGTGGTGCGGGCATCCTTGGCCTGCGAGAGCGCACCGGCCAGCACCTTCGACGGAATACCGTCGAGCTTGGTGTCCAGCTGCAGCGCGGTGACGAAATCCTTGGTGCCTGCGACCTTGAAGTCCATGTCGCCGAAGGCGTCCTCGGCGCCGAGGATGTCGGTCAGCGCCACGAAGCGACGCTCGGTGCTGCCGTCATCCAATTCGACGTCGTCGGACACCAGGCCCATCGCGATGCCCGCAACGGGCGCCTTCAGCGGGACACCCGCGTTCAGCAGCGACAGGGTCGACGCACACACCGAGCCCATCGACGTCGAGCCGTTGGAGCTCAACGCCTCGGACACCTGGCGGATCGCGTACGGGAACTCATCGACGCTCGGCAGCACGGGCATGAGTGCCCGCTCGGCCAGCGCACCGTGCCCGATCTCACGCCGCTTGGGCGAGCCGACGCGACCGGTCTCACCGGTCGAGTACGGCGGGAAGTTGTAGTGGTGCATGTACCGCTTGGACTTCTCCGGTCCCAGCGAGTCGATCTGCTGGGCCATCTTGACCATGTCCAACGTGGTCACACCCATGATCTGGGTCTCGCCACGCTCGAACAGCGCGCTGCCGTGCGCCCGCGGGATCACGGCCACCTCGGCGGAAAGTGCGCGGATGTCGGTGATGCCACGGCCGTCGATGCGGAAGTGGTCGGTCAGAATGCGTTGGCGCACAAGCTTCTTGGTCAGCGATCGGAACGCCGCGCCGACCTCCTTCTCGCGACCCTCGTAGGTGTCGGCGAGCCGCGCAAGCACCTCGACCTTGATCTCGTCGGTGCGATCGTTGCGCTCCTCCTTGCCCGCAATTGTCAGCGCCTTGGAGAGCTCGTCGGTCGCCACCGAGGACACCGCGTAGAACACGTCGTCCTGGTAGTCCGGGAACACCGGGTACTCGGCGGTCGGCTTGGCGGCCTTGTCGGCCAACTCCTGCTGAGCGGCACATAGTGCGGCGATGAACGGCTTGGCGGCCTCGAGACCCTCGGCGACAACGCTTTCGGTGGGTGCACCGGCGCCGCCCGCGATCAACTCGATGACGTTATCGGTGGCTTCGGCCTCGACCATCATGATGGCCACGTCGTCGGCCGTCTTGCGGCCCGCGACGACCATGTCGAACACCGCGTTCTCGAGCTGCTCGATGGTGGGGAATGCCACCCAGGTGCCCTCGATCAGCGCGACGCGCACGCCGCCGACGGGGCCGGAGAACGGAATCCCTGAGATTTGCGTGGACGCGGACGCGGCGTTGATCGCCAGCACGTCGTACAGATCTTTGGGATCGAGGCTCAGGATGGTGACGACGACCTGGATCTCGTTACGCAGACCCGAGATGAAGGTGGGGCGCAGCGGCCTGTCGATCAGTCGGCACGTCAGGATCGCGTCCGTGGAGGGGCGACCCTCCCGCCGGAAGAACGAGCCGGGGATGCGCCCCGCCGCATACATCCGCTCTTCGACGTCGATCGTCAACGGGAAGAAGTCGAAATGGTCTTTGGGGGTCTTGCTGGCCGTCGTGGCCGACAGCAGCATGGTCTCGTCGTCGAGGTAGGCGACGACGGCGCCGGCGGCCTGCTTGGCCAGCCGACCGGTCTCGAAACGGATGGTGCGGGTGCCGAAGCTCCCGTTGTCGATAACGGCGGTCGATTCGAACACGCCTTCTTCAATTTCAACTACAGACATAGACGTCCGTATGGCCTCTCTGGATCACTGTTCAGCTGTTTCGCGTCGTCGCGCTCAAAGGGTTGAGCAGCCTGTCAGACCACGGGCCTTGATACGGCTACGGCCGTCGATCGAAGCGGCCGGGGCTGTGCCCATTCTTGGGACGCCCGGCTGCCACTACCGAAGACCGCCCGATCAGGCGGGTCCGCCAGGGACACGCTGGAGCGGTGCACGCGGAACTGCGAGAACCGCACCAAATTGTTCGGCACCGAATTTATGTCGCCGCCTAAGCGGCTCCGACGGCTTACGAACGCGTTCATGTTACACCGCGGCAATGCAGCGGCTGACATCGTCAGATGCGTCAGCGACGCAGGCCAAGGCGGTCGATCAGGGTGCGATAGCGCTCCACGTCGACCTGGGCGACGTACTTGAGCAGGCGGCGACGGCGACCGACAAGCAGCAGCAGTCCGCGCCGCGAGTGGTGGTCGTGCTTGTGCACCTTGAGGTGCTCGGTCAGGTCCGCGATGCGCTTGGTCAGCAGCGCGACCTGCGCCTCCGGCGAACCGGTGTCGCTGTCATGCAGGCCGTAGGAGCCCAGGATGTCTTTTTTCTGTTCGGCAGTGAGCGCCACGAAACAATCTCCATCAATAGGTCCGCGAAAAATCTGAGTGGCGCAGCCGCCGCGAACTGCAGCACACGCTTGGTCGGCGTGAAGTCTAGCAGCGGCCCGCTGAGCTGCGAAATCGCGCTACTGGGCGGCGAGGATGGTGCGGGCCCGCTCGGTGTCGCCGCCCATGGCCGTGATCAGGTCGTCCACTGACGCGAAGCGCTCCTGGCCGCGGATGCGGGCGATGAAATCCACCGCGACGTGCTGCCCGTACAGGTCGGCCTCGGTGTCGAGGACGAACGCCTCGACGGTGCGTGTCCGCCCGGAGAACGTCGGATTGGTGCCGACCGACACCGCCGCCTGGTACCGCTCACCAGGCACGACGGTGCCCACAACGGGGCCGTGGCCGAGCACGGTGAACCACGCGGCGTACACGCCGTCGGCGGGGATGGCCGAAAACATCGGCGGCGCGACGTTGGCGGTCGGATAACCAAGCACCTTGCCGCGGCCGTCGCCGCGGACCACCACACCCTCGACGCGATGAGGCCGGCCCAGCGCCTCCGCGGCGGCAACGACGTCGCCGGCGTCCACGCACGATCGAATGTAGGTCGACGAGAAGGTGACGGTTTGGTCCTGCTGGTGCTCGGCGACCAGGGACATGCCCTCCACCGCGAAGCCGAAACGCTCCCCCGCCTTGCGCAGCAGGTCGACGTTGCCTGCCGCCTTCTTGCCGAAGGTGAAGTTCTCGCCGACCACCACCTCGACGACGTGCAGGTTCTCCACCAGCAGCTCGTGGATGTAGCGCTCGGGTGTGAGCTTCATGAAGTCCGACGTGAACGGCATGACCAGGAAGACGTCGATGCCCATCTCCTCGACCAGCTCGGCGCGGCGGGTCAGCGTGGTCAGCTGCGCGGGATGGCTGCCGGGGAACACGACCTCCATCGGATGCGGGTCGAACGTCATCAGCACCGTGGGCACGCCTCGGGACCTGCCCGCCTTGACCGCGTGGTTGATCAGCTCGGCGTGTCCGCGGTGCACCCCGTCGAACACGCCGATCGTCACGACGCATCTGCCCCAGTCTGTGGGGATCTCATCCTGGCCCCGCCAGCGCTGCACGGTGGCAAGCCTACGGTGCGCACACGGCCTCGGCTGCGTCACATCCCCAGATCAGATGACCATTGCCTAAACTTTGTCACTGTGAGTCCTAACGGTAATCAGCGTGATCTGACCACGGTCGCCCAGGATTACCTCAAGGTCATCTGGACCGCCCAGGAGTGGTCACTGGAGAAGGTGAGCACCAAGTTGCTCGCCGAGCGGATCGGGGTGTCGGCCAGCACCGCGTCTGAATCCATCCGCAAGCTGGCCGATCAGGGCCTGGTCGACCACGAGAAGTACGGCGCGGTGACGCTGACCGACGCGGGCCGCAGGGCGGCGCTGGCGATGGTGCGCAGGCACCGACTGATGGAGACGTTCCTGGTCCGGATGCTCGGCTACAGCTGGGACGAGGTGCACGACGAGGCCGAGGTGCTCGAGCACGCCGTCTCGGACCGGATGCTGGACCGCATCGACGCCAAGCTGGGCTACCCGAAGCGCGACCCGCACGGCGATCCGATCCCGGCCGCCGACGGCCACGTGCCGACGCCGGATGCGCGGCAGCTGTCGGTGTGCGAGGACGGCGAGACCGGGACGGTGGCCCGCATCTCCGACGCCGACCCGGAGATGCTGCGGTACTTCGACAGCGTGGGCATCACCCTGGATTCGCGGTTGATGGTGCTGGCCCGCCGCGACTTCGCGGGCATGATCTCGGTGGCGATCAAGTCCGCCGACGCCAAGGAGAACGATCCGGGCACCACCGTCGACCTCGGCAGCCCGGCCGCAGAAGCGATCTGGGTCGTCGGCTAGCGCATTCGGCCGGGGCCCATTGAGACTGCAATGGCGGTGAAGAAGTGCGAGTGGACCCCGCCACCAGCGCAGTCTCAACGCGTCAAGTCCGCCTGCGCCGGTACTCGTTGGGGGCGAGGCCGAACCAGCGCGAGAAGGCGTGGTTGAACGCCGCCGTCTCGGCGTAGCCCAGCCGCCGGGCGACCTGCTCGACGGTCAGACCGACCTGCGTGAGCAGCTCGGTGGCCAACGTCGCCCGCACGTCGTTGGTCAATGTGCGAAAGCTGGTGCCCTCCTCGGCCAGCCGTCGGCGCAATGTGCGCGGATGCATGCATGTTGAGCGACGCGGCGACGGTGTCGAGGCCGGGAATCTCCCCCGGCGCCGACAGCAGTTCCGAGCGCACTCGCGCCGACAGTCCGTGCCGGCGCTGGCGCCGCTCGAGGATCTGCTCGCACTGCGCGACGCAGATTTCCAGCGTGTGCGCGATCGGCCTGGGGCAGGGGCTCGTCGAGGATCTCGTCGTGGGAAGCGAATCACGGTGCGGTCGCGGTCGAACTCCACGTGACGGATGGCGACGCTGTCGAACAACGGACGCAGGTACTCCTCGTCAAGGGCGAGCTCGACCCGGATCTGGTCGACGTGGCGAGCCAGCACGGGATGGACGAACGAGGGGACGGTGGCGACGATCGCGGCGATGTCGCGCTCGATGAAGAACCGGCGCACATCGTCGGACAGATCGCTTGCGTCAAGGACGACCTCGCAGTCTGCCGGTCCCTCCGACAACTCGATCGATACGTGCAGCGTCGACAGCGAGAAGAAGCGCAGCCCGACCGAGATCAGTTCGCGCAGCGTGCCGGACGCCATCGCGGCGAAACCGAACATGCCGAGGTTCGTCAGATTGATCCGTCCGCCGACGGCGACACCGACGCTCGCAGGGTCGGGTGCGACTCTCAGCACATTGCGCGCCATCGTGATCTCGTCGGCTGTGGAGACGTCCCCCTCGGGATCTCCCAGATCGGTCTGCGTCACCGACGTCCCGGCCAGCACCTCGGCGGCGGACACGCCCATGTCTGCCGCCACTGCGCAAAGCTGTCGGGCGGCGACGACCGGACGCCGAACGTCGGCGGAGTCGACAGTCATCGTGTCCGAAAATATCAATCATTTGTCCCAACGCGGCACTTGTCGGCTCTGACCTGGATCTACCGTTTAGAACATGACGATCAAGACCGACGTCCGGCTGGCCAGAAAGTACGGAACGCTGACGGTTGGAACCCTGGCGTCGAACATGGCGCGCGAGGCGCGGCACAGATCGCGACAGCGGCCCGTTCCGCCGCACGTCGAGGTCACCGATTTCGATCCGTTCGATCACGCGACGGCCGCCGACCCGTATCCGCGCTACCGGGAACTGCTGGCGGGCGGACCAGTGCACTACAACCCCAAGCGCGGCATCTTCATCCTGACCCGATATGCGGATGTGCGCGCCGCGGCGCGCGCCGACCACGCGTTGTCGAGCGCCGACGGCATCACGTACGGCCGGATGAAGTTGCCCGTGTTGTTGACGACCGATGCGCCGCGACACACCCGGATGCGCAAGCAGGCCATGCCCGCCTTCACCCGGGGCGCGCTCGAGTCGTGGCGGCCGATGGTCGACCACTTGGCAGGCAAGCTGGTCGCCGGGCTGATGGCGTCGTCGCCTGCCGATGTGGTCTCCACCCTCGCCGTACCGATGCCGATGGGAATGATCGCGCACATTCTCGGTATCGGCGACGAAGATCAAGCGGCGTTCCGCCGGTGGTCGAACGAGACGGTACGCGTCGCCGACATCAACATCTCGAAATCCGGCCTGCGTGAATTGGTTCCGGCTTTCATGGGATTTCGGCATATGCACGCGTTCTTCACCGAGAAGCTGAGCAAGGGAGAGCTGCTCGGCGCGGACACCGTCCTGGGTCGGCTTGCGCGAAACACCGAGGACGGGCGGCTGAGCTACGACGAGATGTTCTTCATCGCGGTGCTGCTGTTGCTCGCTGGCAACGAGACCACCACCAACATGCTCAGCACATTGTTCCTCACACTTGCGGAGCGACCCGATCAACTCGAATTGCTCAGACGCCGACCGGATCTCATCGGTTCGGCCATCGAGGAGCAGCTACGATTCAGTTCGCCGGTCCAAAGCTTCTACCGCACAGCGCAAGTCGACTACCAGGTCGGTTCGGCAACGATCCCCAAGGGTGCACGCGTCCTGCTCGCCTGGGGTGCGGCCAACCGCGATCCCCGCCAGTTCGACGATCCGGATGTCTTTCGGGCCGAACGCAATCCGACGGGCCACGTCGCGTTCGGCTCGGGTGTCCACCTGTGCCTGGGCGCACAGCTCGCCCGCATGGAGGGTCAGGCGGTACTGCGCGAGATCGTCGACAACGTCGACGGAGTCGAGGTGCTCGGCACACCGACCTGGACCACCAATCCCAACCTGCGCGGCCTGACGCGGATGGACGTCCGGCTCACACCGCGGCGACGGGCTGCTTGAGGCCGGCTGCGCGGACGAGCACCGCCAGCACGACGGCGACCAGAATCAGCGCGGGCACATTGCGCCTTCCTACCCTTCGCATCCTTCATCCGGATACAGCATGCGCGACTAGGTAGTCCCGCGCGGAGGTCGGCGAGATTGCAGTGGTGCACTACTGAGTTCCTTCGCACCGCACGCGATGAAGATTCCCCTCGCGGAACTCGACACCGGGCGCGGTGGGCCAGCGTTTCGCCAGACCAGATGGAGGACGATGATGGGTACCGCGAAGCACATCGGTCGCATCGGCGCACTGGCGGTCGCGCTGGGAGTGGGGATAGCCACGGCTGTGCCGGCTCCGACGGCCTCGGCGTCGGACGTAGCGCCACCTGCGAAGACGACCGCTCTGATCGTGTGCGGGACCACCTGCCCGACCTTTGACGCCGCCAGCGTCGAGATCATCATGAACCAGTTCATCAAGCCCACCCGTCCGCCGACCGATCCGGGCGAGACCATCACGCCGGTCGCGGTGACCACGCCAAACGAGGCTTGGCCCCTCACCGGCATTTTGCGCCTGGTCGAGCTCGCGATCGGGGATCCGAGACTCGGGGGACCCGGTGGTCCTGCGTGGCCCGATGAGCCGTGGTGGAAACTGTCGGGGCTGTTCGACCTCACCGGCGATCAGTCGATCGCGACCGGAGTCGCCGATCTCGAAGCGGCGATGGCCGCGAACCCCGGCGACCATGTGGTGATCTACGGCTACTCACAAGGATCGGTCGTCGTCAACAAAGAGAGGGAAAAGCTCGCCGCGCAGTACGCGGGAACCACAGCGCCCGACATCGACTTCGTGCTGGCAGGTGACGTCGGCGTACCGAACGGCGGCTTCGGTGCCCGGTTCCCGGGCCTGCACATCCCGGTCCTCGATTGGACCTACGACGGCGCCCATCAGACCGATACTCCGTTCGACACGACCGTCATCACGCGCCAGTACGACGGCTTTGCCGATTTCCCGTTGTATCCGCTCAACCTCATCGCCCTCTCCAACGCGGCTCTAGGCCTCTTTTACGTGCATACGTGGCCGTTCGACGTCAGCCTGGCCGACAACACCGCCGCCCCGGTCGTGTCCAAGGATCCCACCGGCAAAACCACCTACTACTTCTTCGAAAATCCGGACTTGCCGTTGTTCGGTCCGCTGCGCACCCTCGGGGTGCCCGAGCCGGTGATCGACGTGTTCGAGCCGTTCTTTCGGGAGGTCGTCGAACTCGGCTACAACCGCAGCATCCCTGCGTGGCAGCCCACGCCGGCACGGCTGATCCCCCCGCTCGATCCGGTGAAGGTGACCACCGATCTCGTCAACGCGATCGGCGAGGGTGCTAACAACGCCGCGGCCCTCTTCGGCGCGCCAGCGCCGCTGAGCATTCCCGCTGCGCCGGCCACCGCAGATCAGGACGCGGTCGTGGAGCAGGTCCTCTCGGGGCCGGACACCGCCGCCAAGAGGGTCGGTCGCGACGTGGGTAACCAGGTCGTTCAGGAGCTGGCGGCCACACGAGACCACCTCGACGACACCATCGGTGCGGTCAAGTCGGCCATCGGCAACGGGCGGTCCGCCGGCAGCGATGACGACAACCCGACTGCTGGCCCCACCCGCAAGACGCCGCTGCGGGACGCGGTTGCCAAGGCCGGCGCTGATGTCAAGAAGGTCGTCACCCAGATGTCGGACAACGTCAAGAAGGCGTTGGGCGGTGACCGAGACAAGGCCAACACCGGGCCGGAAGCGGGTCCGATCTCAGCGCCGTGAACCCCATCCTCACATCGCGTCGGCCCAGGCGATGTGTCCCTCGAAGCCAAGGGATTTCGCCATCGCGCGATAGCGACTCACCAAGTCGCGGTAGGTGATGTCGTCGCCGCGGGCGCGGGCCATTAGCGCTTGCAGCCGCAGGAGCGTGATGTCCAGAATCGCCGAATCTTGATCGGCCCTCAGGTTCGCCAACCAGTCGATCGCTTCCTGGGCTTCGGCCAGATCGCCATCAGCGCCCCGGTCCACCAGTGCCTCTACGAGAAGGCCGGCGCCCCATACGCCATAGAAGAGCCGTCCTGCCTGGCGCAGTTCGTCCACGGCCTCGCGCATCGACACGATGGCAGCATCGCGATCACCGTGCCTGGCCTCCTGTCGGGTGACCCACAACTCGGCGACTGGGACCAGGAAGGGCGCGAAGCCGCGCGCATACTCGCGGAACCCCACGACCAGGCTCACCGCACGAGGACGGTCGGCCGCAACGCCGCGCTCCAACAGCGAGACACCCAGCGTGTACTTGGCCAACTGCAGTGCGACGTCGCTGCTGGTCCCCTCCGCGGCCTGCACCGCCTCCTCGCTGGCGCGCAGCACGGCGTCATCGCCCCGAAGCACCCCGTGGGGCATCGCGTGACCGTAGGTCCAGCAGACGATGGCGGCGAAGGACACCGGGTCGCTGTTTCGGGCCATCGCGACGGCGTCGTCGAGGAACTGCCGCCATTCGGGACGGCCCAGCCACCATCGAGCGGTGCTGCGATATGCGAGCGCGATCGCCAGCGGTGATCCCCAACCGAATCCGGCGCCCTTCGCGGGGTCACCGGCGGCCATGTCGACGACGGTCTGCGTCCATCGCAGTACCTCGCCGAACTCACCAGCGTCGAACCAGATGACGAAGGCGCCGAACGACAGCCCCATGGTCAAGTCGGGATTGCTGATCGACTCGAGCAGCGCCATCTGTTCGAACGCCATCCGGGACGCCTCACGCGAACGCCCTGCGTAACCCAGCTCGGTAATCAGCCCGGTCATCCCGATGGCCAACGAGCCCTTGTCTCCGGCCACGCTGCACAGCGCCCGCAACTCCTCGAATCGGGCACGGGTGTCACTGGTTGGTCCGCCGTCGTAGGCGGTCGCGCACAGCATGGTGAGGGGGGCGATGCGGGCCGCCAACTGCTCGGGGTTGTCGCCAGACACCTGGTCGGCGATTCGGCTTGCTCGCTCCCAACTGAGCCGGGCGGCGGAGAGATCGCGGTTGGTGGACCACGCGGCGGCGCGCATGTGCCAGCCATACGCGGCGTCCAGCTCGCCCCCCGACTCGAGGTGTTCGGCGATCAGCGCGGCGTTGTCCTCCACCGCGTCCGGCTCACGCTCTTGGATCGCGGCCGCCAGGCGCCGGTGCCACTGGGCGCGACCGGATTTCAGCTGTGATTCGTAGGCCACCGCGCGGATCAGTGGATGGTGGAAGGCGTACTCGGCGGTTGGGGTGAACCGCACCTGGTCGATCAGCTCTACATCGAGCAACTCGTCGAACACTGCATCGATCCCCAGTACCGACAGCAGGTCGGCTCCAAAGCGCGCGCCGACGACCGACGCCGCGTTCAACGTCTGCCTGGCTGGGGCAGTCATGCGATCGATGCGCGCTGCAATGGCGGCCTGCACCGTGGCCGGCACGCTCAGCTCGGCGACATCCGCGCGACAGACATAGCCTCCATGCTCACCGGCCAGCACCCCGCGCTGGGCCAACTCACGCACCATCTCCTCGGCGAAAAACGGGTTCCCGGATGCCCGCTCGGCGACGATCGCCGCCACCTCGCCGACCGAGGGATCCGACCCCAGCAGCTCACCGATCAGCGCCGCGGTGTCCGCATCGCCCAGCGGAGCAAGGGCTATCGTCTGGGCACCATGCGCCCGGGCAAGCGCTCCCTGGTATTCGGGGCGGGCGGTGATCAGCACCATCGACGGCGTGCGCGGAATGACGCTGAGGAAGTCGGCCAGCATCGATTCGCTGACCGCGTCGATCCAGTGCGCGTCCTCGATGATGAATAGCGCCGGTGCGGTGCGGGCCAGCGTCGTGGTGTTGATCAGTGCGGTCAACCGGCGCCTGCGCGCGTCCGGGTCGATCTGGGGCACCGGCACATCGGGGTCGGCGATACCCAACAGGTCATCAAGCAGCAGAAGATCCTGCGGGTCGGCATCGGGTGGCGCAGAGGCGCGCAACCGAGCACGGGCGGCTTCGCCGGCGGCAACGTCGGCAATACCGCTGCCCGCCCGCAGCAGTCGCGTCACGGCGAGGAAAGGGACGTCGCGGGCGTGGGACTCACAGAAGGCCCAAAACACCTCGACCCCACGACTTGCCGCCAGCGTCGCGGCCTCCCGCGCTACCCGGCTCTTACCGATGCCTGGCGCTCCCACCACGTTTACAACGCCACCGCGGACACCGATGGTGCGGTCCACCATGGCGTCGATCGCGGCCATCTCCCAGCGCCGACCGACCAGGCTCGCCTCAGCGCGCCCGACCAAGCCGTCCCGCGGGCCGATCCCCATCAGCCGGCTCGCGCACACCGGTTCGTCGACTCCCTTGATGCGCACCAACTCCGGTTCAGCCAGCAGGACGCGGTGCTCGACCAACCGTGCGGTCGACTCCGACAGCATCACCCCACCCGGCGGGGCCGCCGCTTCCATTCGCTGCGCAAACCCGACCGTCTCGCCCGTCGCGGCGTATCGGGGCGATCCTGAACCGATGTCGCCGGCGATCACCCGGCCCGAATTCAGCCCTACCCGTACTTGCAGCACTACTTCGTCGCGGCGCTGTACCTCGGTGGCCAACTGCTTCATCTCGTCCTGAATGGCCAGGGCGGCCACACACGCGCGAAAAGCGTGATCCTCCAATGCAACTGGCGCGCCGAAGATAGCCATCACGCCGTCGCCGGTGTGCTCTACGGTTCCGTCGTAGCGCTGCGCCACCGCCGCCGACCGCTCCACGACGTCGGTCATGATTTCACGCAGCCGCTCCATATCCAGGGCAGCCGCGATGTCCATCGACCGCACCACATCGGCGAACAGCACCGTCACCTGCTTGTACTCGGCCGAACGGGTTGCCTGTGCGAGACGGGCACCGCACTCGCTACAGAACTTGCCCGTCGAACTGGAATGCGCGCCGCAGGAACCACAGATCAGCCCCGTTGCGGTCAGTCCACCGCGACCATCCTCGCTGCGGTCCACGTCAGTATCGTTTCACCGCTGGTCAGCGATGTCCGTCATATCGCCGCACCATCTTCGATACGAAGTGTTGAGACTCTCGTATGTCGTCATTTTCGAGCTCGCGGTCAGTTCTGCTCGAGCCTCGTCGATTTGGTGGCTGGCCGCCGTGGCGGCGGTGGTCATCGTCTGGCCCTCGTGGGCAGGATTGAGATTGAAATTGACGTAGTCCACTACGCGCGTTGCCGCCGCCCGGATTCGTCGTCAGGTCACCGACACCAGGTATTCACCGTGGTAGCGCAGTGACCCGTCGTCGGCCTCGTTCACGTCGTTGACCCACTCCAAGTACGTCTCGCGCACCAGTTCGTCGCCGAGTTGGGCTCGCAGGGCGATCAGCGGGGGAAAGCCGGTCAGCATGAAACCGGCGTAGCTCTCGGGCGAGGGTTCGTCGAACTCGACGTTGTGCCGCTCGAATTCAACGGAGTCACCGAGCAGTTCGCGCACATGATCCTCGGTGCCCCAAAGCACCGGCGGCTGGAAGCCCTCCGGCGGCGCGGGTGAAATTGCGCCGAGGCGCTCGAACATCGAGCCGATACTGCCCTCAGGCGTCCAACACGCGACCGCGATGTGTCCATCCGGTCGGCACACGCGGAGCAACTCATCCCCGGTGCGCTTGTGATCGGGCGCAAACATATGCCCGATCGCGGAGATCACGCGGTCGAAGCTGTCGTCGTCAAATGGAAGCGACTGGGCATCGCCTTCCAGCCAGTCGACCCCGACCTTCGCCTCGGCTCCGCGTTCGCGGGCGATCGCGATCAAACCCGGCGAAAAGTCCAAGCCGGTGACCCGCGCCCCCAGTTTGGCCGCCGGGATGCTGGCGTTGCCTGTTCCGCAGGCGACGTCAAGTACCTCCATCCCCGGCTCGATGCCCGCCCGCTGCACTAGGACGTCGGCGATGGAGGTCACTTTCTCCGCCACCGCCTGGTAGTCGCCGGTTCCCCACATGTCCTCGGTCATGACTCATAAGCCTTCACCCACTACCGAGGGCCTGAAACGGATTCGACGAATTCGCGGGTGGCACCTCGGTGCCGCACGAAGCACAGGAGGGGCCCGCCGCTGTAAGCGCACCGCCACCGTCCCCAGGTGCCGTCCACGCCAGTATCGTTTCACCGATTGTCGTCTATTTCGAGACGGCATCGATCTTCGCTCGGGCCCGATCGATTTGGTCGTATGCGTACGTCACCATGGCGGCGGTGGTCATCGTTTCGCCCTTGCGGGCGAGCGATTCGTAGGTCTGGTCGCCGAGCACATCGCGCAGGTGGGCGATCACTGTGCTGAGTTGGGGGACTGTCGACGCGCTTAAGGGATTGAGTGCGAAACCGGCGATGGTGGCTGTCGGTTCGAGGCGTCCGAGGCGCTCGAGGACTACCGCGAGAGTTGCCAGGGCGTAACGGATGTAGGCGACGTTGCCAGAGTCGTAGCAGTTGCGGATGACCAGAGTGACGTGATCGAGCGCCGCCAGCGGGTCGCCGTGTTCGGGCTCAAGCCCAGACAAAACGATCGCCAGCGATGATTCGGACAAGCGGTTGCCGCTGTCTTGGGCGATTACCAGGCCCCGGCGCAGGGCTTCCAGCGCGCGGACGGGATCAGCATCGCCAAAGGCCCCGCCGTAGGCGTTAAGCGCGTTCGCGAGCGCAACGGGATTGTAGGTGGCCTCGGCGGCTTCGATCAGCCCGTTCGCGGCGGCCCGCGCCTCCGCACCGGCCCCGGCGATCATCAGTGCGTTGACCAGCATTGACCTGGTGAATGTATGGGTGTCGCGGCCGCGTGCGAGCTGGGCGCGACACCACTCGACCGCCCGTTCGGGCTGGCCGATAGCCAGGTACACACCGCCGAGCGCGCCCTCGAGGCCGAATGGCACCTCGCCGCGGCCAGTGCCGATCACCGTCTGACCGGCGTCGGCATAGCCGACAGCCTCCTCCTCGATCCGTCCAATCCAGTAGCACTGCGCTACGTTCACGTACAGAGCCGCGAGCCGGGGATGGTCGAGGGCGCGGGCGGGCTCGATAAGCTCCTCGCCCCAGGCTATCGGCTCATAATTTAGGACCAGACCGCCGAGGAGCATCGCGTAGGTGGCGATGGCGGCCGCAGCGTCAAGGTCGCCGTGGTGGTCGGCGGCCCAGCGAAACGCCGTGCGCAGATTGGCCAGCTCGACGGTGAACCAGTCGTAGGCCTCTCGCTGGCGGGGGCTATCCCACAGGGCCATGATGTCGGCTTCGCGCCGCGCGAAGTACCGCGAGTGGGCGGCCCGAATCTCGGATGCTTCGCCGCGGGCGACCAGTTGTTCCTCGGCGAACTGGCGGATCGTCTCCAGCATCGAATACCGGGTCCGCCCCGCCGACCGGTCGGCCACCAGCAGCGACTTGCGCACCAGGGCATCCAGCATATCCAGGGCGGCGAAGTCATCATCGGAATCCATGACGGCGCAGGCACTTTGGAGGTCGAATCCCCCGGCGAACACCGAACACCGCTCCAGCAGCGGTTTCTCCCTGTCATCGAGGTGGTCGTAGGACCAGCCCACCGCGTGGCGCAGTGTTTGGTGGCGTGCCAGTCCGCGCCGCGATCCGACCAGCAGCCGGAACCGCTGATCCAAACGGTCACGGACCTCGCTTGCGGTCATCGACGCCATGCGTGAGGCTGCCAATTCGATGGCCAACGGGATGCCGTCCAGGCGGCGGCAGATCTCTATGACGGCGTCGGCATCTTCGGTGTTGGCTAGCGAGAATCGTTGCGCCACACTGCGGGCGCGTTCGACGAATAGGGTCGCTGCCGCAGAGTCGGTTCCCGCACCAACATCGAGTGAGGAGACCAGCCATATCTGCTCGTCGGCAATCCCCAGTCCCTCGCGGCTGGTGGCCAAGACTTTCACGGTTCCCGAGTGCACGAGGATGGCTTCGAGTAGCTCAGCTGCGGCGTCGCGCAGGTGCTCGCAGTTGTCGAACACCAACAATCGGACTCTGCCCTCCAGCGCGGTCGCCACACTTTCGGCGACACTCTTGCCGGGTAGTTGAGTGATACCCAGTACCGTCGCCACAGCGTCGGGTACCGCCGCGGGATCGGTTACTGCGGCCAGTTCGAAAAGCCAAACGCCATCGGGAAATTCGTCGGCGAGCTGCCCGGCGACTTCGGTTGCGAGACGGGTCTTGCCAACTCCACCCACCCCGGTCAACGTGATCAACCGATGGGTTTGCAGCGCTGCTTGCACCTCGGCGACCTCGGACTCGCGCCCAATCAAGCTCGTGGTCGCCGGACGCAGGTTTCCCGGAGTCGTATCCAGCGCCCGCAGCGGCGCAAACTCCGTGCGCAGTCCCTCTGCTTGTACTTGAAACACCCCGACCGGCATCGGTACATCCCGCAGCCGCCGCGGCCCCAGATTGATTAGATCAACCCTGCCGAGCAGGCCAGCGGTCGAATCGGCCAACAGGATCTGGCCGCCATGACCTGCGGCCATCACTCGCGCCGCCCGGTTCAGGACCGCACCGAAGTAATCCCCGTCTCGCAGCTCGGCCTCGCCGGTTGCGATGCCCATCCGTACCGGCAACTCCAGCTTCCGCTGCGCGTCGATCGCGGCGTTCACGGCGGACATCGGCGACGCGAAGGCCGCCGCGAAACCGTCGCCCGAGTGGCTGAACAGGAAGCCGCCGTTTGTCGCGATCGCCGTGCGCAACACCTCGTCATGGGCGGCAAGAGCCTTCCGCATGGAATCAGGTTCGTCTTCCCACCGACGGGTAGAACCTTCGACATCGGTGAACAAGAACGTCACCACCCCCGACGGAGCAGCCGCCAGGGCCACGCGCACAGGATGTCACACAGAGAGGGCCCTGAAGGCCTTTACAGCGTTGCTGGACGCAGAACGACCACCGATTTCGCCTTCTCGGCCTCGTCGCGCAGCAGCGATATCACGTGTCCGTCCGGATGCGGTCGCGGCATACACGCCGTCGATCCCCGCGGGCTTCAACGCCCGGCCGTGCCGCGCGGACTCGGCCTCGTCGGCGGTCAGGTCGCGACGCGGAAAGGCCAGCAGGCAGGCCTCGTCGAGGCTGTAGGACAGTCGGGGCGTGTCGACCAACGCGTCGAGCGTGCGCGCCTCGTCGAGCCCGAACAGGCCGACGCGGGTGCGTCGCAGCGCGGTGAGATGTCCACCGACGCCGAGGGCGGCGCCGACGTCGCGGGCCAGCGCCCGGATGTAGGTGCCGCTCGAGCAGTCCACCTCGACGTCGACGTCGACCAGATCGGCTGACCGTCGGACGTCGCGCACCTCGAAGCGGCCGATGCGCACCGGTCGGGCGGCCAACTCGACGGTTTGCCCCTCGCGCGCGAGTTGGTAGGCGCGCTTGCCGCCGACCTTGACCGCACTCACCGCCGACGGAATCTGCGAGATGTCGCCGCGCAGCGCTGCCACCGCGGCCTCGATGTCGGCATCGGCGACGGCTGCGGCCGAAACCGTCTGCAGCACTTCGCCGTCGGCGTCCTCGGTGCTCGTGGTCTGGCCCAGCCGAATCGTCGCGGCATACGACTTGTCGGTCGCGGTCAGCAGCCCGAGGATCTTGGTCGCCCGCTCGATGCCGACCACCAGGACACCCGTCGCCATCGGGTCCAACGTGCCCGCATGCCCGACCTTGCGGGTCGCGAAAATGCGCCTGCACCTGCCAACCACGTCGTGGCTCGTCATTCCCGGCGGCTTGTCGACCACGACGAGGCCCGCTTCATTCACAGCACGATCGCCGTCAGCACCAGGCCGTCCCGCACAGACCACCGGCCCCGCAGCGTGGCCAACGGCGGTCCCGACAGGGCGGCCGGGTCGATGAGGATGCCGGATTCGAATCCGCCCGATACCGCGCCCTCGTCGACGTCGAACACGATGTGGGCGTCCTCGAATCCCAGCCAGCGCCTGGTGACCGGGTACCAGGCCTTGTACGTCGCCTCCTTGGCGCAGAACAGGATTCGGTCCCAGTGCAGTCCCCCGGGCAGTGTGGTGATCTCGGCCCGCTCGACAGGCAGGCTGATCGCGTCGAGCACACCGTTGGGCAATACACCGTGAGGTTCGGCGTCGATGCCGACCGACCGCACGGATTCGTGCCTGCCGACCGCCGCACCGCGGTAGCCGTCGCAGTGCGTGAGGCTGCCGACCACTCCGTCGGGCCAGCACGGTTCGCCCTTCTCCCCCTTCAGGATCGGCACCGGCGGCACACCCAGTTCCCCCAGCGCCTGCCGCGCGCAATAGCGCACGGTGATGAACTCGTTGCGACGTTTGGCCACCGACTTGGCGATCAGCGGCTCTTCCTCGGGAAGTGGCGCCAAATCCGGTGGGTCGTCGTACATCTCGGCCGCGGCCACCTTATCGGGCAGCACGTCGGAGAGCAGCGTCGCGACGATCATCTGCGACCGCGTCGCCCGCCGGTTGGCGATGCGCTCCTGAATCTTCTGCGCGCCGGTCCGCATCTCCTGCGTGATCTCGAAATGCCCGCCGAACTCGTTGAGGTACCCGGGCGGGTATTCCGGGTCGGGCAGCACCTGGCGCAGCCAGCGATACGGCTTGCGGCGCCGCCACTCACGCGGGTAGCCGACCGACACCTCTTCGAAGCGCACCCCGTCGTACCACGTGGTTCGGGGAATGTGCAGGTGCCCGTACACCGAGCAGATCGCGTTGTAGCGGGTGTGCCAGTCGGCGGTCGCCGTGGTGCCGCACCACAGCGAGAACTCCGGGTAGAACAGCGCATCGCAGGGCTCCCGCACCAACGGGAAGTGGTTCACCAGAACCGTCGGCGTCACCCAGTCGAGGTCCTCGAGCCGCTTGCGGGTGGTCTCAACCCGGTCGCGGCACCACGCGTCCTTCGTCGCGTACGGCTCGTTGGAGAGCACGAACTCGTCGGTGGCCACCACGTTGCGTTCCCTGGCGATGGCCAACCCCTCGGCCTTCGTCGCGGCGCCCTCGGGCAAGAACGTGTAGTCGTAGAGCAGGAACATCGGCACGATCGTCGCCGGGCCACCGGCATCGGTCCACACCGGAAAGGGATGCTCGGGGGTGACCACCCCCATCTCGTCGCAGATGTTGACCAGGTAGTCGTAGCGCGCCCGGCCGAACACCTGCATCGGATCGTTGTTGGTGGTCCACAGTTCGTGGTTGCCCGGCACCCAGATGACCTTGGCGAACCGCTTCCGCAGCAGGTCGAGCGCCCACCGGATCTCGTCGGTGCGCTCGGCGACGTCGCCGGCGACGATCAGCCAGTCGTCGGGCGACGAC
Organism: uncultured Actinomycetota bacterium; assembly: GCA_963716505.1. GTDB lineage: Bacteria > Actinomycetota > Actinomycetes > Mycobacteriales > Mycobacteriaceae > Mycobacterium. The sequence continues at coordinate 24,177 of CAVQTL010000018.1, forward strand.
GGGTGCAGGGACTCGGTGACCGGCTTGTTGCCGGTGTGACCCGTATGCAGGTCGCTGACCGCCCAGAGTGTCGCCACAAACGTCGAGCCTACTTGCGCGCGGGCATCCGTTCCGACCTGCAACTAGAACATGTTCTCGTTTCCGGTCCGGTGTCATCGAGGCGACTTGTATAGTCCCCGCAGGTGCCGCCGATGTGCGAGGGGGTGTTATGGCCACCAGGATCCGTCTGTTCGCGGCGTTCGGTGCGCTGGTGACGGCGGTGATTCTGGTCATGCAGAGCGGACCGCTGACGGTGCCGACGCCGGACCCGGTGCAACTCCGCTCGACCGCCGCACCGTTGCCGATGGCGACCACCACCATCAAGTGGCCGGTGATCGAAACCGTCGATGCCGACCCGTTCGACGCGTGCCGCGACATTCCGATCGACGTCATCCAGCGTCTCGGCCTCGCCTTCACGCCGCCGGAGCCGGAGGACAGCCTGCGCTGCCACTACGACGCCGGGAACTATCAGATGGCGGTCGAGGCGTTCATCTGGCGCACGTACGAGGAGAGCCTGCCCCCCGACGCCGTCGAACTGGACATCGACGGTCATCGCGCCGCGCAGTTCTGGGTGATGAAGCCGACCGACTGGAACAACCGGTGGTGGATCACCTGCGCGATCGCGTTCAAGACCGACTGGGGGCTGATCCAGCAGTCGCTGTTCTACTCACCGATCTACGCGGCCGACGACGTCGACTGCATGCAGACCAACCTGCAGCGCGCCCACGAGCTGGCGCCGTACTACCAGTACACGAAGAGGGACGCTACCGAGTGATCTTGTCCATCGGGCTCGAGCGCTCGAGCATGCCGTAGGTCTCCTCGCCGTTCCACCGGTAGCGCACGCCGGCCTGCTGAAGCGCAGGGAACGTCCAATTGGCCATCTTGGCGAGCATTTCCGCAGGCACCTCACTGGGGTCGGTGATGTCGTGGGTCGACAACACCGTCTCGCCCTCGATCCGCTCGGTGCCGCCCGCGGTCTGCAGCACGACCGATACGTCCTCGCCCGATGGCTCCAGACGCGTCAGCCATGGCGCCTCGACGACGCGGGCCGCGATGAGCGCGCCGTCTCCGTCGAACAGGTAGCCCTCGTTGAAGGTGGGCCGCCCGTCGGGTCGCGGCGGATAGGCGATGTAGCCGAACGCACGGCCGCTCGGGAACAGCGCGGACTGCCAGCAGTGCCCCCAGAAGCCTTCGAGCCTGCGCACGCCCTGCCGTCGGATGCGCAGGCCGCTGCCGGTGAACGGGTGTTCCTCCCCGGCCACGTGCACCGAGCCGGTCGCGCGGAACAGTTGCTCGTAGCGGTCGCCGCCCATCAGGTCACCCTCGACAGACGTCTCCAGCGCGGATGCGGCGTCGGGCTGCAGTGCGCCCTGCACCCACGGCGGCACGGCGAGCGTCGCCTCCACCTCGAAGCGCAGATCGACCAACGGCCCGTCTTTGCGGCCCGCTGCGAGGTCGGCCGATGACGTCGCAACGGCCTTGCCGTCGAAGCTCATCGTCCATCCGCCGAACGGCTTCACACACCTGAACGTCAGCGGACCACCGCCGAGCACCGTCGGCTTGCCGTCGGGGCCTTCGGCGGGCCGGCTTCTGCCCTCGTCGCGCAGTCGGTACACCCGGCCGTCCGGGAACGCGACATTGACCTGGATGCTGTGTTCCTCCCAGTTCGACGCCACCGCCTCGACGCCGACGCGTGGCAGGCCGACCTGCCCGCGGTCGTCAAAGACCCAGAAGCTCACCGAATCCCGCATCTCGGGGTTCGAGGGCCGTTCGGCGAACATGTATTCGCGGGCCGGGTCGATTCCGCCGGTCAAGTCGATTGCCATGTGAGGGTTCACCTTTCCTGGGTGATCCAGCGTTGCGAGTGGTCGACGTAGGTGGCGAACAATGGCCGAATGGCCTCCAGGTCGAGCCCGAACGCCTGCGGGTCGGCGTGTGTGTGCGGCTCGCGCTTCTCGGCGTTGTCGGCCCACCAGGTGCGCATCCGCGCCTCGAACTCGTCGCTCACCGGTTCGCCGAGCCACCCGTACAGCCTGCGCACCTCGCCGATCGGATCGGCCAGCATGGCGCGGAAGTCGATGTCGAAGAACCGGTGGTCATTGCCGCCGTCGCGGAACTTGACGGCCCGGTCGACACCGACCGACCAGTGGCCGACGTTGAGCTCACCCAGATAGCGACGGTCGAGGTGATCGGTGAAACCGCCTGCGATGTCGGCGTATACGTCAGCCACCGACAGGAGCACGTCGGTCGGGTCGCGATGGGTCATCACGAAGCGGGCGTCGGGAAACACGCGGTCCAGATGGTCCAGTGACAGCACGTGCGCGGGCGACTTCAACCGCCACGGCCGGCTCGGCTCGCCCCACTGCAGCAGTTTGAGGACACGCCGCTCGTAGGTGTAGGTCGACGTGTAGTCGGCCTTGTCGACAAGCCATTCGGAGTACGTCGGGACTTGGGCGAATGCCTGGAAGATCTGCGACTTGAAGTCCAGAGCCATCAAATCCAGGCACTCCATCGGGCCGTGAATGTCGGTGGGCACGTGATGTCGGGTGCCCACCATCACGGCGCGCTGCTCCGGCGGAATCCGCGGATCATCGCCCGCCACGGTCGACGGCGGCGGGCACGGCTCCGAGGACTCCCAGCTGCGCAGGTACCGGATATGCGGGTCCTGGGCGAGCAGGAAGGACAGCGCGGTGGAACCGGTGCGGGGCAGGCCGAGCCCGAACAGTGGGACATCGATTCCGACGTCGTCGATCTCGGGGTGGCGGCGGTACCAGTCCTCCACCTGCAGCCGCTGACGTAGATGCACGCCGATGCGGGCGTAGATGAATCCCGCGCCGCGGTCGTTGAGCCGCGCCTCGTCGCGCAGGGCCGTCACGAGGATCTCCAGCCCCTCGCGGAAGGCGTCGTCGCCGAAGTCGTCCAGCCCCGTTCGCTCGACGGCGGAAGCCATCAACTCGCCCGGTGATGCCACAGTGCCTCCAACGAAATTCGTGACAGTACACTGTCACCATTGTGGGCGACACGTCAATAGAAAACCGGCGCCGCTACGACAACAGCGCGCGAGCGGAAAAGGCAGCGCAGACGCGCGAGCGCATCATCGCGGCGGGCAGCGAACTCGTGCATGCATTCGACAGTTGGCACTGGCGCGACCTGACGTTTCGGTCCGTCGCCGAGCGGGCGGGTGTCGGCGAACGCACGGTCTACCGCCACTTCCCCACCGAGCGCCACCTGCACGACGCCGTCATGTCGCGCCTGGAGTCCGAAGCCGGCATCTCCTACGAGGACGTCGACCTCGGCAACCTCGGCGAGGTGACGGGCCGCGTCTTCGCGTCACTGCAACGGTTCGCGGTCCGCCAATCCGTCGACGCGCCACGCGATCCGACGTTCGTCGGCGTCGATGCCCGCAGGCGCGATGCGCTGCTGCGCGCCGTCGGCGAAGCCGCACCGGGATGGTCGGAGGACGAAAAGCGGGTCACCGCGGGACTTCTGGACGTGCTGTGGAACCTGCCCAGCTACGAGCGACTCATCGGGGTGTGGGGGGTCGACGGCGCCACCGCCACCGCCGCGGTCAACTGGCTGATGGCCAAGGTCATCGAGGCGGTCGAGGACGGCAGTCCGCCGCCTGCGTAGCCTCGGTTGGTGTGACCGCAGCCAAGAATCTCTTTGGTCGCACCCTTGGCCGCCTACTTGGCCTGCCGCCGCACACCGCCGAGTACGAGGTGCACGATCGTGTGCCGGTACCGATGCGCGATGGCGTCGAACTGCTCGCCGACCACTACCGCCCCCTGACGCCGAATCCGGCGGGCACACTTCTGGTTCGCACCCCCTACGGCCGCGGGTATCCGGTGTCGGTGCTGTTCGGCGGCGTCTACGCGGCCCGTGGCTACCACGTCATCGTGCAGAGCGTTCGCGGCACGTTCGGCTCCGGCGGCGATTTCAGCCCGTTCGTTCACGAGATCGCCGACGGTGCCGACACCGCGGCCTGGCTTCGCGACCAACCGTGGTTCACGGGATCGTTCGCCACCATGGGCGCGTCGTATCTCGGCTTCACGCAGTGGGCGCTGCTGACCGACCCGCCGCCGGAGATGGCGGCCGCCGTCATCATCGTCGGCCCGCATGACCTCAGCGGACCGCGTTGGGGCACAGGCTCATTCGGGCTCAACGACTTCCTCGGGTGGAACGATGCCATCTCTCACCAGGAGGATGCCGGCCGGTTCAGAAACATCGTGCGAATGGTTCGAACCAGGCGGCAGCTGGCACGCGCGACGGCACGTCTGCCTGTCGGCGAGGCCGGCCGCACGCTGCTCGGCGAGGGTGCGCCGTGGTACGAGTCCTGGCTCGAACACCCAGAGCACGACGACCCGTTCTGGGCGCAGACGCAGCTGCAGACCGCGTTGGAGCGCACCGACATCCCCGTGCTGTTGCTCACCGGCTGGCAGGACGTGTTCATCGAACAGACGTTGGAGCAGTACGCACAACTGCGCCGACGAGACGTGCCGGTTGCGGTCACCATCGGCTCGTGGACCCACGGGCAGATGCTGACCATGGGTGCACAGACCGTGCTGCGCGAGTCGCTCGGTTGGCTGGACACGCACCTGGCGGGTAACCGCGGCGCCGAGCGCAGCCCGGTGCGCATCCACGTCAACCACGACGGCTGGTTCGGTCTCGACGACTGGCCGCCCGCGATGCCCGAGCAGGTGCGGTATTTGCAACCGGGCGGCCGTCTCGGGGATGCGGTGCCGCCCGACACCGCGCCCGCGTCGACGTTCACCTACAACCCCGCGGACCCGACGCCGACCGTCGGCGGTCGCCTGCTCTCCCCCGCGGGCGGCTACCGAAACGACACCAAACTCGCCGAACGCTCCGACGTGCTGACCTTCACCGCCGACACCCTGTCGCAAGACATCTATGTCGTCGGAAACCCGATCCTCGAACTCTCGCACTCGTGCGACAACCCGCACAACGACCTGTTCGTCCGGGTCAGCGAGGTCGACGCGAAGGGTAGATCCCGCAACGTCAGCGACGGATATCGCCGCGGCACAGCCGATTCCGGCACCATCACCATCGAACTGGATGCCGTCGCGCACAAATTCCGCGCGGGTTCGCGCATCCGGGTGCTGATCGCGGGCGGATCGCATCCAAGGTTCGCCCGCAACCTCGGCACCGGCGAGCCACTGAGCACCGGCAGGCGGCTGCGGCCTGCCACGCACACCGTGCACGTCACCGATGGCGCGTCGCGGCTGCGGCTGCCCGCGGGCGCCCTGCCATCAGGCCACTGAATCGCGCACGCGCGCAGCGATGTCGCGCAGCGTCGCGTCGTCGTGAACCGGCGTCGACCACATCGGATTGACCGGTAGCGGAACCCAACTCGTGCACCCGGCGTATTCCGGCATGCGGCGCATCGTTTCCGGCTCGGCCAGCGGACTGACCTGAACCACCAGCACCGTCAGCTTGTGTTTGGGCCGGAAGTCCAGCCGGTCGGCGCGTACCGACTCGGCGGTCCAGATGTGCAGAGGCGCGATGTCGTCCAGCCCCTCGGGACGGCTGACCTCGACGGCGGCAACGACTTTCGCGCCTGCCCGCAACACGATCTCGGCCTCCGTGCTGTCTGCGGACGCGGCGGCCAGCAGGTCGCGATGCTCAGGGCGCACCCGCTGCGCGTGGCTGTGCGCGACCGTCGGGAAGAACAGAAAGTGCGGCGAGTCGAGGGTGAACCTCTTCTCGTGAATTCCGCCCTTGCGCAGCAACACGGTCTGGCGGCCGTCGAGCATCGCATGCACCGCCGCGCTCCACTCCTTGAGCGCGGGTTGGGTCAGCGCTTTCGCGGTCACCCGGCGCCGGCGGCCCTGGCCTCGATGCGGGCCACGACCTCTGGGCGCCGCAACGGCGGAACGGTCTTGGGCGGCTGCTTACGCGGCGGCAGCGAGGCCAGCAGCCGTGTCGTGGTCGCGGTGACCTCGGCGACGGCGGTCTCGAAGGCCTCGGCGTTTGCCGCCGATGGCCGCGTCACGCCGCTGACCTTCCGGACGTACTGGCGCGACGCCGCCTCGATCTCCTCGGTCGTCGCCGCCGGTTCCAGGCCGCGCAGCTCGGTGATATTTCGGCACATGCGTCCACGATAGGTTCAGGCGATGACGAACGCCGATGTGCTGCTGATCGAGACCGCTGACCGGGTACGCACCCTGACGCTGAACCGCCCGCAGTCGCGCAACGCACTGTCGTCTGCGCTGCGTAAACAGTTCTTCGCCGCGCTGCGCGATGCCGAGGCCGATGACGCCGTCGACGTGGTCATCCTGACCGGCGCCGACCCGGTGTTCTGCGCCGGACTCGACCTCAAGGAGCTCGGAGACACCACCGAGCTGCCCGACATCTCGCCGAAATGGCCGCCGATGAGCAAGCCGGTGATCGGCGCCATCAACGGCGCGGCTGTCACCGGCGGGCTCGAGCTCGCGCTGTACTGCGACATCCTGATCGCGTCCGAACGGGCCCGCTTCGCCGACACCCACGCCAGGGTCGGGCTGCTGCCGACGTGGGGGCTGTCGGTGCGGCTGCCGCAGAAGGTCGGGGTCGGCATGGCCCGCCGGATGAGCCTGACCGGCGACTACCTCTCGGCCGCAGAGGCGCTGCAGGCCGGGCTGGTCACCGAGGTGGTCAGCCACGATGAGCTGTTGCCGACCGCGCGGCGGGTGGCCGCATCGATCGTCGGCAACAACCAGAAGGCCGTGCGCGCGCTGCTGGCGTCTTATCACCGCATCGACGAGGCGCAGACCAACGAAGGCCTCTGGATCGAGGCGGCGTCGGCGCGGCAGTGGATGAGCACCGCCAGCGGCGACGACATCGCCGCCAACCGCGATGCCGTGATCCAGAGGGGCCGTGCACAAGTGCGCTGACCGCGCTTAGGCTGCCGATGTGAACAAAGCGCATGAGATGTGCGGCAGCGACGAGTGGCGGCAGGCGATCCGGGAGGTCATCCTGCCGTGGGCGACTGGACGGCACCGACCTCGGCGACGACGTGCTCGAGGTCGGGCCCGGCTACGGCGCCACCACCGACGTGCTCAGCCGGGCGGTGCCGCGGCTCACCTCGGTGGAGATCGACGACGAGCTGGCCGCGATGCTGACCGACCGGTTCGCCGACGTGCCGTCGGTCGAGATCGTCAACGGCGACGCGACCGTCGCTGTCGTATGACGACAACCGGTTCTCCGGCGCCGCGTGTTTCACGATGCTGCACCACGTTCCGACGATCGCGTTGCAGGACCGGCTGTTCGCCGAGGTCGCCCGTGTGCTGCGGCCGGGCGCCCCGCTGGTCGCCAGCGACAGCGTCGGCAGCGAGGAACTCAAGGCCCACCACGAGGACGACACCTACAACCCCGTCGACCCGGATACCCTGCCCGACCGGCTGGCCGCCGCCGGGTTCGTCGACGTGAGTGTCCGCGTCAACGAGTTCGGCTGGGGGGTCATCGCGCGCGTCGCTGATTAGGGTTGCGGTGCCAACCGTTGCGAGTGAGTGGTCTTTGGTGATCACGCGACTTGCACCCCGTCTCGGGGTTGTTCCCCGGCCGGATGGCCGGTTCCCTTCCGCGCTTCACGGCCACCAGCCGGACGAGGCCCGGTCTTACGGTCGGCTCCACGCTTGACGGCGGCCCCAACTGGGCCGACGACGCTAGATGTGTCCTCGTAGCGTGCGAGGTTGATGGCGGCGTTGTCATCACGCTGATGACGTGCCGAACATGCATCACATGTCCAGTGTTCGGCCCAGCCGATATCCTGCACATGCCCACAGGAATGGCAGGTTTTCGACGACGGGAACCAGCGGTCAGCGACCACCAGCTGCGACCCGTACCAACCCGTCTTATAGGACAGCTGCCGCCGCGGTGTGCCCAGGGCCGCATCGGAGAGTCCACGCCGTCTGGCGCGGGCACCCGACAAACCCTTTTGCCGCACCATCCCCGCCGCGTCCAAACCTTCAACATCGATCCGGCCGTGGGTTTTAGCCAATCGTGTTGTCAGAACGTGGAGGTGATGAGTGCGAACATCGTTGACCCGGCGGTGCAGCCGGGAAATCTGGGTGGTGCGCTCGCCGTACCGTCGCGAGCCTTTCGCGCAGCGCGACCGTGCCCGGCTCAGCTGCCGCAGCTCCCGCAGCGCGGTATCAAGCGGACGCGGATTCCGAACTTGTCCACACACAACGCCGTCAGCGTTAGCGACCGTCGCGAGCCGACGGACCCCGACATCAACACCCACCCTCGACTGGGGCTGAGCCACGCTTCGGGCTGTTGGGGTCGCTGCACCACCACCCGCACACTGGCGTCCAGGCGGGTGCCGTTGCGGCGCACACTGATTGCCAACACGCGTGCCCGGCCGGCGCGGATGAGGCGTTCGATCCTGCGGGTGTTCTCGTGCGTGCGGACCGTACCGATCACCGGCAGCGTGAGATGGCGACGATCAGGCTCGACGCGCATCGCGCCAGTGGTGAAGCACACCCGGTCAGCATCGCGGCCCTTGCGTCTCGAAGCGCGGAAACCCGACCCGTTTCCCGGCGCGCTTGCCAGCGCGGGACGTCTGCCAGTTCCAGTAGGCGTCCACCGCGCCGTCGATGCCGCGGCGTAGGCCTCCTTGGAGCATTCCGGCCACCACACCACACCGGTCTCGGCGTTGACACACACCGCGTCTTTGACGCTGTTCCAGCGTATCCGCAGCACCCGCAGCGACGGCTTCTCCGTCTCTACGCCGGTCTGCGCCAGGTCTCAATATCGGCTTCAGGGTGGCCACAGCCCAGTTGTACGCCTGCGGCGGGCACCGAGATGCCGAGCCAGCGACTGCGTTTGCTCGTCGGTGGGGTCCAACGTGAACCGGAACGCCTGCACCGCCCAACCTTCGGGAATCTCAAACCGAGGCATTAAGGCGAGTCCTCGTCATCCTCGCCGCACGCCGCGCACTCGCCGTCGTTGCACGCGTCGCAAAGCCCGCCGGAGTCGATGGTGAAACTGAACTCTGCACCGCAGCAAAAACACGAAAACGATGCATTCGGCACACCCATCCTCATAGCCACAACCGACATGCTCCCGTTCCTACAGCACACCACTGACGAACGACCACTCAATTCCGACGGCTGGTTAATCCCGTGGCATTGCTGGGCGCAGCGCCGGTGTTCATCCCCGCTCCCAGCTGGCTGCGCGACCGCACCCTCGCCGAGGTCGAACTCGCCTCGGCGAGCGGCCCACTCGGCAACGACCACACCGGCGGCACACGACACACATCCAGCTCGAAGCTGCCGGCCGCCCTGTTCGTCGCCGCGTTGGTGGCGGTGCTGGGGCTGACACTGTTCTGGCTACAGCAGCGCAACACCCACGCGGTGACGCCGACCGAGGTCAGCCAGACGGTGCAGCCGGTTGCGCCGATCAAGAGCAATCCTCCGTCGCCACCGCCTTCGCCGCCGCCGACGGTCAAGCTGGAGCCGCCGCCCCCGGCGTCCGTGCCGACGCCGCGGCGAACCCCGGTGGTGCAGACACCACTACCTCCTTCACCACGTCGCCGGTGGTCGACCAGCCGCCGCCGCCTCCACCACCCCCGCCCCCGCCACCGCCGCCACCACCACCACCGCTGCAGTGGCCGGAATGGGAATTTCCGCCTGGCCGCCGCCACCGCCACCACCAGGCGGCGGAGGAATCTCACCGGACCCGGGAATCTCGTTGCGCCCCAGCCGGATCCGGGGCGCGGCAGTTCGGTACGCCTTAGCGCGACCCGGCGTCGCGTTGCGCATGAACGTGCACCGTCATCGAGCAGCACCGTGGAGTACGAAAACCATTCCGAAACAAAGGGTCCGAGCCGCACGATCTCGGCGCTCCTACCTATATGGGCGGCTCATGGGAGCACGCGACCACACCAAGGGAGCACGTGGTGAACACCACTCGTACCCGCAAGAAGCTCATCACCAGTGCAGTCAGCGCAGTCATCGTCGCGCATCTGCTGCCGCACTTCCCGAGAACCCGACATCGGCGCCCGCCGCGAAGCACACACCGAGCGTGGCCACGTCGTCGGCGACGCCGGCCTTGGCCGCTCTGGTCACACCCAACAGCTTGTATGCGGCGACAAGCGCACCGCCCGTCGTGGTGCTGGGACCGACCGGCAGCCTGGCTCTCCCCGAAGGCTATTTCGTCGCCCCGGTTGAACCAGGTCCGCGCAACGGTGACGCTGCGGTGTCGAACCCGAGCTTGGCCTTTGCACCCACCACTCTTGCCCGATCCGCGCCACTGGTTGGGGGCGGTGGCGAAGCGACGACGTCGACGGTTCCGATCCGACGCGCAATCCGGCTAGCGGCCCAATCGATTTCGGTTTGTTCTCTCCGACCGGGGCCTTCCTCGGTCTGGTCGGTCCCGGGGGCTGCTGATCGGTGACGGCGTGCTGCCGGTCAAGACGGCGGTCTGCTGATCGGCAACGGCGCCGACGGCGCGGAGGGCCAAGATGGCGGTGACGGCGGTTTCTTCTACGGCAACGGCGGCAACGGCGGCGGCGGCGGATCCCAAAAGCCCGGCGGCAACGGCGGCAACAGCGGATTCCTCTTCAGCAACGGCGGCGACGGCGGCCACGGCGCCGACGCCGTTTTCGACAAGACGACGGGTGCGCTGATCTCCCCGGCCACCGCAGGCGGCAACGGCGGGAACGCCGGTGTCTTCGGTCACGGCGGTGACGGGGGCACCGGCGGCTACGCACACAACTACGCGATTCTCGAGGGGGGTACCAGTGCCGACGCGATCGCGGCCGACGGCGGCGACGGGGGCAGCGGCAGCCTACTTTCGGCAGGCGGCGACGGCGAATACGGCGGTGGCGTACTCAGAGAGCGGGAACGCCACCGGGGCCGAGGGGCGACGGCAGCGACTCGGCGAGCGGCAGCGCAGGCAACGGCGGGTGGAGTCCAGCAGGCCGGAGGGGGTACGGCGCTATGGCCACCGGCGGCGACCGCCGCAGCTCGAGGCGCGGCCGATGACCGACGACCTCGCGGCCCAGGGCGCGACGGCACAGGTCGACAGCGTCAAACGAGTCGGCGGACACCTACTCACCACCGTGACCCTGACGAATCCGACATCGACGGCGATCGAGGTCCCGCAGGACAGCGGCCTCACCAACCCCTTCGACCGGCCCATTGGCATCACCGTGGCCGACAGAACCCGGATGATGCGGTCGGATGTCTGCACCACCGGCGGAGAGCTGCTCGAAGGCTTCAGCCATCGCGCCGGCTGCACCGCCGAAACCTCCACCGCCGCCGCCAGCACCAGAGGTCAAGCCACCCTCGCCGGTTATCCCGACTCCAACGCGGCGGGTCCCGGTCGTTGAGGTGCCCTCGCCGCCCCCGCCACGCGTTGTGCCGCCCGTGGCGGAGCCGCCGGCACCTCCCCCTGAGCTACCACCGCCAGATCCCCCGCCGCCGGTTCTGCCCGATCCGGTTTTTCCGCAGTGGCCGGATTGGTTGCCGGAGTGGCCTCAGCCGGAGCAATCCCGGGGGTAGTCGCAGGCTCACGGAATAGCCAGTTGGCGCGTCTACCTCGTTGGACACCAGCAAGAGGGCCGTCGACAGCGACCGGTGACGGCCCTAATGCAGAATTCGGCAAAATACGCATCAGTGGCTAGCCACCACCATCTGGACAACCCATTTATCAGACGCGCTAGGTGCACTACGCCGTACCCGGCACCAGCCAGCGTCCGGAGAAAGCACGCCAGCCGACGAACAGGAGCCGCAGCACCATGAAGGTGCTCAGGCCCGACCAGATGCCCACAAGGCCCCAACCGAAGATCAGTGACAGCCAGATCAACGGCAGGAAGCCGACGAGCGCACTGATCATGGTGGCGTTGCGCATGAACTTCGCGTCGCCGGCACCCAGCAGCACGCCGTCGAGGGCGAAAACTATTCCGGCGACGGGCAATTGGGCGACCATGAACCACCACGGCACCCCGATCGCGTCCAGCACCGAGCGGTCGTCGGTGAACACGCTCGGAAAGACCGGCGCACCAACGGCGAAGATGCCTGCCAGCACCGCGGATGCGACGGCGGAGAAGATGGTCACCCGCCACGCCACCGACTTCGCGTGCGCCAAATCACCGGCGCCGAGCGCCGCACCCACCAGCGATTGTGCCGCGATCGCGAGCGAATCGAGCACCAGCGCAAGGAAACTCCACAGTTGCAGCACCACCTGATGCGCGGCGACGGCGGCGGCGCCGAACCGGGCGGCGACGGCTCCGGCGGAGACGAAGCACGCCTGAAACGCCAGCGTCCGCAGCAGCAGGTCGCGACCCATCACCACCTGGGCGCGCAGCACCGTCGGCTGGATCCGCAGCGACACCCGCTCCACCAGTAGCGCGCGACAGAACATCAGCGCGGCCAGCCACTGGCCGACCACGTTGGCGACCGCCGACCCCTCGAGCTCGAGACGCGGCATGCCCAGCCAGCCGTACACCAGCAGCGGGCACAGCACGGCCGACACCGCGAAGCCGGTGACGACGTAACGCAGCGGCCGGACTGTGTCTTGCACGCCGCGCATCCAGCCGTTGCCCGCCGCCGAGATCAGGATGGCGGGCACGCCGAAGATCGCGATCCGCACCCACGGCAGCGCCGCGTCGGCGATGCCACCGCCTGCCGACAGCGCCGAGACCAACGGCACCGCGGCGGCCTGCACCAACACCACGATCAGCGTGCCCAGCCCGACCGCGAGCCAGGTGGCCTGGACTCCCTCGCTGACCGCCGTTGCACGATCGCCCGCGCCGAAGAAGCGTGCCGAGCGCGCGGTGGTGCCGTAGGACAGAAACGTCATCTGCGAGCTCAACGTGCTCAGGATCAGCCCGCCGATGGCGAGGCCGGCCAGGCTGATGGCGCCCAGCCGACCGACGACGGCAAGGTCGAACAACAGGTAGATGGGTTCGGCGGCGAGCACCCCGAGCGCGGGCAGTGCCAGCCCGGCGATGCGCCGACCGGTTGCGGGCGCAACCGGAAGATCGCCCTCCGGTTCAGCCAAGGGCTACGTAGAGCGCCTGGACGACGTCGTCGGCCGACCCGGCCGTCGAGTAGCCTGCGGCGTGCGGGTGCCCTCCGCCGCCGAACGCGCTGGCGATCGTGGCGAGATCCATCGACTTGGCCCGCATGGACACCGACCAGTGCCCGGGTTCGATCTCCTTGAACACCGCGGCCACCTCGGCCTGCTGGGTGGTGCGCACGATGTCGACGATGCTCTCGACTTCTTCGGGTCGCGCATCGACCCATTCCTGGTGTCCCACAATGGCATACACCAGACCGCGGCCTGCCGCGGCATCGGCCAGCAGCTGCGCGGACCCCAGCACCCGCGACAGCATCGGCAGCCAGGCGAACGGATGCGTGTCGAGCAGGGTGCGGCTGATCGCGGCGTTGTCGACGCCCAGCTCCACCAGCCGGGCCGCCAGCCGGTGGGCGCGCGCGCTGGCCCAGCGGAACGACCCGGTGTCGGTGGTCAGCCCTGCGTACAGACAGTGAGCGACGCCGGCGTCGATCGGCTTGTGCCACGCGTCGAGCAGCTCGGCGACCAGCATGGTGGTGGAATCCGCGGACGGGTCGACGAAGTTGGCGCTGCCGAACAGCTGGTTGGAGGCGTGATGGTCGATCACCAGCACCGCGCGCCCCGGTTCGGCCAACTCGCGCAGCGAGCCGAGCCGGTTCACGCTGGGAATGTCGACCGTGACCACCAGGTCGGCGTCGCGGCGCATGTCGTTCGGAGGGATGAGCAGGTGACCGCCGGGCAGCGACTGCAGGGATTCCGGCAGGCCCGCCGGTGTCGCGAAGCTGACCTCGACGTCCTTGCCCGCATGGTCCAGCACCAGCGCCAGCGCCAAGCCTGCGCCGACGGTATCGGCGTCGGGATAGACGTGGCAGACCACGCTGACCGAGCGGGCTGCACACAGGAGATCGACCGCGCCGTCGGCATCGACACGCTGACCCACCAAGTCGGCGTCGGTCTTCGGATCAATCGCGGTCAAGAGTGTCCTCAGCGTCTCGCTCGTCATCCAGCTCCCCGCCAGAACCCTCCACCCTTTCCTGACGATACGGGTCCGCATCGCCCGCCGGCTTGGCACCCTGCCGAACTCTCGCCAAATCCTCATCTGCGGCGCGGGCGCGGGCCAGCAGTTCCTCCATGTGGGCCGCGGTGTCGGGCACCTTGTCGAGGACGAACGACAGCGTGGGGGTGAACCGCACCCCGGTGCCCGCTCCGACCCTTGTCCGCAGGGTGCCCTTGGCGCGTTCCAGCGCGGCTGCCGCTGCGGCGTAATCAGGTTCGTCCTGCAACGTCGTGCCGCGCACGGTGTAGTACACCGTGGCGTCGTGCAGGTCACCCGTCACCTTCGTGTCCGTGATGGTCACGAAGGCCAACGGGGGATCCTTGATCTCGAATTCGATGGCCGAGGCGACGATGGTGCCGATGCGTTTGGAGAGCCGACGTGCCCGACCCACATCGACCACTAGGTGCGCTCCTTCTCCACGAGCTCGTACGTTTCGATGACGTCGCCTTCTTTGATGTCGGAGTACGTCAGCGTCAAACCGCACTCATAGCCGTCGCGCACCTCGGTGACATCGTCCTTCTCCCGTCGCAGCGAGGAGACCGTCATGTTCTCGGAGACCACGACGCTGTCGCGCAGCAGACGTGCCTTCGAGTTGCGGCGGATGATGCCGGAGGTGACAAGGCAGCCGGCGATGTTGCCGACCTTGGACGACCGGAAGATCGCACGGATCTCCGCCCGGCCCAGCTCCTTCTCCTCGTAGACCGGCTTGAGCATGCCCTTGAGCGCGCTCTCGATCTCGTCGATGGCCTGGTAGATCACCGAGTAGTAGCGGATCTCGACACCGTCGCGGTTGGCCAGCTCGGTGGCCTTGCCCTCGGCGCGAACGTTGAACCCGATGATCACGGCATCGGAGGCCGACGCCAGGTTGACGTTGGTCTCGGTGATGCCGCCGACACCGCGGTCGATGACGCGCAGTTCCACCTCGTCGTCGACCTGGATGCCCATCAGAGCTTCTTCGAGCGCCTCCACGGTGCCCGCGTTGTCGCCCTTCAGGATCAGGTTCAGCTGGCTGGTTTCCTTCAGCGCCGAATCCAGGTCCTCGAGGCTGATCCGCTTACGGCTGCGGGCCGCCATCGCGTTGCGCTTGCGGGCGCTGCGGCGGTCGGCGATCTGCCGCGCGATGCGGTCCTCGTCGACGACGAGAAGGTTGTCACCGGCGCCCGGCACCGACGTGAAGCCGATGACCTGCACCGGCCGCGACGGCAGCGCCGCCTCGACGTCCTCGCCGTGCTCGTCGACCATGCGGCGGACGCGCCCGTAGGCATCGCCGGCGACCACCGAGTCGCCGACCCGCAGGGTGCCGCGCGAAATCAGCACGGTAGCCACCGGTCCGCGGCCGCGGTCCAGATGCGCCTCGATCGCCACGCCCTGGGCTTCCATATCCGGGTTGGCCCGCAGGTCGAGCGCGGCGTCGGCGGTCAGCAGGACCGCCTCTTCCAGCGCCGCGATGTTGGTGCCCTGCTTGGCCGAGATGTCGACGAACATGGTGTCGCCACCGAATTCCTCTGGCACCAAACCGTATTCGGTCAGCTGCCCACGGATCTTCGACGGATCGGCACCTTCCTTGTCGATCTTGTTGACCGCAACCACGATCGGCACATCGGCCGCCTGCGCGTGGTTGATGGCCTCCACCGTCTGAGGCATGACGCCGTCGTCGGCGGCGACCACCAGGATCGCGATGTCGGTGGCCTTGGCACCGCGGGCACGCATGGCGGTGAACGCCTCGTGGCCCGGGGTGTCGATGAAGGTGATGAGCCGTTCGCCGCCGTCGAAGGCGACGGCGACCTGGTAGGCACCGATGTGCTGGGTGATGCCGCCCGCCTCTTCCTCGCGGACGTTGGCCTGGCGGATGGTGTCCAGCAGTCGGGTCTTGCCGTGGTCGACGTGACCCATCACCGTGACCACCGGCGGACGACTCTCCAGGTCGGACTCGTCGCCCTCGTCCTCGCCGTAGCTCAGGTCGAAGGACTCCAGCAGCTCGCGGTCCTCGTCCTCGGGGGACACGACCTGGATCTTGTAGTTCATCTCGCTGCCGAGAAGCTCCAGAGTGTCGTCGCCGACGGACTGGGTGGCCGTGACCATTTCGCCCAGGTTGAACAGCGCCTGCACCAGGGCAGCCGGGTTGGCGTCGATCTTCTCGGCGAAGTCGGACAGCGACGCGCCTCGCGCCAGCCGGACGGTCTCGCCGTTGCCGTGCGGCAACCGCACGCCGCCGACGACCGGCGCCTGCATGTTCTCGTATTCGGCGCGTTTCGCCCGCTTCGACTTACGGCCGCGCTTGGGTGCGCCGCCGGGACGACCGAACGCCCCTGCCGCACCGCCACGCTGACCGGGACGACCGCCGCCGCCGCCGCCGGGACGACCGCGGAAGCCGCCGCCGCCTCCTGCGGGTGCGCCACCGCCACCTGGTCCGCCGCCACCGGGTCCGCCGGTGCGGTAGTTACCGCCGCCGCCGCCGCCACCGGGACGACCGCCGCCGCCTGCACCGCCGCCGGGGCCACGACCACCGGCAGCCGGACGCGGACCGCCGCCGGGCCGTGGACGACCTGGTGCTCCGCCGGGAGGGCGGGGCGGCATGTTGCCCGGCGAGGCGCCGGGTCGGGGGCCACCGCCGGGGCGGGGTGCCCCTGGTCGGGGTGCCTGCGGCCGTGGAATCGCCCGCTCGACCGGCTGCGCCGAGGAGAACGGGTTGTTACCGACGCGCGGTGTGCGCGGCGCCGGCTTGGGGCCCGGCGTGGCGGGCCTCGGGCCTGGCGTCGGGCTGGGGCGTGCGGGCGCGGGGGCCGACTCGGCCGCGGGCGCCGCAACCGCGGCGGGTGCCTCCGGTTCTGCGGGTGCGGGCTCCGGTTCTGCCGGTGCGGCCGGCTTGGGCGCCGGCGCCTTCTCCGGCGCGGGCGCCTTGGCGGCCGCCTTCTTCGCGGGCGCGCCGTTGCCGTCGGCCTTGGCCTTCTCTGCCGCCGGCTTTGCTCCGCCGAGGGATTCGCGCAGTCGACGCGCGACGGGAGCCTCCACGGTGGAGGATGCTGATTTGACGAATTCGCCCTGTTCGCTCAGCCGGGCGAGCACTTCTTTGCTGGTTACACCGAGTTCTTTAGCCAACTCGTGTACGCGGGCCTTGCCTGCCACTTCTCTCCTGTCTTAGAGGCGACAGCGGTGGTAGGCCGCGCCTCGGGTTTAGCTATGACGCATGGTCATCGTCTGAACTTCACGGTGTGCTCATGTTCTTCGCTGCCTGTTCTGTGGCCGGGCGCCGAGGCGCTTCGAGTGATTCGAAGTACTCCAGCACCGCGGATGTTTCCGGTGAGCCGGTGATGCGCAACGCTCGAGCGAATGCTCGCCGCCGGATTGCTGCGTGCAAACACTGCTGTTCAGGATGCAACCACGCACCCCGCCCAGGCAGGTTACCCGCTGCGTCAACGGTCACGGCACAATCGCCATTCCCGCCGTTGCCAGCAACTACCCGGAGCAGTTCGGCGGCCAACTCTCGCTTCCGGCAGCCGACGCATGTCCGTACGGGTCCATCCGTACTTCGATGCGGCGAAGCCGAAGTCTCGCGCTGGATCACGCCTGAGTCTACCGTCTGAGCTCCTGCGGACCGAACCGGCCGCACACTGCTATCGGTCGTGCACAGCCCCGCGTGTCGCACCCGGATTCGGCGGGCTGTCCTGCGCGGCGGCCGCATCGCTGCGGATATCGATGCGCCAGCCGGTCAACCGGGCCGCGAGCCGGGCATTCTGGCCCTCCTTGCCGATGGCCAGCGACAGCTGGAAATCGGGTACCACCACCCGAGCCGCTCGGCCGGCCTCGTCGATGACCTGCACGGACACCACCTTGGCCGGCGAAAGCGCGTTGGCGACGAACTTGGCCGCGTCCTCGTCGTAGTCGATGATGTCGATCTTCTCGCCGGACAACTCGCTCATCACGTTGCGCACCCGCTGACCCATCGGGCCGATGCATGCGCCCTTGGCGTTGAGGCCTGGCACCCGGGAGGTCACCGCGATCTTGGAGCGATGGCCTGCCTCGCGGGCCACCGCGACGATCTCGACGGAGCCGTCGGCGATCTCGGGTACCTCGAGCGAGAACAGCTTGCGAACCAGGTTGGGGTGCGTGCGCGACAGCGTGATCAGCGGTTCACGGGCGCCGCGGCTGACACCGACGACGTAGCAACGCAGCCGGTCGCCGTGTTCGTAACTCTCGCCGGGGACCTGCTCGGCGGACGGGATGACGCCCTCGGAGCCCTTCGTCTCGCTACCCATCCGAACCACGACGAGGCCGCGGGCATTGGCGCGACTGTCGCGCTGGATGACACCGCCGACGATCTCCCCCTCACGGGTGGAGAACTCGCCGTAGTTCTTCTCGTTCTCGGCGTCGCGCAGCCGCTGCAGGATGACCTGGCGCGCGGTGGTGGCCGCGATGCGGCCGAATCCCTCTGGGGTGTCGTCCCATTCGTTGAGGACGTTGCCGTCTTCGTCTGTCTCGCGCGCCAGCACCTGCACGACGCCGGTCTTGCGGTCGATCTCGATGCGCGCGTCGGCTTCGTGGCCCTCGGTGTGACGATAGGCGGTGAGCAACGCGGACTTGATGGTCTCGACGACGACATCAACCGTGATGCCCTTGTCGGCCTCGATGGCGTGCAATGCGGCCATGTCGATATTCATGCGCCAGCCCCCTTCCCCGGTTGGCCGGCCAGCTCGAGCTCCCGCTGGTTCGGAGGTGAAAACTCCACCTGGACAACCGCTTTGGCGATGCCGCTGAGAGGCAGCTCGCGAACGGAGTAGTTCCCCCTTGCCCCTTCGGGCACCACCAGGTGGATAGCGCCGTCCCGGGTCTCGCCGAGTCGGCCGGTCAGCAGCGAACCGTCGGCCAGCGTCAGCTCGACCTTGCGGCCGCGGGCCCGCCGGTAGTGCTTCTCCGCGGTGAGCGGCCGGTCCACACCCGGTGAGGTCACCTCGAGGACATACGCCGAACCGGATTTCGAAGAGTCCACGGTGTCCAGCAGTTCGGATGCGGACCGGGAAAGCGCTGCGATCGAATCGAGGTCGAGGCCGTTGTCGCCGTCGGCAATCACCGTGATGCGGGGCGGACGGGTTCCGGCGTCGATGACGACGTCGTCGATTTCGTATCCTGCGCGCGCGAACTCGCCGTCGAGTAGCTCGATCACCTGCTGCTGCGAGGGCAATCTCGCAGACCGCAGCTGCGGATCCGATGCCACGGCGAGCTCCTCATGTTGAATTGTGCCGACGGGGCCAACGATACGCCAGTGAACATCTGGCGAACCGCAATCCGACAGCCGTGCCCAGCGAATACACAGCGCTGATTTCGGCAATGGCAGGATGGCGTCGTGCCGAGTGCCCTCCCCGTCGTCAGCAGGCGGCGCATGCTGTTCGGGACGGCGGCCCTGGCGGCGCTGGGCATCACCGGCGCCGCGTGCGGCAAGCCACCGCCACCACCAGACCTCGACGACCTCATGACGCAACTCGAGATGGCGCGCAGCGACAGCCAGCTGGCCAGCGACGCGGCCACCGCCGCGAAGCCTGCGATGCGGCCCGCGCTGGCCGCCGTCTCGTCCGAGCGGTCGAAGCACGCCGAAGCGCTGTCCAACGAGATCACCCGCATGACGGGTGAGCCGACGTCGTCGTCATCGACCACGACGACCAGCGCTGCGCAGGTGACTGCGCCGACCGACCAAGGACGTCATCGCGGCGTTGCGTGCGTCGGCCGACAGCGCAGGCCAGACGGCGGCCCAGCTGTCCGGCTACCGCGCCGGGCTGCTCGGCTCGATCGCCGCGTCCTGCACGGCGGCATACACGGTGGCACTCGCGGGGCAGGACGGACCACCGTGACGTCGGCCGAACCCACGCCGACGACGACCTCGTCGCGGGCCGCCGAGCCGACCAGCCCGTCTCGGCCACCCGACTCCGACGTCGCAGCGCTCTTCGACGCCGTGACCACCGAGCACGCGGTCATCTACGGCTACGGGCTGGTGTCGGCGCATTCCACTCCCGAGGACAACGACCTGGTGGCGGCGGCGATGTCGGAGCACCGCGAACGCCGCGAAGCCGCGATCGAAATGCTCGAGGGCCGTGGGGTGGACCCGCCGCTGCCCGCCGCCGGCTATCAGCTGCCGACGCAGGTGGACAACCCGACCGATGCCGCAAACCTCGCGGTGCGCATGGAAGAGGACTCCGCGGTGGCATGGCGGGCGGCGCTCGAACAGGCGACCACCGCGCAGGCGCGCACCTTCGCGGTGAAGGCGTTGACACAGACGGCCGTCACGGCTGCGCGCTGGAGCAAGGTGCTCGGCGTCTGGCCGATCACCGTGGCCTTCCCCGGCGGGGGCGAATAGCGCTAGCCCGCGAGCGCTTCGGCGATCTCGGCGGCGGCGCCGTCGACGGCGATTTCGCGCGACTCACCGCTGGACCGGTTGCGCAGCTCGACCACTCCGTCGGCCCAGCCACGGCCCACCACCACGATCCACGGCACGCCGAGCAGCTCGGCGTCCTTGAACTTCACCCCCGGTGACGCCTTCCGGTCGTCGAGCAAAACCTCGACACCCGAGCCGGTCCAGATCGGCGGCCAGCTCACCGGCGCCCGCGCGGGCGGCCTCGTCCTTGTTGGCGATGACGACGTGGGCGTCGAACGGCGAGACCGACGACGGCCAGCTCAGCCCGAGGTCGTCGTGATGCTGTTCGGCGATCACCGCGACCAGCCGGGACACCCCGATGCCGTAGGACCCCATGGTCGGTCGGATGGGTTTTCCGTCCTCGCCGAGGACATCGACGGCGAACGCGTCGGTGTACTTGCGGCCGAGCTGGAAGATGTGACCGATCTCGATGCCGCGGGCGGACACCAGCGGACCCGCGCCGTCCGGTGACGGGTCGCCGTCGCGCACCTCGGCCGCCTCGATGGTGCCGTCGGCGGTGAAGTCGCGGCCCATCACCAGGCCCACGACGTGCTTGTTGGGCGCGTCCGCACCGGTGATCCACGATGTGCCGTCCACGATCCGCGGATCGACCAAGTATCGAACACCGTTGTCCCGCAATGCCTTCGGACCGACATAACCCTTCACCAGGAAGGGGCTCTTGGCGAAGTCCGCGTCGTCGAGCATCGCGTACTCGGCGGGGTCGAGCGCGGCACCGAGCCGCTTCTCGTCGACCTCGCGGTCGCCAGGCACACCGACGGCCAGCAGTTCCCATTCGCCACCGGGCTGACGGGTTTTGAGCAGAACGTTTTTCAAGGTGTCGGCGGCGGTGATCTCCCGTCCCAGGTCGACGGTGTTGGCCCAATCCACCAGCGTGGCGATGGTCGGGGTGTCGGGGGTGTCGTGCACCTTGGCCTCGGGCAGCGCGTCGACCCGCAGCGCGTCCGGCACCGCGGTCACGACGGCCTCGACGTTGGCGGCATACCCGGACTCCAGACACCGCACGAAGGTGTCCTCGCCGACCTCGCTTTCGGCGAGGAACTCCTCCGACGCACTGCCGCCCATCGCGCCCGATACGGCCGACACGATGACGTAGCGGACGCCCAGCGTGTCGAAGATGCGCTGGTAGGCGTCGCGATGACGGTGGTAGACGGCTCGCAGGCCGTCGTCGTCCACGTCGAACGAGTAGGAGTCCTTCATGACGAACTCGCGCCCGCGCAGGATGCCGGCCCGGGGCCGCGCCTCGTCGCGGTACTTCGTCTGGATCTGGAACAGCAGCAGCGGGAAGTCCTTGTAGCGAGCTGTACTCCCCCTTGACCGTCAGCGTGAACAGCTCCTCGTGGGTGGGCCCGAGGAGATAGTCGTTGTCGCGACGGTCCTTCAGCCGGAACACGCCGTCGCCGTACTCCGTCCACCGGTTCGTCGTCTCATACGGGCCGCGCGGCAGCAGCGCGGGGAACAGGATCTCCTGCCCGCCAATCGCGTTCATCTCGTCGCGCACAACCTTCTCGACCTTGCGCAGCACCCGCAGGCCCAGCGGCAGCCAGCTGTACAGCCCGGGTCCGACCGGGCGGACGTAGCCGGCGCGGATCAGCAGCTTGTGGCTGGGGACCTCGGCGTCGGCTGGGTCGTCGCGCAGCGTGCGCAGGAACAGCTCGGACATGCGGGTGATCACAGCCCGCAAGCTTAATGAGCGCGACAATCGCCGCTGATTCAGGCGACCTTGACGCGGAATACCTCGGTGTCCTCGGGCAGTCCCTTCAGGCGGTGGGCCCCCAGGTCTTCGAAGACGAGGCCAGAGCCCGACGGAAAGGTCACGCACGGTGCGGCTGGTCAGCACCTCGCCCGCGCCGGCCATCGCGCCGATCCGCGCTCCGACGTGGACGGCCATGCCGCTCCACTCGTCGCCGCGCTTCTCGCATTCGCCGATGTGCACGCCCGCGCGGATCGGGATGCCGTGGGTGGCCAGCGCGGGCACCAGGTCGAGGCCGCACCGCGGCGGCCTTCGTCGGACCGTCGAACAGCGCGAAGATCCCGTCGCCGGTGTGCTTGGCGCGGCGGCCGCCGTACCTCGCCAGCACCGTTGTCGACCAGCCGGTCGTGGTCGTCGAGCTGTCGACGCCAGTGCTCGTCGCCCTGGGCGGCAAGCAGTTCCGTCGAGCCGACGATGTCGGTGAACAGCACGGTGCTCAGCACTCGCTCGGCAGGCGCTCGCGTCGGCCTGCTGGCCGACGAATTCCAGCACCGTCTCGCGGAAGAAGTTCAAGCAGGTCGATCGCGTAGTGTTCGCCCGGCGGCAGTTCGCGCAGTTCTGCGTTCGGGGATTCCGGCGGCGAGCGCCTCAGCTGCTTCGAAGGAAGCGATGCGGTCACCTCTACGGCCAAGCACCAGGGTGGCGTGCGGACACCGGCGAGCACGGCGCGGACGTCGATCTCGAGCGACGGCTTCCCACATCATGCGCGCCATCATCGGGCTTGCGGATACCCGCTGCTCCTTGCCGAACATCTCGCGCACCCCGGGCACGTCGGCGATCGGCCCGAAGAATAACTCCGCCAAAGCGCCTTCACCCCAATGGTTTTCGATATCTTCATAGAACGGCGGCGATCTCGTCCGGGCGTGAATCCCCATGGAAAATCAGGCAATTCTTGTGAGAATCGGGCCGCGGTGCCGAACAGCACCAGCGACCGTACCCGCTCCGGATAGCGTCGCGGCGAACAACGAGGCTCATCGGACCGCCCTCGGAGATACCGACCAGCGCCGGCGTATTCGATCTCGGCGGCGTCGAGCACGGCCCGCAGGTCGTCCATGCGCTCGTCGATCGGCGGCACGTGGGTGACCGGATCGGACAGTCCGGTGCCGCGCTTGTCCCAGACCAGCAGCTCGCGTGCCTGACTCATCCGCTCGGCAATCGCCGCCGTAGAGTGGTCGTCGGGTCGTCGTATAGATCGACATTGCTGACCCAGCCGGGAACCAACACGACCGGGATCTCGCCGTCGCCCATCACCCGATACGCCAGCCGAATGTCCCCGTTTCGCGCATATTTGACGCGACCGATGCTCACGTCGGAAAGTGTGTCACGCAGAACGCCGGCTGAACCCGATAACTACACCTCGTCCGGTTCCAACTCACCCGGCTCCAGTTCGCCCGCCTCGAACGCCTCGCGGGTGTGCTGGGCGGACGCGATCTGGCGGGCGGAGAAACCGATCCCGAGCGCGGCGGCGCCCACCACCACCGCGATGCCGGCGACCCACAGCAGCGAGTACGTGTAGCCGGCGTCCAGCGCGTCGAGCTGGCTGGGCGTCATCTCGGCGACGGGTCCCGTCGTGCCGCCCAGGTACAGCGTGCGCGACGTCTGCACCGCCATGATCACCACCAGCACCAGAGGGCCGCCGAGGTTGTAGACCATCAGCTGAATCGCCGACACCGGCCCGATCTCGCGCGGGCCGACGTCGGCCACCGCGCAGAGCGGCAGGACCACCGAGATGACGCCGATTCCGAAGCCGCCCACCACGATCAGCACGACGAAGTCGGGAAAGTACGAGATCGATCGGTCCAGCGTCGAGCCGTACAACATGGCCGCGAGCACAAGCGTCCCGCATCCGATGATCAACCACCGCGGGGCGATGTAGCGGCGCGGTACGCGTCGCCAGCAGGGTGCCCAGGCCGAACGCCCCCGCGAACGGCAGGAAGGCCACCCCCGCCCGCAGCGCCGAATAGCCCATCACGTCCTGGACGTAGAGCCCGATGATCACGGTCGCGGTCAGCATCACGCCGCCCGCCATGAACAACGACACGAACGTCATGACGCGGCTGCGATTGTCGAATACCGAGAACGGGACGATCGGGTGCTCGGCGGTTCGCTCGACGAGTAAGAAGGCGACGAGGAACACCACGGCCGCGATGCCCGCGCCGATCACCCACGGATCGACCCAGCCGCGCGGCGGACCTTGCGTGAACACCAGCACCGCCGAGGTGCAGGCCAGCGTCGCCAGCGACGCGCCCGCGACGTCGAGTTTCAGTCGCTCATGGTGTGTCTCGGCCAGCCGGGTGACGGCGACCCAGATGATGAGGATGCCGATCGGGATGTTGATCAGGAACGCCAGCCGCCACGAGACGACCGTCAGCGCGCCGCCGAGCACCAGGCCAAGCACCGAACCGGAGGCCTGCATGGCGGCCGATACCGCGAACGCGCGGTTGCGGGCGTGACCGACGGCGTAGGTCGTCGCGATCAACGCCAGCCCGGTCGGCGCCGCGATGGCCGCGCCGGTGCCCTGCACCGCGCGGGCGATGATCAGGGTGATGCCGTCGGTGGCCAGGCCGCACACCAGCGATGCGATCGTGAACACGCCGACGCCGGACAGGAACGCCCGTTTGTGCCCGATGGCGTCGCCGACGCGCCCGCCGATCAACAGCAGGCCGCCGAAGGTCAGCACGTAGGCGGTGATGACCCAGCTCTTGCCCGCGTCGGAGAGGTCGAGTTCGGCCTGCAGCCGCGGCAGCGCGACGATGACGATGGTGCCGTCGAGCGTCGACATCAGCTGCATGCCGGTGATCGCGAAGATCGCGATACCGAGAACGTGCGTTGTCAGACGCTGCGCGGAGGGGTCCGTCGACTCGCTGGAACCACCCGCCGCAGACATGGGTTGCCAGCCTACAGAGAAGCGATTTCGGCGCGCTTAGCGGCGCTCAGCGCTCGCTACCGCGCCCGAATGTCGAGCTCTACAGCTCTCCGTGGTCGATCGCGTCCTTGACTTCCTGCGCGTGCGCGACCTGATCCGCGGTGTAGCCGATGAACAGCGCCGCACCGCCGACGATCACCGCCACCGCCGCGACCCACAGCAGGCCGTAGGTGTAGCCCTGGTCAAGGGCGTGCAGTTGCGCGGAGTCCATGTTCTTCACCGGGCCGGTGGTGCCGCCCAGGTAGAGGGTCCGCGATGTGATGACGGCCTGGACGATCGCGAGCACGACCGGGCCGCCGAGGTTCTGCAGCATCAGCGCGATCGCCGAGACAGGTCCGATCTGGTCGAAGCCGACGCCCGCGATGGCCGACACAGTCAACGGAACGACGATCATGCCGATGCCGAAGCCGCCGATGGTGATCGGCAACACGAGATCGGGGAAGTACGGGATGCCGAGGTGCAGCGTCGACCCGTAGATCATGGCGCCGAGCACCAGGATGCCGCCCGCGATCGTCAGCACGCGCGGGCTGAACATCGACACCAGCTGCGAGGAAACGGCCAGGCCGATGCCCAGCGCGATCACGAACGGGATGAAGCCGATGCCTGCGCGTAATGCGCTGTAGCCCAAGATGTCCTGAACGTAGAGCCCGATCAGCACGGTCAAGGTGAACATCACGCCGCCGGCCAGGAAGATCGCGGCGAAGGTGGCCACCCGGTTGCGATCCTTGAACAACTCGAACGGAACCACCGGGTTTTCCGCGGTGCGCTCGACGATCAGGAATGCAACGAGGAACACCGCTGCTGCGACCAGTGAACCGATGGTGACGGGCGACAGCCAGCCGTTCTCCGGGCCCTGGGTGAACCCGAACACCGCCGCGGTGCAGCCCAGCGTCGCGAGGATCGCCCCGGCGGCGTCCAGCTTCAGCCGTTCTTTGTGGGTCTCCCGCAGCGTGGTGCGGGCCAGGTAGATCACCAGCAGACCGACCGGCACGTTGACCAGGAACGCCAACCGCCACGACACCTCGGTCAATGCTCCACCGAGGATGAGGCCCATCACCGAGCCGACACCGGTCATCGCGGCGAACACCGCGGTGGCGGCGTTGCGGGCCGGTCCCTTGGGGAAGGTGGTGGCGATCAGCGCCAGACCTGTCGGCGACGCGATTGCCGCGCCGACGCCCTGCAGCAACCGGGCGATGACAAGAGTGCTCTCGTCCCAGGCGACCCCACACAGAATCGAGGCGATGGTGAACAGTGCGACACCGACGATGAAGGTGCGTTTGCGACCGATGGTGTCGCCGAGCCGTCCGCCGAGCAGCATCAGACCGCCGAAGGTCAGGACATAGGCGGTGATGACCCAGCTGCGGCCCGCGTCGGACAGGCTGAGCTCGTCTTGGATCTTAGGAAGCGCGACGATCGCGATCGTGCTGTCCATCGTTGCCAGCAGCTGCATGCCGCCGATCGCGATGACCGCGGCGATGAAGCGGCGCGAGGGCAGCCACTCGGGCGACCTGCCAGTTCTCGCTACCGCGGAGGGCTTTGCCTGCTCCGCGAGCGCCCGTTTCGTGCCGCCTTCAGCGTCACGGCGGATGGCGGCGCGCTCTGCATCGTTGAGAGCCGTCATAGGTGGTTACCTTACAGTAATCTTAAGATCCCTTTAACCGCCGAAGGCCGCCACGGTGCCGATCACGATGATCGCGGGGGGTCGAACACCCTCGGATCGGATGTGATCGGGCGCGTCGCCCAGCGTCGTACGCAACGTGCGCTGTGCCGCCGTCGAGCCGTGCTGAACCACCAGCACCGGCGTATTCGCAGGTCGGCCGCCTTCCAGCAGCGCCTTGGCGAATTGTTCGATCCGTTCGACGGCCATCAGCAACACGATCGTGCCGGACATCGCGGCCAGCGCATCCCAATTCACTAACGATTCGGGGTGCCCTGGCGCAACATGACCGCTGACCACCACAAACTCGTGCGTGATGGCTCGGTGGGTGACCGGAACGCCAGCCAACGCAGGAACTGCTATGGCGCTTGTCACACCCGGCACAACGGTGACCGGGATGCCGGCTTCGGTGCACGCGATCACCTCTTCGTAGCCGCGCGCGAAGACGAACGGATCGCCGCCCTTGAGGCGCACGACGAACTTGCCCTCCTTGGCGCGCTCGATGAGCACCGCGTTGATGGCGTCCTGGGCCATCGCCCGGCCGTAAGGGATCTTCGCCGCGTCGATCACCTCGACGTGCGGGGGCAGTTCTGCCAGCAGTTCCGGCGGCGCGAGCCGGTCTGCGACCACCACGTCGGCGTTGGCGAGTAGCCGCCGGCCGCGGACGGTGATCAGTTCGGGGTCACCCGGCCCGCCGCCGACCAGCGCCACGCCGCCGTGCACGACGCCGGGCGCTCCGCCGGTGATCAGGCCCTGCTGGAACGCCTCGTGGATCGCCGACCGGATCGCCGCCGAGCGACGGTGTTCGCCGCCGGCCAGCACACCGACCGCCAGGCCCTCGTACTCGAATGTCGCAGGCGTGACCGCGGTGCCGTCCCGGCCCGCATCGGCGCGGACACAGAAGATCCGGAGACGCTCGGCCTCGTCCGCCACGGCGGCGTTGACGTCGGGATCGTCGGTGGCGGCGATGACGTACCACGCGCCGTCGAGATCTCCCTCCTGAAAGGGCCTCAGCGTCAACGTGATTCCGCTCATCGCCTCGACGGCCGGCGTTGCGGACCTAGAGATGACGTGCACGTCCGCGCCGGTGGCGACCAGAAGCGGGAGGCGGCGCTGGGCGACGGTGCCGCCGCCGACGACCACGACCTTCTTGTCGGCCAGTCGAAGGCCGACCAGGTAGGCGTTCTCGCTCACCCGGCGAGCCTAGATGTTGCAACGGGCAGTCATCGGGAACGGTCACGAAAAGCCGCGGAAAAAATGTAAGGCCGACCGCATTTAGCCGCTCATACCTCTAAGAGCAGCCCGACCCGGGCCGCAGCCACAGAACGGAGAAACAACATGAAGAACATCAATGTGAAATCGGTTCCTGCCTACCGTCCGGCAAGAGTTGAGGGCTGGCTGACGAAGGAGGACGGGCAGCAAAGCGGCTACGCCACGAAGAAGCCGACAATCGTGGCCGAGTTCAGGACCGCGTCGGGCGTGGAAGTTCGGCTCGTGAACCTCTCGCACAGCGACGACGACCCCGACATCGGTGTGGCCTACGCGAGGCCCCGGGTGTCACACGGACGCAGTCCGGCGGCGACGATGTTGTCACCCTTGGAGCTGTTTCTGGCCTGCGAAAGACGAAAGCCAGCCCCGGACGTGCTGCTGCGTCATCACCAGGGTCTAGCACGCCGCGGGGTCTTCGCGCCGGAGCCCCGGGCACTACCGTTGCCGTTGTGGGCCGAGCCGAACCCGGACACCGGCGGTTCGCCCGGAATGTTCGGGACGTACGGACTCTGCGAGGGCGATTTCGCCGCGAATTGGCTCACCTTCTCTCTGGGACATGGCGTTAATCGTCCCTACACGCAAGAGCCGTTCGAGATGTGGACTGGGTGGAGCGTGGTTACCGGTGTGTCGGGACCGCGGGCAGTCGCGCTTTGTGCGCCATCGAGTCTCAACCCGGACCTGTTCTTTACCTTCACTTTCCTCAACCGACAAGCCGGTGGCGAGTGGGAGGAGATCTGGGAGATCAGCAACCTCCATGATGTCGGCTTTACATCCTGGGGGCCCGACGCGGGCACGACGAAGATCCAGATCGCGACGGCGTTTGACCAACATGGCCTATTCCTTGCCGGCGCCGAGCTGGGGTGAGCCGCAGGATTGGCTCAGCCCAAACCCGCAACCCTAGCGAGGGGATCGATGACTCACCTAGCGCATGCGGCGGCCGCCACGAAGCGTGTTACGGCTTCTGGTCGGCCCGCCGGATGGGTGTGCAGATAGCTTGCGTGCACACCGCCGTGCACTGCGCCGTCGCGCACCGTCGGCACCTCGCGGCCGCGGAACACCCAGGCTGGCTGGTAGCTGTCGGTGAATGTGACCGTGGTGCGGTGGAATTCGTGCCCGACGGCGCGCTCCCCCTCCTCGAAAAGCGATGAGGCCGCTGGTGCGACGGCATCGCGGTAGCCGAGGGTGAGTTTCTCGGTGAATCGCGCGGTGCCTGCCAGCACCCCGCACATCGGGTGCCCGTCGAGCTCGTCGACCAGATAGGCCAGCCCCGCACATTCGGCGTGCACGGGCGCTCCGCGTGCCGCCAGTGCGGCGATCTGGTGCCTGACGCCGTCGTTCGCCGACAGTTCAGCGCCGAACTCCTCGGGGAAGCCGCCGGGCAGCACCACCGCTGCAGTGTCGGCTGGCAGTTGTTCGGTCAGCGGGTCGAATTCGACGACGTCGGCGCCCGCCGCGCGCAGGAGTTCGCGGTGCTCGGGGTAGCAAAAGCTGAATGCCTGCCCCGCCGCGAGTGCGACCGTGACGGGTTCGGCGATGCGCAGGGTGACGGCGTCCTGCGGGCTCCACGGCTCGACGTCGACGTGCCCGCCCGCCGCGGCGACGACGCCGGGCAGGTCGACGTGCGAGGCGATCAGCGCGGTCATCGCATCCACGGCCGCGCGGGCGTTGCGACCATACTCCACAGCGGTAACCAGACCCAGATGCCGTGAGGGAACGGCCATTTCATCGATTCGGGGTAGCGCTCCGAGTACCGGGATACCGGCGTGCTCGCACGCCTGCCTCAGCACGTCGGCATGTCTCGGTGAGCCAACGCGGTTGAGGATCACTCCCGCGATTCGGGTGGCGTCATCGAAGGTCGAGAAGCCGTGCAGCAGCGCGGCCATGCTGTGGCTCTGGCCCCGGGCGTCGACGACGAGGATCACCGGCGCGCCCAGCACCGCGGCGACGTGCGCGGTCGATCCTGCGGCCGGGCCGGACATGGCGTCGTCGATGCGTCCGTCGAACAGCCCCATCACGCCCTCGATCACGGCGATGTCGCAGCCGTCGCTCCCGTGCCGGTAAAGCGGACCGATCAGGTCCTCGCCGACCAGAACCGGGTCGAGGTTGCGGCCGGGCCTGCCCGCCGCCAGTGCGTGATAGCCGGGGTCGATGTAGTCGGGACCCACCTTGAACGGCGCGACGCGATGGCCGGCTTGCCGCAGCGCGCCGATCAATCCCGTTGCCACCGTGGTCTTTCCGCTGCCCGACGCCGGCGCGGCGATCACCACGGCGGGCGTGCTCACGCCTCTCCCGTTCCCGCGCGAGCAGACGCAAAAGCACCCGACACGCCGCAGAAAACAGGGCTTTTGTGTCTGCTCGCCGGGAAGAGGGTCACCACTCGATGCCCCTCTGGCCCTTGCGGCCGACGTCCATCGGATGTTTCACCTTGGTCATCTCGGTGACCAGGTCGGCGGCGTCCAGCAGCGGCTGCGGGGCGTCGCGACCGGTGATCACGACATGCTGGGTGCCGGGTCGCGCTGTCAGAATGGCGATCACGTCGTCGAGGTCGATCCAGCCCCACTTCAGCGGGTAGGTGAACTCGTCGAGCACATAGAAGTCGTGGCGTTGCGACGCGAGCCTCCTGGCGATCTCGGCCCAGCCGTCGGCCGCGGCCGCGGCGTGGTCGATGTCGGTGCCCGCCTTACGCGACCACGACCAGCCGGCTCCCATCTTGTGCCACTCGACGGCTCCGCCGACATCGTGCTCATCGTGCAGGCGGCCGAGCTCTCGAAATGCGGCCTCCTCGCCCACTTTCCACTTGGCGCTCTTGACGAACTGGAACACCGCGACATCGAAGCCCTGGTTCCAGGCCCGCAGCGCCATCCCGAACGCGGCCGTCGACTTCCCCTTACCCGCACCGGTGTGCACGGCCAGCAGCGGCGCGTTGCGGCGGGCGCGCGTGGTCAGGCCGTCGTCGGGGACGGCGACCGGACGGCCCTGCGGCATCTGAAGAGTCCTCTCTTATGCGGCGCTGGACTGCGTCCGGACGATCTGCGTGAGGGCGTCGGCCCGCAGCTGCGAAAGCCGCACCGAGGGCGCACCGAGCTGCACGGCCAGCTGTTCGGCCAACCCCAGCCGCACGAAAGACGTCTCGCAGTCGACGACGACGGCGGCCGCACCCTCGGCGACCAGCCGTGTCGCGGCGACCCGCGCCCGCCCCAGCGGGTCGGGCCCGCCGGTGGCCCGTCCGTCGGTGAGGACCACCACCAGGCTGCGCCGCGCGCGATCGCGTGCCTTCTCCCGCACAACCACGTCACGAGCCGCCAACAGTCCCTGCGCCAGAGGCGTTTTCCCGCCGGTGTCGAACCGCGCCAGTCTGCGCCCGGCGATGTGCACCGACGACGTCGGCGGCAACAGCAGCGCGGCCTGCTGCGCACGGAACGTGATCACGGCGACCTTGTCGCGGCGCTGATAGGCATCGCGCAACAGCGACAGCGCCGCGCCGCTGACCGCCGCCATCCGGTCACGCGCCGCCATCGAACCCGACGCGTCGACCACGAAGATCACCAGATTCCCTTCGCGGCCTTCCCGAATCGCGCGACGCACGTCGTCGGGTTCCGGACGTGGACGACCCGGCTGCCGCTGTCGACGCGCGGCGGCCAGCAGCGTCGCGAAGATGTGCACGCCGTGGCCCTCTTCGGGCTCAGTTGTCGAGGACACGGTCGTTCCGGTGCGATTGCGCGCACGCGACCGCCGCCCAGGCGCTCCCTCCCCCACGCCAGGCACCACCAGCGTCCGGGTCCGGAAGACACCGGACGGAGCCGCGCTGGGGCGCGTCTTCGGTGACGAATTACTCTGCGGTGCCGGGTCATCCGAATCGGTTGCCGACGTGCCTCCGCCATTCGGGGGGTCGGGATCGGGGTCGTCGGCCTGATCCTGCGTCTGGGCCATCGCGTCGTCGAGCTGCTGGGGGTCCAGACCGGGATCGTCGAACGGGTCGCGCCTGCGCCGGTGCGGCAGCGCCAGCTCGGCGGCCACCCGGATGTCCTCTTCACCGACGATGTGAGATCCGCGCCATGCGGCGTGCGCGACGGCGGTGCGCGCAACCACCAGGTCCGCGCGCATCCCGTCGACGTCGAAAGCCGCGCACAGCGCGGCGATACGCCGTACTTCGCTGTCCGGCAGCACCACACCGCCGACGGAATGGCGGGCCGCGGCGATGCGGCGGGCGAGTTCGGCGTCCTGTCCGGCGTATGAGTCGGCGAAGGCGGCCGGGTCGGCTTCGAACGCCATCCGGGCACGGATGACATCGGCCCGCACGTCGACGTCGCGCGACGCGTGCACGTCGACGGTGAGCCCGAACCTGTCCAGCAGCTGCGGACGCAGCTCGCCCTCTTCGGGGTTCATGGTGCCGATCAACACGAACCGGGACTCGTGGCTATGCGAGACGCCGTCGCGTTCGATGTGCACCCGGCCCATCGCCGCGGCGTCGAGCAGCACGTCGACGAGGTGGTCGTGCAGGAGGTTGACCTCGTCGACGTATAGGACGCCGCCGTGCGCGCGGGCAAGCAGACCCGGTGAGAAGGCGTGCTCGCCGTCGCGCAGCACGCGTTGCAGGTCCAGCGAGCCGACCACCCGGTCCTCGGTGGCGCCGATGGGGAGCTCGACGAGCGCCGACTCCGCATCGACCGCTGAAAGCACATCGGCGAGGCCACGCACGGCCGTCGACTTCGCCGTGCCCTTCTCGCCGCGGATCAGCACGCCGCCGATCTCCGGCCGCACGGCGCACAGCACCAACGCCAGCCGCAGCCGGTCGTGACCGACGATGGCGCTGAACGGATAGATCGGTGTCACGATTGCTCGGTTTCGCTGTGGCCGCGCAGCATCGGCACGTGCGGAATCCCGTCGTCGAGGAACTCGTCGCCGTCGCGGACGAAACCGTGGTGTTTGTACATGTCTTCCAGGTAGGTCTGGGCGTCTATGCGGCAGGCGTAGTCTCCCACTTCGGCCAGCGCCGCCTGCAGCAGCCGATTCGCGTGACCGTGGCCACGTGCGGTGCGCAACGTGGCGACCCGCCCGATTCGGAACCCCTTCTCACCGCCGGAGTGCTCTTCCATCAGCCGCAGCGTGCAGATGACCTCGCCGTCGGCGCCTTCCAGCCAGAAGTGCCGGGTCTCGGCCAGCAGGTCGCGGCCGTCGAGCTCCGGATAGGGCGTTGCCTGCTCGACGACGAACACCTCGACCCGCAGCCTGAGCAGCTCGTAGAGGGTGGCGGTGTCAAGATCCTTGGCCCAGGCGCGGCGCAGCGCAGCATTCATAGATAAAGCACCGTTGTGGACACGATCCCCAGGTTATCCCGCGGGCATGGTGCCCGAGCGGGGCGCCTGCCCGCGGTTAAGGTAGCTGACGTGACCGCCTGGGAGCCCGATGTACTGCCCGGCTACTGGCAGCAGACCCTCGCGCTCGGCCTCGATCCGGACGGAGAGGGCGAACTGGCGGCCACGTTGATTCGCGCGGGCGAGCAGGACGCGGCCGCCGGACACGCGGTGTTGGTGGTGCACGGGTTCACCGACTACTTCTTCCATACCGAGGTCGGCGACTACTTCATCGACCGTGGCTTTGCCTTCTATGCCCTCGACCTGCACAAGTGCGGCCGGTCCTGGCGGGAGGGCCAGACTCCGCACTTCACCACCGATCTGGCCCGCTACGACGCCGAGCTGGAGCGCGCACTGGACATCGTCGCCGCGGCCACCGGCGGGGCGAAGGTGCTGGTATACGGCCACTCGGCTGGCGGTCTCATCGTGTCGCTGTGGCTGGACCGGTTGCGCCGCCGCGGCGCCACCGCCGCCAAGCACGTCAACGGACTTGTGCTGAACAGCCCGTGGCTCGACCTGCAGGGCCCGGCGATCGTGCGCACCGTCGGCACGGCGGCGATCGGCGCGATATCCCGCTTCCGCAAGAAGCTGGTGGCCCGCTCGCCGACGACAGGCGGCTACGGCACCTCGCTGCATCGCGACTTCCACGGCGAGTTCGACTACGACCTGAACTGGAAACCGGTCGGCGGGTTCCCGGTGACGTTCGGCTGGATCAACGCGATCAGGCGCGGACACGCACGGCTGCATCGCGGGCTCGACGTCGGAGTGCCGAACCTGATCCTGCGCTCGGATCACAGCGTGCGTGAGGTGCCCGATCCCGAGCTCATTCAGCGTGGCGACGCCGTCCTGGACGTCAAGCAGATCGCGCGGTGGGCGGGCTGCATCGGAAACCGGACCACGGTGGCGGCGATCGTCGACGCCAAACACGACGTCTTCCTGTCCTTGGCCGAGCCGCGCGCGGCCGCTTTCCGCGAATTGAGCCTCTGGCTGGACTGGTACGCCGGGTGGTCACAATCGTCAGGCGCCACAACACAATCCGAACAAGGATGACCCGGATGGAACATTTCGACATCGCGATCATCGGCACCGGCTCGGGCAACTCGATTCTCGACGAGCGCTACACCGAGAAACGCGTTGCGATATGCGAGCAGGGGACCTTCGGCGGAACGTGCCTCAACGTGGGCTGCATCCCGACCAAGATGTTCGTCTACGCCGCCGAGGTGGCCCAGACCATCCGCGATAGCGAGCGCTACGGCGTCGACGCGACGCTCGACGGTGTCCGGTGGAGCGACATCGTGTCGCGCGTATTCGGCCGTATCGACCCGATCGCGATGGGCGGCGAGAACTATCGCCGCTCGACCCCGAACGTCACGGTGTATGACACCCACACCCGCTTCGCTGAGCCGACGGCCGACGGCCGCCACAGGTTGCGCACCGACGCCGGCGAAGAGTTCACCGCGGACCAGGTGGTGATCGCGGCGGGCTCGCGCATCTCGGTGCCCGATGCCATCAGAGACTGCGGCGTCGACTACCACACCAGCGACACCATCATGCGGATCGGTGAACTGCCGGCCCATCTCGTCATCGTCGGTGGCGGCTTCGTCGCCGCCGAGTTCGCCCATACCTTCTCGGCGCTGGGCACGCGCGTGTCGCTCGTCATCCGCGGCGGCACGCTGCTGCGGCACTGCGACGACACGGTGTGCGAGCGGTTCACCGATATCGCGTCGAAGAAATGGGAGATTCACAACCACTGCAACGTGGTCGGTGCACGCCAGGACAGCTCGGGCATCACCCTGACGATGGACAACGGCGCGACGTTGCAGGCGGACACCGTGCTGGCCGCGACCGGCCGGATCCCCAACGGCGACCTGCTCGACGCCGAGCTGGCCGGTGTCGAGGTTCGCGACGGGAGCGTCGTCGTCGACGAGTACCAACGCACCACTGCGCGAGGCGTTTTCGCGCTCGGCGACGTCAGCTCGGATTACCAGCTCAAGCATGTGGCCAACCATGAATCCCGCGTCGTCCGCGAGAACCTGCTGCTCGACTGGGACGACATCGACAACCTGAAGCGGTCCGATCACCGCTATGTGCCGTCGGCGGTGTTCACCGATCCGCAGATCGCCATGGTCGGCCTGACCGAAAACCAGGCCCGCGCACAGGGATACCACATCAGAGCGAAGGTGCAGGACTACGGCGACGTCGCCTACGGCTGGGCGATGGAAGACACCACCGGCTTCGCGAAGATCGTCGTCGAAGCCGATTCCGGGAAGATCCTCGGCGCACACATCATGGGGCATCAGGCCTCATCCCTGATCCAGCCCATCATCCAGGCGATGACTTTCGACATCGCCGGCCAGGACATGGCGCGCGGCCAGTACTGGATCCATCCGGCGCTGCCGGAGGTCATCGAGAACGCTTTGTTGGCACTCTGCGGTGAGCCGCCGTGGCCGCCGGCACGCCGGCACTAAGGCGCGGGTGCGACGAAACCCCATGGCAGTTCAAGCCGATTCGCCTCGAGGAGCGCCCCGTCGTTGAGGATGGCATTGATCGGTCCATCTGCGACGATGACCCCGTCTGCCATCACGACAGCGCGGTCGCACAATTGCGCCGCGTACGGAAGGTCGTGGGTGACGATCAGCATGGTGGCGTCGAGACCCTGCAGAGTCTCGGCGAGTTCCCGCCGTGCCATCGGATCGAGGTTGGCCGACGGCTCATCGAGCACCAGCACCTCGGGCTCGCAGGCCAGCACCGTGGCAAGCGCTGCCCTGCGCCGCTGGCCCGCCGAGAGATGCGCGGGGCTGCGGTCGGCCTGGTCTGTCAAGGACACCGTCTCGAGCGCGTGACGCACACGCTCGGCCAGCGCGTCGCCCCGCAGACCGAAGTTCGCCGGGCCGAAGGCGACATCCTGCGCCACCGTCGGCATGAACAACTGGTCATCGGGATCCTGGAAGACGAGACCAACACGTGGCCTGATATCACGAAGAGTCTTGCGGTTCACGGGCATTCCGCTGACTTCAACCGAGCCCGCCGTCGCCAAGAGCACTCCGTTGAGATGCAGCATCAGCGTGGTCTTACCCGCCCCGTTCGGGCCGAGCACCGCAACCCTCTCTCCCCGTGAGACGGTGAGATGAAGTCCGTCGAGAGCGACATGCCCGTCTGGATAGACATGCCGCAGACCCTCGATCTCGATGGCGGTCGGTGCGGTCATCGCATCACCCACGCCGACGCGGCGACCGACACCGCCGCGATAGCAGGCAGCATGGCCAGCGACCACTGCCTTGCACCGGCCCGGCCGTCGGGGCCCATGGCAAGGTCAGGCACGCTACCGTCGAACCCGCGCGACAGCATCGCCACATAGACCCGTTCACCTCGTTCGTACGACCGAAGAAACAGCGCACCAACACTTTTCGCGATTGCCCCGGCCTGGTGCAATGAGCGCGGGGAGTCGCCACGTGACATTCGGGCCATCCGCATCCGGCTGGCCTCTGCGCTGAGCACGTCGATATAGCGGATCATCAGCACCAGCATGGACGTGATCACGGCCGGAACGCCCAGTCGGCTCAACGCCAGCGGGAGCTCTCGCGCCGATGTCGTGGCGGCCACCGTCAGTGACGCGGCCACGCCGAGCGTGCCCTTGATGACGATCCCCCACGCCGCATACAGCCCCGCCACCGATAGGTGCATGCCGGCGAACTGAACCCGCTCGCCGCCCTCCGAGAACGGCAGCAGCACAGCGAGGATCAGAAACGGCGCCTCGATCAACATCCGCGGCAGAATCCAGCGCAGCGGTATCTGACCGATTCGCCAGACGACCAGGATGATGACGACGTACACGGCGAACGGCCAGAAGAGGTCACGCGGCGTCGCGACGACGGCAAGAACGAAGACGACCAGGCATACGATCTTGACCTCGGCTGGCGCGCGATGCAGCGGTGAGTTGCCGTCACGGTAGAGCGGATGAGAGTGACCGGCGCCCACGTTCACTCACCGACGGTCGGCTTGGACTTCGATCGCGTCGAGGCGATCAGCCAGAACGCGCCGCCCGCGACCGCGACGGTCACCAGGACGCCGACGATGCCCGCCAGGCCACCCGTGCCGTTCTTGCCGCCGATTGCATAGTCGGCCAGTGGTGAATGGGACATCGCGTGGTCACCGGCATGCTGCGCGATGCAGCTGCCCTGAAGCTCTTCGGTTCCGTTCACCTCGACGACGTCGCAACCCTTGAGGGTCGCCGAATCCAGGCCGTCCGGGCTCGAGCTCGCCAGATACGACACGCCACCTGCGATGATCAACGTCACCACAGCGAAGCCGATCCAGAACAGCCAACGACGCTGTGCGGACGACGTCCTGGTCATGCCGCCACCTCCGCTTCGACGCGACTACCGCGCAACAAATAGACAAGGTCGGGTCGCGCCCTGGCAACGGCCATCACCGTCAGCGCGGTGATCACACCCTCGCCGATTCCGATCAGAACGTGCGTGCCGAGCAGGTAGCCGGCCACTGTTCCCAGCGATGTGGACGCCGCCCCGCCGATGGCGTACTCGATCACGAATCCCATTGATGCACAGACGGTTCCCACCACCGCGGCAAGGAACGCGATGACTCCGAGTCCGGCCACCGGAACCTCGCCGCGGTGACGCCGGGCGAGCGCGTAGAGAAGCACTGCCGTCGAATAGCCGGCGGCTACGCCGATGAGGGCCATGTTCGTGATGTTGGTACCCAACGCAGTCACCCCGCCGTCGGCGAACAACAGCGATTGCACGACCAGCACGATCGAGACGCACAGGGCGCCGGTGAACGGGCCGACCAAGATCGCGGCGAGGGCGCCGCCCAGCAGGTGGCCGCTCACTCCGGGAAGGATCGGAAAGTTCACCATCTGCACCGCGAAGATGAATGCGGCGACGAGCCCCGCCAACGGCACGGTGCGCTCGTCGAGTTCAGTCCGTGCGCGCCACGCGCAGAAGGCCAACGCGGCGATGGCAAGCACGCCGAACCCCAGGGAAGTCGGGGCATTGACGATGCCGTCGCTCATATGCATCGCCGAGAAGCTGACTGTCGAAGCGGAGAACTCGATGCCGGGCACAACTCAGGCTAAGCCGCACCTGTTCATCTGTCTAGATGTTCAGATAAGAGGCGGTCGGGCGTCAGGGGTGAGTGTGCGCGTGCTCCTTCTCGAGTCCCGACTGGTGGAGATGCTCATGCGTATGTTCCGCCCCGCCCTCGTGGGCGTGCGAGTGCTCGTGCTTGACGTGTTCGTGCTCGTGTTCGGTGTGCGCGTGGGTATGCGCCTCTCCACCGTGGCTGTGCTCGTGCACGTGCACGTCATCATGGTTGTGCTGTTCGGTCATGGCGATCCCTTCCTAGGTGAATTAGGAGCTGCCCTGCTCCACGACATGTAGATCGCGAGCATCGCGGTGGTGGCGCGGGACGCCGGGACCCGCGTGCTCCGCATTGAAGACGGCATCGACCACGAGACGTCGCACGTGATCGTTCTCCAAGCTGTAGTAGATCGTCGTCCCAGCTCTGCGGGTGCGAACGAGACGCGCCATCCGCAGCTTCGCCAGATGCTGCGACACCGACGGCGCAGGTTTCCCGGCCTCCTCGGCGAGCTCATTGACAGACAGCTCGCGATCGGCGAGCAGCCACAAGACTTGGACACGCGTGGCGTCGGCCAGCATTCGGAAGACCTCGACGACAAGGTTCACCTGATCATCGGGCAGACGCGCGAATTCACCGCTATCTGCATTCATACGCAGATAGTAGCGCAATCAGCCCGTGGTCAGTAGTCGGGTGCGAAGATTCCGCCTCGTACTGCAGTCATTTCGGCTCCGAGTGAACCGTTTTCAGCCGTGCCGGGCGCCGATTCGGTGCAACAGCTCATGGACGATCTCGTCCT
The DNA here is from genome assembly GCA_963716505.1 of uncultured Actinomycetota bacterium. Classification (GTDB taxonomy): domain Bacteria; phylum Actinomycetota; class Actinomycetes; order Mycobacteriales; family Mycobacteriaceae; genus Mycobacterium. The sequence continues at coordinate 63,569 of CAVQTL010000018.1, forward strand.
CGAGCCGGTAGCTGACCTCTCGGCCGGCCCGGGTTGAACTCACCCAGCCCTGCTGTCGAAGCACCCGAAGCGCTTGCGACACCGCGTTTTCGGACCGCCCGAGCGCCTCGGCCAGATCCCCGACGCAGATCCCTGGTGCCCGGTGCAGGCACAGCAGGATCTCCAGCCGGTTGGGATCGGACAGCAGGTCGAAGCGCAAGGTCCAGCCGGCGGTGTCGACATCGGCGAGCGCCGACGACGCACGCTCCACCAGCAGCTGCTTCACGGGCTTCTCCACTGATGACAATGTAATCCAGCCGCCGGTAGCCAGCGGCTGGATCACCGCGGTCTTGGTGCTCTCAACCGCTCTTCGTGCCGGTGACGAGCAGATATTCCGCGTGGTAAGCGGTTTTACCGGGCTCGGCCGACTTGTTCCACGCGGTGACGAACGCCAGGAAGTCCCGGTCCAGGTCCGCTACCCGTTCGGGGTTGTCGGCGTTGAACTTGTACGCCGCGATCGTCGGGCCATAGTTGCGCTTCCAGTACTCCCGGAACTCCAACGGACTCGGGCTGTGATCGATGACGATCTCCTGACGGCGCAGCTCGAGGTTCGCCACCCGGTCGCCGAACAGTTCGCGCACGTGGTCCTCGTCGCCCCACAACGGTGCCGGGCTGGCGCCAGGGGGTGGCGGCGGTGCATACGGCTTCATCGTCGCGAACAGGTTGCCGATGAACCCCTGCGGCGTCCAGTTGATCAAGGCGATCTTTCCACCGGGACGGCACACCCGGATCAACTCGTCCGCGGCGGCCTGATGATGCGGCGCGAACATCACACCCACAGTGGACATCACGACGTCGTAGCTGGCGTCGGCGAACGGCAGCGCCTCCGCGTCGGCCTCCACCCACTCCAGCTCGACACCGCGTGCCGCGGCATTACGGCGGCCCGCGTCGAACAGCTCGGGTGTGAGGTCGCTTGCAGTGACGATCGCACCCGCTTCGGCGGCGGGGATGGCGGCATTGCCCGACCCGGCGGCGATGTCGAGGACACGGTCGCCGGCCTGAACGCCGCATGCACGGACGATCTCGGGCCCGAAGCCGGGAATCAGCTCGGCCGCGACGGCCGGATAGTCGCCCGATGCCCACAGGGCGCGGTGCTTCGCCTTGAGTTCACGGTCGGCGTCAATCGTGGTGTTCATTTCAATTGCTCCTTCAAGTCGATGACTGACGCTCAAGACTTTGCGCCTGCCGCGTTGAGTAACCGTTCGCCGATTATGAAATGCCCTGTTCAGGGCGCGTCAGATGTGGGTTGTCAGCGCCGAGCGGGCCAGGGCAATCGCTTCCGGCCCGGTCAGGCTTTCGCCTTCGTGGGCGCCGAGACGGGCGATTTGGTCGTCGGTGAGCGGAGAAACCTTGCCTTCGGCGGCGAGCGCGTGATGCAGGGCGAGCGCCTCATCGTCGGCGCCGACCCGCGCCAGGAACCGCGTCACATAACGGAGGTTGAGCCACTGCTGGGTCCAGTCGCCGACCCGATCCCAATGGTCGATGACATCGATGAGAGCGTCGGCCGCCGTTGCGATTTCGCCGTGCACGGCGCGGGTGGCCGCGGCCTCCATGAGCGCGATGCCATGCCACCAGAAATTCTGCACCGACGCGGCAAGGTCGGCCGCCTCGTCGAACAGGGCCAGCGCCCGATCGGGCGCTGACTTCTTCAGCACCAGGCCGAGCGCGTACCGCGCCATCGACCGGGCGGTCGGGTTGGCCGTCGTATCGGATACCGTGACGGCCTCCTGCGCGGCGGCCATGCCGTCTTCGGGGGCACGCAGCGCGGCGTGGCATATCGCCACGTAGAACAGCGTCCAGACCAACCGGATCGGGTCGGTCTCGGCGCGGGCGCGCGTCATTTCCCCGTCGTAATGTGCCAGCGCCGCTTCCGCGTCACCCTGGTAAAGAGCGAGGTCCGCAAGCACATCGCCGGGATATGCGACGCGGCCGTTGCCGCGGCCGGGGACGCGCCCGCGCGCGAGGCTCGCCAACGAACGCGCCCGCTCGAACTGGCCCTTGTTCCATGCTCCCCGTGCGGCGAAACCGACGGCGGCGGCATAGAGCGGGTGGGCGGGCTCTGCCAGTTCTACCGTCCGCTCCGCCCAACCGGACGACTCGTAACCGATTCGCAGATGGACGTATTCGGACAGCGAGGTGACCAGCCGAAGCGCGGTGTCGACGTCGCCATCGGCAACGACGTGCTCGAACGCGACGCGCAGGTTGTCGTAGTCGGGCAGCATCCGCTCGACCCAGGCCCCCTCCTCGGGGCCGTGCATGCCGATCGCGGCTCGCTCGGCAAGGTCTGTGTAGTACTCCGCATGCCGGGATATCAATTCATCGGCAATACCGTTCTCCCGCAACCGATCACGCCCGTATGCGCGCAGCGTCTCGAGCAAGAAGTATCGCGATCGAACGGTGCCGATTCGGATCTTCACCATCGATTTGTCGAGCAGTCCGGTCAGCAGTTCCAGCGTGTCGTCATCGGTGTCCCCGTCCGCGCCGCACACGCTGTGCGCGGCTTCGAGATCGAAGCCGCCTGCGAATACCGACAGGCGGATGAACATCGCCTGTTCGGCGTCGGTGAGCAGGCGATACGACCAGTCGATCGTTGCGATGAGGCTCTGCTGCCGCGGCAGCGCGTCTCGAACGCCGCCGCTGAGCAGCCGCAGCCGGTCGAGCCGGCGCGCGACGTCGAGGCTGCTCATCGCCCGCATACGGGCGGCGGCGAGTTCGATCGCCAACGGCAGGCCGTCGAGCCGTCGACAGATCTCGGCGACGGCGCCCACCGGCTCATGGTCGAGATCGAAATCGGGCCTGCCCGCCTTGGCCCGCTCCGCGAACAACGCCGTTGCATCCTCGACCGGCAACGGAGGAACCGGCAGGATCCGCTCGCCTTCCACACCGAGCGCTTCCCGACTCGTGGCCAGTACCACGACATCCGGACAGTGCCGAACGATCTGGTCGACCAGCCGCGCCGCTGCCGGTAGGACGTGCTCGCAGTTGTCCACGAGCAACAACATCTTGTGCATCCGCAGAAACTCGATCACGGAGGCCTCGATGCCGAGCCCCTGCTGTTGCTGCAGTCTCAGCGCCGCCGCGATTGCGTGGCCGACGGCCGAACCGTCGTCGAGCGGCGCGAGCTCGCAGAAGCACGCGCCGTCGTCGAACCGCTGCTCTATGCGGCTCGCGACCTCGAGGGCCAGCCGTGTCTTCCCGACGCCACCGACACCGGTCAACGTAACGAGGGGGCTGTCACCGAGAGCGGCAGTGACGCTCGCGATGTCGTCCTCGCGTGCGACGAAGCTCGTGACGCGCCGCGGTACCGCGATGCGCGGCCGAGCGGTGACCGAAGCGCGTGGCGCGGGTGGCGCAACCTGATGTCCGGGATCGCCATCGAGGATCTGCTGGTGCAGCTGGCGGAGCGGCGGGCCGGGGTCGGTGCCCAGTTCCTCGACGAGTCGCTCACGCATCGCGCGAAAGGTCTCGAGCGCGTCGGCCTGTCGGCCGCAACGGAATTGGGCGAGCATCAGCTGCCCGGCCAGGCGCTCGTCGAGCGGATGGTCCGACGACATCGCCGCGAGCTGCGGCAAGCAACTCGCCGTGTCGACCGACCCGCAGGCCCGCGTCGTTACGGTCGAGGATCACCGCGAGCCGCTCGGCCTCGAGTGCGGTGCGAACGTCGTTCACCCACGGAGTGTCCAGCGACGCGAACGGAGTTCCCCGCCACATCGCCAGCGCCCTCTCGAATAGGCCGTCCGACTCGATCGGATCCGTCGCAGCACGCGCCTTGGCGGTCAGCTCGCGGAAACAATGCAGGTCGATCGAACGCGGATCGGTGCTCAGCACATAGGCACCCGTGCGCCGTCCGATCTCTACGCCGTCTCCCCCGATCACCTGCCGAAGCCGGGATAGATAGCCGGCAAGCGAGTTTCGGGCCCGATACGGCAACTCATCGGACCAGATCCGGTCGATCAGTTGGTCGGTCGGCACGGGGCGGTTCACGTCGATCAACAGGGCCACCAGAACACAGCGCTGCCTGGCAGCGCCGATGTCGAGTCGTTGTCCGTCGGCCAATGCCTCGACGCCGCCGAGTATCCGAAACTCCACCGCCACCCGTACAGCATGGCGGCTTAGAGCCGCCTGAACAGCGGATTTCATAATCGCGACAGCCTTGCCGAAACCTCGCCGGGCACGGTTGCACCGTCACAGAACGGGCCGCCACGGCCCACGAGCACTGGAGAAACAATGAACACACGCAAGAAGATCACGACAATGCTGGGTGGTGCGGCGATGGTCGCGACCGTCGCCGGAATGACCGCAGGCCTGGCACCGGCCTCGGCTGCTCCTTCGCAGTCACCCGGCTCGAACCTGACGATCGTCGACCAGAACTTCACCGGACCCGGCAAGAACCGGGTCATCGTCTACGGCGTCTATCCGATGGAGAAGCCGGACGCGGTCGGCTATCTCAACAACCTCAGCGCCGGCTGCGGCGGGATGCACTACATCGTCTGGGGCGATGACGGTGGCGAGCAGTACCTGTTCGACCGCAACTATCCCGGAGTGCACGACGATATCGACGGCTTCATCCGGGCGACGGATCGCGGCCTCGAGTACCTGCAGCAGTTCGTCGTGCCTGCAAGCGTCCTCAACGAGGACGGCGACGGCACCGACGAGGTGTTCGTCCGTGCCCGCTTCGTCGACGGCGACTGCGGCAGCAGGGTACAGAACACCAACGTGGTCAAGGGCAACTTCTGACCGTTCCGCGCGGGCCTGGCGCAGTGAAAAGCATTGCGCCAGGCCCGCACGCCACCGTTGAACCGTTGAACCGATCACCCGGCTAACCCGTAGAACAGATGGCTGGCGCGGGCTTGCCCAACGAAGGAGGAAGCGGTGTTGGTGATCGCCTGTGCCGGCGTTATCGGCTGGCTGCTGATGCTCGGAATCACACTGTGCCTTGGTGCTGCCGCCAAGCGCGGAGACGAACTCGAACTGGACGCACAGCGCTACCTACCGCCGTACTGCGTTGGCGATGCCCAGATCATCCGGTTTGAACGCGCGAGAAGTGATTCCGCCTAGCGAACCTCGTCTGCAGCAGCCGCCGTCGGCTTCTCCTCGGTGAGCCCGATCTCCTGTTCGAGCTCCGCGGGGAACGCACGCAGTTCAGACCGCAGTGGACAAACTCGTGTGTTTCGAGGCGGAGCCTCCGATTTGAGGCAAAGGCCTCATGTGCGGACCGCCGGTCTCTCCGAGCATTGGTCGCGAGCCAAACCAGGCCACATAACCCCGCAAGGAGAAGAAAATGAAGTACCACACCAGAGCGCTGATGGGCGGTGCGGCAACGGTTGCCGTCGCCATCGGCATCACCGCCGGAATGGCGCCGGCCTCGGCGGCCCCCAAGCAGACGCCCGGTGCAACGCTGTCGGTCGTCACAGACATCGTCAATCCCGCATACAACCGACTCATTTTCTCGGGGGTCTATCCGATGGAGGAGCCCGACGCCGTGGGTTACCTCACCCACCTCGGCGAGGCTAGTTACAGCGGGATGATCTACGCCGTCTACGCCGACGACGGTTCGTACAGGTTCCTGGACGAACGCACCTTCCCAGGAACGTCCAAAGGCCCCGAGGGGGATCTGTGGGCGTCACGCCGAGGCCTGGAGTATCGGCGCGAACTGCTGTACCCGAAGGGCTTTCTCAACAAGAACCTGGACGGCATCGACCGCGTTTACATCCGAGCCATTTTCACCGACGCCGACGGCGGGCAGCGGATCCAGTTCACCAACGTGGCCGAGGGTCATTTCTGACGCCGTCAACCAGGCGGGCACTGTGGCCCGCCTGGTCATCCGGCGTCCAGGTGTTCAGTCCAGGAAGCCGTGCAGCAGGGTCGCCGAGCCTGCGACGTGTGCCAGCATCGCGGCCGCGGCACCGTCGCAATCGCCTGCCAGGATCGCCATCACGATCGCCTCGTGCTGCTCGTCGGAGTGCGCGATGTTGCGTGCCAGCAGCGGGATCTGGTCCAGCAGCCCGTTGACCCGCATCCGGTTCTCGGCCACCAGAGTCACCAGCGACGGCGAGCCGGCCGCTTCGGCGATGGCCAGATGAAAGCGCGAGTCCAACCGCCGGTAGTCCGCGGCGGGAGCGCCGCGCACGTCGGTCATCCGTGCCCACAACACTTCTCGCTCGGCAGCTGTCAGCGTCTGACTCGCCGCCAATCGTGCGGCACCCACCTCGAGGATCTCCCGCAGCCGGAGCGCATCGTCGATCTCTGCGCGTGTCACACCTGGGGCGTCGCCGGTGTGCGTCGGGAGCGGCTCGGCCAGGAACGTGCCGCCGTACCGGCCGCGCCGCGACACCAGATAGCCGGCGTCGGACAGTGATTTGATCGATTCCCGCACGGTGTCGCGGCTGACGCCGAGCCGCGTCGCCAATTCCCGTTCGGGCGGCAACGACTCACCCGGTTGCAGGACTCCGAGCCGGATCGTCTGCAACAGCCGACCGACGGTGTCCTCGAAGGCATTCCCCGGTCGCACCGGGCGAAGCAGTGCTTCGCCTGCGAGCGGAACGTCCGGATCGGCCGACATGACTAGAGCGGAGTGACGTAGGCCGAGCTGATGCCGCCGTCCACCAGGAAAGTGGACCCGGTGATGAACGATGCGTCGTCGCTGGCGAGAAAAGCCACCGCGGCGGCCAGTTCCTCCGGTTCGGCGAACCGGCCCACCGGCACGTGCACCAGCCGGCGCGCGGCCCGTTCCGGGTCCTTGGCGAAAAGTTCTTGCAGCAGGGGCGTATTCACCGGGCCAGGGCACAGCGCGTTGACCCGGATGCCCTGTCGCGCGAACTGCACGCCGAGCTCACGCGACATCGCCAGCACGCCGCCCTTCGACGCGGTGTAGCTGATCTGCGAGGTCGCCGATCCCATCACCGCGACGAACGACGCGGTGTTGATGATCGAGCCCTTCTGCTGCGCGACCATGTGCCGCAGTGCGGCCTTACAACACAGGTACACCGACTTGAGGTTGATGTCCTGCACCCGCTGCCACGCGTCGAGTTCGGTGTTCTCGATCAGATCGTCCTCCGGCGGAGAGATGCCCGCATTGTTGAAGGCGATGTCGACCGATCCGTATGTCTTTGCGGCGGTGTCGAAGAGCGCATCGACGGCGACCTGGTCGGAGACGTCGACCGGGACGAACAGACCCTCGAGTTCATCGGCGACGCCCTTGCCGGTGGCCGGGTCGATGTCGCCGATGACGATCGTGGCGCCCTCGGACCGCATCCGCTTGGCGGTCGCCAGCCCGATCCCGCTGGCGCCGCCGGTGATCACGGCGACCTTGTCTTTCAGTCGCTGGGTCAGATCCACTAGCTCTCTCCGATCGCAAAGAAGACGTTCTTGGTTTCCGTGAAATGCAGTGGCGCATCGGGGCCGAGCTCACGTCCGAGCCCGGACTGCTTGAAGCCGCCGAACGGCGTGTTGAAGCGCACCGATGAATGCGAGTTGACCGACAGGTTGCCCGATTCCACAGCCCGGGACACGCGTATGGCCCGCGACAGGTTGTCGGTCCAGATCGAGCCGGACAGGCCGTATTCGGAGTCGTTGGCCAGGCCGATGGCGTCGGCCTCGTCGTCGAACGGCAGCACCGTGACGACCGGTCCGAAGATCTCCTCGGTGACGGTGCGGTCGGTGCGCTGCGGGGTCAACACGGTTGGCGGGAACCAGTATCCGGGTCCGCTCGGCGCGCTGCCGCGGAAGGCGACGGGCGCGTCGTCGGGCACATACGCGGCGACCGAGTCTCGATGGGACGCCGACACCAGCGGGCCCATCTCGGTGTCCTTGCGTGTCGGATCACCGACGACGACGCCCTTCACCGCAGGCTCGAACAGCTCCATGAATCGGTCATAGACGTTGCGCTGCACCAGGATGCGGCTGCGCGAGCAGCAGTCCTGACCCGCGTTGTCGAAGACGCCGTACGGCGCGGTGGCCGCCGCGCGTTCCAGGTCGCAGTCGTCGAACACGATGTTCGCGCTCTTGCCACCCAGTTCCAGCGTCACCCGCTTGATCTGCTTGGCGGCACCGGCCATCACCTGCTGGCCGACCTCGGTCGAGCCGGTGAACACGATCTTGCGGACGTCCGGGTGGGTGACGAAGCGCTCGCCGACCACCGATCCCTTGCCGGGCAGAACCTGGAACAGGTCCTCCGGCAGCCCTGCGTCGGCCGCGAGCTCGCCGAGCCGGATCGTCGTCAGCGGCGTCCACTCGGCAGGCTTCACCAGCACCGCGTTTCCCGCCGCGAGGGCGGGCACGAAACCCCACGACGCGATCGTCATCGGGAAGTTCCACGGCGTGATCACACCGACGACGCCGAGCGGCTCGTTGAAGGTGACGTCGAGGCCGCCGGCAACGGGAATCTGCTTGCCGGACATGCGTTCCGGGCTGGCCGAGTAGAACTGCAGGACGTCGCGGACGTGTCCGGCCTCCCACTCCGCGTTGCCGATCGGATGCCCGGAGTTGGCCACCTCGAGCGCGGCGAGTTCGCCGACGTGTGCGTCGACGACGGATGCGAATGCCCGCAGCGCGGCGGCCCGGTCCGCGGGCGGCAGCGCCGCCCACTTCCGTTGCGCCGCCTTGGCGCGGGCGATCGCGTCGTCGGCACCGTCCACGGTCGTCTGCTCGACCTCGCGCAACTCATCCTCGGTCGCAGGGTTGATCAGAGTCGAGGCGGTCACGCGTTCACCCTCCCTATCGCATAGTCCGCGGCGGCAGCCACCACCGCGGCGAACAGCCGAATATCGTCCAGACGTTGCTCGGGATGCCACTGCACCCCCAGAACGAAGTTCTCCCCTGGGATCTCGACGGCCTCGATCACCCCGTCGGAGTCCTGCGCACTGATTACCAAGCCTTCACCGAGTCGATCAATCGCCTGGTGGTGGTAGCACTGCGCATCCGACGATTCGCCGATCAGTCCGGCGAGCCGGCTGTTGGGCACCGTGTGCACCGAGGACGTGGAGAACACCGCGTTACCCAGCTGATGTCGGGTGTGTCCGACGACGTCGGGCAGGTGCTGATGCAGCGTGCCGCCGAGCGCCACGTTCATCATCTGCGCACCGCGGCAGATGCACAGCAGTGGGATGCCGCGCCGAATGGCACCGCGGATCAACGCCGCCTCCCATGCGTCGCGTACCCGGTCGGTGGGTACGGGTTCGTCGGTGGCGGGATGGCGCTGCTGACCATAGCCGGACGGCTCAACGTCGCGGCCGCCCGTGACGATCACGCCGTCCAGCCCGTCGAGCACCCGCTCGGCAGCATCGGCGGCCTGCGGCGGCAACAGCACGGCGGTCCCGCCCGCGAGGTTGACACCCTCCAGGTAGATGGCGGGCAGGAAGATCGAGTGAACATCCCAGATCCCGCTCTGCGCCTGCTGCAGATAGGTGCTCAGGCCGAGCACAGGCGTCACCTCAAAGTCGCTCAAAACCGCGCACCCTTTCCCAGTCGGTTACCGCGGAATTGAACGCGTTCAACTCGATGCTGCGCGTTGTTCAGGTAGTGCTCGACGACGTCGTCGCCGAACGCGTCGCGCGCAACCTGCGGACTTGCCGAACAGTGTCCGCGGCCTCGGCCAGTGTGGTCGGCAGGTGTTCGGCCCCGCTGGTATAGGCGTTGCCCTCCAACGCTTCCGGCAGCTCCAGCTCGCGCTCGATGCCGTACAGCCCGCCGGCGATCAGCGCCGACACCGCGAGGTACTGGTTGACGTCGCCGCCGGGCGCGCGCAGTTCCATCCGCATACCGTGGCCGTGCCCGACGACACGCACCGAACAGGTACGGTTGTCCATTCCCCATGCGACCGCCGTCGGCGCGAAGCTGCCCTCGACAAATCGCTTGTAGGAGTTGATGTTCGGCGCATAGAACATCGTCAGTTCGCGAAGCGTTGCGAGCTGGCCTGCGATGAAACTGCGGAACATCGCCGACATGCCGTCCGGCGCGTTCGAATCGGCGAACACCGCGCCGCCGTCGTCGCCGCGCAGCGATATGTGGATGTGGCAGCTGTTGCCTTCGCGCTCATCGAATTTCGCCATGAACGTCAGGCTTTTACCGTGCTTGTCGGCGATCTCCTTGGCACCGTTCTTGTAGATGGTGTGGTTGTCGCATGTGACGCGGGCGTGGTCGTAGCGGAACGCGATCTCCTGCTGTCCGAGGTTGCACTCGCCCTTGACGCCCTCGCAGTACATACCCGCGCCGTCCATGCCGAGCCGGATGTCGCGCAGCAGCGGCTCCATCCGGGTCGACGCGTGCATCGCGTAGTCCACGTTGTAGTCGGTGGCAGGCGTCAGCCCGCGGTACCCAGCCGCCCACGCCTCGCGGAAGGAGTCGTCGTAGACCATGAATTCGAGTTCGGTGGCCGCATAGGCCACCAGACCCTTGTTGGCCAACCGGGCGATCTGCTTGTTGAGGACGCTGCGCGGCGCCTGTGTCACCGGCTCGCCGCTCGTCCATGACAGATCGGCCATCACCAGCGCCGTACCCGGCAGCCACGGCAGCAGGCGCAGCGTCGAGAAGTCCGGCGTCATCACCATGTCGCCGTAGCCGGTCTCCCAGCTCGAGATCGCGTAGCCGTCGACGGTGTTCATGTCGACGTCGACAGCCAGCAGGTAGTTGCAGCATTCCGCACCGTGGGCGGCGACGTCATCGACCCACAGCCGAGCCGCGACACGTTTGCCGGTCAGCCTGCCCTGCATATCGCAGAACGCGACGATCACGGTGTCGATGTCCCCAGCGGCGACCAACGATTCCAATTCGGTTTGCGACAGCATTCCACTCACTCCCTAAAGGTAGGTCATCAGACCATTAGATCGCTACCGCATCGAAGAGATCGGCGCCGTCTGGGCCTGCCGGTTGATCCGCATGTCGAATGCCTCGGAGACATGCCACTCCCGAGACAGCATGACCGGCGTTCCGTCGCGGTCGTAGTCGATCTCCTCGATGTACAGCAGCGGCTTGCCGCGCCGGACCCCCAGCACTTTTGCGGTGCAACTGGTGCTTGCGACGGCGTGCAGCGTCGCTGTCGCGTGATCGGCGGCATACCCGGACGACCTCAGCAGCGCGAACAACGAGGGGTCGAGGCTGTGCAGATCGAGGTCGGCCCTCAGCAGTCGCGCGGGGATGCGGTCGCGCGAGTAAATCACCGGCTGCTCGTCGGCGGTTCGCACGCGCTCCACCGCGAGCACCTTCTCGCCCCTGCCGAGCTGCAGTGGCCCGTCGACCTTCGAGCTCTGCTCGAACACCGCGTCCAGCACCCGCATTCCGGCGTGCGCCCCGGCGCTCTCGATCATCGCGAGATAACTCAGTGTCGAGTCGAGCCCGTGCGGCATGCGCCGACGCTCGGCGACATAGCTGCCCGATCCGCGGCGACGGATGACGTAGCCGGCCTCCACAAGGCCGCCCACCGCTTCTCGCACCGTCGCCCGGGACACCCCGAACCGCTTCGAGAGTTCGCCCTCGGTCGGCAGCTTGGTCCCCGGCTGCAACTGCGAACTGGTTATCTCCTCCAGCAGCTCGTCACGCAGCCGGTCGGCAAGCAGAGTCCGCCCAGACATTTCCCGAGCCTACGTGGTTCCCGGGGATGCATCGGCGGCCGCCGCGGTCTCCTCGAGGACCCCTCGGACCTGGTCCGCGATCGATGGATGGTCGACGACCCGGCCGGGGAACGGGCAATACTTCACGCCGTCGACTCCCCCTCAAGTTGACGTCGAACCACGTTTAGTGGCGCCAAGGGCCTTGAAAGTTACGGTATGCGGGGAGGATTGGGCGGTAATCCTCCCCGCCGGTCACCGCTGTGTTGACCGAGTCGGCGAATCATCCGCCGAGATCTCGGTGACGGAGACCGTACCGTAACCCTCTTCCTGCAGGTTCGCGCCGTGCCTTCCATGCGACATCGCGAACTCCTCCTCGGGAGACAGCACGAGCTTGTGCCGTCCGCGAACCGCGAAGTAGATGATGCCGATCACGAAATAGATCAGCGTCCCGTAGACACCAGGTCGGTAGTCCTCGTTGAAAAACAGCGACACCAGCGCCACCAGCGCGATCGCACCGGCGATCGCGGCGCCCCAGACACCCACCGGGCTGCGGTACGGACGCGCGATGTTCGGCAGCTTGCGGCGCAGCACGATGAACGCCAGGCACTGCATGAAGTACGAGATCACCGCACCGAACACGGCCATGTACAGCAGCGCGCCGACGATCTTGCCCGCGACCGCGCTCTCGCTCTGCCCGGCGAAATAGATCACCAGCGAAAGGACATAACCGATCACCGCGCCGGCAATCAGCGCGACGTACGGCGTGTTGCGGGTCGGGTGGGTGATCGACAGGCTCTGCGGGAAATAGCCTGCGCGCGATAGCGAGTACGTGTTGCGACCGTAGGCGTAGATGATCGTGAAGAAGCTGGCGATCAGACCGATCAGCGCGAGGATGCCGAGTAAGGAGGCGCCGGTGCCCTCGCCGAAGACCGCCTTGAACCCGTCGAAGAACGGCGTTGCCGACGTTCCGATCTCCGCGGCGCCGCCACCGACGCCCGTGTTCAGGAAGAGGATGCCGATGGCGAAGAACATCAGCGTCGTGAGTCCCCAGATCGTCGCGCGGGGAATGTCGCGCTTCGGATCGTGGGACTCCTCGGCAGCCAGCGGCAGTTCCTCGATCGCGAGGTAGAACCAGATCGCGAATGGTAGGGCGGGGAAGATTCCCGCTATGCCGTGCGGCAGGAAACTACTCTGACCCTCGTCCGGCGGGATGTTGGTCAGCAGGCTGGCGTCGAACGCCCCGCTGACGAGCACGGCCACGAAGAAAAACGCGAGGACCGCAAGCGCGGCAACGGTGATGATCACGGTGAACCGCATGGTGATCTCGATGCCCATGATGTTGATGCCGACGAAGATGATGTAGTAGACCGCCCACCACAACACCGGGCTGTTCCACCAGCCGTCGGCTCCCGTCAGGTCGAAAACAATGTCGTGCGAGAGGAATCCCATCGCGCCGACCACCACCGCGGGGGTGATCACATACTCCATGTTCTCAGCCAGGCCGGTGACGAAGCCGCCCCACGGGCCCATCGCCGAGCGCGAGAACGAATACGCGCCGCCGGTGTGCGGCAGTGCCGGCGACATCTCCGCGATGGAAAAGCACAGGCCGTAATACATGATCGTGATGACGATCCCGGCGATCAGCAGACCGCCGAAGCCGCCCGCGTCGAGGCCGAGGTTCCAACCGTAGAAGTCACCGGAGATGACCGCCCCGACACCGAGTGCCCACAGCGACCAGAAAGCGGCGTGACGACGCAACTTCCGCTTCTCGAAATAACCGTGGCCGGCCTCCCGATAGGTGACCGAACCTACTGCCCGGGTGTTCTCCGCCATCGCTCCTCCTCGGCTTCCGACTGGCTACAGAGCACAAGTTGTCAGACAACTTGGACAATAAACCTGGTCAGATGCGAGGTCAACGACCTATCGTCAAGATTTACGCAACCGACACCGCCAAAGGTAGGACACCAGACCTTTGGCGTCTTATTGTGCCTATGCGAGTTCTGTCCCCACCCCGCGAAGGAGAACCGCCGTGCCAGAGGGCCACGAACACCTAGACGAAGACGAACTGCTTCTCGCCAAGCTCGGCTATTCGCAGGAGTTGCACCGCTCCTGGTCGGGCTTTTCCAACTTCGCCATCTCGTTCTCGATCATCTCGATCCTGGCGGGTTGCTTCACCTCGTTCGGCCTTGGCTGGAACAACGGCGGTCCCGCCGCGATCGCGTGGGGCTGGCCAATAGTCGCGGCCTTCATCCTGATTATCGGGCTGTGCATGTCCGAACTGGTGTCGGCTTACCCGACGTCAGGCGGAATCTACTGGTGGGCAAGCAAACTCGGTGGCGCCAAGGCCGGCTTCTACACCGGTTGGCTGAACCTGATCGGGTTGATCGCCATCCTGGCGTCGGTGTCCTACGGGTGCGCGACATTCCTGGACCTGACGCTGTCCACATTCAGTGAGGGATGGGCCGCCGGATACAGCCTGACCAGGGTCTTCATCATGTTCGTGATCATCCTGGCGGTATCGGCGACCATCAACATCTTCTCGTCGCACCTGCTCGCCGTCATCAACAACGTCTCAGTGTGGTGGCATGTGGCGGGCGCAGCGATCGTCATCCTCATCCTGTTCCTGATTCCCAAGCAGCACGCAAGCTTCAGCGACGTTTTCGCCACGACGGTCAACAACACCGGAATGTTCAACGGCGACAAGGGCTTCGGCTGGCTGATCTTCGTGCTGCCGATCGCTGCGATCCTGACGCAGTACACGATCACCGGTTACGACGCATCCGCTCACCTGTCCGAGGAGACCAAGAGCGCGGCCGACGGTGCCGCCAAGGGCATCTGGCGGTCGATCTTCTATTCGGCCATCGGCGGCTGGATTCTGCTGCTGTCGTTTCTGTTCGCGGTCCAGGATGTGGACGCGGTGACAGAGGGCGGCGGCCTCGTACAGGTCATCTTCGCCCAGGCGCTGGATACCCAGTGGGTCGCCATCGTGCTGCTGATCTCGACGGCGGGCCAGTTCTTCTGCACCACGGCCTGCCAGACCAGCGCGTCGAGGATGTTGTTCGCGTTCAGCCGCGACCGCGCGGTGCCCGGTCATCAGCTGTGGTCGAAGGTCAGTTCCAACAAGATCCCTGCCAACGGCGTCATGATCACCGCGGCGCTGGCCGCGACCATCACGCTGCCTGCGCTCGTGCAGGTCGACATCAACGGTGCGCCCGCGCCGATCGCGTTCTACGCGGTGGTGTCCATCGGCGTGGTCGGGCTGTACCTGTGCTTCGCCGTGCCGATCTACTACCGGTGGAAGATGGGCGATTCGTTCGAGGTCGGCAGGTGGAACCTGCGCGGCCACTACAAATGGATGGCTCCGGTCGCTCTGATCGAGATCGCCCTCACCTCGCTCATCGCGTTGTTCCCGACGTCGATCGGCGGCGTGCCGTTCGGTGGCAGCTTCGAATGGAAGTTCGTGAACTACACCCCGTTGCTCGTCGGCGGCGTGTTGATCCTGCTCTTCATCTACTGGCACGTGTCGGTGAAGAACTGGTTCACCGGCCCGATCAAGCAGGTCGACGAAACCGGTGACCAGTTGGAGGGCGTTTCATAGCGCGCTGACCCGCCACGCCGGGTGGAGCGCCACCCGGTAGGGTCGAATTGATGTGTGGAGCCACCGGCGAGGTGCGACTCGACGGCCGAACGCCTGATGTTGCGGCGGTCTCGGCCATGGCCGAAGCGATGGCTCCGCGTGGTCCCGACGGGGCGGGCGTGTGGTCGCAGGGCCGGGTCGCGCTCGGTCACCGCCGCCTGAAGATCATCGACCTGTCCGAGGCAGGCGCGCAGCCCATGGTCGACGCCGAACTCGGCCTTGCCATCGCCTGGAACGGTTGCATCTACAACTACAAGGACCTGCGCCGCGAACTGTCCGGGCACGGCTACCGGTTCTTCTCGACCAGCGACACCGAGGTGCTGCTGAAGGCCTACCACCACTGGGGCGACCGCTTCGTCGACCGGATGTACGGCATGTTCGCGTTCGTGATCGTCGAGCGCGACAGCGGCCGGGTCCTCCTCGGACGCGACCGGCTCGGCATCAAACCCCTCTACCTGACCGAGGATGCCGACCGCGTGCGGTTCGCCTCGTCGCTGCCCGCGCTGCTGGCAGGCGGCGGCGTCGATACCCGCATCGACCCGGTGGCGCTGCACCACTACCTTTCGTTTCATTCCGTCGTTCCGCCGCCGCGGACGATCCTGCGCGGCGTCGCCAAGATCCCACCCGCGACGCTCGTCGCGATCGAGCCGGACGGGCGCCGCACCACGACCACGTACTGGGCCCCCGACTTCAGCCGTGACGACGACCGCAAAGACTGGACGGAAAAGGACTGGGAGGACGCGGTTCTCGCCTCGTTGCGGGTCGCGGTCGACCGCCGCATGGTGGCCGATGTGCCGGTGGGCTGCCTGCTGTCGGGCGGAGTCGACTCCAGCCTGATCGTCGGGCTGCTTGCCGAGGCGGGCCAGACCGGGCTGAAGACGTTCTCCATCGGCTTCGAGTCCGTCGGCGATGTGGAAGGCGACGAGTTCAAGTGGTCGGACATCGTTGCCGACCGCTTCGGCACCGACCACCACCAGATCCGCATCGGCACCGACCGGATGCTGCCCGCCCTCGACGGCGCGATCGGTGCGATGAGCGAGCCGATGGTCAGCCACGATTGCGTCGCCTTCTATCTGCTCAGCCAGGAGGTCGCCAAACACGTCAAGGTGGTGCAGTCGGGTCAGGGCGCCGACGAGGTGTTCGCCGGGTACCACTGGTATCCCCCGATGGGCGAACCCGACGCCGCGTCCCTCGACGGGTCGGTGTCCGCCTACCGGGCCGCGTTCTTCGATCGCGACACCACGGGCGTGCAGGCGCTGGCCGCATCCGGCTATGTCGCCGACTACGACCCGAGCGGTCTGTTCGTCGCGGAGCACTTCGCCCGTCAGGGAGCCCAAGGCGGCGTCGACCGCGCGCTGCGGCTGGACACCACCGTGATGCTGGTTGACGACCCGGTCAAACGAGTAGACAACATGACCATGGCCTGGGGTTTAGAGGGTCGAGTGCCGTTCCTCGACCATGAGCTCGTCGAGTTGGCCGCCACCTGCCCGCCGGATCTCAAGACCGCGCAGGGCGGCAAGGGCGTGCTCAAGGAAGCCGCGCGCAGGGTCATCCCGTCGGAAGTCATCGACCGCCCCAAGGGTTATTTCCCGGTGCCCGCGCTCACCCATCTCGAAGGCCCCTATCTCGATATGGTGCGCGACGCGCTCTACGCACCGGTCGCCAAGGAGCGCGGGCTGTTCCGCCCCGAGGCCGTCGACGCGCTGCTCGCCGACCCCAACGGCCGGCTGACCCCGCTGCGCGGCAATGAGCTGTGGCAGATCGCGCTGCTGGAACTGTGGCTGCAGAAGCACGGCATCTCGGGACCGGCGGCGTGATCCGAAGGCGAGCGCGAGTGAGGATCGCAGCGAGGCACGAGCGAGGACCGGAGCGAGCGGGAGCCGAGGCATGAGCTCAGCCAGCGCCGCCGAACGTCCCGAAGAGGGCATCACCCTCGGGCTGCACGACGCCTCTCCGCCGCACATGGTCGACGCCATGGCCAATGACGTGGTACTCGAACTCGGCTGGGGCCGACTGGTTTTCGGTCAAACGTTCGCCGATGCCGACCACCTGGCGGAGGTCTTACGCGGAGAGACCCACGGGCGCCGCGACATTTGCATCTACGCCCGAGAGTCACACGTCCTGGTTTCCCTTGCCCCGGCGGAGCTCTTCATCGATCCGAGCCATACCTACCGGTTGCGGTTCACCGAGGATGACGAGCCCGCGCCTGCGCCGTCCGGGTTCAGCGTTCGGCCGCTCGGCAGCCCCGAGGATGCCGACACGATCAATCGCGTCTATGTGCGGTGCGGCATGGTGCCTGCCCCCGTCGACGTCATCTGGGACAACCAGCAGCACAACGATGCGGTCACCTATCTCATCGCCGTGCGCGATGACGACGACAGCATTGTCGGTGCGGTGACGGGCGTCGACCACGAGAGATTGTTCTCGGACCCGGAGAACGGTTCGAGCCTGTGGACATTGGCCGTCGACCCGACGTCGAGCCTGCCCGGCGTCGGCGCGGCGCTCACCCGTGCGCTCGCCGACGAATTCCGCACACGCGGTCGTGCCTACATGGACCTGTCGGTAGCCCACGACAACGCCGCAGCCATCAGCCTCTACGAAAAGCTCGGCTTCGAACGTGTTCCGGTGCTGGCGATCAAGCGAAAGAACGCGATCAACGAACCGCTGTTCACCCATCCCCCCGAGACCGTCGACGACCTCAATCCGTACGCGCGGATCATCGCCGATGAAGCGATACGCCGAGGCATCTGGGTCGAGGTACTGGACGCCGAAGCTGGTGAGATGCGTCTGTCGCACGGCGGCCGCAGCGTCATCACCCGAGAGTCGTTGTCGGAGTACACCTCCGCGGTCGCGATGAGCCGGTGCGACGACAAGCGACTGACCAGACGCCTGGTGGCCGAGGCCGGAATCGTCGTGCCGAAAGGCCGGCTGGCGACCTTTGACTCCGACGATCACGCGTTCGTCGCCGAGGTCGGGGACGTCGTGGTGAAGCCGACCAGGGGCGAGCAGGGCAAAGGCATCACGGTCGGTGTGAACGGACGAGAAGAACTCGAGGCGGCGCTGACCCGGGCGCGCGAGCAGCACCCGGAAGTGTTGATCGAACAGCGTGCGCCGGGCGACGATCTGCGACTCGTGGTGATCGACGGCAAGGTCGTCGCGGCTGCGTTGCGCATTCCCGCCGAAGTCGTCGGCACCGGTCATCACACCGTGCGGGAGCTGATCGAGGTGCAGAGCCGGCGGCGCAGTGCCGCCACCGGCGGCGAATCTCAGATCCCGATGGACGAGGTCACCGAAGGCACCGTCAAGGAGGCGGGCTGGTCGCTCGATGACGTGCTGCCCGAAGGTGAGCGACTCCGTGTGCGCCGAACCGCGAACCTGCACCAGGGCGGCACCATCCACGACGTCACCGCGGTGGTGAACCAGACGCTGTGCGACGTCGCGGTGACGGCCGCCGAAGCGATCGGCATCCCGGTCACCGGCATCGATCTGTTGGTGCCTGACGTCACCGCCGCGGAATACGCCTTCATCGAGGCGAACGAGCGTCCGGGGCTGGCCAATCACGAGCCGCAGCCGACCGCAAAGGCGTTCGTCGACTACCTCTTCCCCGGCACCCCGGCGGTACCCCAGGCATGGACTCCTACCGAGGCGCCTGACTGAGAGCGCTCACCACGTGCTGGTACGCATCACGATCTCAGCGGCCAGCTGCGCCGTGGATTCCTGTGCGTTGCGCCTGCCCAGCAGCTCGACCAGCCGGAAGTCGCCGTAGACGTAGCGCTGGCTGGCCCGCGCCACGGCGCGGGCGGCAGCCGAGCTGACCAGCGCGGTGGTGTTCATTTCCACCGGCGGGCAGTGCTCGTCGCGGATCACGCCGGACAGGTCGGCAACGCGCGGGTGACCGCGGTCGATCACGACCAGACCGATGAATCTGTCGAGTCTGGTCGCGGCCAGCTCCCACGCCAGTTCACCGCCGATCCGGTCGCCGACCAGCAGCCCCCATTGCACGTCGAGCATGTCCATGATGCCGACGACGGACTTGGCGGTGAGCCGTGGATCCGGACCGATGACGATTGTCCGCAGCGACGCGGTGTGCAGCCGTTGGCACACGGCGTCGTACGCCGATGCCGCCTGCTGCGCGGCACCGAGCAGCACCACGACGGACCCCTTGTCCGGTCCTGCGACATCGACAGGAACGGGGAAACCGTCGACGGTGACCATCGTCGAAGGCATTTGGCCACGCTACAGTGAGTCAGCAGTCGGCGGGCGGTTTTTGCGTGGGTCTCAACCAGTCATTCAGCCGGTACTCAGCCTCTCGGCTTGTTTGCCACTGATCTCCAGAAACGTCTGTGGCAGCGAGCCTTTGACGGTGATCGTCGGATTCGGCGTCGGGAAAGCGATTCCGAAAACAGCCATCTCGTCGACGTTTTCGAACGAAAAGAACACGCTGCTTTTCGCTCCGCTGAGATCCATCGTCTGCTGGTAAACCAGCGCGTCGGGTCGCGGAGTTTGCAGCCGGGTGGTGGTCATCGGAATACCTTGCGACGACGGGTCGAAGAAGGTTTGGTACTGCGCGCAGCGCTCCGCTGTGGCGGCGAGCTTGTCCAGGTCCAGGTTCCACGTCAGCACGGTCATCACGATGCGTGCACCGTCGTAGGCGACGACGTATTTCGACGCGCTGCCCGCACCCCGTTCGGCGGCCGCGGCGATGATGCGCGTCAGCCCGTCGGAACAGCCCTCGGGTTCGGACAGCATCGCGGGTGGGCCGCCTTCACCGTCGGGTTGGCCCGGTTTCTCGACGAGGCGGTCGTACTGCACGCCCGGCGGGAAATCCGCGGCGGTCAGGATGGTCCGGTCCAGCTTGGCGCCGGGCCACGTCGCGGTTCCCCCGATGGTGTCCGCGCAACCGGTGAACGCCGTGATCGCAAGAAGTGCCAGCGCAGACGCCCCCACCTGACGCCAGATCATGAGGCCAAGGCTACTCACGTTCGGCGGACCTAGCGGCAGGTGTACCCACCGTCGACCGGCAAGGAAACCCCCGTGATCATCGCGGCTTCGTCACTCAGCAGGAAGACGATCGGACCGGCGATCTCGTCCTCGGTGGCCCAACGGCCGAGGGGCATCTGCGCCAGGAACGCAGGCCCGACGTCGGGCCGTCCCCAGTGGTAAGCGGACATGTCCGTCATGACCACGGTGGGGTTGACACTGTTCACCCGAATGTTGTGTTTGCCCAGCTCGAGCGCGCTCACCCGGGTGATGTTGTCCACCGCGGCCTTGGACGACCCGTACGAAATATGTCCAGGCAGTGCCACAAGGCTCGCTTGGCTCGAGACGTTGACGATCGAACCGCCGCGACCGCGCTCGATCAACCCGGGCGTCACATGCTTGATGACCAGCAGGCTTCCCCGTGCGTTGACGCTGATGACGCTGTCGAACACCGCGATATCCGTGTCTTGGGGCGTCGCGATCTCCCCACCGAAGCCGCCGCAGTTCACCACGCCCCACAGCTCGAGCCCCGACACGGCGGCACGGACCTCGTCTTCCGAAGTGAGGTCGAACGGCACGGGCGCAGCGCCGGTCTCATCGGCTAGTTCGGCGAGTTTGTTGGTGTCGCGACCACCCGCATAGACTGTCGCGCCCTGGCCGATGAGACGGCGGACGGTGGCCGCCCCGATGCCGCCGCTCGCACCAGTGACCAACACTGCGCGCCCGGTGAAATCAGCCATGCGCTGCTCGCTTTCGACATCGGTGTGCGCCGTGACGGCCCATCATCACACGCAACGACACCACCGGCTACTACCCTGCAGCCCGTGACGATCGAGACAGTGAGCTTCGCAGTCGACGGGCTACTGCTCGACTGCGACGGCGTGCTTGTCGACTCGCACGACGCCGCAGCGGTCGCCTGGAATCAGTGGGCGAGACAATGGGCGCCGGGTTTCGATTTTCACCGGGACGTCGAGCACGGCAGGCGGATCAGCGATTTGGTCGCCGAATTGATAAGCAAACCAAGCGATGTCGCTACCGCAGTGGCCGAACTCACGCAGCAAGAACTCGACTGCGCCACCGATGTGGACGAGATACCTGGTGCACGCCAACTCCTGGACTCCTGCCCCGGAGCACGCTGGGCCGTCGTCACGTCGGGCAATCGTGCGCTGGCCACCGCCCGAATGGCATCGGCCGGGCTGCCGTCCGCGGCCGTCTTGGTCACCGGCGAGGACGTCGAGAACGGGAAACCCTTCCCGGATCCGTACCTTATCGCCGCGCAGCGACTGCATCTCTCCCCCACCCGTTGCGCGGTATTCGAGGACGCGCCCGCCGGTGTGGAGGCGGCGCGCAACGCGGGCGTCGTCACCATCATCGGCGTTGGCGCCGCAGTGGCCGCTACGCCCGTTACGCTCGCAGTCGCAGATCTGCGCGGCGTCCGCTTCGACGGCAGCCGACTCGACATAGAACGCGACGCGATCCACGGATCGTGACGCCGGCTTAGCAATTCGACTTGTACGCTGCCGCGCCGCCTTCACCATCGAGGTTCTCCGGCGTGATGATCGTGAAGCCGGTCTGCACTTTCTTGGTGTTCTCCCCGCCCTCCAGTGCCGTGACCGCCTCGTCGACACCGAACTTGCCGATCAGCCCAGGGTCCTGCGCGACGAGCGCCTGGACGGTGCCTTGCCGCAGCGCTTGGATCTGGTTGGGACCGGCGTCGAACCCGACGACCTGTACCTGACCGCTCTTACCGGCCTGCCGCACGCCGGTCGCCGAACCCTCGGCTGAGAAGAGATTCGTGGCGAACACGCCGACGAGATCCGGGTCCTTCTGCAGCTGTGCGCCGATCAACTGCGCGGCCGTCGCCGGATCGTTGTGGCTGTATTGGACGCCGACGTAGGTGAACTTGCTGTCGCCCTTGACCGCTTCCTCGAAACCCTTGGCGCGGGCGTCGGTCGTCGAGACGCCGGGGTCGATGTTCATCACCATGACCTTGCCGCCCTCGGGGCGCAGCCTCTTGATCGCCTCGAAGGCCGCCCGGCCGCCACCTTCGTTGTCACTGGCGATCTGGGACACGGCGTACGACGGGTCATCGGTCGTGGTATCCACCAGGACCACCTTGATTCCGGCCGAGGCCGCCTGCTGGAGCGGCTGCTGCATGGCCTTGACGTCGGTGGGTGCGACCAGCAGCGCGTCGGGCTTCGCGGCCACGATCGAATCGAGGATCGGCTTCTGCAGGGTCGGGTCGAACTTCTGCGGCCCCTGTGTCGAGACCTTCACACCCAACTTCGCCGCCTCGTCCTGGGCACCACATTGCATCGTGATGTAGAACTGGTCGCCGGTGACTCCCTGCAGCAACTGAATGTTGTATTCCTTGCTGGCCTTTGGTGGTGCGGTCACGGTTGTCGCGGCCGCTTCCTGAGGGTTGCCGTTTGACGCCTCCCCCGCACCGGATGACTCCGGTTTCGATGACGTGCAGGACGATAGCGCGAGAACCACGGTCCCCAACGTTCCCGCGACCAGCATTGCGCGTTGACGGTTCACTGGCGTTCCTTTCGTTGTGACTTTCTGCGTTTGAACAAGTTCCGCGAGCGAGCGCCGCGCAGCGCTGCGGCGCGCCGGGACTGATCGACGTAGACGGCGGCGATCAGCACCGTGCCGACCGCAACTCCCTGCCAGAACGGCTGCACGCCGATGATCACGAACCCGGACTGCAGCACCGCGGGGATGAACAGGCCGACGACGGTGCCGAAGATGCTGCCTTCACCACCGAAGATGGACGTACCTCCGATCACCACGGCGGCGATCACGTTGAGGTTGGTCAACGACTGCCCGGCGATCGTGGTGGTGCCGAACTGGGCGAGGGTGAGGATCGCACCGACACCGGCGAGCGTGCCCGCGAACGTGTAGACGAGCACCAGGTGCCGCGTCACCTTGATACCCGTGCGGCGCGCCGCCTCCTCGTTCGAGCCGATCGCGTAGGTGTACCGGCCGAACCTGGTCTTGTGCAACAGGATTCCACCGAGCACCACGACCACCAGGGCCACGAACGGCAGGCCGGGGATGCCCAATACCTTTGTGTAGACGCTGAAATCGGTCAACTCGCTGGGCACAGACCGGATGTCGATGCCGCCGGTGAGCACCTGCGCCAGACCGAGCGCGACCGAGAGAGTGCCGAGGGTGACGATCAGAGCGGGCACCCTGGCCACGGCCACCAGTACGCCGTTCACGATCCCCCACGCCATACCGCCCACGATGGCGGCAACCAGCCCCGCGGCCGCCACCCCCAGGCCGCTGCCGCCCATCGCCTCCATCACCTTTGCCGACACCACTGATGCGAATACCAGCACCGAGCCGACCGACAGGTCGATGCCCGAGGTGATGATCACGAACGTCATCCCGACGCCGAGCACGGCCCAGACCGCGACGTTCTGGGAGATCAACGAGAAGTTCCCGGTGGACAGGAAGCGGTCCCCGGCGAGGACGGCGAAGCACAGGCAGATGACGATCAGGACGCCGAGAATCCAGAATGCCTGAAGTCCCGCAACGCGTTTGACGAACGACCGTACCGGGTCCGGATCGTCGCCTCCGCCGGTCGTGGCCGGCTTCTCGTTCGCGAGTACGTTCATGCGGCGCCTTCCCGCGTATCCAGCGCGCCCGTCATCGCGCCGACGAGCTCCTCGACGGTGGTCTCCCGTCCCGGGAAAGTGGCGACCCGCTTGCCGAGACGCAACACCTGGATACGGTCACACACCTCGAGCACGTGCGGCATCGAATGGCTGATGAACACCACCGCGACGCCCTTGTCCCGCACCCGTTTGATCGACTCGAGTACGTTCTTGGTCTGCACGACTCCCAGCGCCGCGGTCGGCTCGTCGAGAATCAGCACCTTGTTCGCCCACGCCATCGCCCTGGCGATTGCGATCCCCTGACGCTGGCCACCGGACATCGAACCAACCGGTGAGGTAAGCGATTTCACCGTCGCCCCCAGTTCGGCGAACGATTCGGCCGCGCTGCGACGCATCTCCTTCTCGTCCATGAAACCGAGATATCCGAGAATGCCTTTGCGAGAAACCTCCCTGCCGAGGAAGACATTCTGGACCGGGTTGAGGTGTGGCGCGAGGGCCAGATCCTGATACACGACCTCGATGCCGAGTTCTTCAGCGTGCCGTGGGCCGGACAACTGGACCCGGTCGCCCTCGAAGTAGATCTCACCGTCGTCCAGATCGAGGTTGCCCGACAGCGCCTTGATGAGTGTCGACTTTCCTGCGCCGTTGTCGCCGATCAAGCCGACGATTTCGCCCGGCTGCACCTCGAAGTCAGCGCTGTCCAGCGCCCGAACGTGGCCGAAGCTGCGCGACAGACCACGCGCCTCCAGGATTGGGGTCATGCGATGCCTTCCCGTGTCGGCGTGTGCTGCGGCGGCCATGACTCACCCGGCCGGCAGACCAGCAGTCGCACGTCGCCAACGACGTGCCACTCGCCGGCCGATGCGGGCACCACAAAGGTGTTGCCCGGCCCCACCGCGATGAGGTCGCCGTCGGTGGGCCGCACCGTCCCCGCGCCGGAGAGCACCACCCCGACGGCGAAGCCCGCGGGCACGTCGGCTCGCGGCGTGAGCACGTCCATCCGGAAGTACTCCGCCGCCGCGTCGGGCAGCACCGGAGTCAGTCCTGCGGTCTCGGCGCAGACGTGGCGCGTCAGTTCGCCGACGTCGGCGAGCGCCGCGGAGTCGACGGCAGACAGCGCCACATCGCGGTCGAGACCGAGGAAGATCTCGTCGTCGGACGCGGTGGTGTTGACCCGCTCCAACAGGATCGACTGATCGGTCGGTTCCTGTGCCTCGATGAGCAGCACGCCCTGCCCGATCGCGTGCGGCGTGCCGCCCGGCACCAGCACCCCGTCGCCCGGCCGCACCGGGAACCGATGCATCAACGCGAGCATCGCGTCGGTGTCCTGCGCATCAACCAGCCCCGAGAGCCGTTCGGGCGCAACCCCTTCCCGCCACCCGACCCAGACCGCGGCATCGTCGGCGGCCTGCAGGATGTACCACGCCTCCGTCTTGCCGTACGGACATCCGAGATGACGGCACGCGAACTCCCGGGTGGGGTGCACATGCACCGGCAACCGTTGCCCGGCGTCCAGTAGCTTCACCAACACACCGGTGTCGCCGGGCTCGCCGTCGTCGCGTCCGAGCCAGCCGACGGGATCGGCCGAAATCGCGTCTCGCAGCAGCGCTCCGTTCGACATCCGGGCCGGGCCGAGGTCGGGTTCGCCGAAGCGGGCGACCGTGGCCCCGACCCACTCCTCGGGAGAGGTCTCCCCGACCGGTGGCAGGCCGCGCCAGGCGGCCAATGCCGGCCCGCCCGCGTACCAGTGCGGAACCACATTCGAAGGCAAGAGCTGAGGCTGCGCGGTCACTCGTTCGGCGCCTCCCCGTCTGTGTTGCCTACGTCACGCTCGCTCTCGGCCTGTGCCGGACAGTACGCCACATTGGCGGCTATGTCACCGGTGTCAGAGAAACCGCGGTCCACGGTCTGACATCGGTGACATACTGGCCGCTGATCGCACGAGGAGGGACGGTCGATGGCCACGATGCGCGACGTCGCCCACCGCGCGGGCGTCAGCGCCAAGACGGTCTCGCGGGTGGTCAACAACGACCGCTATGTCTCCGCCGATGTGCGCGAGCGCGTCGTGGCCGCGATCGAGGAGTTGCAGTACGTACCCAACATGCTCGCCGTCACGTTCCGCGCGGGGCGCGACGCCGCCATCGGCGTCGCCGTTCCCGGTGTGGCAGATCCCTTTTTCGCCAGCATCATCGACGCGGTCGAGCGCGAGGCCAGCAAGCGCGACGTCGCGGTCATCCTGACCAGCGTCGGCTGGGAGCCGTCTCACGAGCAGCGGTCGATCGAAGCGGTGTTGAAGCGCCAGGTGGCCGGCATGATCATCTGCCCCGTCGGCCGCGACATGTCCTACCTGCGGCCGTGGCAGAAGCGGTCACCGCTGGTGTTCGTCGACCGGGAACCCGGGAAACTGACCGCGGATGCCGTAGTCCAGGACGATGTCGGCGGCGGCCGCGACGCGACACGCCACCTCATCGCGCACGGCCACCGCAGCATCGCATTCATGGGCGACGACACGTTCACGGGTCTGCTGCGCCTGCGGGGCTGGCGGGAGGCGCTGGACGAGGCCGGCCTGCCGCACGACCACGTCCACATCGGCGAGCACGACGTCGGTACGCTTGACGGCCGCGCTGCGCCGGGTGCTAGCCGCCCCGGATCCGCCGAGCGCAGTGTTCTCCTCCAACGCCCGCTTCTCCATCGCAATGATCTCGGCGTTACAGGCGTTGCGCCGCGAGCACATCGGGCTGGTCGGATTCGGCGACTTCCCAACCGCAGCGGCACTGAAGCCCGCGATCACCGTGATCCACCAGGACGGTGACGCCATGGGGCGTTTCGCGGCCGACCGGTTGTTCGCGCGGCTTGACGATCCCGACCGGCGGCTGCGACGGCGAACCGTGCTGCCGGTGTCGCTGGTGACACGCACGTCGTGCGCGATGCCCGGTGAGAAGGTGCGCGGCGGGCACGACTAGCCCGAGGTGACGATCGTCGGCCTGCGCGGCGGCCCGCTCTCCAGCAGTGACATCACCGCACCGACATCGAGGCAGCTGGCCAGCAGGTCGGCCATCAGGTCGAGTTGGGCGTCCCGCCGTGCGGAGACGTCGACGTCCTCGGCGACTACGAATCCGTGCCGCCCGGCGGCCGCGGCGGCGTCGGCGAGCCAGCGGCGCCGCACCTCGTCGTTGTCGAACAGACCGTGCCAGTGCGTGCCGTAGACCTCGCCGCATCGCACTCCGACGCCGAGCCAGTCCTCATCGACGGATCGCGACACCTGGCCGTGGTGGATCTCGTAGCCGTGCAACGGGGCCTCATGGCGGCGCAGCGTCTTGTCGCGGGCGAACACGATGTCGGCGTCGAGCAGACCGAGGCCGTCGACCCCGCCCGCACCCGACTCCACGGCGTCGTCGATGCGGCGGCACAGCATCTGGAAGCCGCCGCAGATCCCCAGCACGGGCCGGCCGGACCGGGCGTGTGCAGCGATGCCGTCGGCCAGGCCGCGGTCGCGCAGCCAGGTCAGGTCGGTCACGGTCGCCTTGCTGCCGGGTATCACGACGATGTCGGCGTCGGGCAGGTCGGCGGGGTCGGTCACCCAGCGCACCAGCACCCCCGGCTCACAGGCGAGTGCCTCCACATCGGTGGAGTTGGAGATGCGGGGCAGCCGGATCGCCGCCACCCTCAGCCACTGGTCGCCGATCGGCTGCTGCGGCCGGCCGACGACACGATGGGCCACCACCGACACCGAGTCCTCCGTGTCGAGCCAGAAGCCGTCATCGAAGGGGATGACGCCGTAAGTGGGCCTTCCGGTGAGTTGTTCCAACTGGGTCAGCCCGGGTGCGAGCAGGGCAGGGTCGCCGCGAAACTTGTTGACCACGAAGCCCGCGATGAGCGCCTGGTCCTCCGGCGCGAGGATCGCGACCGTGCCGAACAGGTGGGCGAGCAGTCCACCGCGGTCGATGTCGCCGACCAGAATGACGGGCAGATTTGCCGCACGCGCCAAGCCCATGTTGGCCAGATCGGTTGCGCGCAGGTTGATCTCGGCGGGCGACCCGGCACCCTCGCAGATGACCGCATCGAAATCGGCCTGCAGTGCCTTCAATTCGTCGGTTACCACTGTGGCAAGCATGTCGCGATGCTTGATGTAGTCGCCTGCGGCGACTGAGCCTGCGACGCGACCGCGCACCACCAACTGGGATGTGTGGTCGCTTCCCGGCTTCAGCAGTATCGGGTTGAACCGGATGCTTGGCGCAAGGCCTGCGGCGCGCGCCTGCATCGCCTGCGCGCGGCCGATCTCCCCGCCCTCGACGGTGACCGACCGAGTTGTTCGACATGTTCTGCGCCTTGAACGGCGCGACCGAGATGCCCTTACGGGCCAACAGCCGGCACAGCCCGGCGACCACCATGGACTTTCCGGCGTCGCTTGTGGTGCCGGCGACCAGTAACGCGCCGGTCATCTTCTTCCGGCGAGCAGACGCAAAAGTGCCGTGTTTTGCCGGGATTTGGGAGTTTTGCGTCTGCTCGCGGTGGAAAGGTGCCCCCTGCTCGCGGTGGGCCCCCGCGCCAGCTGGGGAGAAGTCTCACAGCTGGGTCAGGATCTCGGCGCCGTCGTCGGTGACGACCAGGGTGTGCTCGAACTGCGCGGTCCATTTGCCGTCCGTGGTGACGACGGTCCAGTCGTCGTCCCAGATCTCGTAGTCCAGCGCACCGAGGTTGATCATCGGCTCGATGGTGAACGTCATACCCGGCTCGATGACGGTCTCGACAGCGGGCTGGTCGTAGTGCAGCACGACGAGACCGTTGTGGAACGTGGTGCCGATACCGTGCCCGGTGAAGTCGCGAACGACGTTGTAGCCGAAGCGGTTTGCATACGACTCGATGACGCGGCCGACGACCGACAGCGCGCGGCCGGGCCGGACGGCCTTGATCGCGCGCATCGTCGCTTCCCGCGTGCGCTCGACGAGCAGCCGGTGTTCCTCGGACACATCGCCGGCGAGGAACGTCGCGTTGGTGTCGCCGTGCACACCGTCGATGTAGGCGGTGACGTCGATGTTGACGATGTCGCCGTCCTCGACGACGGTCGAATCCGGGATGCCGTGGCAGATGACCTCGTTCAGCGACGTACAGCAGGATTTCGGGTAGCCCTTGTAGCCCAGCGTCGACGGGTAGGCGCCGTGGTCGACCATGAACTCGTGTGCGATCCGGTCGAGTTCGTCGGTCGTGACTCCAGGCGCGACGGCCTTACCGGCCTCGGCGAGTGCGCCCGCCGCGATCCGGCCCGCCACCCGCATCTTGTCGATCACCTCGGGCGTCTGCACCCACGGCTCGCTGCCTTCCTTGGCCGTCGCCTTGCCCACGTACTCGGGGCGGTCGATCGTTTTGGGTACCGGCAGGGTCGGCGACACCACGCCGGGGCGAAGTGCGGTGCGAACAGGCATGACGCCAGAGTAGTCGGGGGTCGCGGCTAAGTTCTTGGGCCATGACCGATTCCTCCTCTGCTCCTCACGTCCGCCTCGACGACGTAGACGACGCGTACGCGGCCCGCTTCGCCGAGCAGTTCGCCGACACCT
Source organism: uncultured Actinomycetota bacterium (assembly GCA_963716505.1). Lineage (GTDB taxonomy): Bacteria > Actinomycetota > Actinomycetes > Mycobacteriales > Mycobacteriaceae > Mycobacterium. The sequence continues at coordinate 92,952 of CAVQTL010000018.1, forward strand.
GGCGCAGTCCCGACCTGGCCAAGCACGAGGCCCTGTGGAGCGACGACATTGTGCTGACCCAGCCGCTGATGGGCACGCTGCACGGAAGACAGGCCTGCCGCGACTCCTTCCAGCGGCTGTTTGCGCTGGTGCCTGACCTACATGCCGATGTGCACCGCGTCGGGCACGGGCCCAAGGAGGTGTTCATCGAGTTCACGCTGAGCGGAACCTACGGCGGCAAGCCGATCGCGTGGGACGCCGTCGACCGGTTCACCTTCACCGACGGATTGATCGCCGAACGGGTCTCCTACTTCGACTCGGCGCCGCTGATCGGCAAGCTCGTCGGCCGCCCGGCCGGGTGGGAGCGGCTGGTTCGCATCGGCTCCCAGCTGTTCAAGCGTTAGCGGCGCTCGCGGCCGAACAGCGTCTTGCGAGGCCCACGGATGGTGACCGAGCCGCAGACCACCTTGCCGGTCAGGATGACGTGCGGCGTGCCCTCTGCGGGGGCGTCCTTGCGGTGGTCGTAAGCGCTGCCGACGACGACCTCGATGTCGTCGATCGAGGCGCTCGCCCCCTCCGGCAGCCGGAGATCGAGCCCGCCGAACTTCATGTCGAGCTCGACGACCACCATCGGACCCGCGAAGCGTGCCCCGGTGAGGTCGAGGTCGACCGAGCCCATCCGCCGATACAGCGCCAGCCGGGTCGGCACGGTCCACTCGCCCTGACGCTTCAACGAGCCCATCACCCCTCGCAGCTCCACCCGGTCGGTGGCGGAGGTGACGATCGCACCCGGTCCTGGCAGGTCACCGACCAGGGTGTCCAGATCCGAGCGCAGCCGCGCCTGCGACACCAGCACCGAGCGCTCCTCGAACTCGCCGATGTCGATCAAACCAAGGGCGACGGCGTTGTGCAGACGGCGCAGGGTGCCGTTGCGGTCGGCGTCCGATACGCGCAGTGCCGCTGATTGCTCGTTGATCCCGGTCATGGCCATTCCAAAATACCGCCGCGGCCGTTCCGATGAATCAGCATGCCCGGGTCGGATGTTTGCGCGTTTCCGCTGATGTTTCCACCGCTGAACCACCGGATGCTGGCTAGCATGAGCGAAACTGAGTGGAGCGACCTGGTAGTAGGCGGGGTCATGAGCGAGCTTCCCACCGGCACGGTGACGTTGCTGCTGGCCGACGTCGAGGGCTCAACGCGGCTGTGGCAGACCCAGCCGGACGAGATGACGACCGCCGTCGCACGCCTTGATCGTTTCCTCACCGATCTGCTCGCGGCGCACGGCGGGGTGCGTCCCGTCGAACAGGGTGAGGGAGACAGCTTCGTCGCGGCATTCGCGCGTGCCAGCGACGCCGTGGCGTGCGCCGTCGATCTCCAGCGCGCGCCGCTGGCGCCGATCCGGCTACGCATCGGGGTGCACACCGGACAGGTGCAGTTGCGCGATGAGGGCAACTACATCGGGCCGACCATCAACCGGACCGCACGGCTACGCGATTTGGCGCACGGCGGCCAGACCGTGTTGTCGGGCGCGACCGAGCAGTTGGTGGCCGACTGGCTGCCCGACGATGCGTGGCTGACCGACCTGGGGACTCATGAGCTGCGCGATCTGCCTCGGCCCGAGCGGGTGACGCAGCTGTGTCACCCGGACCTGAGCAACGAGTTTCCGCCATTGCGTGTGCCGAAAAGTGTTGACAACCATCGTCTTCCGGCGCAGTTGACGAGCTTCGTCGGCCGGGTTACGCAGATGGCGGAGATCCGCGCGCTGTTGGCCGACAACAGGCTCGTCACGTTGACGGGCGCCGGTGGCGCAGGCAAGACGCGGCTGGCGATTCAGATCGCGGCAGGCGTCGCGTCCGAGTATCGCGACGGCGTCTCCTACGTCGACCTTGCGCCGGTCACGCACGAGGTCGTGGTGCCGGTGGCCGTCGCCCGTGCACTCGGCCTGCCCGACCAGCCGGGCCGTTCGACGATGGAAACCCTCGCGAAGTTCGTGGGCGATCGGCAGTCGCTGCTCGTGTTGGACAACTGCGAGCATCTGCTGGACGCGGCGGCGTCGCTGGCGGCGGAGCTGCTTGCCGCCTGCCCGGAGCTGCAGGTACTCGCCACCAGCCGTGAGTCCACCGGCGTGCCGGGCGAGGTGACATTCCAAGTGCCGTCGTTGTCGCTGTCCGACGAGGCCATCGAACTCTTCGTCGACCGGGCCCGCCGGGTTCGGCCCGACTTCACCGTCGGCGACGACAACGCCGCCACGGTCACCGAGATCTGCACGAGGCTCGATGGCATGCCGCTGGCGATCGAACTGGCCGCCGCCCGTGTTCGCGCGCTGTCTGTCGAGGAGATCGTCGGCAGCCTGCACGACCGGTTCCGCCTCCTGACCGGCGGCGCACGGACAGCGGTGCGTCGTCAGCAGACCCTGCGCGCGTCGGTGGATTGGTCACATGCCCTGCTGACGGAGCCAGAGCGCATCCTGTTCCGCCGGCTAGCGGTCTTCCTCGGCGGGTTCGACCTCGATGCCGCGCAAGCGGTCGCCGGTGACGCCGAGGTGGAGCGCTACCAAATCCTCGATCAGCTCGCCCTGCTGGTCGACAAGTCGTTGGTCATCGCCGAAAACACCAGCGGCCGAACGCGATATCGCTTACTCGAGACCGTACGCCAGTACGCGCAGGAGAAACTCGGCGAATCCGGAGAGGCCGAGGCCGTCCGGACGCGTCATCGCGATCACTACACCGCGATGGCTGCCGTGCTGGACGCGCCCGCCCGCACCGATTATCAGCATCGGATCGAGCAGGCCGATCAGGAGATGGACAACCTCCGCAACTCTTTCGGCTGGAGCATCGAAGCCGGCGACATCGGGCACGCCTTGGAAATGGCTTGCTCACTGCAGCCGTTGTGGCTGGCCCGCGGTCGCATCCAGGAAGGACTCGCGTGGTTCGAAGCGGTTTTCACCGACGGTGAGCCGCCGTTAGACGTCGCGCCTGATGTGCGCACCCGAGCGCTTGCCGATAGGGCAGTGCTCTACGCCTGGGTAGCCGACTACCGCCTGGCGGACGCGGAAGAAGCTCTCGCGTGCGCCCGCGAGCTCGATGAACCGGCGTTGTTGCTACGAGCACTCACCGCGTGCGGGAGCTCAGCCGTCTACGACCCAGAGGTGGCTGGACGCTATTTCACGGAAGCGATCGGAATGGCTCGCAACCTCAGCGACCACTGGAGGTTGTCACAGATCCTCGGGCAGCAGGCGCAGGTCGCCTTCGTCGCAGGCGACCCCATGGCGGTGCGTGCAGCCGCAGAAGAAGGACGCGACCTTGCCGATGCCATCGGTGACGGCTTCAACTCGCGGCAATGCCGGTGGAGGCTGGCCGGCGCCCATCTTTTCGAGGGTGATCTCGCCCGATCGATCGCCGAGTACCGCGCATTAGTCGCCGACGCCGCCGCCGATCACGACGTGATGTCGCAAGTCACTGCGCTGATGGTGCTACCGCATGCGCTCGCCTTTCATGGAGAGGCCGGCGCGGCCAGGGTCGCCGCCGAGTCAGCCATCGAAGCCGCCACCGAACTCGGCGGTGTCTATCTCGGTGGGATTTACATCTCGTTGATGACCTCGCACCTGGCCGCCGGTGACATCGCATTGGCATCGGACGCGGCCGATGCCGGCTGGTCCCACCTCAGCAACCTGTACGGGACCGCATCGATAAACAGCGTCTACATTGCCCAGCTCGACCTCGCGCGAGGGGATCTGACCGCGGCGCGACGGGGAGCCGACGACGCCGTCGCGGCAACATCAGGGTGGATACGCGGATGGGCGCTAACGATACGTGCGCGCATCGAGATCGAACAGCGTGAGTTCGAACAGGCAGAGCGCGACGCGTATGAAGCCCTCGCTTGCTTTGGCGACCTCAAGGCGTACCTCGGGGCGTCGAACACGTTCGAGTATCTCGCGGACATAGCCCGCAGTTCCAGTCACCGCGAAGCGGCGCGACTCTTCGGCGCCGCGGACGGCATTCGCCAGCGAACCGGCGAGATCCGTCTGCCGTTCTACCAAGCTAGCTACGACGCGTCGGTCGAGTCGCTTCGAAATGCAATGGATGACAAAGACTTTGAAGCGGCATGGGCCGAGGGCGCTGCACTGTCGACCGAAGAGGCGATTGCATACGCGCAGCGCGGTCGCGGTGAGCGCAAGCGGCCGTCGAGCGGCTGGGCGTCGCTAACCCCGGCGGAGCTCGACGTCGTCCGCCTTGTCAGCGAGGGGCTCGGCAACAAGGACATCGCGCAGAGGCTGTTCGTCTCACCGCGGACCGTTCAATCGCACCTGACCCGCGTCTACACGAAGCTCGGGCTGTCGTCCCGCGTCCAGCTCGCCCAGGAGGCGACCCGCCGGTCGGCGCCGACAAATAGTTGAATCGCCCCAACAGCACGCTCTGTACTGATAGTTGTCTCAACGTGACGAACGACAACGCGTGGGCGCCCAAGACCGTCGAGGCGTGGGCCTTTGTGCAGAAGATGATCGGCGACATCACCAACATCGTGGCCGCGGACGCCGAGAACGAACGCGAACTGCTCGAGGGTTTGGGCGTCATCTCCCGGGTCACCGCGCTGTGCTCGGAGCTGACCGTGGAGGCCGATCCGGAACTGCCGTGGTTCTTCGATATGTGCTCCCCCACCCGGCTGGTCGGCGGCCCCAATCCCGATGGGAAGTACCTGCTCGCGATGATCCGCGGCGAGCGCTCCTATCGGGTCACCGGAACACGGGGCACCACCGCCTATCTCGGTGTGCAGGTGCTGGCGGGCACCGGCATGACGCCGCGACGGATGGCCGCCTATGTCAGCGACACCGACCTGACGCTGGATGACGACAGGTTCGCGCTCGTGTTCTCTGCGACCGAGCCGTCAGCGGCCGAGCTCGACGGAGCGCAGTGGGTGCAGATACCGGTGGATGCGACGTCGATCGTCGTCCGCGAATACATCGCCGACGCCGACACCGAGCAGTTCGCGACGCTGCACATCGAGCCGCTGACCACGCACCCGCCGCAGCCGATCACCGATGACGAAGCGGCAGAACAGTTCACCGCGATGGCATGGACCATCATGAAGCTGACCACCCTGCACCGCACCATCAAGCCCGAACTGCTGATGCAGCCGAACACCCTCGTCACCTCGGCGGCCGCCGATCTCGGGGAGGCCGACACCACACCGGACAACCTGTACATGCTCGGAACGTTCCGGCTGGCCGAGGACGAGTCGCTGGTGCTGGAGTTCGAACCTCCCGACACCCGCTACTGGAACATCACGCTGGAGAACATCTGGCACCAGTGCCTCGAACCCCGGCGCAGGCACAGTTCGGTCACCAACAAGGGCGTGACGCCCTGATGCCGACGGAGTCGTCCGAATCGCCATCGGCGCCAACGACTTCGACCACGGCCATTGGCTGGACACCGGGGGCAGGCATCGTGGCTTCGTCGTGTTCCGCTGGCTGGACAACCCCGACCCACCGAAGGTGTCCGTCGCCGTGCGCAGCGGTCAGGCGAAACGGTGAGCGCCGCCGACCGGTTCAACCCGTCCGCGCTGATCGAGCAGGCCCGTGAGTGGGCGGGCAGCGACGACTTCGGAACAGAGTTCGACGAGAAGGAGACATGGCGCGACGGGCTGGGCCTGCTGTGCGACGGGTTCGTGGCGGAGGCACGTCTCAACGACCTCGGGGTGGAGATTGCGGCGCTGGATCTGGTGCGCGCGTTGAAGAATCGGCTGCAGGTCGTCGATTGGCGCAAGGCTCATCCCGAGATCGCCGAGGTGAAGGTCGAGAGGCCGATCTTCATCGTCGGGCAGCCGCGCACCGGCACCACGATCCTGTTCGACCTGCTCGCTCAGGACCCGGCGCTGCGGCCGCCGCTGTCGTGGGAGGTCGACGCCCCGCTCCCTGTGCCACAGCCCGACACGTACGAGACCGACCCGCGGATCGCCGAAACCCAAGCCACCCTCGAGATGAGCGAGCAGATCATCCCCGGGTTCATGAGTTGGCATCCGATGGGTGCGCAGGTTGGGCAGGAGTGTGTCCGGATCACCGCGTCGCAGTTCTGCAGCATGATCTTCTCCGTCCAGTACTGGCTGCCCACCTACTACAAGTGGCTGCTGTATGAGGCGGACCACCGCCATGCCTACCGATACCACCGAATCTTTCTGCAGCACCTGCAATCCGGCGTCAGCGGTCAATGGCTCTTGAAGTCGCCCGCCCATCTATGGACGCTCGACGCGTTGGTGGAGACATACCCCGATGCGGTGATCGTGCAGACGCACCGCGACCCGTTGACGGTGATCTCGTCGGTCAGTGCGCTGACGAACCACCTGCGCCGGATGGCATCCGACGAAACAAGCATCGCCGACTGTGCGGTGCAGTCGTGCGAGGAGATCGTGGTCGGGTTGCAGCGCGGCATGACGCTGCGCGAATCGCTGCCACCGGGTCAGGTGATCGACGTGCAGTTCGCCGATTTCATGCGCGACCCCTTCGCGACGATCAGGTCGCTGTACGCCCGGCTGGACCGCGAGCTGACGCCCGTCGCCGAACTGAGGATGCGCGAGCATCTTGCCGCCCATCCCGGCGACGGCGGTGGCGGCCGCTACCGCTGGGCCGATACCGGGCTGGACGCCGAGCAGCTACGCGAGCAGGTCGCCGCCTACCAGGAGCGCTACGACGTCCCCACCGAGCCGCTGAAATAGGTTTCAGGCCAGGTAGTCCGGCGGCAGGCCTTCGAGCATTCCTCGCGTCATCCGCACCGCGTACTCCGAGCTGCCACCCCCGACGATCAGCGCGGCGAACGCCATGTCGCCGCGGTAGCCGGCGAACCAGGAGTGCGAGCCGCCCTCGAATTCGGCTTCACCGGTCTTGCCCCGCACGTCGCCCATCCCGTTGATGTCCTTGGCGGTGCCGTTGGTGACCACGAGCTGCATCATCGGCCGCAGCCCATCGAGCATCTTCGGGGATATCGGGGTCTGGTCGCCGGTGACAGCGGTCTGACGGCCCTCGATCAGTTGCGGCACAGGGGTTTTACCGGCCGCGACCGTCGCCGCCGCCATTGCCATACCGAACGGGCTGACCAAGACCTTGCCCTGGCCGAAGCCGTCCTCCGTGCGTTCGGCCAGGTTGACCGTCGGCGGCACCGAACCGGTGACCGTGTTGATGCCTTCGATCTGGTAGTCGGGACCGATACCGTATTGCGCGGCGGCCTGGGTCAAGCCACGCGGCGGCATCTGGCTGGCCAGTTCGGCGAAGGTGGTGTTGCACGAACTGGCGAAGGCGCGCGACATCGGCACGGTGCCGAGATCGAAGCCGCCGTAGTTCGGAATCGTCCGGTGCCCGATGTCGACAGTGCCGGGGCAGCCGAGAAGTGTGTTGGGCGTTGCCATGTCGCGTTCAATGGCCGCGCCCGCAGTGACGATCTTGAAGGTGGACCCCGGCGGGTACAGACCCGTCGTGGCGGTGGGCCCGTCGACATCCGCGTCGGGATTCTGTGCGACGGCGAGGATCTCACCGGTCGACGGTTTGATCGCGACGATCATCGCCTTCCTGCCCGCGACCCCGTTGACGGCGTTCTGCGCGGCGTCCTGAACGGCGCGGTCCAGGCTGATCGTGATGGACGGCGCGGGCGCCGCAGGCACCTCGTTGAGGACGTCGACGTCCACGCCGTTCTGGTTGACGCTCACCACCCGCCAACCGGCCTGGCCTTCGAGGTCGTCCACCACCGCCTTCTTGACTTCGCCGATGATGGCGGGCGCGAAATGATCGTCTGTGGGCAACAATTCGGCCTGCGGCGTGATGACCAGACCGGGGCGTTCGCCGAGGACGGCGGCCACCTGGTCGCGATCGGACTGGCGCAGGGTGATCAGGTTCAACGCCCCCGCGGACGAACTGGCCTCCTCCGCGAGCCGCTGCGGGTCCAAAGTGTCGTCGAAGGGGTGCAGCGCGGCGACGACAGCCGTCGCAGTCTGCATCAGGTACGCGCCCGCCGCCTTGGCGTCCAGCGCGAACTGATACAGGTTGCCCGGCACCAGCACGTCGGTGCCGCTGCGCTCGTTGACCGACGCGCGTCGTGGCGCGTCCGCACGCAACGCAAACGTCTGGTGCTCACCGAGTTTCGGGTGCAGCCCGGTGGTGGTCCAGCGCACCTCCCAGTTCCCCTCGTTGCGCACCATGCTCAGCTGGCCGTCGTAGGTCCAGGTGCGGTTCTTCGGCAGATGCCACGTGTAGCGGTAAGCGACGGTGCCGGTGTCCTCGGCGAACTTCGAGCCAAGCACCTGCGCATCCAGTGAGCTCGCCTGCAGACCTGCCCACGCCTCGTTGAGCGCCGCCCTGGCGTCCTCAGGACGGTCGGTCAGCGCTGACGCACTGCCGGTGTCCCCCTTGGCCAGCGCTGCGAAGAACTCTTCGGCCGCCGGGGAGGGACCGTTGGGTTTCGGGGTGCATGCGGCCAGCGATGCGGACACCATTACGACCGCCAGCAGGCTTGTCAGCCGTGTTGCAGATGAGAACCAAGTTGCCATTGGGGCAAATGTTAAGAAACCGAGACCTCAATTCGGCGGAGGCGCACCGCCCAAACCCACGTTTCCCATGAAAGTGCGAGAAGAGCACGCCAAAACGTCGATCTCGGCGCCAAAAGCTAGGCGCCGAGCGGCCCCGCGGCGGGTGCGCGCACCACCAGTGGCACCGCAGGGAAGTACGCCGCCATCTCCGAGCGCGACTTTCGCAGTGCGGCAGTGCCGTAGCCGCGCTTGCGGAACGCCGGACGGATCCAGATGCGCACGTTGACCTCGCCACTGGCCAACTCGCCGAACACCATGCCGACCTTCTCGGCGCCGTCGATCGCCACCAACCACACCGCCTCTTCGGCATGCACGCGGCCGACGGCGGCGCTGATCTCGTCGTCCAGCTCGCCCGCGGGAGCGCCCGAACCGTCACCTGCCGCGCGGACGTCCTCGGTGCGCGCGGCGAAGATGTCCCGGTCCGCGTCCGCTGAGAACGGACGGAGCATCAGGCTCTCGCCCGGAGCGGGCTGCCGCTCCCCTCTTGTGAAGCTCAGCTCGTGGTTCAGGTCTTCGAGTTCGTCGCGAATCCGGCGGCGCGACACCTTGGTCAGCCGGTCGAAGGACAGCCGGAGCACGGCTTCGCCCCCGGCGGACGACGTGCCCAGCATCGAGGCGATCGCCTCGACGGCCGCGTCGTAGTCCTCCGACTCCACGACGACGTCGAGGAGTTCATGGCGCCGTTCGAGCGCGCGGACCAGCGTGTCGGCGATCTCTCTGCGTTCGGCCTTCTGCGCGTCGTCGGTCATGGCGTGAAGCGTAACCAACCGCGCTGTGCGGGCGTCCTAGTCCAACAGGACGGTGGCGAAGGTGCCCACTTCGGCGAAGCCGATGCGGCGGTAGGTCGCGCGGGCCACGGTGTTGAAGTCGTTGACGTACAGGCTGGCGATGCGTCCGCTGCGCACCACGGCCGCAGCGAGAGCGGCGGTACCCGACGTGCCAAGCCCGTGGCCGCGGCAGTCGGGACGCACCCACACACCCTGGATCTGTCCGACGGCAGGCGACTGCGATCCGACCTCGGCCTTGAACACGACCTGCCCGCGGTCGAAACGTGCCCAGGCACGCCCGGCGGCGATCAGGCCCGCAACCCGCCGCCGGTAGCCGCGCCCGCCGTCGCCGATGCGGGGATCGATGCCGACCTCGCCGATGAACATGTCGACGGCGGCTACCAGGTACGCGTCGAGTTCCTCCATGCGCACGGGACGCACCGCAGGGTCGATCGGGCCTTGCGGGACGGTGGCGAGCGCCATCAGGGGCTGCCGGTCACGAACGTCGCGGGCCGGCCCCCAGGTGTGTTCGAGGCGGTGCCACATCGGCAGTACCAGCTCTGCGCGCCCGACGAGCGATGAGCACCGCCTGGCGGCGCTGACCGCCTTGTCGGCGAACGCGTGCAGGTCGCCGGCCTCACCCCGCAACGGGATCAGGTTGGCACCGGCGTAGCACAGCGACTCGGTGGCCCGGCCGCGCGACCACAGTTCGCCGCCGATCGCGCTCGGGTCGACGCCGTGCTCGGCCACCCGGGAGGCCACCATGCAGCTCCCGACCGGATCGGCGTCGAGCACCTGCCGAACCGCGGCGGCGTCGCGCACCACCGAGACCCGTCGCTCGTCGACGAAGCGGAAAAGGGGCGGAGCCGACATCGGGACTCTTTCTGCGGCCTCAGGTCGAGGTGATTCCAGTCACAGGAAACACGTTCAGCTTACGGTGACCACCGGCGAACCGCTGGCAGACGCCTCGTCTCCACGCTCGTCGGCGATTCGCAACGCCTCTTCGATGAGCGTTTCGACGATCAGGTGCTCCGGGACGGTCTTGATGACCTCGCCCTTGACGAAGATCTGGCCCTTGCCGTTTCCGGACGCGACGCCGAGGTCGGCTTCGCGGGCTTCACCCGGACCGTTGACGACGCATCCCATCACCGCAACGCGCAGCGGTACCTCCATGCCCTCTAGGCCCGCGGTGACCTCGTTGGCCAGCGTGTACACGTCGACCTGCGCGCGCCCGCAGGACGGACACGAGACGATCTCCAGCCCGCGGGGACGCAGGTTCAGCGACTCGAGGATCTGGTTGCCGACCTTGACCTCTTCGATCGGCGGCGCGGACAGCGACACCCGGATGGTGTCCCCGATGCCACGGGACAGCAGGGCGCCGAATGCGACCGCCGACTTGATGGTGCCTTGGAAGGCCGGACCGGCTTCGGTGACGCCGAGGTGCAGCGGGTAGTCGCAGCGCTCGGCGAGGAGTTCGTACGCGGCGACCATGACGACCGGGTCGTTGTGCTTGACGCTGATCTTGATGTCGCCGAACCCGTGGTCCTCGAACAGCGACGCCTCCCATAGCGCCGATTCGACCAACGCCTCCGGCGTCGCCTTGCCGTACTTCTCCATGAACCGCTTGTCGAGCGAGCCGGCGTTGACGCCGATGCGTATCGGGATGCCCGCCGCACCGGCCGCCTTGGCGACCTCCTTCACCCGGCCGTCGAACTCCTTGATGTTGCCCGGGTTGACGCGCACGGCGGCACAGCCCGCGTCGATCGCGGCGAAGATGTACTTGGGCTGGAAGTGGATGTCGGCGATCACCGGGATGTTCGCCTTCTTCGCGATCGCGGGGAGTGCGTCGGCGTCCTCCTGACGCGGGCATGCGACCCGGACGATGTCGCAGCCGGACGCGGTCAGCTCGGCGATCTGCTGCAGCGTGCTGTTCACGTCGTGCGTCTTGGTGGTGCACATCGACTGCACCGCGATCGGGTGGTCGCTGCCGACGCCGACGTCGCCGACCATGAGCTGCCGGGTTTTTCGCCGCGGCGCCAAGGTGGGTGCTGGAGGTGCCGGCATTCCTAGGCCTATTTCTTGGCCGGAGGCCATTGGTGTCTCCTATTGGAAAGGTCTGATCGGGTTGACGAAGTCGGCGGTCACGGTCAGCGCCATGTAACCGATCACGAAGACCAGGATCACGTAGGTGGCGGGCATCAGCTTGAGATAGTTCACCGGCGCCGCGGCCACCAGACCACGCGACTTTCGGAACATGTTGCGGATCTTCTCGAAGAACGCGACGGCGATGTGACCACCGTCGAACGGCAGCAGCGGCACCAGGTTGATCGCGCCCAGCACGAAGTTCAGCTGCGCCAGGAAGAACCAGAACGCCAGGTAAAGCCCGCGCTCGAAGGCGTCGCCGCCGATGATCGATGCGCCGACCACGCTGATCGGCGTCTCCGGATCGCGCTCGCCACCGCCGATGGAGTGCACCAGCGCCCCGATCTTGGTCGGGATCTTCACCAGCGCCTTACCCAGCTCGACGGCTAAATCGCCGGTGAACGCCACCGTGCCCGGAATCGCGGTCACCGGGTTGTATTGGGTGAAGCCTGGCGGATCCGCGGGTCGTACGCCGATCTTCCCGACGGCTTCCTTGCTCCCTTGTTGAATCAGCGTCACGTCGACGACGGAGCTGATCTCCTTGCCATCGCGCTGCACGACGATCGGTGTAGGGCCGTCGTGTCCTCGGATCGCGGCAGACATCTCGTCGAAGTTCGTGACGGGGGTGTCGCCGACCTTCACGACCGTGTCGCCGGCCTTGATGCCGGCCAGCGCCGCTGGACCCGGCCCGAAGCAGTCATCTGACTTGCCCAAGCCCACTTCGGACGTCACACACGATGTTTGGCCGACGACTGCAGGTGGCGGCTTCAGGCTGGGCAGGCCCCAGTGCAGCGCGATGCCGTACAGGATGCACCAGGCCGAGGATGAAGTTCATGCCGGGGCCGGCGAACAGCACCGCTGCGCGTTTCCAGGTCTTCTGCTTGTACATGGCGTACGGACGGTCTTCTGGCGCGATCTCGTCGATTGACGTCATCCCAGCGATGTCGCAGAATCCGCCGAGTGGGATCGCCTTGACGCCGTACTCGGTGGAGCCCAGCTTGTTGGGTCGCCGCGTGGACCACAGCGTCGGCCCGAAGCCGACGAAGTAGCGACGCACCTTCATCCCGGTGGCGCGTGCCACCCACATGTGCCCGCATTCGTGCAGCGCCACCGACACCAGGATGGCCAGCGCGAACAGCGCGACACCGATGACCCACATCATTTTGTGGCGACAACCTCCCGAGAAACCGCGCCCCTTGCCCTGTCCCGGGCCCAGCGTTGCGCGTCAAGTACCTCTTCCACGGTAGCTGGTTCGGCGGCCCACTGGTCTGCGGCGTGCAGCACGTCGGCGATGGTCCGCACGATCGTCGGGAACCGGATGCGGCCGTCGAGGAACGCGGCCGCGGCCTCTTCGTTCGCTGCGTTGTAGACAGCGGTCAGGCAGCCACCGCGCCGGCCGGCCTCCCTGGCCAGCTCGACGGCCGGGAAGACCGCCGCGTCGAGCGGCTCGAAGTCCCAGGTCGACGCGGTGCTGAAATCGCAGGCCAGTGCGGCGGCGGGCACCCGCGACGGCCAGCCGAGCGCCAGTGCGATCGGCAGCTTCATGTCCGGCGGGCTGGCCTGAGCGATCGTCGACCCGTCGGTGAACGTGACCATCGAGTGCACGACTGACTGCGGATGGACCACCACCTCGATGCGTTCGTAGGGAATTCCGAACAGCAGGTGGGTTTCGATCAGCTCCAGGCCCTTGTTGACCAGCGACGCCGAGTTCAGCGTGTTCATCGGGCCCATCGACCACGTCGGATGCGCACCAGCCTGCTCGGGTGTGACGTCCTCGAGTCGCTCTGCGGTCCAGCCTCGGAACGGGCCACCCGACGCGGTCAGCACGATCTTGGCCACCTCATCGGGGGCTCCGCCCCTCAGACACTGGGCGATCGCCGAATGCTCGGAGTCGACGGGGACGAGCTGGCCCGGCTTTGCGGCCTTCAACACCAGCGGTCCACCCGCGATCAGCGATTCCTTGTTCGCCAAGGCCAGCCGGGCGCCGCTGGCCAGGGCGGCGAGTGTCGGCTTCAGACCCAGCGCGCCGACGAGCGCGTTGAGTACGACGTCGGCCTCGGTGTTCTCCACGAGCGAAGTGGCGGCGTCGGAGCCGGCGTATGTGACGTCACCTACCTTCTCGGCGGCCTCGGGGTCGGCCACCGCGATGTTGGTGACGCCGGTGTCCGAACGCTGCCGTGCCAGCAGGTCGGGATTTCCGCCACCTGCAGCCAGTCCGACCACCTCGAAGCGGTCGGGGTTGGCCGCGATGACGTCGAGCGCCTGGGTGCCGATCGACCCGGTGCTGCCGAGGATCAGCACGCGCAGGCGATGGTCTGTCGTGCTCCTCGCGTGCGCAGTGCTCACCGTCCTATTGTGCCGCTCTCTGGCGAGCAGACAGAAACTCGCGTAAATCGGGTCCGATTCAGGCGATTCTGCGTTCCCCTACCTGCGGTGTGGGCCCAGCTCGCCGGCGAAATGTGACCCAAATCTGACGTCGGCGGCCGTGGCCCATCCGTCATCGGCGTCACGTCGAATGCCCGGTGTCATGCCAATGGGCGGCACCTATCCGTCCGTGACCTAGGAGTCAGAGCACCAATGAGAAATGTTCACCGCAGCACACTCACGGCAGCCACCATCGCGGCGCTGGCGGTCCTCAGCCTGTCGGCGTGTTCGAACGACAGCTCGACCAGCGCGTCGAGCCCATCCGAGGCAACCACGTCCGCCGAAGCGCCTGCCGCGGCGTCCCCGATGGCCGAGCCTGCCGCCAACCTGATCGGTACGGGCTGTGCGGCCTACGCCGAGCAGGTGCCCGAGGGCCCGGGTTCGGTGGCCGGTATGGCGCAGGATCCGGTGACGGTGGCTGCGTCCAACAACCCGGTGCTCAAGACACTGACCCAGGCGCTGTCGGGCCAGCTCAATCCGAACGTCAACCTGATCGACACTCTGAACGGCGGGGAATTCACGGTGTTCGCGCCGACCGACGATGCGTTCGCGAAGATCGACCCCGCAACGATCGAGAAGCTCAAGACCGACTCGGATCTGCTGACGAGCATCCTGACCTACCACGTGGTGCCCGGCCAGGCCAGCCCGTCGAAGGTGGCCGGCACACACAAGACCGTGCAGGGCGCCGACGTCTCCGTCACCGGAGAGGGCAACGGCCTCAAGGTGAATGACGCCGGTCTGGTCTGCGGTGGCGTCTCGACCGCCAACGCACAGGTCTACATGATCGACACGGTGCTGATGCCGCCCGCCAGCTAGGTTTCGTTTACCTCGCGAGCAGACGCGAAAGCCCCCGACACGCCGAGTGTTCGGGGGCTTTTGCGTCTGCTCGGCACGATTGGCGACCCATCCAAATGTGCTGTAACTCCGAATGACTGACATGTTCACACTTGCACTGATCGGTTTTTTCGGCGGCCTGATAACGGGTATCTCGCCGTGCATTCTGCCGGTACTGCCGGTCATCTTCTTCTCCGGCGCACAGAGCACACGCTCAGAGCCGGTTGCCGAGTCGGCCGGCGGCACCGCGGTCGCCGTCAAGACCAAGCCCGCGCTTTCGGAGCGGCTGCGGCCATACCGGGTGATCGGCGGGCTCGTTCTCAGCTTCAGCCTGGTCACCCTCATCGGGACCTCGCTGCTGTCACTTCTGCATCTGCCACAGGACGCGATCAGGTGGGCCGGGCTCGTCGCACTGACCGTCATCGGCCTCGGCCTGATCTTCCCCCGCTTCGAAGAGATTCTGGAGAAGCCCTTCAGCCGCATCCCCCAGCTTCAAATGAGCGAGGGCAGAAGCGGTTTCGGGCTGGGACTGGCACTGGGCGTGCTGTACGTACCCTGCGCCGGACCGGTACTCGCCGCGATCGTGGTCGCCGGTGCGACGGGGTCCATCGGCCTCGACACCGTCGCGTTGACGATCTCCTTCGCTATCGGCGCGGCCCTTCCGCTGCTGTTCTTCGCGCTGGCCGGTCAGCGGGTCGCCGAACGGGTCGGCACGTTCCGACGCCATCAGCGTCGCATTCGCGTGGCCGGCGGCATCGTGATGCTGGTGTTCGCGGTCGCGCTGGTGTTCAACGTGCCTGCCAAACTGCAACGGGCCATCCCTGACTACACGAGCGGCCTGCAGGAAAAGGTCGTCGGTTCCGAAGAGATTCAGGAGAAGCTCAATCTCGGCGGCCTGGTCAACGAGCAGAACCGCGAGCTGTCGAACTGCAGCAACGGTGCAGCTCAGCTCGAAAGCTGCGGCACCGCACCCGATATCAAGGGCATCGCCGGCTGGCTGAACACTCCCGGTGGCGCTCCCGTCGACCTGAAGTCGTTGCGCGGCAAGGTCGTTCTGGTTGATTTCTGGGCGTACTCGTGCATCAACTGCCAGCGCGCCATCCCTCATGTGGTCGACTGGTACGACAAGTACAAGGACCTGGGCCTCGAGGTGATCGGTGTGCACAGCCCCGAGTACGCATTCGAGAAGGACGCAGGCAACGTCGCCAGCGGTGCCGACGACCTGGGCATCACCTACCCGGTCGCTCTCGACAACAACCTGTCGACCTGGACCAACTATCGCAACCGCTACTGGCCCGCCGAGTATCTGATCGACGCGAACGGCACTGTGCGCCATATCAAATTCGGCGAGGGCGACTATGCCGTCACCGAGAACCTGATCAGGGAACTGCTTGTCGACGCCGATCCCGATGTGCAGTTGCCCCCGCCGACTGATTCCGCCGACGAGACGCCCGCTGCCGGTCAGACGCCCGAGACGTACCTCGGGGTCGGCAAGATGGTCAACTACGGCGGTCCCGACACGTACAGCGAGGGCACCGCGGACTTCTCCTACCCGATGAAACTCGCCGACGACAGTTTCGCCTATCGCGGCCGCTGGAAGTTGGACTTCCAGGGCGCGACAGCGGAGTCGGACGACTCGCGGATTGCACTGAAGTACAACGCGAAAAACGTCTACATCGTCGCCGGCGGCGAGGGCGAAGTGACGGTGACGAGCAACGGCGAGACGACGACCGTGCCGATCAGCGGTGCACCGACGTCGCACCAGCTGGTGTCCGGTGATGCTGTTGCGCGTGGCGAGCTCGAAGTGCGGGTGAGCAAAGGACTGCAAGCATTCTCGTTCACCTACGGCTGAAGTTTTTCACCACATCAGCCATCCGCGGGCGCGGCTGCTCCGAATGACTGGTGAAAACAAAAGAAGTGAGGCGGCTACCGCTGTCTTCCGACACAGAGGGAGTAGAAACAGATGAAGAACATCAAACAGACGGTTGCGGTCGCGGGTCTGGCCGCCGCAGCAGCGCTGGGTATGTCACTGACGACCGCAGGCACCGCGTCCGCCGAACTGGTCGGGCCCGCGTGTACCGCCTACGCCCAGCAAGTACCGACAGGGCCAGGTTCGGTGGCCGGTATGGCGCAGGATCCGGTCGCGGTTGCGGCCTCGAACAACCCGATGCTGACCACGCTGACCAAGGCTGTGTCGGGACAACTCAACCCGAACGTGAATCTGGTCGACACGCTCAACGGCAGCGAGTTCACCGTCTTCGCGCCGACCGATGCCGCATTCGCCAAGCTCGACCCGGCGACAATCGAGAAGCTGAAGACCGACTCGGATCTGCTCACCAAAATCCTGACCTACCACGTGGTTCCGGGTCAGGCCAGCCCGGCACAGGTGGTCGGCACGCACAAGACCGTCCAGGGCGCCGATGTGACGGTGGCCGGCATGGGTAGCAACCTCAAGGTCAACAATGCGTCGGTGGTGTGCGGCGGCGTCTCGACCGCCAACGCACAGGTGTACATGATCGACACCGTGCTGACGCCACCCGCGAACTAGATTCGGCCACAACTCAATACGCCGGCGCAGCCCGACCGAACTCCTACGGTCGGGCTGCTGCCGTCGGGTCGACGCTTGCTTCGATTTTGAACACCCGGTTCTCCCGCATCGTGAGCACGATGACGGCGAACAGCCGCCGTTCGGCGAAGGCCAGCAGAACCGGCTCGCCGACCGGCCCGCTGACAAGCGTCGCGCCATGTCCGAGGTAGCGAAGCAGGTTGTGGCCCACGGCGTCCGGGCCGTGGTTGACCTGAGGTGGCGGAGCTCCCTCGCCCAGTACGGTGCCGACTCCCCACACCGCGGGATCCAGCACGGCCGTCAGCCCTTCGAGGTCACCGTTGGCGCACGCGGTGATGAATTTCTCCGTGACGAGCTGATGTTCGGCATCGGCGACGTCGGTGAGCCGAGGTGACGCCGCGGCGAACTTGCCCCGTGCGCGCCGGGCGAGTTGGCGGCAGGTGCCCACGGGCCGACCCACGGTCGAGGCGATCTCGTCGAACGGGATCTGGAAGACATCGTGCAGCACGAACGACACTCGCTCACCGGGCGACAGCCGCCGCAACAAGTCCAACATCGCTTCGCGGACCTCGTCGTCGAGCGTGACGCGGTCGGCCGGGTCCGGCGCCGTTGCCGCAACCACGTCGTCCGATTCCACGTTCTCGGGGCGTTCGTGGCGGGCGCGGGCGGACCGCAGCTGGTCGAGGCACAGCCGTCCGGCGACCACCGTGAGCCAGCCGCGAACGTCGTCGATGTCGTCGAGGTCAGTTCGCGAGAGCCGCAGGAACGCCTCCTGCGCGACGTCCTCGGCCTCGCCGACATCGCCGAGCATCTGGTAGGCGAGGTTCACCAGGTAGGGGCGATGGCTGCGCCAGGCCGCCTCCACCGACGGTGATTCGGTCATGTACTTACGACGACGCGGGGACGCGAAAAGTTACCAGGAGCCGGACGTAACTTTCGTGGCTGCCGCCCCGTCCTTGATTGCATGAACACAATTCTTGTCACTGGCGCAACCGGCAACGTCGGGCGCCCTCTGGTCAACCAGCTCGCGGAAGCGGGCGCACAGGTACGGGCCGTCACCCGCCAGCCCGATTCCGCGCAGTTTCCCGCCGACGTCGAGGTGGTCGGATCGGCCGCCGCGGGCATCCACGGCGCATCCGCGGTGTTTCTCAACTCCCGCGCGCTCGGCGACGAGCTCGCGACGGTCGTCGATCTCGCGCGCCGCGCAGGCGTCACACGGCTGGTCGCGCTGTCGGCCATCAACGCCGACGACGACTTCTCGCGTCAGCCGTCACGCTTCCGCGGCGACCGCAACGCCGAAGTCGAGCAGCACGCCGTCGACTCGGGTCTGGAGTGGGTGAGCCTGCGGCCGACCGTGTTCGCCAGCAATTTCATCGGCATGTGGGCACCGCAGATCAGAGCGGGCGATGTGGTCAGCGGACCCTACGCGTCGGCCTCGACGGCGCCCATCGTCGACGCCGACATCTCGGCGGTGGCGGTGCGCGCACTGCTGCGCGACGACCTGCTGGGACGCAAGATCCCGCTGACCGGTCCGCAGGCCCTCACCAACAGCGAGCTCGTCGACGTCATCGGCGACGTGCTCGGCCGCCCGCTGCGCTACCAGGAGGTGCCACCCGATCTCGTGCGTCAGCGCTTCATCGGCCTCGGGTTCTCGACAGAGTTCGCCGATGCATACATGGCGTTACTCGAGGCGACGGTGTCCAGGCCCGCATTGGTCACCAACGAGGTGGAGAAGATCCTCGGCCGCCCGCCGCAGACCTTCGCCGACGCAATTGACCCTCACCGCGACCTGTTCGGCAATTAGCAAAGGAGACAAGACATGTCAGACCTTCGGCCACCCCGCTACCTCAAGCCGATGAACCGCGTCGTGAAGGCGATGCAGCGGCTGGGCGTTCGCACCGGGCCCGCGATGATCCTGACCGTGCCCGGCAGGAAGACCGGCAAGCCCCGCAGCACACCTATGACACCGTTCACCTACCGCGGCGACTTGTACACCGTCGCCGGCTATCCCGGTGCGGACTGGGCGGCGAACGCTCGGGCCGCTGGTGCGGGCACGCTGTCCCGTGGACGCAGGTCGCGAGAGATCAAGATCGTCGAGCTGAACGCCGACGAGTCACGACCGATACTGCGCGAGTTCTCGGTGCAGGTTCCCGTCGGTGTCGGGTTCGCGAAACGCTCCGGACTCGTGCGGGACGGCACCCCGGACGAGTTCGAAGCGCTCGCAGGACAATTGGTCGTGTTCCGGTTCGACCCGGTGAGCTAGCGCTAGCCGGCGACGCCCGCGGTCGCGCGTTGCACAACGATGTCGCCGGAGCCAGTTCTCACATGCACCGTCAGCGTTTCGTCACTGTCGGCAGGACCGTCCGTCGGTTGCAGGGTGTTGCGCACCTCGCCCGAACGCGTCCGCAGGTCGAGCTGGGCCGCGGTGCCGTCGGGGATACCGACTTCGATCTCGCCACTGCCGGTCTGCACCGAGACACCACCGTTCGCCGCGTCGGCGACGGTGACGTCTCCCGACGCCGTTTGCGCGTTGACATTGCCGTCGAGATGCCGCACTGACAGAGAACCACTGGCAGCTTGGAACTTGATGTCGCCAGCCAGCCTGCCGATCGCGGTGTCGCCCGACACCGTCGAAATGGCCGCTACGCCGGTGAGGCTCTCGACGGAAATCCCGCCTGAAACGCTGTCCACCTTGACGTCTCCCGCGATCGACTGCACGGCTGCGTCCCCGCTCACCGTGGAGATCCCGCAGTCGGAGAACTCGCCGTCGGCACGCATCTGTGCGGACACCGATGACGCCTGAAGGCGTGAACGCGACGGCAGTTCGATGTCGACGATGACGGCACCGCCCCGGCCGATCGACATGAAACGCCTTCCCGCCGTTACGACGAGAGTGCCCTTTCGGAAGTCGACGCGCATCCCCTCGGCCGCCCGGACATCGGACGCCCGCTCCGGGTCCCGTGGGCTGACGTTCACGATGGTGTCGTCGCGGTCGGTGGCGACGGCATGGATCGAGCCGCTGACGACCTCGACTGTGGCCGTGATCGGTTCTGGTGTCGGAAATTTCGGCATCTTTTCTCCTTCTTGTGTTTGGTTACTCGGCGAATTCTTGTGTTTGGTCACTCAGCGAACCCAGCCGCTGAAGTGTTTGTCGGTGTTCGCACGCGAGTGCCGCTTACTTCCAAGGGCCGAGGCGACCGCGCGAACCAGCCATGCGTTCACCGACAGCCCTTCGGCGCGTGCCGCCGCGTCGACCGAAGCCCGCAAGCTCTCCGGCAACCGCAGCGTCACCCGCCACGTGCCGCTGTCGTCGTCGGACTCCGGCAGCGCAGCAGACGGTTCGGGCATGTCCTCAACAGCGGCGCTGACCGTGAACTCCGGATCACGACCCCGCAGTCGGACGTCTACCGACCGGGGTGCCAACTCGCGGGTGATCTCCTGCGCCGCGTCGGACAGCGCTTCGAGCAGTGCCAGGCGGATCGCCGAATCGAGCGGCGCGGTCAGTCGATCCGCGAGCGCCTCCGCTTCGGGGCCGCCCGCGGCGGCCGCGACGCCCAACTCGTGGCGCACCCCGTCGACGTACGGTTGCAAGTCCATGACGTCATGATGACATCACTATGGTGTCACCACAAGTGTCAAGTTGGTGCGGCACTCCTACCTGCACTTTTGGATGATGTCCTCGGCGAACCGTTCGATAGGCTCGCGGTAGCTGTCGACGCCGTCCTGCCCCAGCCAGGGCCTGCACATCACCGTGGTGATGCCTGCGTCCTCGGCGCGTCGGTACACCTCGACCGACGGCGGCTCGAGCAGGGCCAGCACGATCTCGAACGGCTCGTTCTCACGTCCGTACTCCCGGCGCAGTTCGTTCAGCCGCCGCGCGTAGCCGACCGCCTCGTCCCATGCATACGCGTAGCCGACCCAGCCGTCGCAGAGCCGCGCCGCACGACGCAGCGCCACCTCGGACTCACCGCCGCACAGAATCGGCACGGGCGAAGGCGGATGCGGTTCGACCATCATCTCGGGCACTTCGTAATACTCGCCCTGCCACGACACCCAGCCGCCTCGCCACAACTCCCGCAGCGCGGGGATCATCTCGTCGAGCCGTCTGCCGCGGTTGCCGAAATCCTGGCCCATCAACTGGTATTCCTCGTGCATCCACCCGATGCCCGCCGCCAGCGACACCCGTCCCTGCGAAAGCACGGAGGCGGTCGCCACCAATTTGGCCACCTCGAGGAGAGGGCGGGCGGGCGCGACGTAGATCGCATTGGAGAACCGCAGCCGACTGGTCACCGCGGCCATCGCGCCGATGAGCACCCACGGGTCAGGCCACGCGGTGTCCGGCTCCCATCCCGGCTTACCGTCGGCGGAGTCCGGGTATGGCGACGACAGCTCGCGTGGATAAATCATGTGGTCGGAGCACAGAATGCCGTCATACCCGGCCTCGTCGAGCATCTTGGCGACCGGGACGGCCTCCAGCGGGTCCATGAACGCGGTCCCCGACCAAAACTGCATACGTCATCCTTCCGTCAGCAATGCCCCTTGTTTCTTTAGCGCGAAATTCGGGCAGCATCAATGGAATGCCGACTCTGTTGTGGTTCCGGCGGGATCTGCGGCTGCGCGACATGCCTGCGCTGCTGGACGCCGCAGAGGCCGACGGCGAGGTGCTGGCCTGCTACGTTCTGGATCCGCGGCTGACGGCGTCGTCGGGGCCGAGGCGGCTGCAGTACCTCTACGACGCGCTTCGCGAACTTCAAGACAACCTCGACGGCAGGCTGATGGTGACGCGTGGGCAGCCGGAGAAGCGAATTCCCGCGCTGGCCAAATCCGTCGGCGCCAGCGCCGTCCATGTGTCGGCGGACTTCTCGCCGTTCGGCCGTCGCCGCGACGATGCCGTGCGCGATGCACTCGGCGACATTCCGCTGGAGGCGTCGGGGTCGCCGTATCTGGTCTCGCCCGGCCGGGTCGTCAAGGGCGATGGCGCACCGTACAAGGTTTTCACTCCGTTCTTCGGCGCATGGCAGAAACACGGGTGGCGGGCGCCGGCGACGTCGGGGCCGAAATCAGCGGGCTGGATCAATCCCGACGACGTCAAGGGCGGCATCGAAATCCCCGATGCCGGTGTGGAACTCGAACTGCCCGCGGGTGAGAAAGCGGCGCTCCGTCAGTGGAAGAAGTTCGTCGACAACGACCTCGCCGATTACGCCGACGGCCGCAACCGGCCCGATCTGCCCGCCACCAGTCGGATGTCGGCGCACCTGAAGTTCGGCACGATCCATCCCCGCACCATGGCCGCCGACCTCGGCCGTGGCAAGGGTGCGCAGGCGTACTTGCGGGAGTTGGCATTTCGCGACTTCTACGGCGCGGTACTCAGCGAGTGGCCCGACAGCGCATGGTGGAACTGGAACAAGTCGTTCGACTCGATGCAGATCGACGACGGCGCCGAGGCGAAGAAGGCGTTCGAGGTGTGGAAGGCCGGACGGACCGGGTTCCCGATCGTCGACGCAGGAATGCGTCAGCTCGCCGAGACCGGGTGGATGCACAACCGGGTGCGGATGATCGTCGCGTCGTTCCTCGTCAAGGATCTACATCTGCCGTGGCAGTGGGGGGCGCGCTACTTCATGGAACAACTGGTGGACGGCGATATGGCCAGCAACCAGCACGGCTGGCAGTGGGCGGCGGGCACCGGCACGGACGCTGCGCCGTACTTCCGGGTGTTCAACCCGACCACGCAGGGTGAGAAGTTCGACCCCGACGGCGTATACATCCGGCACTGGATTCCCGAGCTGGAGGACGACGACTATCCCGACCCGATCGTCGACCACAAGGCGGAGCGGGCCGAGGCGTTACGCCGCTACAGCGCACTCACTTGAGCGTCAGCCCGCCGTCCAGCGGCAGCGCGACGCCCGTGAGATGCCTACCGGAATGGCCACAGAAGTAGACGATCGCGTCGGTGACCTCGGCGACATCCATCGGCGGCATCGACAGCTTCGGCCGCTGCGCCTCGCCGAACTCGGGTTGGTCGCCGACGAGCGTCCCCATCGCCTCGTTGATGATCATCGGTGTCGCAACGCCGCCGGGATGTACTGAGTTGACGCGAATATTCTTCTCGGCCAACGACGTAGCGTAATGGCGCATCACGCCGATCGCACCGTGCTTGGACGCGGTGTATCCCGCGGCACCGTGACTGATCATGTCGAAGGTGGTGCTGACCGACTTGAAGCCCGCGGCCGAACTCGTGATGACGATGGCACCACCCTCACCGTGCTTCAACATCGCGGGAAGCGCGGCCTCGATCGTGAAGTACACGCCCTTCAGGTTGACGTCGACGGCGTCAACGAACGCCGTGATGTCGAGCCGCTGCTTCCCTGCCGCCGGAAAGATTCCCGCGTTGGCCAACACGAAGTCGAGCCTGCCGAATTCGGCGACACCGTCGGCGACGATCTCCTTGAGCCGTTCGAAGTCCCTGACGTCGGCCTGCTCGGCAACGATGCGCCTGACCGGTCTTCTCCACGAGGTTGACCGTCTCGTCGAGGTCTTCACGAGTGGGCATCGGATAGGCGACGCTGTCGATCTGTCCGCACAGGTCGACCGCGATGACGTCGGCGCCTTCCTCGGCGAACCGAACGGCGTGCGATCGGCCCTGACCGCGGGCCGCGCCCGTGATGAAGACGACCTTCCCGTCGAACTGTCCTGCCATGGGGCACCACACTACGGCCGTGTGTAGTAGACGTATGCCAGAATGTCGCTAGGCCCGACCGTGAGGAGCAGCCGTGGTGAGCACCGAGTTGGACAAGACCGACGGTGTCGACGTCGAAGATGTGCCATCGGCGGCATGGGGCTGGTCCAAGGAGAACCACAAGTGGATCCAGATCGGCGGCATCCTCTCCGCCCTTTTCATGTTGGCGATGCTGCGCGGCAACCATGTCGGGAAGGTCGAGGACATCTTCCTGATCGCCTTCGCGGTGGCGGTCCTTGGCGTCGTCGCACGCGACTGGTGGCTGCGGCGCCGCGGCTGGACCAGATAGATCAGCGCGCCGCGGCCAACGGCAGAACCGATCCGACGGGCCTCAGATCGCCGGTTATTCCGGCCGCCGCGCGGATTTCGTTGAATGCTTCGAGCATCGCATCGGTCGCCTCATGCGGATCGTCCAGCGTGCGGTCGTCGGTGAGCACCGAGATGGCCAACTGGTCGACATAGCTCCAGACGGTGATGTTCATCCCGCTGCCGCTGACCACCGGCCCCACCGAATAGATCTCGCTGACCGTCGCACCCTCGATGACGCCGCGCTCCCGTGGACCGGGGACGTTGGAAATTGTCAGGTTGAAGACGCTCGCCGACTCGAGGCGCCTGGCCTGCGCGCGGAAGAATGACGGCGCCAGCGACGGCGGAAGATAGGACAGCCACGCGGGCAGCAGCGTCGGCCCGAGCAGTTGGTTGTTCTCTTTGGCGATGCCGGACGCCGCCGAAGCCAGCCGGACCCGCTCCAGCGGGTCGTCGATGTGGACGGCCAGCGAGGGCGTCATGTACGTGAACTCGTTGCCCGCCAACCGATCCCGTGACGGATTGGTGCTGATCGGCACACCGGCGATCAGCGGCGCGTCGGCCTTGCCGTCGTAGCGGAGCAGCAGCTTACGCAGCGCCCCGGCCGCCATCGCAAGCACCATGTCGTTGATGGTGACGCCGAGATGCTTGCCCGTCTCCTTGACGTCGGCCAGCGCCAGCGGCGCCGTCGCAAACCGGCGCCCCGGCGTTACCACGTGGTTGATGAAGCAGTCCGGCGGGGCGAAGTTCTTCGCGATGTCGGGGTGCTCGCCACGCTCCTTGGAGCGCCGCCTGACCCGGGACACCCCGGTCGCCGTCTCGTTCACCAGGCGGGGCAGCTTGCGGATGAGACCGACATGGTCGCGTGCGGCCGCCCGCAGCAGCGCGGGACTGGTCCTGGCGATATCGGGTTCTTCGAACATTCCGACCACTCCGGTCGGCCCGTCGGCCGCAATCGCCATGGCCATCTGGTTGGCCGACGCCATACCGTCCGCCAGCACGTGGTGGACCTTGTGGATGATCGCGATGCGGTCGTCGGTCAGGCCTTCGGCGACATACATCTCCCAGAGCGGACGATTGCGGTCAAGTGGGGTGCTGGCGATCTCGCCGATCAGCTGGTCCAGTTCGCGGCGGCCGCCTGGCGCGGGCACCCGGGCCTGGCGTACGTGATAGTCGAAGTCGATGTGGTCGTTGAGCACCCACATCGGATGGTGCAGCTTCATCGGGATGTCGACGAGTTGGTAGCGAAGCGGCGCCATCGCCTGCAGCCGAGGGAACGCGACGGCGCGGAACAGGTCGAAGTCGTATCCGCCGACGTCGGAAACATCCAGCACACCGATCTTGAGTGTGTGCATGTGGATTTCCGGCGTCTCGGTGTACAGCATCAACGCGTCCACACCGTTAAGTCGCTTCACGCCCACCCCGTTCGTCGACGGCCCCGACCTGTGTACCCGCCATTGCACTCCTTCTGTCGACGCGGCAGGCGACTTCGGGGAAAGTTCCACCCGGGGCGTGGCGGTCGGTCCGGCCTTTGTAAAGCTGTGGCGATGAGTCTTGTCACCGGTCGCGGTCCGCTGAGTGAGGACCCCGCCGGCTGGTTCTCGCCGCCGCTGCCCGACGGCGTGGTGTTCGTCGAGCCGCATCCGCGGCGCATTCAGGCGTTGCGCGACGGCGTCCCGGTCATCGACACCGAGCAGGCACTACTGGTGCACCGCGCAGGCCATCCGCTGAGCTTCGCTTTTCCGGCCGACGCGGTCGGCGAGCTTCCACACGATCCTGTCGCGGAGGCGCCGGGCTATGTGCAGGTGCCCTGGGACGCGGTGGACACGTGGATCGAGGAGGGCCGCGAGCTAGTCCACTACCCGCCGAACCCGTATCACCGGGTCGACTGCCGACCGACGACCCGTGCACTCCGGGTCGACGTGGCGGGCACAACGCTGGTCGACACGTCCGACACGATGGTCGTGTTCGAAACCGCGCTCGCGCCTGTTCTCTATGTCGACCCGTCGCATGTGCGCACCGACCTGCTGCATCGTTCGACCACGAGCAGCTACTGCAACTACAAGGGCTACGCGACGTACTGGTCTGCCGTCATCGGTGACACCGTCGTCGACGACGTCGCATGGAGCTACGGCGACCCGTTGCCCGAAACCCTGCCCATCAAGGGGTATTTCAGCTTCGACGCCACTCGCGCAGACGTCGTCGCTGAGCTGCCCCGGGTGTGACGCGCGTCACACTCCCCTGCTCGACCTCGCTCCCTACGGTTGCGTCACCGTAAGTTACGCTTGCGTACGTTTTCCCTGGTCAGGGACACTTTCCTGCAGTTCGCAAGTCTGAAGGGAAATGCCTTGGGCCACTACATCGCCAACGTACGTGACATCGAGTTCAACCTGTTCGAGGTCTTGAACCTGTCTGCGGTTCTCGACTCGGGCGGCTATGGCGATCTCGACAGCGACACGGTGCGCACCATGCTCGGCGAGGTCGCGCGCCTCGCGGAGGGTCCCGTCGCAGAATCGTTCGCCGACGCCGACCGCAACCCGCCGGTGTTCGACCCGGAGCAGCACACCATCTCTGTGCCCGCCGAATTGGCCAAGTCCGTTCAGGCCGTCAAGGACGCCGAATGGTGGCGCATCGGTCTCGCCGAGGAAGTCGGCGGTGTTGCCGCGCCCGCCGCGTTGACGTGGGCGATCAACGAGATGCTGGTGTGCGCGAACCCGTCGGCCGCCTTCTGGTGGGCGCTGGGCCCCGCGATGGCACACTCGCTGGCCGCAGAAGGCAACGAACAGCAGATCCGCTGGGCGGCAAAGGGTCTGGAACGAGGCTGGGTGGCGACCATGGTGCTGACCGAGCCGGACGCCGGCTCCGACGTCGGGGCGGGGCGGGCGAAGGCGATCGCCCAACCGGACGGCACGTGGCATATCGAGGGCGTGAAGCGGTTCATCTCCGGCGGCGATGTCGGCGATACCGCCGAGAATATCTTCCATCTGGTGCTGGCCCGGCCCGAGGGTGCGGGCCCTGGCACCAAGGGACTCAGCCTGTTCTATGTGCCGAAGTATCTCTTCGACCCGGAGACCCTCGAAATCGGCCCGCGCAACGGTGTTTTCGCGACCGGACTCGAGCACAAGATGGGCCTGAAGTCCTCCCCAACATGCGAGCTGACCTTCGGCGCGCACGGCGTCCCCGCGGTGGGCTATCTCGTCGGCGACGTACACAAGGGGATCGCGCAGATGTTCACGGTGATCGAACACGCGCGGATGACGATCGGCATTAAGGCGACGGGGACGCTGTCGGCCGGTTACCTGAATGCGCTGGACTACGCCAAGACCCGTGTTCAGGGCGCCGACATGACGCAGATGACCGATAAGGCCGCACCGCGAGTGACGATCATGCACCACCCGGATGTGCGGCGCAGCCTGCTGACGCAGAAGGCGTACGCCGAGGGTTTGCGCTCGCTCTACCTGTACGCGGCCGCGCACCAGAACGACGATGTCGCACAACTGGTTTCGGGTGCAGATCCCAAGATGGCGCACCGTGTCGACGACCTGCTGCTGCCGGTGGTCAAGGGAGTCGGCTCCGAACGCGCCTACGAGATCCTCACCGAGTCGCTGCAGACGTTCGGCGGATCGGGCTTCCTGCAGGACTACCCGATCGAACAGTACATCCGCGACGCGAAGATCGATTCGCTGTACGAGGGCACCACCGCCATCCAGGCGATGGACTTCTTCTTCCGCAAGATCGTGCGCGACCACGGACAGGCGCTGGCCCATGTGGCATCGCAGGTGAGCGACACCATCGACAGCTGCGACGCCGGCCTGAAGCAGCAGGCCGAGCAGCTTCGCACGGCGCTGGAAGATGTGCAGGCGATGACGGCCACCCTGACCGGGTATTTGATGTCCGCATCCGAAAACCCCACGGAGATCTACAAGGTCGGGCTGGCGTCGGTGCGGTACCTGCTCGCCGTCGGAGACCTGCTTATCGGATGGCGACTGCTCGTGCAGGCCAATGTGGCGACCGCAGCGCTTGCCGAGGGCAAGGACGAAGACTTCTACCGGGGCAAGATCGCCACGGCGGCGTTCTTCGCGTCGAACATGCTGCCCAACCTCACCGCGGTGCGCTCGATCGTCGAGGACATCGACGACGACATCATGGCGCTGCCCGAGTCCGCCTTCTAGCGATTTCGGCGTGAAAACCTGCGCTGGGCGCTGGAAATCACGCCGAAATCACTACCAGACGCGTATCCAGTCGACGAGCATCTGTGCGGGATACTTCCCCGGACCGGGGTCACCGCCGCCGGACCCGGCGATCGCAAGGTTCAAGATCGGAAACACTTTGTAGCCCGGGTTGTTGAACGGCCAATCCGCCATCGAGTTCGCCGGGACGGTGAAGTACGGCTGCGCCCCGTCGACGTAGTCCTTCCAGAAGCTCATGCCCGCGTCATCCCACTGGACTCGCCAGGTGTGCCACGCGCTGTCCACTGCGATGTTCTGCGTTGCCCACTCGGAGCCGTTCGCTTTTGTGTGAACGGTGGTCGCCGACGGCCACTTGCCGTTGCCGTACCACTCGACGAGGTCGATTTCGCCGTCGGCGTCGCTGGACAACCAGAAAGCGGGCCAGGCCCCGGGCGTCAGGCAATCCAACTTGATCCGAGCTTCAAAGGTGTGGCCGATTCCGCCTTCCCACCTGGTGTTGATCTTGCCACCGTAGTAGGTATTGCCGTCTTTGAACGCCTTGATGACCAGGTTGGACTTGCCGTCGAGGAACACGTTCCTGCGATCGTCGCGGTACTGGCCGACGTTCTCGGGCAACTCCCAGAACGTCGGGTCCTGCATCGTCTCGCGGGCCTTCGAAATCATCCACTTCGAACCATCGGGGGCGGAGCCGGCCGGTCCGTCGAAGTTGTCCTCGAAAACGTACGACTCTGCAGCGCGGGCGGTCGGAACCGGGACCAGCGCTGACAGCAGACCGATCCCGGATAAATACATCATGCTTCGACGATCCAACTCAGGCATAACTAGCCATGAAAGCCCGGATGCCGGGCGGGATGCAAATCGCCGAGGATCAAGCTGCGCATTGACTCTGCGGTGAGATCGCAGATTTGGCTTGAATCGCGCGCTGACCGCAGTCGATTCGCGCAAGGAAATCGTGGCTTAGTCACCTACCGTGGCCTGGCTATATTCAGGTGCGAATGGCGGTAGCTGTAGGTCGCGTAGATCGTCAGCCCGATCAACAGCCAGACCGCGAACCGGACCCAGGTGGTCGTCGTGAGGTAAGTCGTCAGCCAGATCGACGACGCCACCCCGATGAGCGGAATGATCGGCATGCCGGGAGTCTTGAAACCACGTTCGATCTCGGGCGACCGGTAGCGCAGCACAATGACCGCGCTGCACACGACGGCGAACGCGAGCAGGATTCCGATGTTGGTCAGCTCGGCGGCCTCCGCGATCGGCAGGAAGCCGGCGATAAGGCCCGAGCCGATGCCCACGATCCACGTGACACGGACCGGCACGTGGTGTTTGGTGTCGACGGCGGCGAACCATTTGGGTAGCAGCCCGTCACGGGACATCGAGAACCACACCCGGGTCACGGCAAACATGAACGTCCACATCACCGTCGCGATCCCGAGGATGGCACCGACCGAGATCAAGGTCGCGATCCACGGCAGCCCAACGCTTTCGAAGGCTTGCGCGAAAGCCGACTCCGGGTCCACCTCGCTGTACTTGACCATCCCGGTCAGCACCAGGCAGGCCAGGACGTAGAGCACCATCGAGATCGCCAGCGAGTAGATGATCGCTTTCGGCAGAAGCTTTCGCGACTCCGTGGACTCCTCGGCCGCTGTGCTCATCGCGTCGTACCCGAAGACGGCGAAGAACACCACTGACGCGCCCGCGAACACCCCGGCCCAGCCGAACGGCAGGAACGGCGTGTAGTTGTCGGTGTTCACGTAAAAGACGCCGAGCCCGACGATCAGGACGACGACACCGACCTTGAGCCAGACCAAGAGCGTCTCGATGCGAGCGGCGCTGCGCACGCCGCGGGTCAGGATGAAGGCGATCAACAGGCACAGCAGGAGCGCAAACAGGTCGACCACGCGGCCCGGCTGGTCGGGGTCGCTGCCCGGCGCTCCGAGCATCCACTCGGGCAAGTTCAGCCCGAGCTGTTCGACGAGGAAGCCGAAATAGCCGGAGATACCGATGCCGACGACGGCGACAATGGCGGTGTACTCGAGCAGCAGGTCCCAACCGATGAACCAGCCGACGCCCTCGCCAAGGACGACGTAGCCGTAGGTATATGCCGAGCCGGCCTTCGGGATCATTCCCGCGAACTCTGCATACGAAAGCGCAGCGCACGCGCTTGCCACCCCGGCGACCAGGAACGACAACAGCACTCCTGGCCCGGCCTTTTCACTCGCCACCGCTCCGGCGAGAGAGAAGATGCCTGCACCGATGATCCCACCGATGCCGATGGCGGTGAGCTGCCACAGCCCCAGCACGCGTTCAAGGCCGCCGCCCTCTTTCAGATCTTCCGGCTCGACCTCATCGACCGGCTTGCGGCGGAAGATTCCTGTCGGGGAGGAGCTGAGCATGCTCATGTGACGAGGCCTTTCGATATCGGAACGCGGGTGCATTCGATCGATGTGACCTGCCTCACATTAGCCCGGTGGCGGCGCCTATTGGTCAGCTCTGCTGACTCTCCCTCGCGGCCGCGACGAATGCCGCCATGGACGGGAACTCCAGGCCGTAGCTGAATTCCTCCGTCGGCTCGGGCGTCGCACCCCAACCGGGCTGGTTGTGGCGGCGGTTGATCCACACCGACGCCAGCCCATGGCGCTTCGCGGGAACGTGGTCGTGGTGCAGGCTTTGCGCGACATGTAGCAGCCGCTCACGCGGCACACTGAGCTCGACGAGCGCAGCCTCGAGCGCTTCGAAATGGTTCGCGGCCGGCTTGTAGGCACCGACGTCCTCGGCGGTGATGATCTTGTCGAACGCGACACCGAGTCGAGAGTTGCTGCCGGCGAACCCTTCTCGGTGCACGTTGCTGAGGATGATCAATTTGTAGTCATCGGCCAACGACGCCAAGGCGTCGGCCGAGTCGGGGAACGCCGGCCAGGAAGGCACCGACGCGCCGAGTTTGTCGGCCCACTCGCCGGACACATCCGCACCCAGCCTTGCGCCGGCTCGGCGGAATGACTCGGCAAGGATCGCGGGATACAACGCGGTGGGGCTCTCTCTTTCCACGCGCTCTTCACTCTCGGCGTAGGCGATCAGCAGTTCCTCAGTGGTGACATTGAGACCGGCCGCGCGGGCCCATGGAACGAGAACCGATGCGAGCCCGGCTTCCCAGTCGATGAGTGTCCCGTAGCAGTCGAAGCTCAAGGCGTCATACTCGGCAAGGTTCACACTATTGCTCCTCCGTGGGTCGCGGCAGCGGAGCGCACGGAGGCCTCACGCCGCCGAGTCGGGCCGCGTCAGACCGTCGATGTCCGGCAGCGGTTCGGTGCAGATCTCGTGTGCTTCGTCGGCGGACAAGCCGAATATCTGCAACACGTCTTCGGTCACTGAGTCGGCGGCGGCCGCGTCGTCGCGGTCGGGCTGATTGCGCAGCAGGTTGCCGAGGCCGAGCAGCGCACCGCCGGCGACCGCAAGAGCGAGCTCCGGGTCGTCAACTGTGAACCGGCCGGCCCCGACGGCGGCCTTGATGTCGCGCAATGCGCGCGGCGCCAAGCCGAGATCCGACGACAGCAGCGCTATCCCGTTCGCCAGCAAGATCTGGCTCTCCTGCGGACGCCTTCGAAACAGCCTGCCAGTCAACCGGAAGCTGCACGCGAACGTCTCGGCGGGATCGTCCAGCGGGATCGTCAGCTGATCCAACAACGCACCGTGGGCGTCGAGCACCTCGGCAACGGCGGCGTCGAACAACTGCTCCTTGCTTTCAAAGTGGTTGTAGAACGAACCCATCCCGACATCGGCGGCCTGGGTGATCTCGAGGATCGGGACGTTGACCTTGCCCGCCGCGATAAAGGTCTGCGCCGCCTTGATCAGCGCGGCGCGGGTGCGCTGCTTGCGCCTCTCCAAACGGTTGACGGGTGCCTCTGCGGGGTCGGTCACATACCCACGGTAGCAGAGATTGTCAGTTTTGAAGATTTCGTCAGAAACGCTTGATGATGGCTCGTGAGGTATGTGACGATTTCGTCAACTTCTGGAAGGAGGCATTGTGAGCAGCACAATCGGCGCCCACAACGACGTGCACAGCGAGCAGGGGGCGCTACGGGGTGAGCTTCCCGGACGGTCGACGAACCCAGTCATCAAGATCGTTGACATCGCATGGTTGGAATTCGAGAAGCCGGACCTGGACCGCGCAGAGGCGTTCGCCCGTGCGTTTGGATTCAGTACGGTCCTGCGCACCGCCGAGGAACTGCACTTGCGTGGCTCTGACGCGGGCGCGACGTATCGTCCGCCCGGACCGGACGGTGATGCGGGCGGGTAGGACGAGCGCGGAGCGACGCAGCGCCGCGGACGACGATCGCCGTGCGGGCAGCGTCGTTCTCAATTGTCGGCGATTCCTGCGCCTGCAAGGGACGGGATGTCGTCCTCGCGGTGCAACAGTGATCGGGCGCCGTTCTTGAACTGTGCGAGCTTGTCGACGATCGTCTGTCCCTCAGGGGTGTGACCCCAGATGCTGATGCCCTGATATGTGGTTGGCTCCCAAGTAGTTTCGTCGACGACGATCGGGTTCCAGCCGACCTCCCATTCGAAGCCCGAGGGCGTCATCGCGTAGTAGGACAGCTCCTTGTCGTTGGTGTGCTGACCCACGGCCAGCGCCATGTCGAAGCCCAGTTCCTTGACCCGCTCATAGGAAGCGGTCATATCGTCGAGGTCTGCGACCTGAACGTTGACATGCTGGACACGGGTACGAATCGGGTTGACGGGCAACCGGTTCACCGCTGCGATCGCGACGGAATGATGGCGCTCGTTCACCCGCAGGAACCGGATCTTGACCTTCAGTCCGCTCATCGTTTCGTCGATGTAATCCGACAGCCGGGCGTCGAACACGGTGTCGTAATAGCCGCGCATCTGGTGGGGCTTCTTCGATGCGATCGCAACGTGTCCGATCCCGCCCTCGCCTGTGACGAATCCGCCCGCGGAGCACATGTCCAGTGGCGTGTCGCTGATGGTGGCCTTCGTGAAGACCTCCTGCGCCAGACCGTTGGGACCGGAGAACCGGACGAGGCGCTCAACACCCCGCAGCCCGGCCTCTTCTTCGGTGCACTCGGTGACGGGCACACCGTGCCGGGTGACACGAGAGACCACCTCGTCGAACGTCGCGTGATCATCGAGTTGCCAGCCGAGGGTGGTGACATCTTCGGCCGGTCCGCGATGCAGCAGAAAGCGGCATTCGTTGTCGTCGAGCCGGAATCGTATGACGTCGCTGAGGGCTTCGTCGAGGTGCATGCCGATGGCGTCGCGGCCGAAGCGCCGCCACTCGGCGAACTTGTCGGTCTCGATGACCATGTAGCCCAGGTGCACGTTGCCGAAGATGTCAGCCATGCGCGAGTCTCGAATCGGGGCTGAGGAATTCGGTGACAAGTTCGTTGAAAAGGTCGGCACGTTCCCACTGCATCCAGTGGCCGGTGTGCGACGTCATCACCAGTTCGGCGTTCGCCATGGTGTTCAGCAGCATCGGCCCGCCGGCAGGTCGGTTGACCTTGTCGTCACGACCCCACAGCACCAGTGTCGGCGTCTGCAAGTCTTTGAGCCGGGGGTCGCGAGTGAAGTCCGTCCGCCACAGGGTGCGCAGCGCGGTGAGCCCCGAAGGCATGCGCGCCGGTGGGTTCGCCACCACCTCGGGATCGATGGATGCTTGGTAGCGCAGCTCGATCAGGTCGTCGGGCACCGAAGCACCGTCGTACACAAGGTAAGTGCGGATGAACGCCGCGAGCTTGTCCCGGCTGGGGCCCTCGCCGCCGTAGTACGACAGCAGGTTCCTTATGCCGGCGGTCGGGAAAGCGCGCGTTGTCCCGATGCCGACGGGGCCCATCAACACGAGCTTGCCGACGCTCTTCGGCGTGTCCAAGGTAAGGCGTAGCGCCGCGGCACCGCCATAGGAGTTGCCGATCAGATGCACTTTGTCGACATCAAGTGCGTCGAGCAAACCCCGAATCATGTCGGCGAGATAGCCGTACGGATCGCTGTGATCGATGTGCTTGTCCGAGCGGCCATAGCCCGGCATGTCAGGGACGATGACCCGGAAGTGCTGTGCGAGCGCATCGATGTTGAGCGAGTAGTTCGACACCCCGGATGCGCCCGGGCCGCCGCCGTGCAGCATGACCACAGCTGGGCCACTGCCGCTTTCGGCGACGAAGATCGGCTTTCCGCCTACGGTGACGGTTTGTTCGGTGAGATTTGCGGCGGTCATGCGGATACTCCAATTCGTTGCGGGTGGATGGCAGGAGGTGCTGGCAGTGCCTGCCCTGATTCGGTTGCGGCGTAGATGAATCCGTCGGGGCGCACAACGACTGCGGATGCTTTCTTGCGACGCAGCCACCGGGTGAGAGTGGGATCGCTCACGCGGATAGCCGGGACGCCGAGCTCGGTCCAGACCTGCGTGCCGGACGGCGGTATGCCGGTGTGCAGAATGGCCCACTGCCCGCCGAGGATGTCGTCGAGACGCACCGTGGCGCCCGCGTCGTCGGTCACCCAGGGTTGTGGGATCTGCCAGCCAACGGCGCGTTGGCTGCCGGCGAAGTAGCCCTCCTTGTATCGGGCGTCGGGAATCCACGTCATCTTCACGAGAGCGGCGTCCATACCCGGCAGTCGAGACATCGCACGGAAGACGTGATTGCGAATCGAGGCGACGATGCGGTTGCGCTCGGTGATGATCCGGCCGGTCAAGCACGCACGGCGCGTCACCTCGGTGACGTGCGGTTTGCGTTCGGCTTGGTAGGAGTCGAGCAGCGAGTCCGGTGCCTGTGCGTTGATGACGGCCGCAAGCTTCCAGCACAGGTTGGCCACGTCGCGCACACCGGCGGACATGCCCTGTCCGATCCACGGCGGCATCGCATGCGCCGCGTCCCCGGCCAGGAAGACGCGTCCCACGCGCCAGCGGTCGGCGACGCGCACATGGTGGCTGTAGATGACGGCGCGCAGGATCTTGACGTGTTCTTCGGTGATGCCCTGATCGTTGAGAACCTTCCAAATGTTCTCATCGCGCAGCAGGCTCTGCTCATCCTCATCCGTGCGAGCCGGGTACTCCCAGCGGTGATGGCCGAGCGGCGTCGGGCAGTCAACGGTAGGACGAGATGGGTTGCAGTGGAACCGCAGTCGGTCGTGGGCGTCCCACTCCTTGAGTACTTTGGTGTCGATGACGACCCAACGCTCTGTGTAGGTGCGGCCCGAATAGCCGACACCCAACAGTCCGCGGGTCGGTGACGAACCGCCGTCGGCGGCAATGACATACGACGCGCGGAACCGCTTGAAGGTGTCGGTGCGAAGGTCGGCCAGCATCAGTTCGACCTTGTCGCCCTTGGTCAGTACCCGCACGCATTCGTGCTCGAGCAGTATGTCAATGTTCGCGAAACGGGCCACGCCCTCGCGCAGCACATGATCGACCGCCGGCTGATACAGGAACTGCTGCGGCGGATGCCCGGTCCCGCGCGAGGTGATCTTCAGGTCGATGAACGGCACGCCGTCGGCGTCGACGAAGTTCAACGGACGGTCGGGCAGCATGCCTTGCTGCAGTCGCTCGGCCAGGCCGACCGACTGCCACACCCGCATGACCTCGTCGTCGGTGGAGATCGCCCGCGCGCGGCTGTAGACGTCAGGGTCACGCTCGATGACGAGCACTTTCAGGCCTCGCTGGCCCAACAGATTCGCGGCGGTGGCGCCGGTCGGGCCGTAGCCGATCACCGCCACGTCATAGGTGTCTGTAGTGCTCACGAGTTCGCTCTCATCCGTCGAGGGACTTGCCCTGTAGCGATCGCTACGGTACTGTAGTGATCACTACGGAGTCAAGACCCGAGTCCAGGAGCGCAGATGGCGGACAAGGCACCGAAGCCACGTCGCAAGCGAGCGGACGGCGAGCTGTCGCGTGGACGCATCCTCGACGCAGCCACGGAGATCGCCGCGGAACGTGGCTACGAGGGCACCAGCATCGCGCTGGTCAGCAAGAAGTGCGGCCTGCCTGCGAGCTCGATCTACTGGCACTTCAAAGACAAGGACGACCTGATCGCCGCGGTGATCGAACGCAGCTTCGGCGTCTGGTTGACGGCGGCATCGAAGATCCCACGGGACGCCACCAGCGAGGAACGGGTTATAGGCGTGGGGGCCCAGACAGCCAAGGCGTTCTTGGACTCCCCCGACTTCATTCGGCTCGGCCTGATGCTCACCCTGGAACGCCGCCCGGAGGAACCGCGAGCCCGGACGATGTTCCTTCAGGTCCGCGATCAGGCGTATCGGCAACTGTCGGATTTCTTTCGCGAGCTCATGCCCGAACTGACCGACGCCGACGTCCACCAGCTGGCGACCTATGCGATGGCGGGCGCCGACGGGTTGTTCATCGCCAAAGAGATCGGCGGCGACGCAATCGATCTCATCTCGTTGTTCGAGATGCACGGTCGTTCGCTCAACGACATCGCTCGCCGGCTGGTTCAGAAAAGGGAACGCGAGCGTAGCGCGACGAGCCACGTCGGCGAGTGCCCACGGCGTGGCCTAGCCGCTCGCCGAACGTGCCCCCTCATCATTTAGCCGGGCGGATGACGTTGCCGTACCGGTCCACCCGCAGTGTGATGCTCGGTATGGTCCGTGCATGCCGCTGCATTACGTCGATCCGAACAAGAAACGCGGCCCCTTGTATAGGGCCTCCGTCCGCTTCGGGCGCACTCGTCTCGGGCTGGCTTACGGACTCCGTATTGCCCCTCGCATCGACCCATGGTTATACCGTGCAACCGGCGGGCGCTATCCCTCAATCTTGGGCACGGTCGCGTCTGCCCCGCTCATGACCACAGGTGCCAAGTCGGGTCAGCCGCGAGAGACCCAGCTCACCTACTTCCACGATGGACCCGATCCAATACTGATCGCCTCATACGGCGGAGGATCCAAAAACCCGCAGTGGCATTACAACCTGAAGGCGCACCCCGAATGCCAACTCGGCGACGAGAAATTCGTGGCGACAGAGGTCACCGATCCAGACGAGTATGCGCGCCTATATGGGCTTGCCGAGCAGGTCTACGCGGGTTACGGCGACTATCGCGTCAAGACGGCGGCCATTGGTCGTCATATCCCCGTCTTTCGGCTGAAGCTGCGTTAACGGCATCCTGCAGCACACTCCGCAGACTGAAATCGATCTCGCGCAGGTCTGCCATTTTGTGGTCCTTGTAGTCGCGAGGACCCAAGCGGAGTCGGACCAATTCGGTGCTCTTGGGTGCGTAGCCCTTCGCTGCGCCTGTGGCGGCGAGGATGGTCCGCGCCACAAGCTCCGGATCGTCGAGCATTGGCACGTGGCCGACGCCGGGCAGGATGGTGAACACCGCTCCGGGTAGGCGCTCCTTAACGGTGGTTTCGTACAGCGCGACGGGATGCACGGTGTCGTTTTCCGGCCACGCGATCGTGATCGGGCATGGCAGCGGGTCCATCGCTACGACTTGTTCGTCACCGTTGCGCAGGATCTCGTGAATGATGCTGCATCCGAAAGCGTCATTGGCGACCTCGACGGCTCGCGCGGCGCTGATCCGATCGCCATGCCACGCCAGGTCGCGCATGGCTCGTCGACGCAGGCGCGGCGACTTCATCACCAGAGGGGTAATGCCGCGCGTGATTTGGGCCATTGCCGCGATGCGTCTCCCCCTCTTCATGACCCGATCCCGAAGCGCATCCGTCCACAGCCCAGCTGGCGAGAACGCGGAGGCCGACTTCGCCCGGCCGCGCCGAGCCAATTCCAGCGCTACGAATCCGCCCATGGAATTGCCAGCCAAATGCGGCTGCTCCAGACCGTGCTCATCGAGATAGCCTTCCGCCGCGTCGATGACGTCCCAGATCGTTACTGGACGTCGTTCTATGGGCGGCCCACCACGGTGACCGAGGGCGTTCGGTGTGAACACTTCGTGGTGGGTAGCAACCAGCGGGACGGTTTCTCGCCATGCGCTGTCTGACATTGACAGACCGTGCAACAGCACCAGGGGCGACAGCTCCGAGGCCACGGGACGAGTCTGGCATGAGCCCACCCATGCGCATTTGCGAAATCTCACGTCATCCCGGGCGGGTACGTCGGACGACGCGGACAACCGCAGGTTCCTTCGCAGCGGCTGGATCGAGACCGGCCATCAACGCCTAACTTTACAAAGCACGCCCGCACTGTCACCCTCATCGCCATGGACGACAGCGCCACCCTGCTCGAGATCGAGGCGATCAAACAACTGAAGGCCCGCTACTGCAGGCTGCTCGACACCAAGGACTGGCAGGCATGGCGTGCCCTCTTCGCCGACGACTTCCTCAGCGACACATCGCCGGCAGGCGGCAAGGTCATCCGCGGCGCCGACGAGTTCGTCGCCTTCACCCGCAAGGGCCTGCGGAACCAGGCGACCGTCCACCAGGTGCACGCGCCGGAGATCGAGTTGACGTCCCCGACGACCGCGCGCGGCGTGTGGGCACTGGAGGATGTGGTCCGGTTCGGGCCTGGGGTGAATCTCCGCGGCTACGGCCACTACACCGAGACCTACGAGAAGGTCGACGGACGGTGGCTCTTCACCAGCTCGACGCTCACCCGGCTGCGCGAAGACGTGTTCAACGGCCTTGTGGCGGTGTACATCTCCGATCGGATCCGACGAGTCGTCGGGAAGGTGTCGCGGCGGGTGCTGAAGTGACCGAAGCACCAGTCGCCTATCCGCCGAACACCGCACTCGGCCGATTCGGCATTGCGCCGATCGTGGACAGCGCCGATCCGTTCGTCAGCTCGATGCCGCTGGCCGGCCTGGTCAATCCGCTGACCGGAGCCCCGACCGTCGGACCGTTGGCGGTGCTGGTCGACCACGCTGCTGGCCTGGTCAACCACTATCGTCGGGCGTCCGATGAGTGGACGGTGTCCAGCGAGTTGACCCTGGAGCTCACCCCGAACGCTCTTGACGTCGTCGCGGACAACCCGGAGGCGGTGGCGGTCGCGACCGCTCGACCGACGGGAAGCCGGGGCTCGACTGCGCTCGGCAGCTGCGAGATCACCGTCGGCGACGCGGTGATCGGCATCGGGACGGTCCGGTCCGTGTACATCAACCACCCCGGCGAGTTCCCCCAGGAATGGCCGCCGGCGGTCGACGGTCAGCGCCCGACGGAACTTCGCGAGATCATGGCGCTGTACGTCGACGACGCGAACGTGCTCCGGCAGCGCGAGAATTCGGTGCTGAACAACAGCCTCGGCATCGTGCACGGCGGAGTTTCGGCCGCAGGTCTCGAGCTGGCGGCCGCGGCGGTCCTCAATGCCGACCGCGCCGACGCGCCGCTGCGAACCGCATCGCTGCGGGTGAACTATCTACGCCAATTCGTCAGCGGCGGCGAGTCACGTTACGTGGGGACCGCTCTGCGCGTCGGAAGGCGCAGTGGCGTCGCCGAGGCGCAAGCCGTCGGCGCCGACGGTGAGGTCGCACTCGTCGGGCGCGTCACCGCGTACGCCTGAGCCTCATCCGGACGCGATGACAGAGCTGCCGAACAGTCCGATCGCGTCCACCGCATGCTGCAGGCTGTCTCCGGGCACCTGCACCTGCACCCATGTGACGCCAACCGCCGCAAGCTTTTCCAGCCCGGACATGTAGGCGTCGGCATTGAAGTCGTCGTCGCCGGGCGACCCGCCGCCGAGGTTGCTGAAGGTGATGTCGATACCGGACCAGTCCCGGCCCGCGGCGTCGCAGCGCCGCCGCAGATCGGCGATGCCGTCGGCGAGCGCGTCAACCGAGTCCAGCGCCGCGGTACGGGCGGTCTGAGCGAGGACGGCGGGCGCGGGAAACGGGCACCAGCCGTCACCGAACGTCGCGACCCGTTGCCGGGCGGCGGCCGTGTTGCCGCCGATCCAGATCGGCGGATGCGGCTTGCTCACCGGACGCGGATGCGCGGTGATGCCCTTGGCGGAGAAGTGCCTGCCCTCGAACGAGTAGTCGTCGGTGGTCCAGATGCCGCGGATCACCTCCAGCGCCTCCTCGAACAGCGCCGCCCGTTCGTCGAATTCGACACCGAGCGCGGCGAACTCACGTTTCAGGTAGCCGACACCGACGGCGAGGGTGAACCGGCCATCGGAGAGAAAGTCCAGCGTCGCACCGGATTTCGCCACCACGAACGGGTTGCGGTAGGGCAGCACCACGATGTTGGGGATCAGGCGCAGCGTCGTCGTCCGCGCCGCGGCGAACCCCATGGCCACGAACGGGTCCACCGCATCATGTCCGCCGGACTCCAGCCACCGCTGCGACGGCGCCGGATGGTCGGTGAACCCGAAGCCATGGAACCCCGCCGCCTCCGCCGCCGCCGCGACCGTCGCGATACCCGCCCCGGTGACGAGCTCCGGGTTATAGGGGTGGCTGTGCATCGGGTGGGTGAACGTGAACCGCATCAACCGCCGCCTTCCAGAATTACCTTCTCCAAACGTGAGAATGTCGTTACCATGCCACTCATATGACGGTCAACCCCGGGCGGCACGGCCCGTTCCCCGGCCGCCTGGATCCCGACGGCATTTCGGCCTATGCCGCGGCGACCGGCGACGACACCGCCTCGGTGGCGGCCGGGCAGGCCGTCCCGGCGATCTACCCGGTGATCCTGGTGTTCACCGCCGTGGAGACCGCGCGGGCCGACGTACCCGCCGAGGCCTGGCAGCGGGTCCGCGGCGGCGTGCACGGTGAACACGACATCGTGCTGCACCGACCGCTCGAACCCGGGGAGTCGTTGACCACCTGGTCGCACATCTCGGGTATGCGAACGTCACGGGCCGGCACCAGGGTCGCGGTGCACCTCGAGCAGATCGATTCCGATGGCAGGCTGGCGGCCGAGCAGTGGTGGACGATGGTGTTGCTCGGCCTCGACGGATTGCCCGACCTCGGGGCTATGCCCGCCGAGCACCGTTTTCCCGACACCGCACGCGCCAATCCGCTCGGGGCGACGACTCACCACATCGACGGACAGACGGCACACCGCTACGCCGAGGTGTCCGGCGATTGGTCGGACCACCATTTCGACATCGAGGTGGCGCGCGCCGCGGGCTTCGACTTCGTATTCGCCCACGGCCTAGCCACGATGGCGATCTGCACGCACCGCCTGCTCGACCTGCTTGGTGTCGACGATCCCGGCAGCGTGTCCCGCGTGGCGGTACGGTTCGCATCCCCCACGCCGCTGGGGTGCGACTTGACGGTGAATGCCTATGGCATCGACCAACGTTCGTTCGCATTCGAGGCCGGCGCCGACGGCGTCACCACCATCACCAACGGAAGGCTGGAACTACGGACATGAGCGAACCTCGCGAGCAAATCATCGGCGCGACGAGGGCCGAGATCGGCGTCTACCTGCCTCAGATGGGCTTCAGCTACTCCGACGTCCTGCACCGCGCACTGCGCTGTGAGGAGCTGGGCATCGACTCGCTGTGGCTCTACGACCACCTGTACGGGCCAGGCGTCCCCGACTATCCCTCGCTCGAGGCGTGGACCCTGGCGACCGCGCTGCTCAGCCGCACCGAACGCATCCAGGTCGGACACATGGTGTTGTGCAACCAGTTTCGCCATCCCGCCGTGCTGGCCAAGATGGCGACCACACTCGACCAGATCTCGGCCGGACGCCTTCAGCTCGGTATCGGCAGCGGATCCATCGAGGACGAGCACGTCCGCGTCGGCCTGGACTGGGGCACTTTCGCGCAGCGGTCCGAGCGGCTCGGTGAGACGCTCGAGATCCTGCATCAGGCATTCGCCGATGAGCGAATCGACTTCGCGGGCAAGCATTTCGCGGTGCGGGACATGCCGATCAAGCCGGGTCCGGTTCAGCA
The DNA here is from genome assembly GCA_963716505.1 of uncultured Actinomycetota bacterium. Lineage (GTDB taxonomy): Bacteria > Actinomycetota > Actinomycetes > Mycobacteriales > Mycobacteriaceae > Mycobacterium. The sequence goes on from CAVQTL010000018.1 coordinate 135,271, forward strand.
GCCACGGCCACCGATCGTGGTGGGTGGCGTAGGCGAGAAGTACACGCTGCCCTTGGTGGCGCGGTATGCCGACGTCTGGAACGTGCCCACCTATGCGCTCGGCGAGCTGGATCACAAGATCTCGGTGCTCCGAAGGCTCTGCGACGACATCGGCCGCGACCCCGGCACGATCGTGATGTCCATCGAGGCGGTGATGGCGCTCGCCCCCGATGACACGTCGCTGCCGGGTGTCCGGCAGCTCGCCGAAAAGCGGTTCGGAATACCGGCGTTCGGTCTTCACGAAGGCGGCCTGATCGGGACACCGCCTGCCATCGTCGCGCGCCTGCACGAACTGCAGGACATGGGGTTCGGACAGATCGTGCTGTTCACCCACGATCGCGGATCCGACGAGACCCTCGAACTGCTGGCGTCCGAAGTGATCGCCCGGCTTTAGGAGGTCTTCTTCACCGGCGGCGAGTAGTTCGGCCTGCCGAGGCCGAGCGCGTGTTGCGCGATCATATTGCGGAACACCTCGAGCGTCCCCCCGTAGATCCCGGTCGGGCCCGCCAGTCGGAAGACGTACTCGGCTCGGCCGTCGCCGATCGCGCCCTTCTCGTCGACGGGCAGGCTGGAAGCCGCTCCCATGATGTCCATCAGTTCCGGTGCGACATCGCGCATGGTTTGGGCGTTCGCAACGCGGCCGAACATGTCCGGTGTGCTCATCGCCGCCTCCATCCGGGCGATGCCGCGACCCAACCGGTACTTCACCGACTCTTCGTCTGCCGACAGCGCGGCGACCTTGTCCGCCGCCTCGGCCAGCAGCAGGACGTGTTCGGACATCACCGCGACCTTCTGCAGCCCGTCGGCGGCGCGCTCGACGGTGCCGTGCTCGTCGTTGAGCGCTTCACGCAGCACCGTCCAGCCGCCGTTCACCTCGCCGATCCGGTATCGATCGTCGATGCGTACGTCGCTGTAGTAGGTGATGTTGGTGCGGTCACCGTCGACGGTCCGGAGGGGTTGGATCTCGACGCCCGGCGAGTCAAGCGGGACCAGAAACATGGTGAGGCTCTGGTGTTTCGGCGCGTCGGGATCGGTATTCGTCACCAGGAAGACATAGGAGGCGTTGTGCGCATTCGAGGTGAACATCTTCGAGCCGTTGATGATCCAGCCGTCACCGTCGCGCACCGCGCGCGTCTTGCAGGTGGCGACATCGGAGCCGCCTTCCGGCTCGGTGTAGCCGAGGCAGAGCCGGTAGTGGCCGGACAGGGTGCGCTCGAGCACCTCCTCCTTGAGTTCGGGCGAGCCGAACTGGTCGACCGCCCGTGCGACCATCGCCGTGGTCCCCCAGTGAAACCAGGGCGTGTGCGCGCGACCGATCTCGAGGTCCCAGATGCGCTTGCGTAACCGGCTGAAGCCGCCCTCGGCCTCTGTCTTGAAATCGGCGGCCAGGTAGCCGGCCGCGCCGAGCGCCATGTGCACGTCCTCGTCGAAGTTCTCACCGGTTTCCCGGTCACGCGCAATGACCTCGTCGGTCACGATCTCGGACAGTACGGCCCGCAGCTCGTCCCGGAAGGACTGATCCTCTTCGGACAGCGCGACTCTGGAGAAGTCCATCGGTGACTAGCTTAGCGGGCATACGTATAGTCGCCGAGTGTGCGGTTTTGGACAGAATCCGCCTGATTTGAGTCGGAAACCGCACACTCGGCCAGCATGCGCGAACTCGACCGCTAGCGAGGTGTGCCACGTTCGACGACTGCGTAGCGAAGCTCCGTTCGGGCGCCGTCACCGCGGACGAAGCCGCCGAACTGCTCATCGCAGAGATGGACGACGGCGAGCTGCTCTGGCTTCTCGACGGTGACGTCCCCCTCCGCGCCGTGCCCCGGCTGGCGACCATGATGAGATCGGGTCCGGTTGCCGGCGGCGCGATTCCGCGGCTCGGCATACCGGGCATTCGGTTCAGCGACGGCCCGCGCGGAGTCGTCATCGGACGGTCCACCGCGTTCCCGGTGACGATCATGCGGGCGGCGACGTGGGACCCCGCGCTGGAGGAGCGCGTCGGCCTCGCGATGGGCCGTGAAGCCCGTGCCCGCGGCGCGAACTATTCGGGCGCGGTGTGCGTCAATCTGCTGCGCCATCCGGCGTGGGGGCGCGCACAGGAGTGCTACGGCGAGGACCCGGTGCTGACCGGGCAGATGGGCGCAGGCCTGACCCGGGGCCTGCGTCGCAATGTGATGGCCTGCGTGAAGCATTTCGCACTCAATTCGATTGAGAATTCCCGCTTCACGATCGATGTGGTCGTCGACGACCACGCACTGCACGAGGTGTACCTGCCGCACTTCAAGACCGTCGTAGACGCCGGAGCCGACTCGGTGATGAGTTCGTACAACTCGGTCAACGGCGCCTTCGCGGGTGAGAACACGGTGCTTCTCACCGACATCCTGCGCGACGAATGGGGTTTCACCGGCTTCGTCACAAGCGACTGGGTCGCAGGCACGCACGACGCCATCGAGAGCCTCGAGGCAGGCATGGACATCGAGATGCCTCTGCGCCTTCTGCGTGCGCGCACCCTGCCCGCCGCGCTGCGTGACGGCCGGGTGTCGCGCGAGACCGTGCTCCGCTCGGCGCGCCGCATTATGGGTACGTGTCTTGCGCACTACGCGCAGCGCGACGACGCCTCACCGGCGCCCGTCGCAGGTGCCGACCATCGCGCGTTGGCCCGCGAGGTCGCAGTGGCGGGCAGCGTTCTGCTCAAGAACGAATCCGTGGACGGAACACCCATGCTTCCGCTGTCGTCGTCGGTACGCCGCCTCGCGGTGATCGGCAGGCTCGCCGATCAACCGAATACCGGCGATCGAGGGTCGTCGCTGGTGCATCCCCCGTCGACCGTTTCCGTGCTGCAGGGCCTTCGTCGAGGCGTTGCCCACCGTCGAGGTCGTCCACTCCGACGGCGACGATTCCGCGGCCGCTGATGCCGACGCCGTCGTCGTGGTCGCGGGACTGGGCGCCGACGACGAAGGGGAACGCCTTTTCGCCGAAGGCGGACCGGGACTGCATGTGCTCGGTTTCCCGTTCACCCTGCGCCCCGTCCGATACGTGCTCGACAAGATCACCGCAACGGCCGCCGGTTTGTTCGGCCAGTTCGGCGGCGGCGGTGACCGCGCTTCGCTCACATTGCACGCCGAGGACGAATCTCTGATCGCAGCGGTCGTCGCGGCGAATCCACGGACGGTGGTGATCGTGATCGGCGGCAGCGCGATCATCATGGAGGCCTGGCGCGACAGGGTTCCCGCCATCCTCGTCGGTTGGTATCCGGGTATGGAGGGCGGACACGCGATCGCCGACGTCCTGACGGGCGCCGCCGAACCGGGCGGAAGGCTGCCCGTCGCCATCCCCCGCCGAGCCGACGACCTTCCGTCCTTCGATGCACAAGCGGCGACGGTCACCTACGACGCGTGGTGGGGCCAGCGCAAGCTCGATCGGGACGGCAACAGTGCGGCATTCCCATTCGGATTCGGTTTGGGCTACACGACTTTCGAGATGACGCTCCTCGATCACACCCTTGGCGAAGCAGATGGCGTGGCAACCGTGCACGTCGCCAACACCGGCGCCAGAGCAGGCTCGACAGTGGTGCAGATCTACGCCGCGGACTCAGGCTCAGAACCACCCGTACCACAGTTGGTCGGCTTTCGTCGCGTCGAGCTGGCCGCGGGGCACAGCACAGACGTTGACGTTTCGCTCGACCTGACCCCGACCATGGAGCGCAACGACGGCACATGGTCGCGGCGGCCAGGCACCTGGCAGATTGTGGCGGCGCCGCACAGTCCTCAGGCGTGAAGCGCCCGTCGCAGCGCCGCGCCCTGGATGTCGAACAGCTGCTGGGACATCTCCCAGTCCGGCACGAACGCATCGAAACCGTGGCAGGTGCCGGGAAACACGTGCAGTTCGGTCGCGACCCCCGCCCGCATGAGCCGCCGTGCGTAGTCGACCGCCTCGTCGCGTAGCGGGTCCAGCTCCGAACAGGTGATCAATGTGCTTGGCAGACCGGTGAGTTCGGTGGCGCGGGCCGGCGCCGCGTCAGCCGAAGACGACCGTCCGGCGAGGTAGTGCTGCCACATCAGCGTGACCGCAGCATCGTCAAACCCAGGTGTCGAGTCGAACTCGTCCTTCGACGGCGTCGGCCGGTCGTCGAGCACCGGCTGGTGTAGAAGCTGAAATGCGATTCGCGGTGCGGATCGCTGGACAAGGCGCGCCGCCAGCGCCCCGCCCGCACTGCTGCCCGCGACGGCCAACCGGGACGGGTCGATGTCCAGTTCGGTCCCGTTGTCGGCCGCCCACTCGAGAACCGTCGTCGCATCGTCGAGCCCTGCGGGGAACGGATGCTCGGGCGCCAGCCGGTAGTCCACCGAGATCACCGTGCACCGACCACGTCTGGCCAGCTCCACACACTGGCGATGGTCGATGTCGAGGTTGCCGAGAACGAAAGCGCCTGAGTGGCAGTAGACGACGACCGGTGCGGGTGACGGCCCGCCCCGGTAGATGCGCACCGGAACCGGCTGGGCCATCGTGTCCTCGATCGCAACGCCGGTGGTGTCGAGAGTCTTCGCGGCGTCTGCCCGACGCTGGTTCAGCGACTCACGAACCGTGTGCAGCCCGTCTGCCGCCAGGTTGGTGCGCGCTTCTTCGAGATGACGCAGCGCCGGGTCGAGCCGATGCGCCACGCTCGTCAACGGTTCGCCGCGCTTCGGGCGTCTACGTGCGGATCGGTGCTCTGCGATGGCGGATCGAAGGTGTAGTCCGACGCGGTGAAGCGTCTCGTCATCCCCCAGAACGCCCTGGCGCTGCGCGGCCACTGTGTCACGACGCGACCGTTGGCGGCGCGGAAGTAGTTGCTGCACCGCGTCAGCCAGACGGTGCCCTTCATCCACTCGTCGATCTTGGCGATGAACGTCGCCATCGCGTCCGGACGCACCGCGACGTAGGACTTGCCCCTGCGCCGCATGTGTTTCAGTGCGCGCACGATGTAACGGGCCTGCGCCTCGAGCATGAAGATGACGCTGTTGGAGCCGACGTTGGTGTTGGGCCCGTACAGCATGAAGAAGTTCGGGAAGCCGGGAACGGCCATGCCGAGGTAGGCGTACGCCCCGTCGCTCCAGGTCTCGCGCAGCGAGGCACCCTTCTCGCCGACGACGTCGATCTGGCCGAGATAGTCGGCGGCGGCATAACCCGTGGCGCACAGCACGATATCGACGTCGAGCTCGGCGCCGTCCTCGGTCACCAGCGACCGCGACCGCAGATATCGTGCCGGGCTGGAGACCACCTCGACGTGCGGCTGGGTCAGCGCCTGCAGATAGTCGGTTGCGAACACCAGTCGCTTGCAGCCGAACGGGTGGTCGGGGGTCAGCCGAGTCCGTAACTCGTCATCGGCCACCGTCGCATCGAGTTGACGCAGGGCGATGGCCTTGAACTCCCGGGTCTTCTCGCTGCCGTTCTCGATCACGCCGATGTTCGACTCGCTGCGCAGCCACAGCCGGGTCCGGTACAGCTTCTTGGCGAACGGAATGCGGGCGAAGAGCCACTTCTCGCGTTCGGTGTAGGCGCGGTCGGGCTTCGGCAGGATCCACGTCGGGGAGCGCTGAACCGAGTACACCTTCTGCGCGAGCTTGGCGACCTCGGGGACGAGTTGCGCCGCAGTCGATCCCGTGCCGAGGACCGCCACACGTTTGTCGCGGAGATCGACCGAATGGTCCCAGCGTGCCGTGTGCATGAGCGTGCCGGCAAACGGCTCCTCTTCGACCAGGTCCGGAAGCACCGGCTGGGTGAAGAGGCCGACCGCCGAAACGACGACGTCGAAGGCGTGCCGCTCCCCCGTGTTCGTCGTCAGTCGCCACTTGGCGGCGTCGGCATCCCACTGCGCGGAGACGATCTCGGTGTTCAGTGTGAGGTTCGGGCCGAGCCGGTAGGTATCCGCGCAGCGTTCGAAATACTTCAGGATCTCCGGCTGCCCCGACCACAGCCGAGACCAGCTCGCGTTCAGGTCGAATGAGTACGAGTACAGGTGTGACTTGACGTCACAGGCCAGTCCCGGATACGTGTTGATGCGCCAGGTGCCGCCGACGCCGTCCTCCCGGTCGAAGATCGTGAAGTCACGAAAGCCCGCCTTGCGCAGGAAGATTCCCAGCGCCAGCCCACCCGGCCCGGCGCCGATTACTCCCACTGAGAGCGACTTGGCCACTGGCATCATCCAATCTGCAGGATCTGTCCGCCGTCGATGACGAGTTCCGAGCCGGTGATGAACGACGCGTGCTCGGATACCAGAAATGCGACCGCGTCGGCCACCTCCGTCGGCTTGCCGATACGGCCGAACGGGGCGCGCTCCGCAAGCCGGGCCTGCGTCGCCTCGTCGAGCATCGGCGTCTCGATGGGTCCGGGGAACACGGCGTTCACCCTGATGCCCGACGGTGCAAGCTCGGCGGCGGCGACCTGGGTGAGACCTCTCAGCGCCCATTTCGACGATCCGTACGCGGCGTGGTTGGGAAACGCACGCATCGCGCCGGTGCTGCAGGTGTTGACGATGGCCGCCCCGTCGGCCGCACGCAGATGGTCGAAGCGTCGCACGGATTCCGAGAAATGGACCGAAGCAGTTGAACCGCCAACTGTCCTCGAAGCCTGCCGGTGTCTCGTCGGCCAGTGGTGTGCGGTGCAGCACGCCTGCGTTGTTGACGAGTGTCGTCAGACCCCCGAATCGCTCCACGATCCCGCCAACCGCCGAGTTCCACTGGTCCTCGGAGGTGACGTCGAGGTGCACGGCCACAACCGTGTTGTCGAGACCGTCGATGGACGTCTTCAGCTCGTCGTCCCGCACATCGCAGGCGGCGACGCGGAAGCCGTCGTCGAGCAGTCGCCTGACGATCGCCGCACCCTGTCCGCGTGCGGCACCGGTGACCAGCGCTACCCGGCCGGTCACTGCGCCTCCTTCAGATGCTCGGCCGCGCCGCGTCGCAGCGCCTGAGATTCCGAGGCGAGGGTGATCATCCGAAAGCCCATGTCGGCCATCGCCTTTCCGGGCTTGCCCGCGTTGGCGTGAATGGCGGGGACCAACCCGGCCTCCGACGCGGCGGCCTGGATGCGGGCGATCGCGTCGAGGACCGCCGGTGTGGTCAGGGCGTCGAGCGGAGGGTGGCCCAGCGAGATCGCCAGGTCTGCGGGGCCGACGTAGAGGCCGGACAGTCCTGGCACGGCGCAGATCTCGTTGAGTGCCGAAAGCCCTCGTGCCGTCTCGATCATCGCGTACACGCTCGTCCTCGCCACGTGCGCCGCCGGGTCGAGACCGAGGCTTGTCCGCAGCGGGCCGAAGCTTCGCACCCCGGCGGGCGCGTAGCGGGTGGCGGCCACCGCGGCCGCCGCCTGTTCGGGGGATTCGACCATGGCGATGATGACCGCGTCGGCACCCGCGTCGAGCACCCGGCCGATGGGCGCGGCGTCCGCCGTAGGGAGTCGCACCGCGGTGGCGATGGGGACGTGTTCGAGCCTACGCAGCAGCAGGGCGACGTCGGCGTCGTCGAGATAGCCGTGCTGGATGTCGAACCCGACGTAGTCGTATCCGGCCGCGGCGTACGCCTCGGGCCCGATGATGGTGGGGCCGACCACCCATCCGCCGAAGATCCGCTCCTTGGCTGCGAGTGCCTCCTGCAGTCGGCTGAGCGTCATGAGACGATCGCGATTTTGATGCGTTCCGGCACAGGCCTGACAGGCCAGTTCGAACGCGGCCTGGACCTCGTCGACCCCGAAGGTGTGGGTGACATAGGCGGGAAGCAACTCGGGGTGATCGCGCGCGAACTCGTTGGCGGCACACAGCATCCGGCGACGATCCAGTGTCACACCGGATTTCAGCGTCAGGTTGTTGCGCAGCATCGTGCGCATGCTGATCGGATAGCTGTCGTCGTCCGCGACACCGAAATAGAAGACCGTCCCCCCGAACGCGGCCGCCTCGATCGCGTGCCCGAGCGTCGCCACCTGATGACCGACCGCCTCGATGACGACGTCGGGCTTATCGTGCGGTTCCAGATGACTCACCCACCGGTCGCTCGTCGCGCGCACCACGGTGTCGACGCCGAACTCCTTGGCGACGGCATCGCGGTCGATCGGATCCACACCGGTTACCCGGCGCGCGCCCGAAGCCTTTGCCGCATAGGAGAACAGCAGCCCGATCGAGCCCTGGCCGACCACCGCGACGTGCAGCCCCTTGAGCTTCGGAAGCTGTTCGAGGGCATACAACACGCAAGCCAACGGCTGCAGCGCAACGGCATGCTGTGGTTCGAGCGCGGTGTCGAAGGTTGCCAGTCCGTCGCCGTCGGCGGCGACGTATTCCATCATTCCGTCGAAGCCCGACGCCCAGCCGACGACACGGTCACCGATTCCGATGCTCCGGTGCCTGCTGGCCACCACTTCGCCGACCACCTCGTGGATCGGAAACCCGTCCATCTCTGCGGCACTCGTCCCGGTGTCGCCGGGAAGCCGGCCCTTCGATCCGCGGAAGCCCGGCAGATCGCTGCCACACACGCCCGCGGCGAGGAATCGGAGCAGAACCTGCCGGTCACCGAGTGACTCCGGCGTCTTCTCCGGAATATCCACCCGCTCAAAGGTGTACGGCGCCACCAGCCGATACGACCACACGTCAGGCGACCTCCACCGGGATGTTGTTCCAGCCCCACTGGAAACTCGACGGCGGTCGCGACGCCGCGTCGCCGAGGATCCGGTAGCCGGGCACCCGCTTGAGCCACTCGGACACCATGATCGCGATCTCCAGCCGGGCCAGGTGAACACCGAGGCAGAAGTGCTGTCCACGGCCGAATGCCAGCAGCCGCTCGATGGGCCGGTCCCAGACGAACTCGTCGGGGTCGGAGTACTCGCGTTCGTCACGGTTGGCCGACGCCAGCAGGGTGATGATCCGCTGCCCCGGCTCGATCGTGGTGTCACCGATGGTGAACGGCTTGCGCAGGGTGCGGGCGAACCATTGAGCGGGCGCGCAGTACCGGATCATCTCCTCACGCGCCTTGGCCACGTTCGCGTCGAGGTCGGCGCGGACCGCCGCCAACTGATCGGGGTGTCTGCTGAGCTCCCACAGCCCGTGCGCGACGATCTTGGGCACGGTTTCGGTGCCGCCGATGAAGACACCGAGCATCTGCGTGGCGGCCTCGATGTCGGTGAAGGCCGAGCCGTCCGGCAGTCGATAGTTGATGAGACTGTCCGCGACCGGAACCGCGCCGTCGGCGCCTTCGGCACGGCGTCGAGCCACGATCGGCACCAGATACTCGAGATATCCGGGCCGGGCATTGGCCACTTCCACGCCGCTTCCCGGCTCGGCAAGGCTGCCCGCGTTGACGGTCGCCAGCACGTCGGGTGCCAGATCGACTGGCAAACCGAGCAATTCGCAGACAACGGAGGCGGCGACGATACCACCGTATTCCTGGGTGAGGTCGAAGGTGCCGCGCGGCAGGAGCTCGTCCAGCCGCTCGTTGGCCAGCTCACGAATCCGGTCGGCGAGCCTGGTCACGGATTTCGGCCGGAACTGACCCGAGGTGCACCGCCGCACGCCGTCGTAGATCGGGGCGTCGAAGTTGGCGTGGAACGGCATGGGGTGCACGGGCGGATCCGGCACAGGACCGTGGTTGTGGTCGGCGAGAACCGTTGCGGCGGGCAGGGTTCCCTCCGACGCCACGAACGTCCCGTCGTTGATCTCCAGCACCCGCCAGATGTCGGAGAACCGGGAAATCGCGTAGGTGTCCCATTTCTCGACGTAGTAAACCGGGTGTTCGTCGCGCAGCACGCGGTAGTACGGCAACGGATCGGCCATCACGGCGGGATCGAAGGGATCGTACGAGAAGTCTGCCAGCACAGGTGTGTTCATTGCAGCGGTGACGGTGGGAGCGCCTGCAGTATCGAATCCTCCCAGCCGTCGCGCAGTGCGGGTGCGACGCTCATCCAGGTGACGATCTCTGCAGGCGGGCTCTCTTTCCATGACGGGTAATGGTTTTCGAAGCAGGCCCAGTCGCCCTCGAGCGCCCAGTAGTGGATCACCTCGTTGAACCGGAAGGTGGTGATGAACGAGCCGAGCCAGCGCTTGCCGGTGCGCTCCGACCACGGCACGTACAGCCGCTCGAGCTCACGGATGTAGTCGTCCTGGCGTCCGGGTTTGCTCTGCATGATCTCCTGGATGACCAGGCCCGCGGAGAACTTCTCGTCGCGGAGTTGCGCGAGAGTCTTGTTGCTTCTGCCCGCATACATGATGCGGCCCTCGCCGGAGGCGCCGATCTCGGACAGGAACGCCGACCACTTCGCGAACGCGGCTTCATGGCTGCCGCCGCGAGACTGCGCCCGGCCGATGCGCGCATAGTCGGCGAAGGCGTCGATCTCCCAAATGACCGTGACCTGCGGCCAGTGCCCGTTGAACGGCGTCGTCTCCCACATCGCGAACAGCCGCGCACCGAGCTCTTCCATCATCGGCTGGTAGACGTCGCTGAACACCTCGGTGAAGCGATCGCTCCGTCCCGAGCCCAGGTCGATGGTCTCGTGTAGGTAGAGAAGCGTGTGGCTGTGGTACTTCTTCATGTTCATGACCAGCACCATGTTGACATCGGCACGTAGCGAGCGTGACACTTATGGCGTGTTTTGTAAAGGTGTGGGATGAGCCTGACGCCGCTGGCCAATGGTTTCTGCTTCGGGGAGGGCCCCCGGTGGTTCGAGGGGCTGCTGTGGTTCTCCGACATGCTCGGCGAGGCCGTCCACACGGTCAACCTGCAGGGTGACGTCACCACGCTGGCGCTGGCCGGCCATGCCCCGTCGGGTCTCGGGTTTCGTCCCGACGGGTCGCTGCTGATCGCCTCCACCGAACGCCGCACACTGCTGAGCTACGACGGCGAGACCGTCGACACCATCGCTGACCTGTCCGACATCGTCCCGGCGAACCTCGGCGACATGGTCGTCGACGATCACGGGCGCGCCTACATCGGTGCGCAGGCGTTCGAGGGTGGCGTCATCGCGCGGGTGGACCCCGACGGCGCCGTCGCTGTCGTCGCCAAGGATCTCGACTTCCCCAACGGAATGGTCATCACGCCCGACGCAGCGACGCTGATCGTCGCCGAGTCGGTCGGCAGGCGGTTGACCGCATTCACCATCGGCGCTGACGGCTGCCTGTCCGACCGGCGGGTCTTCGCCGACGGGCTCGACGGCCCGCCCGACGGCATCACGCTGGATGCCGACGGCGGGGTCTGGGCGGCGATGACGCTGGCCCACCAGTTCGAGCGAATCGTAAAGGGCGGCAACGTCACCGACCGCATCGACATCGGTGACCGGACCGCGATCGCATGCACGCTCGGCGGCCCGGAGCGCCGCACCCTGTTCCTGCTTTCGAGCACGGACGCCTATCCTCGAGCGCCTGGTCGGTACCAAGTTGTCCGGCTCGACGCCACAACCGTCGACATTCCCGGAGCGGGTCTGCCATGAGCGATTCCTATTACGAACTGGTCGATAGCGAAGACCCCCAGGGCGAGAGATTCGTCGCGACCGACTTGGTGCGCAGCACGTGGTCGGCCGCGATTCAGCACGGCGCGCCCGTGTCGGCGCTCCTGGTGCGTGCGTTGGAACGCTGCGAAGCCCGAGACGACACCCGGCTGAGCCGCGTGCTCATCGACCTCCTCGGACCCGTCCCCGCCGAGGGTGACCTGTGGGTGCGTGCGCAACGCGAACGGTCCGGCAAGCAGATCGAGTTGATCGGCGCGGAGATGCTCGCGCTCGGCCCGGACGGCAATCCCCGTCCCGTCGCGAGGGCCAGCGGGTGGCGATTGCAGACGATCGACACCGAAGCCGTCGTGCACGCGCCCGCACCGCCGCTGCGGCCGGTCGCCGACGCGTGGAGCCGCGACCTGAAGAAGGATTGGGATCGCAATTACGTGCACAGCCTGGACTGGCGGTGGCTGACCAAACCGCTCAACGAAGGCCCCGGCGAGTCGTGGATCAAACCCGAGGTCGACCTCGTCAAGGGCGAGAGCATGACGCAGCTCGAGCGGCTGTTCGCGGTGGCCGACGACGCCAACGGCATCGGCTCGAAACTCGATATCGGCAAGTGGATGTTCATGAACACCGACCTGGTCGTGCACGTGCACCGGATCCCCGAGGGCGAATGGATCGGCATCCGCGCGGAGACCAACTACGGGCCCGACGGCATCGGGACGACGATCGGCACGCTGTTCGACGAATCCGGTGCGATCGGCGCCATCCAGCAGTCGGTGTTGGTCCGCCCGATGCCCAGCCGCTAGTCGACTCGCGAAATAGCATTCCAGGCTGTGGTATCGGCGAAATGCCGAATGCTACGCGACTAGTCCACCAGGCGCAAAGCCGCTGCGGGGCACTGGGTTACGGCCTGCTGCATGCGCTCGCGGTCGGAGTCCGGACGGTCGGCCTCATCGATGTGCACGGTGCCGTCGTCCTGCACCTCGAACACGTCCTCGGCGATCGACTCGCAGATACCGTGGCCGGTGCACTTGTCGAGATCGACTTCGACCCGCATGGTCATCCCCTACTGAACGTGGGCCGGCAGGCGTTTGACGCCGTGAACGAAGCTGCTGTACAGCAGGTCGGGCTCGCCGAACTCGACACTCTTGAGCCGAGTCAGCAACTCGCGGAACAGGATTCGCAGCTCGGCCTTGGCCAGCTGGTTGCCGAGGCAGAAGTGCGGTCCGCCACCGCCGAAGCCGAGGTGCGGGTTGGGCGAACGCGTCAGGTCGAATGCGCCAGGTTGGTCGAAGACGGTCTCGTCGCGGTTGGCCGAGCAGTAGAACAGGCCGACCTTGTCTCCGGCGGCGACGGGTTGGCCGTTGATCTCGGTGTCCTCGGTGACGAACCGCGCGAACTGCAGCACCGGCGACGACCACCGCACGAATTCCTCGATCGCAGGGCCGATTCGGTTCTCGAAGTCCGCCATCAGCCACTCGCGCTGATCGGGGTTGTCGACCAGCGCCATCATCGCGTGTGTGGTGCTCTGCTTGGTGGTGTCGTTGCCGGCCGAGGCCAGCAGGATCAGGAACGCACCGATCTCCTCGTCGGTCAGCCGGTGGCCGTCCACCTCGGCGTTGACGATGCTGGTCATCAGGTCGTCGCCGGGATTCTTGCGCCGGAACTGCGCCAGCTCCACCCCGGTGTTGTTGAGCAGCATGATCTGTGCGGCCGGGTCGTCCGCCTGCTCCTCGGGCGTGCTGTACTCCTCGTCGCTCATGCCGAACAGCTTCTCGGCGGCGTACGCCACCGCCGCCTGGTCCGCCGATGGCACGCCGAGCATGTCCATGATCGTCAGCATCGGCAGCCGCGCCGAGCATGCGGCGACGAACTCGATGTCACCGGCCCCGACGAGCTCGTCGACGATGGCGACCGCGTTCCGGTGGATCTGCTCCTCGATCTGGCGGACGTTTCGCGGCGTGAACGCCGAGCTGATCAGCCGCCGGTAGACGGTGTGTTGCGGAGGATCCATGGCCAGAAAGAACGATGCGAACCGCTGGATCTCGGCGGGCATCGGGTTCAACGCGACACCGTCGGCGGAGGTGAACAGCTCGGGATGCTGGCTGACGAAGACGATGTCTGCGCGCCGCGTCAGTGCCCAGAATCCGGGCTCCTCCACCCCGAACATCGACGGCCACGGATGATGCCAGCTGAGGCCGTCTGCGGCGCGCAGCTGGGCGAACGTCTGATCACGCACCGCGAAGGGCTGATCCCAGAAGTCGTGTGACGTGATGTCGACCGGACTGTACTCACGTGCCTGCACCGGGGCTGCTGTCACCGAATCAGCGTGACATTTGGGCGTAAATTTGTAAAGCTATGTCGATGCGGGATGTGGTCGCCGAGGACGACAACTCGACGCGTCAACGCATCCTGGCCGCCACCGCCGAGGTACTGGGCAGGCACGGCATGACGAAGCTCAGCCTGTCCGAGGTCGCCCTGCAGGCCGGAGTCTCGCGGCCGACCCTGTATCGCTGGTTCGCCTCCAAGCGGGATCTGCTCGACGGCTTCGTCGTCTGGGAGCGGCAGTTCTACGAACGCGCCGTCGCCGAGGCGACCGCGGGCCTGCCCGCCAACGAGAAACTCGACGCTGCCCTGCGCGTCATCGTCGAGTACCAGCAGTCCTATCCGGGGCTGCGGATGATCGACATCGAGCCTGCGCAGGTCATCAAACGGCTATCCCGAGTCATTCCACTGATGCGGTCACGGCTGGAACGCCTCGCGCAGGGACCCGATGCCGCGCTGGCGGTGGCAACCGCAGTGCGCGTTGCGGTTTCGCACTACCTGGTGCGCAGCGACGACGACGACCAGTTCCTGACGCAGCTTCGACATGCCGCGGGCGTGAAGTAGCGAAAGTCGATTACCGCAATCTGTAAAGCTCGCCCAGGATCTCGTCGGAGTGCTCACCGATGCCCGGGGCCTTCGCGCGCGGTGCCCACGGGGTGCCGTGGAAGTCGACTGGGGTGGCGACCATCGGCACACTCGAGTCACCGTCCGGCACATAGACGATGCCGCCGGCCGCATGAAACTGTTCGTCGGCGACGACATCTTCGATCGAGTTGATCGGCGACCAGAAGAAGTCCGGCTCGGCGCCAAACAGTTTCGCCCACTCGTCGAGTGGTTTGGTCGCGAATATCTCGTCGAGCTCGGCGATCAGGTGCCGGGAGTTGGCCGCCCGGTCGCGCGGTCCTGGATAGTCCGTCATCCAGTCGGGGCGGCCGACGACTCGACACAGCGGACCCCAGTGCCGGTCGACCTGCAGACCGACGATCCAGAACCGGCGGCCGTCGCCTGCCATGTAGTTGTTCATGCACGGGTTGCCCATGGACTCACGTTCCCCGATCGCGATCGCGTGGCCGGTGAGCAGGAACGTGTTCAGGTCGAAGCTGACGGTGTAGGCGCCCTGCCGGTACAGCGAGGTGGACACCAGCTGGCCGGTGCCCGTGCGCGCCCTGGCGATGAGGGCGGCGCAGACCGCGGCGGCCAGCGTCATGCCCGCCGTGTGGTCGCCCATGCCACCCCGCTGAAACGGCGGGGTGTCGCCAGGACGGGTCAGCAGATGGGCCAGTCCCGCTCGCGCCCAGTACGCCGCGACGTCGTAGGCGGCACGGTCGGCATCGGGTCCCGCGTCGCCGTAGCCGGTGATCAGGCCGTACACCAGACGCGGATTGGCGGCGGCCGCCGTTTCGAAGTCCAGGCCGATGCGCCGCAGCGCGCCGGGTCGGACGTTCGTGATGAAAACATCGGCGCTGCTGATTAATTCGAGCGCGGTGGACCGACCGGCATCCGTCGTGACATCGAGTGCGATGCTGCGCTTGCCGCGGTTGTCCATCTCGAAGGGCGGACTCTCGTCTCCGTCAAGGCCGAGCATGCGGCCGAACATCCGGGCCGGGTCGCCCGTCGGCGATTCGATCTTGACGACGTCGGCTCCCCAGTCTGCCAGGATGCCGCCTGCGGCCGGGCCCGCCACCCATACCCCGAGTTCGACGACCTTGATGCCCTCCAACGGACCGGCCATAGCCAACTCCTTCCGTGCGCACGCTTTACAAAAATAGTTATCTCTGTAACGCTTGCGTGGCTACAGGGCAAGACTAGGAGGTCGGCGGGTGGCCGAGACAGCAAGCCGGCTGGCACCGATCGCCGGGTTGGCCGCTCACCTCGGCCGTGGGGTGCAGCGCATCGCGACCGATCTGGTCGTCGGACGCGCCCGGTCACTGCCGCGAACGATCGACGGACTGGACGCCGCCTTCCTGTCGCAGATCATGGGCGCCACCGTGACGTCGGTGTCGGTCATCGGCGGTGACGCAGGCACATCGTCACGAGCCCGGCTGGCCCTGGCCGGCGAGGGTGTTCCCGATTCGGTGTTCGTCAAAATGCCCGCCGAGACGGCCGCGACGCGCCTGATGGGTGAGTTGGGCCGGCTCGCCGAAACAGAGACCCGGTTCTATCGAGAGCTGTCGCCCGAACTGACCGGCCTGCCCGCGTCATACGGCTCCGCCTTCGATGCGGTCACCGGCCGTTTCGTGCTTGTCCTCGAGGATCTCGCGGTCGATGACTGCGAGTTTCCCGACACGCTCCATCCGCTCACCCCCGATCAGGCGAGCATGATCGTCGAACTGCTGGCCCGACTGCACGCCACGTTCTGGGAGCGCGTGCCCGGATGGGCGTACACCGCCTCGGCCGACAGCACCGCTCTGCTCACCGCGCCCCTGCTGAAGACCTCGGCCAGGCGCATCGCAGAGAAGACGGACATACCCGTCGAGCGCGGCCGATTCATCGACGAGAACTACCGCGCGGTCGCGCGGCTGATCGACGAGCCGCCGCATACCGTCATGCATGGCGACGCCCACCCCGGCAACGTCTACTTCCGCAACGGCGAGGCCGGCCTGCTGGACTGGCAGGCCGTGCGGCGCGGCCACCCCGGCCGTGAGCTGGCGTACACCCTGGTCACCAGCATGACGCCGGCCGACCGGCAGGCCCACCAGCGCGACCTTCTCGACAACTACCGGCAAGTGCTGGCAGGTGCGGGCGGCCCCGAACTGGATCGCGACGAGCTGTGGGACCGCTACCGCACGGGCGCGCTCTACGCCTACGTCGCTTCGCTGATCACCGCGGGCATGGGCGGGATGCAGGCCGAGGGGATCGCCATGGAAGGCCTGAAAAGGGGTGTCGCCGCGCTCGAGGACCTCGACACGGTCGCTCTGTTGGAGAAGTCGCTGTGATGCAGGAACTACCATCACCTAGACAACACGATTGAGGCCCTGACGTGAACGAACCGCTACGCGCCCGACGGGACGCATCCGAGAATGCCGAGGACACCTCGACGCGGCACCGGATCCTCGTCGCGACGGCGGAAGTCCTTGGCCGCAGCGGGCAGACGAAGCTCAGCCTCTCCGAGGTGGCGCTGCAGGCGGGCGTATCCCGCCCGACGCTCTACCGCTGGTTCGCCGACAAGAGTGAGCTACTCGAGGCGTTCGGCGTCTACGAGCGCGAGATGTTCGACAACGGTATCGGCAGGGCGACCGCGGGGTTGCGTGGCACCGAAAAGCTCGATGCGGCACTGAGATTCATTGTGGAATACCAGCATTCGTACTCCGGTGTGCGGCTGGTCGACATCGAGCCCGAGGTGGTCATCGCCCAGCTCTCGTGGATCATTCCGGTGATGCGGGCCCGGCTGCTGAAGCTGCTCACCGGACCCAACAGCGGCGTCAAGGCCGCGACCGCCATCCGCGTCGCGGTGTCGCACTACATCGTTCGCAGCGACGACGACGACCAGTTCCTGGCGCAGCTGCGGCACGCGGTCGGCGTCAAGCAGGCAGACTGATGGATCCCCAACAGGTCAGCGACGAACTCGAGATCGCGGCGCTGCTGAACTCCTACGCCCGAGCCGTCGACACCAAGGACTGGCAGCTGTACCGGTCGGTGTTCACCGACGACGCACACATCGACTACTCGACTGCGGTCTTCAAGGGGTCCCTCGACGGGGCAGTCGAATTCTTCGCCGGGGACTTCTCGGCGTTGGTGACGATGAGCATGCACTACATCACCAACATCGAGTCCGAGGTCGACGGTGACACCGCGCGGGTGCGCGCAATGTTCTACAATCCGACGCAGATAACGGGACTCGCGGAGCTGAGCATGTTCGGCGGCTACTACTTCCACGAGTTGGTTCGCACACCAGACGGCTGGCGAAGTAGGCATCTTCGCGAGGAGATGGTGTGGACGGCCAACTCCCCGCGTGACACGTAGTCAGGCGCTGTCGCCCGTGCGCCGATGCTGGCCCGGTTTGCGCCTGTGGTGTGTCTCGTCGCCTTCGGGATGCCAGGTGGCAACGATGACCGGTTCGTCGTGGACGCGCAGGACGGCGCCAGGCGACAGATCCTTGATGAGCCGATCGAAGTCGGAGCGAAGCTGGTCGGCGGCACCGACGAGGTCGTGATCTTCGGCCTCGAAGAACCACAACGTGCCCGCGGCGGGATCAGATACCTCGAAGTCGATACGTGCGGCGAAGATTCGGGGCCTGGCCTCGTTGCCGAATCGGAGAATGATCTGTTGGTCAGTGATCACACTGTGCACGTAGAACCGGGGCTCGGCAGTCGGAGCCGCTCGGCCCCAACGCTGTTCGATCGCATCAACCACTGATCCATCAGATACCGACGTCGTGAACCCGTATGCGGTTCGATAGACCTCGGTGGCCTTTTCTCGTTCCAGAAAATTCGTCAGGCGTGCACTGATCGACTTACGCAAGGGCGATCTGGGTGCCACGAGCGCCCACGACACTGCGACCACAACGACGAGGCAGATGCCGACGACCAATGCGATGGTCTCCATGATTGCGCTCCCGGCTCAATCAGGTTGAGGCCGCCAATTGCCCACAGGCGGCGGCGATTTCGCGGCCACGCGTGTCACGCACCGTGCACGACACGCCACGCTCGCGCACCCGTCTGACGAACTCTCGTTCTGCGGCCTTGGGGCTGGCGTCCCATTCGCTACCGGGTGTCGGGTTCAGCGGAATGAGGTTGACGTGCACGAGCGGCCCCAGCGCACCGTGCAGGCGCTTTCCGAGTAGGTCTGCGCGCCACGGCTGGTCGTTGATGTCACGGATCAACGCGTATTCGATCGATACCCGCCTGCCCGTCACGTCGGCGTAGTAGCGGGCGGCGTCCAGCGCTTCGGACACCTTCCAGCGGCTGTTCACCGGGACGAGCGTGTCGCGAAGCTCGTCGTCGGGAGCGTGCAGGGACAGCGCAAGCGTGACACCGAGCCGCTCGTCGGCCAGCTTGCGGATCGCGGGGGCGAGCCCGACGGTCGACACCGTGACCGCACGCGCCGAGATGCCGAACCCGTTGGGCGGCGGCGCTGTGATGCGTCGAACCGCCGCGAGAACGCGGTTGTAATTGGCCAGCGGCTCGCCCATGCCCATGAAGACGATGTTGGACAACCTGCCACTGCGCGCGATGCTGTCCCCGTCGCGGTCGCGCAGCTCAACGGCCGCCGCACGCACCTGCTCGAGAATCTCGGCCGTCGACAGATTGCGCTTCAGCCCGCCCTGACCGGTCGCGCAGAACGGGCACGCCATCCCGCAGCCGGCCTGCGATGAGATGCACACGGTGTTGCGCTGCGGGTAGCGCATCAGCACCGACTCGAACGTCGTGCCGTCGACGGCACGCCACAGCATCTTTCGGGTCTCCCCCGCGTCGCATTCGATTTCCTGCACGGCCTCGAGCAGTCTCGGGAACATCGCCTCGGCCACCTGCTCGCGCACCGAGGCGGGCAGATCGGTCATCTCGCGCGGGTCGGCGATGAACCTGCCGTAGTACTGGTTGGCCAGCTGTTTGGCGCGAAATGCGGGCAGCCCGAGCTCCGTGACGGCGGCGACGCGGCCCGCCTCGTCGAGGTCGGCGAGGTGGCGCGGCGGCATCGCGCGTCGCGGCGGGTCGAAGACCAGGGGCAGGGATGTCGGCATGGGCTTTTGTCAGTATCCCATCCAAGGCTGGCGGAAATTGATTGGCAATGTGCGGCGTTGGTGGCAACCATGGGAGCTGTGGCCCTGCCGACCATGCCGTTTCGCACCGCGTTCGTGCTGACGTTCCTGTATGCGCTCGGCTATCCCATTGGCGCGCTGGCGGTTTCGGTGATGTCACCGATGGCGGTGCTGGTGTTCCGGTTCGGGCTTGCGGCCGCGATCCTCGCAGGCTGGGCGGTGATGGCAGGCGTGACGTGGCCGAAAGGCCGCACCCTGATTCATGTCCTGATCAGCGGATTGCTGGCCCAGGGCCTGTTGTTCACCTGCCTTTACGTCGCGCTGCTGCACGGCGCCCCTGCCGTGTTGGGTGCCGTGATCATTTCGATGAACCCCGTGGTCACCGCGGTGTTGGCGGCGACGTTCCTCGGTGAGGGCCTGACGCTCATGCGGGTGGGTGCGCTCGTACTCGGAGTGCTTGCGGTGCTGGCGGCATGCGCGGGGCGGCTGATGATGGTCGGCGGCGTCGACGCGGTCGTTCTGCTGTTGCTGGTGTCGCTGTTCAGCGTCGCCGCCGGGGGCGTCTACCAGCAGAAGTTCTGCCGCGGGGTGGACTTCCGCGCAACCGCCGCGCTGCAGAACGCGGTGTGCGTGGCCCCTGTGGTCGTGCTGGCGGCGCTGATGCCCTTCACCGTGACCAACCCGTGGAAGGCCGCGGGTGCGGTGGCAGCGGTGGTGCTGCTGAACGCCACCCTGTGCATGACGATGTACGTCCGGGCCGTCAACGACTACGGCGCCGCGGCGGTCGCCATGCTGTTCGCCGTCATTCCCGCCGTCGCGGGCCTGCTCTCCTGGCTGATGCTCGGACAGCGACCCGACATCGGCATCGCGGTCGGCCTGGTCGTCGGCGCGGTGGCCTGCTGGCTCAACGCCCGCTCACGCCGGCGTCACGAAGCAGAGCCGCCGACCGCGTCCATCATGCGGGCAAGCTCACCGGCGACGTCTGGGCCTGCGGGCTGATAAACGAGTTCGGTGACGCCCCCCGCTTGGTACTCGGCGGCCCGGGCCCGCAACTGCGCTGCCGTCCCGCTGAACGTGAACTGCGGAAGCAGGTCGGCCGCCAGCGCGACCGCCTCCTCGTCCACGGCCGTGAGCCGCACGAGATGCCCCTCATGGGTGACGAGATGGCGCTCGGCGGGCGGGATGGCCTCGATCGCCGTCACCCACTCGTTGCCGCCCGGTAGCCCGCGCACGGCGTCGGGGCCGTTGCGTTCGTACAAGGCGTGAAACACCACGGCCAGGCCGTGCCCGGCTCGTTCCACGACGCGCTCGCTGTGCAGATCCTCGCCGTCGTCGAGCACGCTGCCAAATTGCAGCAACGAGTAGGGCCGACCGGCGGCCGCCGGATTCGGAACGCCCGCGGCGAACACTCCGTCGCCCACCCGTTCGGCGACCGCGGTGCCCTTCGGGCCGTCGGCGCCGATCAGCACTTCGACCTCGACGGGCCGATCCGCGACGAATCCTTCCGTGTGCAGCATGCGTATCGGGGCGCCCTCCCAAACCACGGTCTCGCCGCGCAGCAGCGCCCGCAGCGCGATCACGTATTCCTCGACGACCGCCCACCGCAGCGGCTTCTTGCCGAGGATGTACCGGCCGGTGAACCCCGAACCGATGGCCACGGCCACCCGGCCGGGCGCGATCGCCGCCGAGCGTGGCGATCGCAGCGGCGTTGGTCATCGGGTGGCGCAGGCTCGGCACGAGCACGCCCGGCCCGAGGCCGATCGTCGAAGTACGCTCCGCGGCCAGCGCCAGTGCGATCCAGACGTCGGACGTGATCGCGGGCGAGTCGTAGAGCCAGGCCCGTTGGTAGCCAAGGCGTTCCGCCTCGGCGATGAGTTCCGGCGAGTCGACGTTGGTGACCAAGGCGCACGAAAGCTTCATGGGCGCAAACGCTACCGCGTCGGCCACGGTCGCGATCAGGCCAGCAGCGTCAGGACGATCCAGCCGGCGACGGCGGACGGCAGCATCGCATCGATGCGGTCCATGATGCCGCCGTGGCCCGGAAGCAGCGTGCCCATGTCCTTGATGCCGAGGTCGCGCTTGACCTGTGATTCGACCAGGTCGCCGAGGACACCGGTGATGACGAGCATCAGCCCCAGCGGCACGCCGACCCACGCGGGGCGGTCCATCAGGAACGCCACCGACAGCACGGCTGCCGTGACGCCGAACAGCAGCGAGCCGCCCAACCCCTCCCACGACTTCTTCGGGCTGATCGCGGGCGCCATCAGGTGCTTGCCGAACAACACGCCGGCGACGTACCCGCCGATGTCGGCGAACACGACGGTCACGATCACGGTGAACGTCCGGCTGCCGCCGTGGTCCTGGAAGATCAACAGCGCACTGAAACTCGCGAACAGCGGCACCCACGTCGCCAGCAGCACCGTGGCCGAGATGTCGCGCAGGTAGTTGACCGGTGCCTCGCGGAGGCCGTGGCCGACCAGCCGCCAGACCATACAAACGACGATCGTGGCGCCGTAGGCGCCCAAAGTCCCGGCCGGACCGTAGTACGTCAGCCAGATCATGGCCTGGCCGCCGAGCAGCAGCGGGATGAGCGGGAGCGCGTAACCGGCTTCGCGCAGCCGACGGATGACCTCGTAGGTGGCGATCGGGATGAAGACCGCCAGCACGGGCAGCCAACCGATCGGGAAGAACAGCAGGATGGCGATCGCCATTGCGCCGAGCACGGCACCGACGCCGATGGCCGCCGGAAGGTTGCGCCCGGCCCGGGATGCCTTCTTGGGCGGCTCCGACGTATCGGCCACCGAATCTGCTTGCTGTTCGGCCATTAGACCTCCAGCAATTCGCCCTCTTTGTGCTTCACCAGGTCGTCGATCTGGCTGGTGTAGGTATGCGTGGTCTTGTCGAGTTCCTTCTCGGCGTGTTTGACCTCGTCCTCGCCTGCCTCGCCGTCCTTCTTGATCCGATGCAGCTCCTCCATCGCCTTGCGACGGATGCTGCGCACCGACACCCGGGCATCCTCACCCTTGGCCTTGGCCTGTTTCACCAGATCGCGACGGCGCTCCTCGGTCAGCTGCGGGATCGCGACGCGAATGACGTTGCCGTCGTTGGACGGGTTGACGCCGAGGTCGGAGTTGCGGATGGCATCCTCGATCGGCTTCAGCTGCGACTGCTCATACGGCTTGATGACGACCAGCCGGGCTTCGGGCACGTTGACGCTGGACAGCTGGGTGATCGGGGTCGACGACCCGTAATAGTCGATCGAGAGGCGCGAGAACATGCCGGGGTTGGCCCGGCCGGTGCGGATGGATGACAGGTCGTCGCGCGCGACGGACACCGCCTTCTCCATCTTCTCTTCTGCGTCGAAGAGGGTTTCCTCGATCACGGCTTCTCCATTTCAGGTCAGTTGGTGGTGACCAGTGTTCCGATCTTCTCACCTGCGACCGCCCGGGCGATATTGCCGTCGGTGAGAAGGTTGAACACCAGGATGGGCATGCCGTTGTCCATGCACAGGCTGAACGCGGTGGCGTCGGCGACGGCCAGGCCCCGTTCGATGACCTCGCGATGGGTGATCGTGGTGATCAGTTCGGCGTCGGGATGGAACCGTGGGTCGGCGGTGAAGACCCCGTCGACGGCCTTGGCCATCAGCACCACCTCCGCGCGGATCTCCAGGGCGCGTTGAGCGGCGGTGGTGTCGGTGGAGAAGTACGGCAGGCCCATGCCCGCACCGAAGATGACCACGCGGCCCTTCTCCAGGTGCCGCTGGGCGCGCAGCGGAATGTAGGGCTCGGCGACCTGGCCCATCGTGATGGCAGTCTGGACCCGGGTGGCGATGCCTTCCTTCTCCAGGAAGTCCTGCAGCGCAAGGCTGTTCATCACCGTGCCGAGCATGCCCATGTAGTCCGAGCGGGTGCGCTCCATGCCACGCTGCTGCAATTGGGCGCCGCGGAAGAAGTTGCCGCCGCCGATGACGACGGCAACCTGGACGCCGCTGCGGACCACCTCGGCGATCTGGCGTGCCACCTGGGCCACCACGTCAGGATCGAGGCCCACTTGACCGCCACCGAACATCTCGCCGCCGAGCTTGAGGAGCACGCGCGAGTACATCGGCCGGATCGGGGATGCCTGGGCGCCGATGGTGGTGGTTGCGTCCGCCATCCGACTCCTTCGGGGTCCTCGCATGAGATCGCCCCTAATCCTGCCTCATAGCGGCCTCGCAGCCACGATGGGGTGGGCTGGTGTCGGTGTTAGCGGAGGTGCGCCTCCAGCAGCCACGCGCCGATCGACTTGCGGCCGGTCGGCTCGTCGCGGATGTCGGCGCCCGCGAAGCCCTTGAAGAATTCGGCGAATTCCTCCGGCACGTTGGCGTGGATGCGTGCGGGCCTGATGTCGTCGATCTCCCAGTACTTGCCCACCACGTCACGCAGCTCGTCCTCGGTGACGGGATGAGCGCCGCCGTCCGTCGTCGGCATCCCGGCCGCGTCGAATACCAGGACGAAGTACGTGGCGTCCGGCGCGGCTGCCCGCACGATGGACTGCTGGTAGCCCTCGCGCAGTTCGACGGGCATCGAGTGGAAGAGAGTCGAGTCGATGATGGTGCCGAAGCGGCCGTCGTAGCCGCTGAAGTCGCTGATGTCGGCGACGTCGAACGTCGCGTTGGTCAGGCCGCGCTTTGCGGCCTCCTCGCTGGCGAGCTCGATGGCGGTCGCCGACGAGTCGAGCCCGACGGTCGTGAAGCCCTTTTCGGCGAGGTGCAGGGCCGTGGCGGCCTCGCCGCAGCCGGCATCGAGCACGTCGCCGTGCACCCTGCCCGCCTCGATGAGCGCCTGGATCTCCGGCTGTGGCTCGCCGATGCTCCACGGCGGACGGACGCCCTTGAACTCCTCTGCCTCACCGCGGTAGGCGGCATTCGAACATTTCTTTTTCTGGTGTGGTCATACCCCAGGTCTATCAACGAAGTTGATATATGTCAACATAGTTGATATGGATGCGTTCGATGACGACCCGCCGCTCGGCTACTTGCTGTACCGGGCGCACAACGCGCTGCGCTCCGAGGTGACGGCCACGGTGCTCGAGCCGCTCGGTTTGGCCTTCCCGCAGTACATCTGCATGCGGATCCTGTCGCGCTTCCCCGACCGGTCGAATGCCGACCTGGCGCGTGACACCAACGTATCCCCGCAGGCGATGAACATGGTGCTGCGCGGGCTCGAGGAGCGCGGCCTGGTCACCCGGCCCGCCACCGTGTCATCGGGACGCTCGCTGCCTGCTCAACTGACCGCCGACGGCAGGGAACTGCTCAAGCACACCGACTCCGGGGTGCGCGCCGCCGAACGCCGGGTGATGGCCGACCTGAGCGGTGAGCAGCGCCGCGAGTTCAAAGGAGATCCTGCAGACGATCGGCACCGACCCGTTTTCAGTGGTGGTGACAGGCCTTCGGGGGTGACGGCGGCAGGTCCAGTGCGGGGTTGCCGTCGAAGAAGCCCAGCGGCTTGAGGTGAAAGCCGGTGTAGGCGCACGGCATCACCGGCCAGTCCTCCGGCCGCACGACGTGGTGCGCGCCGAGCGTGTACCAGAGCACCACGTCGGTGTCCTCCAACGGCGCGTCATCGGCGACGAACTCCGGCAGCCCCTGGGCATCCTCGGATTGGTACATGTAGTCCCCGGCGGCGAACTTCTCCGCCGCGTCGTACTTGGTCACCCAAAGGTTGTGCTGGACGAATCGCGCCCTGTCGTAGATGTAGGAGCCCTCCTGCACCATCACCGGCACGATCTCGCGGGGCACCAGCTTGTAGGCGACCGGGCTGCCGAGTTCGTTCTTCTTCGACGGATTGGTCACCTTCCAGTACCGGCCGGTCGACCAGTCCCAGTCCCTCGCGCCCTGCGCCTCCGACGCGACGAGCGTGTCTTGGGTGATCCATGCGTTGCGGTGCGGGTTCAACGCCGGATCCGGCTCGGGGATCGAGTCGACTTCGTAGACGCTGTTACCGGCACCGTCGACACTCATGTCGAGCCGGAAGTTGAAGAAATGCTGATGGTTCGGGCCGTAGATGTTGGGGGCGACCATCTTTCCCCACCGCGGTTCCTTACCGTCCGGGACCGCACCGGTGGTGAGCACACCGGAGAGTTTGACCTCCACCTCAATCGACGCGTCGTTGTAGAAGTACCAGAAGAACCCGTACTCGTAGTTGCCGACGGTGCAGATCATCGAGATCACCAACCGCCGGGCGCGACGCACCTCGACCTCCTCGGTCCGGAAATCGGTGTGCTTCCAGGAGATACCGAAGTCCTCCTCGTGCATGCAGATCGCGTTGGGAATCGTGACCGCATTGCCAGCGGAATCGTTGAGCGTGGCATCGAAATAGTGGATCTCGCCAAGGCAGTCACAGCCGAGCGTCAACGGATTCGCCGAGAACCCCATCCCCACTTCGCCCATGTCGAAGACGTTCTTGTTCCAGTGTGTCGGCTCTGAATCCCCGTACGGGACCACCATTTCCGACAGCGAAGCGCGGTACACGATGGGCCGTGTCTGGCCGCGGTCGGTGTAAGTGATCTCGTTGAGCACGATGCCTTCACGCGGGTTGAAGCCGATTCGCATGGACCACTTCTGCCACTGCACCCGCCAGCCGTCGACCGTGAAGCTGGGTCCGTCGGGCTGGCTGATCTCGATCGGTTTGACGTCATCGCGGAAATGCGTGAACGCCGGCCGGTTGTCCGGTTCGAACATGAACTTTTCGGCGTAGTTTCCCGCGGTCGGCGGCAGCGGGACCACCCCGTGATCCTCGATGTCGATGACCTCCATCTTGTCCAGATCAAACGTCACGATCAGGCCCTCGACGGGGCGCGCATAGCCGTGTTCCGACGGCGCCGCCCGCATGAACGTCAACGGACGACAGACCAGCGCGGAGTTGTCGTAGTGATCCTGCGCGCCGTAATACCCTGCGGGCCACGGGTCGATCATCGCGAGGTCGAAATCGGTGACGCCACGCTTGCGCATGGCCTCCTGCCATCGCGGATCCGCCCTGACCTTCTCCTCCACTCCGGTCATGTGCTCGACAAGGTAGGACGGGAAGCGGCCGGGGATCGGCTTCCATGAGTCGATCACCCGCGCCTTCAGGTCGACGACCGCCTCGTAGATCATCTTCGCCTCGGCGTCGTACATCGTGACGAATGCCCGCCGCGGTATGTCCGTCATGTGCTCGAAGGTGAGCTCAGCGTTCTTGTCCGGTTCAGCGAGCTGGATCATCACGAACTTCGTTGTCGGAGTGGAGTACTCGCAGTCCGTGATGATCGCGGCAGCGGACTCGATCTCCGCACCGGTCAGCGGGTCAAGCGGGTACGGCGTCGCGTCGCCCGTCTCGCCCTTGTGCAGCGCAGTGCTTTCCATCGTCATATCGGGTCAAACCCCCTCGTTCTTCAGATCCAGAACCGCCAGGTGCGCCAGGGCGTCCTCCTGGGTCACTTTGCCCGCCGAGCGACGCCCGAAGAAGTAGACGACCGCTCCCAGGACGAACATGCCCACCGCAATGCTGCCCACCCACGTCATCCACGTGGCTGCCGGGACGTCGATCCACGGAGACGCGAACGAGTAATAGATGCCCGCGCACGTGGCGACGATGCCGACCGTAGCGGTTGCGTAGATCGCGGGCATACCGCCGGGGATCCGCCAGAAATCCTCGCTTGCATAGCGATCCGCGTACTTCCTGCGGGCGATGACCAGCGGGACGAAGAAGAAGAAGCCCGAGATCAGCCATACCACGCTCAGGCCGCCCTGCAGGTATACGGTGACGTTGGCCATGCTGCTCTGCGAGTACAGCCCTACCAGGATCAGCGACGACAGCACGCCCTGAATCAGCACCGCGGTCACCGGATTGCGGGTACGCGGGTTGAGGTGGGTGAAGATGCGCGGTAGGTGGCGCTCCAGGCCAGAGACGAAGATGAGCCGCGAGTAGGCGACCTGGTAGGTCGTCATCGCCACGAACACGATGACCGCCAGGACGATCGCCGCGACTTCCATCAACCCCGGGAAGCCCGACACATCCAGATTGCCGATCACTCCGGTGACCGGATCGATCTCGTCGCCGGGCAGAACCAGCATCGTGCCGATGGTCGTCAGCAGATAGATCGCCACCAAAGCTGCGGAGCCCCAGGCGATCATCTTCGTCGCGCTGCGCTTGACCGAGAGGAACTCCGCGCCCATGTTGAACGGTGTCTCCACGCCGACCAGGTACAGCAGCACGGTGCCGTAGAGGAAGCCGGCGCCGGCGAAGTCGGGCACCAGCGAGTCGTGCCAGCTGAACGGCGTCGCGGAACCATTGGCGCCCGCGTAGATGAGCGCGCAGATGAAGATCGTCAGGGTGAGAACGCCGTATACCACGAACGTCATATTCATGATCCGTTGATTGGCAGCGAGTTTCGCCAGCGCCAACCCCACCACTGTCCACAGGATGACCAACTGCACGACGATGCTCACCGTGAGCCCGAGTTCGGCGTGGAACGCCAGGAGCAACAACTGAAGAATGATCGCCGGTGACGAGGCCGAGTTGAGCACGACCGGAACCCACGACAGGTAACCGCCGAGGAACGACATCTTGTCGCCCATCGTGCGAAACGCCCAGATATAGACGCCGCCCTGGCCCGGCCACAGGTTGCCGAGTTCGGCGACCGCAAGCCCTGCGGGCACCAGGAACGTGAGGATGCCGAGCACCCACATCGGAATGGCGGTCCAGCCGCCGCCTGCCATGATCGACGAGCCGGTGATCCAGCAGATGATGAACACGTAGGTCGCGGTGAGGCCGAACGTGCCGAGAATTTTCGGCAGCACTTGCTCGGGCACCAGCTCCGTCGTCATCAGCGCGTCGCGCTTTGACGGCGTCGCCTCCAGTTCTTGAGTCATTTTTCTCCCAACGCCGATGGGTCAGTTGACGATTTGTCCGTCTTTCATCCGGACTACACGGCTCGCGTCGTCGGCCACCGTGGGGTCATGGGTGCTGGCGACTACCGTGACGCCAAGCGTCGAACACAGGTCGCGCAGCATGCGCACCACCGTCTCCCCCGTGCGGTGGTCGAGGTTGGCCGTCGGCTCGTCGGCGAGGACGAGCGTCGGGCTGCTGATCAGGGAACGGGCGATCGCGGTGCGCTGCTGCTCGCCGCCGGACATCTTGGTCGGCTGGTGGTCCACCCGGTGTCCGAGCCCGACGAGTTCGAGGAGCTCCAACGCTCTCTTCCGCAACGACTTTCGGTCATACGGCTCGAACATCAGCGGCAGCTCGACGTTCTCCACGGCCGACAGAAATGGAATCAGGTTGTAGCTCTGGAAGATGAAGCCGATGGTGTCGTGGCGCAGCGCGGCGAACTGGCTCTCGGTCAGGGTCGACGTGTCGCGGCCCCCCACCTTGACAGTGCCCTTGGTCGGTCGATCGAGGCCGCCGATCATGTTCAGCAGCGTGGACTTCCCGCTGCCACTCGGGCCCATCAAACAGACGAATTCACCTGGCATCACGGTCAAGTCGGCGGCGACC
This sequence comes from uncultured Actinomycetota bacterium, assembly GCA_963716505.1. Taxonomy (GTDB): domain Bacteria; phylum Actinomycetota; class Actinomycetes; order Mycobacteriales; family Mycobacteriaceae; genus Mycobacterium. The sequence continues at coordinate 164,296 of CAVQTL010000018.1, forward strand.
AGCGCCTTGACCACCTCGTCGCCGAGCTTGTGCAGCTTCCACACATTCGATATCTCGATGACGGGCGCTCGCTCCTCGTCTTCCAGGGGAAGGGCCGTCGTGTCGGTCCTGTCTTCGATGGCGGTCATGTCAGCCTCCCGCGGTCAGAGATCGGATTGGTGGCCGCGACGCCGCGTTCCACGTGGGCACGATGCTGGTGAACAAGGCCGCGACGATGCTGACGCCGATCGCGATCGCGACGCCGACCAGCAGGCCCGCCGTGGAGACTCCCGTCGCCACCACCCCGCTTGCGGCGAGGGCCATTCCGATGAGGACCGCAAGCGCAGCGCCTGCCGACGCGCCCAGTACGGCGGCGATCACCGGCTCGACGAGCAGCGCCGCCATGACGGGCTTCCGCGGCACCCCGTTGGCGCTGAGCACACCGAGTTCACGGGTCCGGTGCGCGACGGTTCGGGTGGTGGCGACCGCAACCTCCACCACACCGACGAGAAGAACCGTCACCGCGATCAGCACGACCGCGCGGCCGATCTCATCGGCGTGGCCGAGCGACGCGGACTGCGCGCGGATCCCGTCGGACATGCCGAACACGATCACCACGAGGAACGCTCCGGTTGCGGTGGTGACCACGGGCAGCACCATCTCGGCGATTCGGCGGCGTGCGGACAACCAGCCATAGGACAGGCCTTTTCGCATCATCGGTCCCCCAGGAGGTCGACGGGTCGTTGTTGAAGAAGCCGGTGCACGGGAACGAGTGCGCCGACGATCGCCATGGCAGGCAGGAACGCGGCGACCATGCCTGCGGCCTGCAGCCACGCCGTCGGCGTCGCGATTCCCGGAATCACCAGTGCCACAGCGGCACCCGCCCCGAGCACGCCCACCACATAGGCGGCGACGAACACGATCGCCGATTCGACGAGGAAGAAGTACAATACCTCGTCGGCCAGGCCGATGCTCGACATGATGCCGAACTCGCGCCTACGCTCCTGCACTGCAGCGAGGAACGACGACACCGCGATCACGAAGCCGAGACCCAGGCCGATCATCGAGATCAAGCCGAGTGTCGAACTGGTCACCTTGCCGGAGAACAGCGCGGAGAACTTCTGCTCGAACGTCAGTGGGCCGGAACCGCCCACGGTGTCGTAGATCAGCCCGTGCCCGTTGAGATCCGGCATGACCGACGGGTCCGAGGTCGACTCGAGGCCGACCGAACTGCCGAATGACTGTCCGAGATCGCGTCGCTTCTCGTCGCCGGGCGGCGCGAAGATCAACCACCAGCCGTTGCTGCCGGCGACGGCCTCCGCGAGCGACGAAGCGACCGTGAGCGACTGACCGCTGCCGGACACGCCGACGACCAGGCTCCGTCCCCCGACCACGACCCGATCACCCTGTTTCAGGCTGAGCCGGTCGGCGAGTGGAGCACCCAATATCGCTTGTCCGCCGGGCATTTCGTCGTTTCCGTGTAACGAGACCTGATGTCCGTTGATCTCGGTGGTGCCCGACAGTGTGCGGGTGACCGTCCAACCCTGCGGCGCCGCGAATACGGGAGCGGGACCGTTCGCCACGAGCGCCTGCACATCGGCGTCGTACTTCACACCTGCGGCGGGAACCGCCCACAGTTGCGCTCCGCCGAGGACGTCGGTGACCGAATCGGCACCGGTGATGGCGAAACTGGCCGAGATGGTGCGCACGACCGTCACACAGGCGATCGCCAGCGCGATGCCGAGCACCGACAGCAGGAACCGCTCGGGCCGCCTGCGGATGTTGGCCAGCGCGAACCGGGCAAGACACATGAATGTGTTGCCGGAAGTGGTGGCGATCGTCGGTGACCGAAGTGTGGTGGGAGCAGAGGTCTCCACAGCAAGGATGGTCAGCCCGGAAAGTTTCGCCGACTTCCACGCGGAATGTCGGCGTTGTTAACTCGGGCGGGTTCGGGTTACGGCGATGTGTCCAGGCCGCAACGGATTTCGTTGTCGGTCAGGCGCGGCGGCCGATCCCGGCCACCATGAGCGGCGTGAACACCCGCACGCCTTTACCGAACCGCGTCGCCCAGATCGACGAAATGGCGCGATCTACTCACACTTTTCCGCCAGCACGTGAGTTTGGGCGTATGCGTGAAGTCGCGCGTCATGTGTTGATGCGCGGCCAGGGCCGGGCCGCTTCGAGCTCGTAGGCCAGTTCCAGCAGCCGAGCTTCTTGGCCCCTCACCGTCGACAGCATCATGCCGACCGGCAGACCGGCGGCCGATTCCGCGAGCGGCAGCGAGATGGCCGGATCGCCGGACGCGTTCTGCAGCGGCGTGAATGCCACCCAGTCCATGAGCCTCTCCATGATCTGCTCATAGGGCGCGGTCGGGTCGAGATGTCCGATGCGCGGGGTCTCGTGAGCCAGTGTCGGCATGAGCACCGCATCAAAGGTTGCGGCCAGTCGGGCAGTGAGCCTGCGCGATGCCGACAGCCGCGCGATGGCCAGCGGCAGCCTGTGCAGATTCCGCGAAGCCGATCGGTCGAGGCCCAGGGTCAGGTTGTCCAACTTGGTTCGGTCGAAGCTCGACCCGAACATCCGACGTCCGCCGCGCACGATGGCGAAGGCGAGGAACTGCCAATAGAGCAGGAAGTCGTCTTGGAAACGGGTCGGAACCGGGTTGTCGATCTCTGTGACCGTGTGGCCAAGCTCCTCCAAGAGCGCCGCCGTCTTCAGGGTCAACTCTCGGACTTCCGGACTTGCTTCCCGGACAACGGATTTCGTGCAAAAAGCGATGTGAAGGCGCTGCTTACCCGCATGGGAGACATCCCCGATGGGCGGTAGCTTCGGATTGCGGTACGCCCGCTCGGCCTCGCGCAGGAACGCCGCCGTATCGCGGACGGACCGACTGACCACACCGTTGGCCACGATGTGCAGCGGCATCTGGGCAGTTTCCTTGTCGAGCGGCAGCCGGCCCCTGGTGGGCTTGAGGCCCACCAGGCCATTGCACGCCGCGGGAATGCGAATAGAGCCGCCACCGTCGTTGGCATGTGCGATCGGCACGACGCCCGCGGCGACGAATGCGCCTGCGCCAGAAGAAGACGCGCCCGCGGTGTACTCCGGATTCCAGGGGTTGCGCACCGGCCCGATCCGCGGATGTTCAGCCGAGGCGCTGAAGCCGAACTCCGACATCTGGGTCTTGCCCAGCGGCACAAGGCCGGTGGACAGGAAGACCCGCGCGAATGCACCGTCGGCGCGCATCGGCCGTGGCTCCCATGCGTCGGTGCCCTCCATCGTCGGCATGCCCGCGACGGCGACGTTGTCCTTGATGAAGGTCGGCACACCGTCGAAGTAGCCGCCGTACGGGCGCGCCGCGTTCGCCCGGTCGCGTGCACGGTCGAACGCCTCGTACGCGAGACCGTTGAGCGTCGGGTTGACCGCCTCGGTGCGGGCGATGGCCGCCTCGACGAGCTCTGCCGCCGAGACCTCGCCAGTCCGCAACGCGTCGACGAGTCCTACTGCGTCACGGTCGCCGAGGGCGTCGTCGCCGAAGGCGTCGATACGGGTCATCCAGTGACGGTACCAAGTCGTACCGCCTGGCTGTTAGGCCTGACCGACCTCGAACCGTGCGAACCGGGTGACCGTCACGCCTGCCTCGTCGAGCAGCGCCTTGACTGTCTTCTTGTTGTCGGACACCGACGGCTGATCGAGCAGCACGATGTCCTTGAAGAAGCCGTTGAGGCGACCTTCGACGATCTTGGGCAGTGCCTGCTCGGGCTTGCCCTCCTCCTTGGCCGTCTCCTCGGCGATGCGCCGTTCATTGGCCACGATGTCCGCGGGCACCTCGTCACGCGTCAGGTACTTTGCCTTCAGCGCAGCGATCTGCAAGCGCGACGGCGTGCGCGGCCTCCTTGTCGGAGCCCGTGTACTCGACGAGCACACCAACCGCGGGCGGCAGGTCCGCGGCCCGCTTGTGCAGGTACGTCTCGACCGTCCCGTCGAAGTACGTGGCGCGACGCAGTTCGAGCTTCTCGCCGATCTTCGCCGACAGGTCCGCGATCGTCTGCTCGACGGTTGTGTCACCGATCTTGGCGGCCGCCAGCGCGTCGACATCTGCGGCCTTCGAGGCGGCGGCCGCCGCAACGATCTGATCCGCGACCGCCTGGAATTCGGCGTTCTTCGCGACGAAGTCGGTCTCGGAGTTCAGCTCGATCAGCGCGCCGTCCCTTGCGGCGACCAGGCCCTCGGCGGTGGCCCGCTCGGCGCGCTTGCCGACATCCTTGGCGCCCTTGATGCGTAGCAGCTCGATGGCCTTGTCGAAATCGCCGTCGGCCTCAACGAGTGCGTTCTTGCTGTCGAGCATGCCTGCACCGGTCAGGTCCCGCAGTCGCTTGACGTCGGCAGCGGTGTAGTTCGCCATGTCTTTGTTTCCTAAGGGTTCGTCGGGGGCTTCGGTTCGGTCTGGACGTCGGCCTCGGGCGTGCCCGGCGCCGCGCCTTCGGCGGTCGGGCTTGCGGTCGCGGTGGCGCCGGCCAGAAGCTCCTGCTCCCATTCGGCCAACGGCTCGGCGCCCTGGGTCTCCGGCTTGTCGCCGTTGCCGCCCGCGCCTGCGCGGGCCTGCAGACCCTCGGCGACCGCCGAAGCGACCACCCTGGTGAGCAGCGCAGCGGAGCGGATCGCGTCGTCGTTACCCGGGATCGGGTAGTCGACCAGATCGGGATCGCAGTTGGTGTCGAGGATCGCGATGATCGGGATGTTCAGCTTGCGCGCCTCCGCGACGGCGAGGTGCTCCTTGTTGGTGTCGACGACCCAGATCGCCGACGGCACCTTGACCATGTCGCGGATACCGCCGAGGCTGCGCTCCAACTTGTTCTTCTCGCGGGTCAGCATCAAGATTTCCTTCTTGGTGCGACCCTCGAAGCCACCGGTCTGCTCCATGGTCTCCAGCTCCTTGAGGCGCTGAAGGCGCTTGTGGACGGTGGAGAAGTTGGTGAGCATGCCGCCAAGCCAGCGCTGGTTCACGTAGGGCATGCCGACGCGGGTGGCCTCCTCGGCGATGGATTCCTGCGCCTGCTTCTTGGTGCCGACGAACATGATGGACCCGCCGTGCGCGACCGTCTCCTTGACGAACTCGTACGCCTTGTCGATGTAGGTCAGCGTCTGCTGCAGGTCGATGATGTAGATGCCGTTGCGGTCGGTGAAGATGAACCGCTTCATCTTGGGATTCCAGCGACGGGTCTGATGCCCGAAGTGGGTGCCGCTGTCAAGCAGCTGCTTCATGGTTACAACAGCCATGTTCGGCTATGTCCTTTAGTTGTCGGTTGTCGCCCGGCGTCGGGTGATGCCAGGCCCTGGCGTCTGCTGCGTGCCGGACCCGTTGGTGAGTTTCTCCAATCGGGACCGCCCGGCACGCGGATGCAACCCTGGACTGTGTTGTTGAACGACAGGCGTGGGCTGCGGCGCAGGCGCGCGAAGTCAATCCGCTCGCGCGAATTGCAGATGTGAGTTTACACCGTGCCAACAGGTGCTTTGTCCACACCGCAACGTTGATCCCCAGGTGAACACCTCGTGCCTTCATTCTCCGGCGTCGATGCGCTGAGCTGGGCGAATGCGCGCGGCGGCGGTGATCATGGTCCTCGCGGTGGTGTGCGCGGCGCCCGCGCGGGCCGATGACGGCCGCCTGAATTGGCCGTTGCGACCCCGACCTGCGGTTATGCGGGTATTCGACGCGCCGTCGCCGAACTGGCAACGCGGCCATCGCGGCGTTGACCTGGCCGGAGTGCCCGGCCAGGTGGTGTACGCCGCGGGCCCGGGGACGGTGGTGTTCGCCGGGGAGCTCGCCGGCCGGCCAGTGGTCTCGGTGGCCCACCCGGGCGGCCTGCGGACGAGCTACGAGCCCGTCTTGGCATCCGTGCGGCCGGGACAGCTGGTGGCTTCCGGCGCGCCGCTCGGCGAGCTGGTCGCCGGACACGACGGCTGTCCGGCCCCGGCCTGCTTGCACTGGGGTGCGATGTGGGGTCCCGCCGCCAACGCCGACTACGTCGATCCGCTCGGGCTGCTCGTGACGACGAAGGTTCGCCTCAAGCCCCTGCACGGCTAACTCGCACCGCGAGCGGCCGCGTCTGTACGCAACACGCCGCGAACTTCTGTACAAACGCGGGCGCTCGCGGTGACCATTCGCGGCCTAACGTCGGAGATATGGCTACCCAAGCCCATCGCTCGCGTCCCATGCGGTTCGGCCTGACCACCGCGCTGCCGCGCCCTGCCGGTGCGGCTGGGGAGTTCGCGCGCACGGTGGAGGCAGCTGGGTTCGATGTGCTGACTTTCGCCGATCACCTTTTGCCGTCGGTGCCGCCGTTCGCCGGCGCGACCGCCGCAGCGATGGCGACCGACCGTCTCCACGTAGGGACCCTTGTTCTCAACAACGACTTTCGTCATCCAATCGACACTGCAAGGGAAAGCGCCGGCGTCGCGACTCTGACCGACGGCCGGTTCGAACTCGGCATCGGCGCCGGCCATATGAAGTCGGAGTACGACGCGGCGGGCATCCCTTTCGACGGCGGTGGGGTGCGGGTCTCGCGGCTGGAGGAATCGGCCCGACTGATCCGCGCGCTGCTCGACGGTGATGCCGTCGATGTCGACGGCGCGCACTACCGCGTCCACGCCGAGGCAGGCTCGCTCGTGGCCCCGGCGACTACGCGTGTGCCAATCCTGATCGGCGGCAACGGCACCCGCGTCCTGCAACTCGCCGGGCAGCTCGCTGATGCCGTTGGCCTCGCGGGGATCACCCACAACCACGACGCCACCGTGGTCCGCGCGACGCATTTCGGTTCAGCGGGCCTCGAGGATCGCATCGCGGTCGTCCGCAAGGCCGCGCGTGAGCGGTTCGACCAGATCGAACTCAACGCGCTGATTCAGGCCGTGGTCGTGACCGACGACCGGGACGCTGCCGCCGAGCAACTGGCGACCGCGTTCGGCGCGGCGATATCTCCGGCACAACTGCTCGATTCACCGTTCGTGCTGCTCGGCACACACGAGCAAATGGCCGAGACGCTGACCGAGCGCCAGCGCCGATTCGGGGTCAGCTACTGGACCGTGTTCGACGAGCTTCCCGGCCGGCCCTCGGCCATGCCGGATATCGCCAAAGTGATTGATCTGCTTCGAGCTTAGCCTCTCCTCGACGCCGTCCGTAGGCTGGAGCTCGATGAGCATCGCGCCCGATACCACCGTCGTCCTCGACAACCGGTTCGCCACCGAGTTGCCCGAGCTCGCCGTGCGTTGGCAGGCGCAATCCACCCCTGCGCCGCGACTGCTTGTCCTCAACGAGTCGCTGGCGGCCGAGCTGGGACTCGACGCGGAATGGCTGCGCAGCACCGACGGCATCGGGCTGCTCGTGGGAACCCAGGTGCCTGCCGGCGCCGAACCGGTCGCCCAGGGCTATGCCGGCCACCAGTTCGGCGGGTGGGTCCCCCGCCTCGGCGACGGACGCGCACTGCTGCTCGGCGAGCTCGTCGACACCCGAGGCCGACTGCGAGATCTGCATCTCAAGGGGTCGGGGCGCACACCGTTCGCCCGCGGCGGCGACGGCTTGGCGGCCGTCGGCCCGATGCTGCGCGAATACGTCGTCAGCGAGGCGATGCATTGCCTTCGCATCCCGACGACGCGCTCCCTTTCCGTGGTCGCCACGGGAGGTCCGGTGCAACGCGAGACGTTGCTCGACGGCGCCGTCCTCGCGAGGGTCGCCAACAGTCACTTGCGCGTGGGTAGCTTCGAATACGTCTCGGCCGCAGGCGAACTCGATGTGCTGCGACGCCTCGCCGATCACTCGATCGCAAGGCACTATCCCGCCGCCGCCGACGCCGACAAACCGTATCTCGCCTTGCTCGACGCGGTCATCGCCGGTCAAGCCAAGCTCGTCGCCCAGTGGATGCTCGTCGGGTTCGTCCACGGGGTGATGAACACCGACAACATGACGATCTCGGGCGAGACCATCGACTACGGGCCATGCGCGTTCATGGACACGTTCGATCCCAAGACGGTATTCAGCTCGATCGACTCCTGGGGCCGCTACGCATACGGAAACCAGCCGACGGTCGCGGGATGGAACCTCGCTCGCCTGGCCGAGGCGCTCCTGCCGCTGATCGACGACGAGCAGGATCGCGGGATCGCACTGGCCACAGCGTCATTGCAAGACTTCGCGCGGCAGTACGCGGCAGCGTGGACAGCAGGCATGCGGCAGAAGCTCGGCCTGGCCGAGGACGTCGACGACACCGTCGTCGTGGAGCTCTCCGACGACCTGCTGGGACAGCTCGAGCGCGGCCATGTCGACTACACATCGTTCTTCCGCCGGCTGAGCGCGACAGCCCGCGGCGATACGGCACCGGCAGTCGACGACGACTGGGCGGCCCGCTGGCTCGCCAACAAGCCGGACGCCGAGGCGATGGATCGCGTCAACCCCGTCTACATCCCGCGCAATCACCTCGTCGAGGAGGCCCTCGCCGCCGCGTCGGCCGGTGAGATGGGTCCGCTCGAACGACTCGTTGCGGCGATCACATCGCCCTACGACGAGCGGGCCGGGTTCGAGCGCTATGCCGAGCCCGCCCCGGATGATTTCGGCTGCTATCAAACCTTCTGCGGCACTTGATGATCGCCGACTCAGGCGCGCGGGTGCGCCTGGTCGTGCACTGCCCGCAGCCGGGCAACTGTGACATGGGTGTAGAGCTGCGTGGTGGCCAACGTCGAGTGGCCGAGCAGTTCCTGCACGATGCGCAGATCCGCGCCGCCCTCGAGCAGATGGGTGGCCGCGCTGTGCCGCAGTCCGTGCGGCCCGATGTCGGGCGCTCCGTCGACGGCGGCGACGGTCTGGTGCACGACGGTGCGGGCCTGTCGCTGATCGAGCCGGCGGCCGCGGGCGCCGAGCAGTAGCGCAGGACCCGACTCGCTGGTGGCCAGCTCCGGTCTTCCGTCGGTCAGCCATGCCGTCAACGCGGCCTGCGCCGGCTCTCCGAACGGCACCGTGCGTTGCTTGTTGCCCTTGCCCAGCACCCGCAGCAGCCGCCGCGACATGTCGATGTCGTCGACGTCGAGGCCGCACAGCTCGCTGACCCGGATGCCGGTGGCGTAGAGCATCTCGACGATGAGCCGATCCCGCAGCGCCATCGGATCACCTTGTTCCGCACCGGAATTGGCCGCCGCCATGGCATCGAGCGCCTGGTCCTGACGCAGCACCGCCGGCAGTGTCCGCCGCGACTTGGGCACCTGCAGACGCGCTGCCGGGTCATTCAGCAGCAGTCCACGTCGTGTCGCCCATGCGGTGAAGGTCTTCACCGCGGAGGTGCGGCGAGCGAGTGTGGTGCGGGCGACCCCGGCGGTGGCCTGGGCCGCCAGCCACGACCGCAGCACAGGCAGGCTCAGGCTGCTCAGCCCCGCGTCGGGCGCCCGCTGGGTGAGGAACTCGAACAGTGACCGCAGGTCGCCGAGATAGGCGCGGCGCGTGTGGTCGGAGCGGCCGCGCTCGAGAGCGAGATGCGCGTCGAACTCCTCGAGGATCGCCTCCACCCGCTCACCGTGGCAGACCCCCGGACGGCCGCTCAGGTGACGCGCCGAAGCGTTTCCGGAGTGAGATCTTTCAGGGTGGGATAGCCGTCGACGGCCATGATCAGGTCGGCCTCGGCCAGCAGAGAACGCAACACGTGTACGACTCCGTCAACCCCTCCCAGGGCAAGCCCGTATGCGTAGGGTCTGCCGATGCCGACAGCGCTCGCGCCCATAGCAAGCGCCTTGATGATGTCGGCGCCGCTGCGGATACCGGAGTCGAACAGGACCGGAACCCCGTTTGCGGCTTCGACGACAGCGGGCAGGCAGTCGATCGCCGGTATGCCGCCGTTGGCTTGCCTGCCGCCGTGGTTGGAGCAGTAGATGCCGTCGACGCCGCCGTCGATTGCGCGCCGGGCATCGTCGGGGTGGCAGATGCCTTTCACGAGCAATGGCAGCTTGGTCAGCGACCGCAGCCACGGCAGATCGTCCCAGCTGAGGGGATTTCCGAAGACCTGAACCCAACGCAGGACGGTGGCCTGCGGGTTGGCCTCTGGGCGGTTGGTCCAGGCTGGCGCGGAAGACGGGGTCGCTGGTGTAGTTGCTCAGGCACTTACCGCGCAGTTGCGGGAAGTTCGAGGTGGACAGGTCCCGGGGCCGCCAGCCCGGCACCCAGGTGTCCAGGGTGACGATGATGCCCTTGTAGCCTGCGGCCTCGGCGCGGTGCACCAAGCTGGCGGCGAGGTCGCGATCGGTGGGCGTGTACAGCTGGAAAAAGCCTGGGGTGTCGCCGAATTCGGCGGCGATGTCTTCCATCGGGTCTTCGGTCAACGTCGAGATCACCATGGGTACGCCCGTCCTCGCGGCGGCGCGGGCGGTGGCCAGGTCGCCGTGCCCGTCCTGTGCGCACAGCCCGATGACTCCGATCGGCGCCATGAAAACCGGTGTCGGCAACTTCAGGCCGAAGAGTTCGATCGACAGATCGCGTTCCTTGGCGCCGACGAACATCCGCGGCATGAGTCCCCAGTTGTCGAACGCCGTGCGGTTGACGCGTTGTGTGCGCTCGTCCCCCGCGCCGCCGGTGACATACGACCACACCGACGGCGGCATCGCGGCTTCTGCCTTGGCCTCCCAATCCGCGTACGCCATCGGAAGCATCGGCACGATGCCGGACAGACCCTGCAGGTAGATCTCGAGCTGGTAGTCGCCGAATGCCATGGACTCAAGCGTGCCAGGCGAAGGCTCAGGCGTTGGCGCCTTCTTCAGCTTGGGCGAGTTCGCGCTTCCACTGCCGGAAGGTCTCCTCCGTCCGGCCGCGCCGCCAGTACCCGGAAATCGAGTTCGCCCACTTCGCCGCCACGCCGCGTTCCTTGCGGATGTAGGGCCGCAGGTTGTGCATCACCGCCTGCGCTTCGCCGTGGATGAAGACCTGAACCTGACCGGGCAGCCAGTTGGCTTCCTTGACCGCCGCGATCAGCGGCGAATGGTCGCCCGCCCTGTCCTCGGACACCAGGTCGGCCCGCCCGCCGCGGTAGATCCAGTTCACCCCGACGCCTTCGGGTGCCTTCAGCGGGATCTCGTCGTCAGGCCCGGCAACCTCGATGAAGACCTTGCCGACAGCGTTGTCGGGCAACGCTTCCAACGCGGCGCTGATCGCGGGAAGCGCCGCTTCGTCACCGGCCATCAGGTGCCAGTCGGCGGCGGGGTCGGGTGCGTACGCACCACTCGGTCCCATCAGGAAGGCGCGCCGTCCCGGCGTAGCCGCCGAGGCCCATGGACCTGCCACACCGTGCTCACCGTGCACGACGAAGTCGATGACGAGTTCGCGTTTCTCGGTGTCGGCGTCGCGCACGGTGTAGGTGCGAACGGTGGGTCTGTGCTCGACGGGCAACTCGTTGAAGCTGTCCAGCGTCAGCGGCTGCGGCAGCGCGCTCACGTCGACGTCGTCTCGGACGAACACGATCTTGACGTATGCGTCGGTGAAGTCGTTCGGCGTGAACGTGTCGAAGCCACTGCCGCCGAGCACCACGCGCACGATGTGCGGGGTGAGATTCTCGGTGCGCAACACCTCGAAGGTGTGCACGGGGCGTCCTGCCACTGGTCCTCCAAACTCCTGGCCATATTCGTTAGCCAGACTCAACAACTATACGAGCGGTGGCTATTCCGCGGCGGGCTACCTTTTGAGCTTCCAGTAGCCCTCGTCACGAATGATCAAACCGCACACTTCCAGCATCGACAGCGGACCCAGCACTTGGGTCGGTGCGAGGCCGGACGCGATGGCGATCTGGTCGGCGGTGCGTCGACCGCGGGCGGGCAGCGCCTCGTAGACCCGCTGCTCGGCTTCACCGAGTCCGTCGAGCGCCGAGCCGGGTCGCTCCCGATCCGGCGCAAGCTCGCCGACGCGACCGACGAGCTCGACGACATCGGCGGCGCGGGTGACCAGGTCGGCACCGCTGCACAACAACGCGTGACAACCCACCGAGGCCGCCGACGTGACCGGTCCGGGTACCGCGCACACCGGGCGGCCCAATGCCCGCGCCCACGCCGCAGTGTTCGCCGCCCCGCTGCGGGCGCCCGCCTCGACCACCACGGTGGCACGCGACAGCGCGGCGACCAGTCGGTTGCGCGTCAGGAATCGATGGCGCGCCGGACGAACGCCGGGCGGATACTCGCTGACGACCAGGCCCTGCTGCCCGATTCGATGCAGCAGTCCGGCGTGGCCCGCGGGGTACGGGATGTCGATGCCGCCCGCCAGCACAGCGACGGTGAAACCGTCGGTGGCGAGGGTGGCGCGGTGTGCGGCGCCGTCGATGCCGTATGCGCCGCCCGACACCACCGACACATCCCGCTCGACCAGGCCCGCTGCCAAGTCGGCCGCGACGTGCTCGCCGTATGTGGTGCACGCCCTGGTTCCGACGATTGCGACGGCGCGTTCGGCCATGTCGTCGAGGCGGGCCTGACCGACCACCCACAGGGCCAGGGGTGGATGAGCCTGTGGCCGCAGCTGGCGATCCGCGCCGGCGAACGCGGTGAAGGCAAGCAGCGGCCACTCGTCATCGGCAGCCGAGATCAGCCGACCACCACGACGGGCAAGAACATCGAGATCTTTTGCCGCGCAATCTATCCCGCGGCGAGCTTCGGTGCGACGGGCAAGGTCCTCGGCAACGTCCCCTGCCTTGATCCGGTCCGCGGCCTCGACCGGTCCGACACGACTGACCAACGCTGTCAATTCTGGAGCACGGCGGCTCGGCCACTCGGGACAGGTACGCCAACGCGAGGCGGTCGTCGTCGCTCATTGCACACCGTCTGGTTGCCGGAAGCTCAGCGCGGTGGTGACCTCGTCGAGACCAGGCGACGTCCGCCCGGCCAGGTCGGCCAGCGTCCACGCGACTCGCAGCGTCCGGTCCACGCCGCGAATGCTGAGCAGACCGCGGTCGAGCGCTGTCCTCAGGGGTGCCATCACCTCGGATTCCAGCCGGTATCGGCGACGCAGCAGAACGCCGCTGACCTCGGCGTTGGTTCGGATGCCGTGCTGGTGCCACCGCTGCGCGGCCGCATCTCGTGCCGCCTTCACCCGGTCTCGCACCGCCGCGGTCGACTCCCCCGCTTCGGCCGCAAAAGCTCCGGCCCTTTCTCGGTGCATGAACACACGCAGGTCGACGCGGTCGAGCAGCGGACCCGACAGTTTGCTCAGATATCGACGCTTGGCCATCGAGGTGCAGATGCATTCGCGAGGGTCCGGAGACGCGCACGGACACGGATTGGCCGCGAGCACCAGTTGGAAGCGTGCGGGATACCTGGCCACACCGTCTCGGCGGGCGAGCCGAATTTCGCCGTCCTCCAACGGTGTTCGCAATGCCTCAAGCACGCTGTTTCCGACCTCGGCGTATTCGTCGAGAAACAGGACGCCCCGATGTGCACGGCTGACCGCACCCGGTCGCGCCATCCCCGAACCGCCGCCGACGAGTGCCGCCACGCTGGAGGTGTGATGCGGTGCCACGAACGGGGCTCGGGTGATCAGCGGGGTGTCACCAGACAGCAGGCCCGCCACCGAATGGATCGCGGTGACCTCGAGCGACTCGCTGTGCGACAACTCCGGCAACAGGCCGGGAAGCCGTTGCGCCAGCATTGTTTTCCCGACACCAGGTGGACCCGTGAGCGTCAGATGATGCGCACCGGCGGCCGCCACCTCGACGGCGTACCTGGCATGGGACTGCCCGACGACATCGGCGAGATCCACCCCGACCTCCGCCGCGGTAGTCGATGTCTCGACGCGCTCGTCCAACTCCGCCTTGCCCGACAACCAGGCGTGTAGTTGTCCCAGCGTTCGCGCACCCAACACCTCGACGCCGTCGACCAGGCTGGCTTCGCGGAGGTTGTCGACCGGAACCACGACGGCCGGCCATCCCTCTCGCTTGGCCGTCAGGACCGCGGGCAGCACACCCTTCACCGGGCGCACCCGTCCGTCGAGGGCCAGTTCGCCGAGCAGCAGGGTCTTTTCGAGCCGCCCCCATTCTTTCTTGCCGTGTGCCGACAGCACCGCGGCGGCCAGGGCGAGGTCGTAGACCGATCCCATCTTCGGAAGCGTCGCCGGCGACAGGGCCAGCGTCAGCCGCGACATCGGCCAGTCGTTGCCGCAGTTGGTGATCGCGGCCCGGACGCGGTCACGCGACTCCTGTAATGCGGTGTCGGGCAGTCCGACGAGATGCACACCCGGCAGGCCCGAGGTGATGTCGGCCTCGATCTCGACGATCTCGCCCTCCAGCCCGCGCACCGCCACGGAGAACGCTCTGCCAAGCGCCATCAGCCGACCGCCCGCAGGTGGGTGATCTCGGGGGTGCGCTGTCTGCCGATGCGCACACCGATGACGTCGATGCGCACCGCAGCCCAGCTGCCGTCCTGACCCGCAAGCCACAACCCCGCCAGTCGGCGCAGCCGACGGACCTTGTCCGGGGTCACTGCCTGCTCCACTCCCCCGAAGTGGTCGCTGGTGCGTGTCTTCACTTCGACGAAAACCGCTGTGCGCGTGGCGCTGTCGGCTGCGATAATGTCCAGCTCGCCGTAGCGGCAGCGCCAGTTGCGGGCCAGCACAGCCAGCCCGAGCGAGCTCAGGTGGTCAACCGCCAGCTGCTCACCCAGCGCACCGATCTCGGCACGGGTCCATGAAGTCATGCCGCCACAGTGCAGTGCGCGGCGGACAACCCCATAGCGCCGGGGCCGGGTTATCCACAGTCGGCATTTCATCCACCGGACGCGCTACGGGTAACCGCTCACATTCGCCGGAGGAGCGGGCATCTTCAGATGTACAGTCACCCACCATGACCGAGGCCAGTCCGAACGGGCCGACAGGTCCCGACGACGATGATCCGACCGGTCCGATTCCGTCGACCGACCCCGCGGGGGACCCGATCGCCGCCGCGACCGATCAGTCAGAACCGAATCCGAGTCACGCTAGCTCGGGCCGCTCGAACGAGTTCTACCTGGCCCTGGCCGGAATCGCGGCGACCGTTGTAGTCGGGTTGGCGGGTGGTTGGCTCACCTACCAGGCGTCCACTCGCCAGATTGAGGCCGAATCGGATCGGGCGGCGCTCAGTTTCAACAGAGAGCAACGCAAGAGTGCTTACACCGAGTATCTCAACGCGCTATTTGACGTCGACCGTGCTGAGTACGACATCAGGTACGCCCACAACTCTTCGCTCACGGGCCCGCTGGAATCGAAACAAGTCGAGGACCAGTACAAGGTCTATACCGCGGCGACCGATAGGCTGAATCGCGCAAGCTCAGCGGTTCTACTCCTGGCTTCGCGCGATGTCGCCGATGCGCGCGCCGCGATCACAGACGACCACGACAGAAGGTACTTCCAAATCGACGATCTGATGGCCGCTGTGCGGAACGGGGCTCCGCGGCAACTCATTACGCAACTACGCCTGGAGATCGACCTGACTTCGAAAGATCTGGAACAGAGGTTCATCAATGCCGCGCAGAAGGACCTCGGCATCGCCGAGTAGTTGACTACGCGCAATGGCGAAAATCGTTCTGGTCCACGGCGGCGGCCATGGCGGATGGTGTTTTCAGCCCCTTGCCCGAGTGTTGCGAGACGTGGGACACGACGTCTACGCCCCGACACTGACGGGGTTGGGCGAGCGTGCACACCTGTTTCGGGCGGACGTCGACCTTGATTGCCACGTCGAGGACATCGTGGCTCTCCTGCACTACGAAGACCTACGAGACGCCATCCTGGTCGGGCACAGCTATGGCGGGATGGTCATCACCGGCGCAGCCGACCGTGCGCCCGATCGTGTCGGCCATCTCGTGTACTTGGACGCGAAGCCACCCAAGCACGGGCAGTCGTTGGTCGATGTCGCAGGCCCGTTCATGGCGGCGGCCAGGTCAGACAGCCAGATCGTCGACGGCGTGGAGATGTGCCTCTTTCCCACCGACGAGACGATCAAGTTCTACGGAGTAGTCGATCCGCAGACATTGGCGTGGATGCGCGCACGGCTCACGCCGCACCCGTGGAGATGCTTCGAGCAACCGCTGCAACTGACGAATGAGACAGCGCTGCAGTCGATTCCGCAGTCCCACATCAGCACCACGGCATTCATGTCGCTGCGGAATGCCGACAAATTGCGGCAGCAGTCCGACGGGCGACTGTGGGACATCGACACCGGCCACGACTTGATGATCACCGAACCGCAGAAGGTCGCCGAGTTGCTCGACGGAATCGCTGCGCTGTAAGCGGATCTGTAGTCGGTATCGCGACCTCAAACTTTGGTCAGCTCGAGACGATCACGTGCTCGTTGCTGAAGAGCAGCGGCGAGTTCGGCAGGTCGATGAACGTCCGTTCGTCTTCGAGAAGTGCCCCGCCTGCGGTCATGCCCTCCGGCGTCGAGACCGCTTCGATCAGATCCTCGATACTGTCCCACCAGATTTCTGCCACTCCGTCATAGGGATCGACCTGCCCACCGCGCAACGCGATCACCGGGTCGAGACGTTCATCCGCGAAGGTGTGGCTTTGGGTGTATCGACGGATCCGCAGTGCCGGGGCGTGCCGGCGGACCAGCTGGGCGTGATCCTCGGCCCAATACCGCTGAAACTCCGGCACCGACAGTGTCGGCAATCGCCGCAGGCAGAAAATGAGCTTGATCATGATCAAACCATCGCACGCGTTGGTTTCGCGAGCGTCAAAAAGCGGTACTCGGCCCCGCAAGGAGGTCGACATGACCAATACGTCAGTCCACGGTGCGGTCGATAAGGCAACCGATAGCAAGGCGTTCGAGTACACGGCCCGCGTCGGCTTCGCGGCCAGCGGGGTGCTGCACCTGCTCGTCGCCTTCATCATCCTGCGCCTGGCCTTCGGATCCGGCGGCAATGCCGACCAGTCCGGCGCACTCGCCACACTGGCCAAGCAACCCGGCGGCACCTTCATGCTTTGGGTCGCCGCTGTCGGGCTGGTGGCCCTCGGCCTGTGGCGCGTCGCCGAGGCGGTCGTCGGCTCCAAGCCCGGTGAGCGCTCCGGACAGCAGCAGGACGACTCGCCCGCCTGGAAGCGGGCCAAGTCGCTCGGCGCTGGCGATCGTCGAATTCGCCATCGCGTTTTCGGCAGCCCGCTTCGCAATGGGCAGCGGGCAATCCAGCGGTCAGCAGAACGCCGGAATGTCCGCTCAGCTGATGCAATCCGGTTGGGGTAAGGCGCTGCTGATCGCCGTCGGCCTTGGCGTCGCCGCCGTCGGCGGCTACCACGTCTACAAAGGGGCGTCCAAGAAGTTCCTCAAGGACCTGCGGGTGTCCGGCGGCACAGCCGTCACCGCCGTCGGTGTCAGCGGTTACGTGGCAAAGGGCCTGGTGCTCGTCGGTGCCGGCCTGCTTGTCATCTTCGCGACACTGACGGCCGACCCGTCGAAGGCCGCCGGAATCGACGCCGCGGTCAAGACGCTCGGCCAGGCACCGTTCGGCAAGGTGCTGCTGATCCTTGCCGCACTAGGAATCGCGGCGTTCGGCGCCTACAGCTTCGTGCGGAGCCGCCACGGCCGCATGTAGCGGTCGCCTACTGGAAAGACTCGACGAGCGCCGCCAGCTGTGCCGGTGACACGGCCACGCCGCACTGGGCGCGCAGGTCCGACAGCGGCTGGGCGATGCGCTTCAGGTCCAGGAACTCGCCAGGGTGGGCCAGGAAGTACGACTGCACACTCGACTTGGCCTCGTCGGTCGACTGCGTACCTGCATCCGTCAGCACCTTGTCGGCATCCGGATGCGCCGCCAAGTAGGTGCCGGCATCGGCCATTACTCCGCTGGCCGTGCTCGACAGCCCGGCCGCCGTGCACGGCGCGGCACTCGCCGCAGGCAGCGCGACCGACATGGCCGCGCCTCCGAGCACAGATGCGGCGACGGCGCCCATGAGGCCTCGGCGTATTGCAGTTGTGGACCTTCTCATTCGTTCGCATCCCTCGGTGTTGTCGCGGATGGGTGGTTTGTCCTGACCAGGCCAGGCTGGTGAAAGTCTTGCACGTCGTCACGTGGGCTCGCCCCCCGAAGCGGGTGACCAGCCCATGACCGCCCGCGTGCCAGCGGATTCACAGTTTGAGGCGGCCATCCGTGTTCGCACGGGGCCGTCCGATTTCAGCCCTACGAAGGGTATGTTCATTTAGGTAAACCTCAGCTAATGGCGCCCGCGGGCGCGGGAAGGACCGCCTGGATGCGACCCCGTTGGAGCCGGATCGCCGCCCTCGTGTCGGCCGTCACCGTTGTGCTCGGATTGACCGCTTGCTCGGGTTCGGGTGACAGCGATGAACTGCTGATCTACAACGCCCAGCACGAATCGCTGACCAAGGAGTGGATCGACGCCTTCACCAAGGAGACCGGTATCAAGGTCACCTACCGCCAGGGCGGCGACACCGAACTGGGCAATCAGCTGGTCGCCGAGGGCGATGCGTCACCCGCCGACGTCTTCCTGACCGAGAACTCCCCCGCCATGGCCGCTGTCGAGAAGGCCGGACTGTTCGCCGACCTCAACGCCGACACCCTCGATCAGGTTCCGGCGCAATACCGTCCGGCCACCGGCAAGTGGACGGGCGTCGCGGCGCGCAGCACCGTCTTCGTCTACAACAAGACCAGGCTGCAACCCGATCAGCTGCCGAAATCCATGGCGGACCTGCAGCAGCCCGCGTGGAAAGGCCGCTGGGGTGGCGCCCCGGCCAAGGCCGACTTCCAGGCCATCGTCTCGGCGTATCTCCAGCTCAAGGGCGAGGCGGCCACCGCGCAATGGCTGGCAGGTATGAAGGCCAACGCGAAGATCTACAACGACAACATCGCCACGATGAAGGCCGTCAACGCAGGCGAGGTCGACGGCGGCATCATCTACCACTACTACTGGTTCCGCGATCAGGCCAATACCAAAGAGGGCAGCGGCAATACGGCGTTGCACTACTTCAAGAACGAGGATCCCGGCGCGTTCGTCAGCCTGTCGGGCGGCGGCGTGCTCAAGTCCAGTAAGAAGGCCGACCAGGCGCAGCAGTTCATCAAGTTCGTCACCGGCAAGGCGGGACAGGAAGTGCTGGAGAAGGGCACCTCGTTCGAGTACCCGGTCGCCAGCGACGTGCCCGCGAATCCGGCCCTGCCCCCGCTCGATTCGCTGCAGGCACCCAAGGTCGACCCCTCGACGCTGGATGCGCAGAAGGTGGCCGATCTGATGACGAAGGCGGGCTTGTTGTAGGTGGTCACCCCCGCTCCCCCCGTCTCGCGCCCCGCGGCATCGGTTTCGCGGTCTGAGTCGGCGGCCCGTCCCGGCCCGCTGGTTTCGGCCACGGTCGCGATTCTCGTTGCCGCCACGTGCATTCCGCTCGGGTACGTGGTGTGGGGTGCGGTGTCGGTCGGCTGGAGTCGTGCCTACGAACTGGTGGTCCGGCCACGGGTCGGCGAGCTGTTGATCAACACCGTCGCGCTGGTCGCCGTCACCGTGCCGCTGTGCGTGGTCATCGGTGTCGCGGTGGCCTGGCTGGTGGAGCGGACCGACCTGCCCGGCCGGACGTTCTGGCGCCCGTTGTTCGTTGCGCCGCTTGCCGTTCCGGCCTTCGTCAACAGCTATGCCTGGGTGGGCGTGATCCCGTCCCTGCACGGACTGTGGGCGGGCGTGTTGATCACGACGCTTTCGTACTTCCCGTTCATGTACCTGCCCGTTGCCGCGACGCTGCGCCGGCTCGATCCGGCCGTCGAGGAATCGGCCCGCGCGCTCGGATCCGACTCCGCGGGTGTGTTCTTCCGCGTGGTGCTGCCGCAACTGCGGCTGGCGATCCTGGGCGGTGGCCTGTTGATCGGCGTTCACCTGCTCGCCGAATTCGGCGCCTTCGCCATGGTCCGGTTCGACACCTTCACCGTCGCGATCTTTCAGCAGTTCCAGGTCACCTTCGACGGGGCGGCGGGCAGCATGCTCGCCGGCGTGCTCGTCCTGCTGTGCCTGGTGCTGCTGGTTGCGGAGGCGGCGGCCCGCGGTCGGGCGCGGTATGCCCGAATCGGCGCCGGGGCACCCCGCGCTGCTGTCCCGGTCCATCTGGGCCGCAACGCGTTTCCCGCGACAGCCGGCCTTGTCGTGCTTGCGGTGCTGGCGATCGTTGTGCCGGTATGGACGATCGTGCGGTGGCTGTGGATCGGCGGCGCCAGAGTCTGGGACATCGGCGAAATCGCCAACGCGCTCGGCCAGACCATCGCACTGGCCGCCTTGGCAGCGGTGCTGACGACGGTGCTGGCGTTCCCGGTTGCCTGGGTAGCCGTTCGGTCGAACGGGGTGCTGGCCCGCGCGGTGGAAGGCGCCAACTACATCACGAGTTCCCTTCCCGGGATCGTCACCGCGCTGGCGTTGGTCACCGTGGCCATTCACTTCGTCCGCCCCCTCTACCAGTCCGTGCCGCTGATCGTGTTCGCGTACGTTCTGCTGTTCATGCCCCGCGCTCTGGTCAACGTCCGCGCGGGTCTTGCCCAGGTCCCGCCCAGCCTCGAGGAGGCATCGCGGTCGCTGGGCAGTTCGCCGAGCGCCACGTTCTTCCGGGTCAC
This sequence comes from uncultured Actinomycetota bacterium, assembly GCA_963716505.1. GTDB lineage: Bacteria > Actinomycetota > Actinomycetes > Mycobacteriales > Mycobacteriaceae > Mycobacterium. Next base: position 184,837 of record CAVQTL010000018.1, read on the forward strand.
CCTGCGACTCACCGCGCCGGCCGCAGCCGCCGCCGCATCATTGGTATTCGTCGCGGTGGCAACGGAATTGACGGCGACACTGCTGCTCGCGCCCACCGGTACCAGGACACTGTCGATGCTGTTCTGGTCGTTCAGCAGCGAGCTGGACTATGCGTCGGCCGCACCGTACGCCCTCACGCTGGTGGTGCTCGCCATCCCTGTGACGCTGATTCTGTTCCGGCAGTCCACGAAGGTGGCCGCGCTGTGACCGCCATGCTCGACATCCGCGGACTCGCCAAGTCCTTCAACGGCAGCACCGTGCTTGACCACATCGACCTCGACGTGGTCGCGGGCAGCACCACCGCCGTCGTTGGAGCGTCCGGCTGCGGCAAGACCACGCTGCTGCGACTCGTCGCCGGATTCGAAACCCCCGATGCGGGAACGGTCACCATCTCCGACCGGCAGGTCGCAGGCGCCGACCGTTCGGTTGCGCCCCACCGGCGCAGCGTCGGCTACGTCGCACAGGACGGGGCACTGTTCCCACACCTGACCGTCGGACAGAACATCGCCTACGGCCTGTCCGGCGGCGCACGCAGCCGCGAAGTCCGCGACCGGGTGGCCGAGCTGCTCGAAACCGTTTCTCTCGAAGCCTCATTCGCGTCTCGTCGACCCCATCAACTCTCCGGCGGCCAGCAGCAGCGCGTCGCACTCGCCCGTGCGCTGGCGCGCAAACCGGTGCTGATGCTGCTCGACGAACCGTTCAGCGCACTGGACACCGGGCTGCGGGCATCCACCCGCAAGGCGGTCGCCCGGTTGCTCGCCGACGCCGGGGTGACGACGCTGCTGGTGACGCACGACCAGGAGGAGGCGCTGTCGATCGCCGACCAGATCGCGGTCATGCGCGACGGACGCTTCACCCAGGTCGGCGCTCCCCAGGACGTCTACCGTCGGCCCAACGACCGCTTCACGGCCGAGTTCCTCGGCGACTGCATCGCCCTGCCGTGCACCGTCGCGTCCGGTATCGCAGAGTGCGCCCTCGGCCGGGTACCCGTGCAGACCTCGATCGGCGACGGGCCCGCGACGCTGGCGCTTCGGCCCGAACAGCTTGTCGCGACGGTGGTTTCCGACAGCGAGGGCCGCGATGGCGTCGGAACGGTCATCGGCATCGAGTTCCTCGGTCATGACGTGTTGCTGACGATCGATCCCGCAGGCGATATCGCGCCGATCATCGTGCGACAGCACAGCCTGGACCCTCCGTCGATCGACGCGAAGGTCCGCATCGAAGTGATCGGTAGCGGGGTCGTCCTCAAATGAGCGGGCTCGTCGAGTATCTGCACGCCTACGGCGACCGGGTCGCTGTACTGACCGAAACCACGTCGCTGACCTATCGCGAACTCGCGGAACGAGTCACCGCCGTCGCCTCGCAACTCGGCGCGACCCGCAGGCTCGTACTGCTCGAGACGCGCAACGACCTTGCCACGTTGGTCCACTACCTCGGCGCACTGGCAGGCGATCACGTCGTGCTGCCGATGTCCGCCGGGCGCAGTAACTCGGCCGTCCTGCGGTCCTATGACCCCGATGTCGTCATCGACGACCACGGCATCGACGAACGCCGGTTCGGCAGCACCCACCGCCTGCATCCAGACCTCGCGCTCCTGATGTCGACCTCGGGCAGCACGGGTTCACCGAAACTGGTCCGGCTGTCCCGCTGCAACCTCCTCGCCAACGCGAGGGCCATCGCCGAATATCTCGATATCCGCGAAACCGACAGGGCCGCAAGCACTCTGCCCCTGTCGTACTGCTACGGCCTATCGGTGATCCACAGCCACCTGCTGCGCGGTGCCGGGCTCATCCTCACCGATCGCTCGGTCGTCGACGAGGAATTCTGGGCGCTGTTCCGTCGTCGCCGCGGCACGTCGTTCGCCGGAGTGCCATACACCTTCGAGATGCTCGAACGGATCGGCTTCGACGGCATCGACCTGCCCGATCTGCGCTACGTCACACAGGCCGGTGGGCGGCTGTCACCGGAACGCGTGCACAGCTTCTCTGCGCTCGGCGCGCGCAGGGGCTGGCAGCTGTTCGTCATGTACGGCGCCACCGAAGCCACCGCCCGAATGGCTTACCTGCCACCGGATCTTGCGCGGACACATCCCGGCTCGATCGGCCTGCCGATCCCCGGCGGCTCCTTCACGCTCGAGCCGCTCGATGGATGGTCCGATCCCGACGTGGGTGAGCTGGTGTATCAGGGGCCGAACGTCATGATGGGCTACGCGCACGGTCCGGCGGATCTGGCCCTGGGCAAGACGGTCGACACCCTGCACACCGGTGACGTCGCGCGCCGGACACCCGACGGGCTGTACGAGGTGATCGGCCGCAGCAGCCGCTTCGTCAAGCTCTACGGCCTGCGCATCGATCTGCAACGGGTCGATTCCGCGCTGAGCGCCGAAGGCGTGACAGCCTTCTGCATCGACGACGACGAGCGACTGGTGGTCGCCGCGGTGAGCTCCGACGAGCCTGCCGTGCAACGCATCACGGTGTCGACCTCCGGCCTTCCCGCCGCAGCCGTCCGGGTGATCACCATGCCTGAACTGCCGCTGCTGCCGTCGGGGAAACCGGACTACCAGGCCATCCGCGACCTTGCGCATCGAGCTGCCGAACCGGCGAAATCTCCCGGCGACTTGCGCGCACTGTTCGCCGATGTGCTGCAGATCGATTCGCGGACGATCCGCTCCGACCAGAGCTTTGTCGACCTCGGCGGCAACTCACTCTCGTATGTGGCCATGTCGGTTCGACTGGAGCGGGCCCTCGGCCGGCTCCCCGCTGACTGGCAGCAGCGATCGCTGGCCGAATTGGAGCACATCGAACCGCCGGAGCGCCGGTCCTGGCCAGTGGCTGGGCGCGACGCTGGAAACCAGCGTGGCGCTGCGCGCGGCGGCCATCGTGTTGATCGTCGGTTCGCACGCCACGCTGTACGAGATGTGGGGCGGCGCCCACCTGCTGCTCGGAATCGCCGGCTACAACTTCGGCCGATTCTGTCTGACTCCCGTGCCCCGCACCGACCGGGTTCGCCACCTGCGCAAGACAATCGCGTGGATCGTCGTGCCGTCGGTGATATGGATTGCGCTCGCGTTGCTGATCACCAACGACTATCACTGGACGAACCTGCTGCTCGTCGAGAAGTTCTTCGGTCCCGATGACAGCATGACCGCCGGGCGGCTGTGGTTCATCGAGGTGCTGGTCTGGATTCTGCTCGCGCTGACTTTCGTGTGCTGGCTACCCGTCGCCGACCGACTCGAGCGGCGTCGCCCCTTCGCGTTCGCGGCGGGCTTCCTGGTCATCGGGTTGGCGCTGCGGTACGACCTGTTGGGCTGGCACTTCGGCCGCGAGGCGTGGTTCACGATCCTGGCCTTCTGGTTCTTCGCCGTCGGCTGGGCCGCGGCCAAGTCGTCGACGGTGTGGCAGCGCCTGGCGGTGACACTGGTGTTGGTCGTAAGCCTGCACGGCTACTTCGACAACACCCATCGAGAAGTGTTGGTACTGGCCGGGTTCCTGCTGCTGATCTGGCTGCCTGCGATCCGCTGCCCGGCCTGGTTGACGGTCGTCGCGGGCACGGTGGCCGAGGCCTCGCTGTACACCTACCTGACGCATTACCAGGTGTATCCGTTGTTCGACGCGCATCCGCTACTCGGCGTCGTCGCGGCCATCATCGTCGGCGTGCTGCTCACCAGGGTGCTGAACGCGACCCGGACGTGGTTGCGTGAGCGCGCCGACGCGTGCGGCTACTGCGGGTTCGGTTCCCGCTCTGCGATAAGCCCTTCCTGCATCAGGGTTGCCGCGATGACGCCGTCGGCGCGGACCAGGGTTCCCGTCACGACCCCGCGCCCGCGCGCGGCGGCGGGTGACCTGGTTTCCAGCAGGTTCCATTCGTCGGCGTGGACCGGTTGGTGAAACCAGATCGACGAATCGGTCGTCCCGCTGCGGTGAGTGCGGGCCTTCATCGAATACCCGTGCACCTGCAGCGCGGGATCGATCATGTACACGTCCGTGACGTATGCCGCCACCAGGGTGTGAATGAGTGGGTCGTCGGGTATCGAAACCGTTGCCCGCCACCAGAACCGCCGCACGAACTCGCCGCTGGTGCCGGCGTCGGCGATCCGGATGTCCAGTTCGTCCAACGGCATCGACGGAGCGGGCCCGGCAGGCCCGGTCTCCGGCAGCGTGTCCGGATCGCCGGGGACGCGCTCCCAATGGCCGTGTTCGGGCCCGGGCAGGTCCACCGCGAAGGACACCGACGACGTCGTCAGCAGCCGCTCACCCTGGCGGGCGTCCACTCGACGGGCCGCCGAGGTCCGGCCGTCGAACACCGGCGTCACCGTGTAATCGACGGGGTCGCCGGCCTCGCCCACCACGCAGGAACTGCAGATGCATGTTGGTGGGCAGCCGGTCCGAGTCGACGGTTCGGCACGCCGCGGCAAGGCTCTGCGCGACGAACTGACCGCCGAATGCGCGCTTGCCCTCCGGGCCGCTGGCCGGGCCGATCCACGTGCCGTCATCGCCGCCAGGGACAAGCTCGAGCAGGTTCAGCAGTCGGCTCATCGAACCGTGCCCGACCTCGGGTCGCCCGGGCGACATTCGACTCGGTGAGCCGGTCGATATCCGCCTTGCTGAGCCCCAACCACTCGGTGAGCACGCCGCCGGTGTCGTCGCCAAGCGCAGGCGCGGGGACCGCAGGCGGGTAGTCGCCGTTGATCGCGACGGGCAGGCCCGGCGCCAGATACTCGCCGATGCGGGGCTGGTCCAGCGAGGTGAACATCGGGTTGGCCGTGACCCGTTCGTCGGCCACCACTTCGGCGAAGGTGCGGTACCGCTCCCACAGGACGGACGACGCCGAAAGCGCCGCGCTCACCTCCGAAGCGCGGATGCGCGGAGAACCAGTCGGCGAACAGCCCGGTCAGCGCGTCGCGGTGCCGGTAGCGCTCACCCTCATCGGTGAAGTCGGCATCGAGTGTCGTGGCAAGTGCGGCAACGGCGTTCGACGTTCCTGTCAGCTCGGTCAGGTCACGGAAGTGACGCTTCGTGAGTGCCACGATCATGAACGACACCCCGTCGCTGCTGGTGAACTGCTGACCGTATTGGCCGTAGATCGAGTTGCCGATCCGTTCCCTGCTGATGCCGTTCACCATCACCTCGGTGAGGAAGCTGAGGTTGCCCGCCGTTGCCAGTGCGACGTTCTCCAGCGGAATGGAGATCCGCTGGCCCTGCCCGGTGGCGTCGCGGTGCCGCAGCGCGGTGACGACCGAGAGCGCCGCGTAGACGCCGCATGCGACGTCCCACGCGGGCAGCACATGGTTGACCGGTGAGGCGAGCGTGGCCGGACCGGTCACCATCGGAAACCCGAGGCCGGCGTTGACCGTGTAGTCGACACCTGTACCGCCGTCGGCACGCCCGGACACTTCGACGTGGATCAGGTCGGGCCGCAGCCGCGTCAAGGTGTCATAGGAATGCCATTCGCGCCCGGCCACATTCGTGATCAGCACACCGCTGTCAGCGATCAGGCGCGCCACGAGGTCCTGGCCCGCAGGCGACCGGATGTCGGCGGCCACGGACCGCTTGCCCTTGTTCAGCCCCGCCCAGTAGATGCTCGTCCCGGTGTCGGTGACGGGCCAGCGCTGGTAATCGGCGGCGCCGTCGATCGGATCCACCCGCACCACCTCGGCGCCGAGCTGACCAAGCGTCATACCCGCCAACGGCACCGCGACGAAGCTGGAGATCTCGACGATCCGGACACCGGCCAGTGGTCGCGCGGCATTCGGGGCAACTGTCACCGGCTCAAGCTATCAAGCGCGACCGTGACCCCCGCGAGACTGCTGGCAGATCACGAAAGTGCCGATAATTGCGATCTGTCTGCAGTTTCGGGAGACATTGTGGCCCGCTAACCGGCCAATTTGACGGCCGCGGCCTCGATCGTCTCCTCCGACAACAGCACCTCCAGCGCGGCGTCGCCGAGCGGGATGAAGCTGTCCGCGCTGGCGACCCGGTCGACGGCGCCGGTGTAGCCGTGCTCGAGCAGGGCGGCGAGGATGCCCTCGCCCACTCCGCCCGTCTGCCGGGTCTCGTCGACGATCAGCGTCTTGCCGCTGATGTTCGCCTCGCGCAGCATGTCCTCAATTGGAAGCGGCGCCAGCCACCGCAGGTCGACCACGCGGACGGCGATGCCGCGGGATTCGAGCCTGCGGGCGACGCGCAGGCTCATCCGCAGCCCGTTGGCGAAGCTGAGGATCGTCAAATCCGTTCCGTCGCCGTAGGTTCGGGCCCGGCCGATCGGCACGCCCGCGGTGGGATAGGTCGCAAGCCACTGTTCGTCGCCGTCCTCGTGGAGGTCGCGGGTGTGGTACAGCGCGATGGGTTCGAGGAAGACGCATACCGCACCCGACGTCTTCGCCGCGGCGGCGCAGGTGTGCAGCATCGCCGCGGCGTCGTCGGGACGCGCGGGCGACGCGATGACCACTCCGGGTATGTCCCGGATCGCGGCGATCGAATTGTCGTTGTGGAAGTGTCCGCCGAAGCCCTTCTGATATCCGTATCCCGCGACCCGCACGACCATCGGATTGCGGTACTGCCGATTCGAGAAGAACTGCAGTGTCGCGCCCTCACCGCGAATCTGGTCCGCGGCGTTGTGCAGGTAGGCGAGGTACTGAATCTCGGGGATGGGAAGCAGTCCAGACACCCCGGCGCCGAGGGCCAGCCCGAGGATGGACTGTTCGTCGAGCAACGTGTCGAAAACCCGCGCCGAACCGTTGCGGTTGAGCAGTCCGCGGGTGACCCCGTAGACGCCGCCCTTACGCGCGACGTCTTCGCCGAACACGATGGCTTCGGGATAGCGGTCCAGGATGTCGTCCAGCGCGCGGTTGATCCCGATCGCCACGGTCATCGGCGCGTCGGGATCGCCTGCTCGAACCGATGCGGCCAGCGAGGCGGGCGCGGCGGCGACCGCGTCCTCGAGGCCGAGCGCAAGGGGCGCCATGACCGCCTGCGCGCTGTCGAGTTGCGCGGCGTCCATGACCTCTTCTGCCAGCTTCGTCACCTCGGTGCGCTTGACCTCGTAGCGGTCCAGCACCTCCGATGGCGTCAGCACACCCTCGGTCACCAACAGTTTCGCGGTGCGCACCAACGGATCTCGGTCATAGTCTGCGGTGATCTCGTCGGGCCGTCGGTAGGCCGGTTCGAAGTCGGACCCGGCATGCGCCATCAGGCGGACCGTGCGCAGGTGCAGGAACGCAGGCCGCCGACGGGTGCGCACCCAGTCGGCCGCCGCGGTAGCGGCATCGAACGTCGCGGGCAGATCGCACCCGTCGGCGCCGAAATACGCCAAGCCGTCCCGGTTTCGGTAGCTCTGCTCGATCCAGCCGCGGGGCGTCTTGACGCTGATGCCGATCCCGTTGTCTTCACAGACGAACAGCAGCGGCATCGGCACACCCTGATACGCGGAGTGCAGCGTGGCGTTGATCGCACCGACCGCGGTGGAGTGGTTCGCCGACGCGTCGCCGAAGCTGCACACCGTCACCGCGTCGTCGGGCCATGCGCAGGTCACCCCGAGCTTGCGCGCGCGGGCGATCGAGAACGCGACACCGACGGCGCGCGGCAGATGCGATGCGATGGTCGACGTCTGAGGAATGATGTGCAGGTCATGGCGACCGAACACCTTGTGCCGACCGCCCGAGATCGGCTCTTCGGTGGCCGCGACCAGTCCGAGCAGCACATCGCGCAGCGGCTCGCGCCCGTCGACAAGGGCGCCGCGGGCCAGGAAGAAGGCACCCGACCGGTAGTGCAGAAGTGCCGGGTCGGTGGGACGCAGTGCGGCAGCGACGGCGGCGTTGCCCTCGTGCCCCGACGATCCGATGGTGTAGTAGCCCCTGCCCTGCGCGCGCAGCCAGCGCGCGGCGAGGTCGAGATGGCGGCTGCCGAGCTGAACATCGAACAGCGCCAGGCACACTCGCGCCGACAGGGATGACCCGGCCACGATCGGCTGGTCGTCGGGACGTCGGCGCGTCGAGGAGTTCATCGCCGCGACGGTGGCGGTGAAGTACTCGTCGATCGGTTCGGCCACGGGTCTCCTGTGTCAGCGACTGATCGTGGGGCGGGCCACCACGTTACGGATGAATGCCACGATCTGCGCCGCTCCCGTCCGGTTCGGGTCCTGGTCTGGATCGTAGATCGAAATGCTGCCCCCGATGCACGATGCCTGCGTGGTGAACAGCGCCATCACCAGGTCGGTGAGCTGATCCCAGGTCAGGCCGCCTGGCTCGTCGGGAAAGTCGGGTAGTCCCTGAGCGGGGAACACGATGGGATCCAGCACATCGAGGTCGATGTGCAGCCACCATCGGTCGACCTGCGCGGCGAGTTGCTCGATGGCGCGGCGGCCGGCACCGGCAGGGTCGTCGGCGACCTCGGCCAGCGGCGCCACCCAGACTCCGCTGTCGGCGAGCGTGCCGACGTTGAACTGCTGCCGCCATACGTCGTCGCGAGGGCCGAGCACGACGAGCCGGTCGCGGCGCAACGCCGGAAGCCGATCACCGAGCTCGCCGCCCAGCGTGCGTCCGGTCAACCCGAGCAGCAGCCCGAGTTCGGTGTTGGCCGCTTCTCCGTCCTCGGACACATCGAGCGGCATGGTGTCCTCGTGGCCGTCGATGAAGACCAGTCCGACCTCGCCGACGCGATCGCGCAGCCCGGTCACGATGCCGAGCAGCGTTGAGCAGTCGCCGCCGTAGACGATCGGCAGCCTGCCCGCGCCCACCGCCGATCCGACCCGCTCGTTGAGTGCGCGCGTCATCGCCAGCAGCGCCCGTTCGTTGATCAGGGTCGAAGGCCCGCGCGCCGGGTCTCCTGCAGGCAGGTCGAGGTCGCAGTGGCCGGCCACATGGTGGTGTTCGAAGGCGTCGAGCAGCCCGGCGTCGCGCAGCGCGCTCGCCGCCCGCGCCTGGTTGCCGGGTCTCCCGTAGCCGTCGAACGGCACTCCGATCAGCTCGATCTCGGCCATCACACCAACTCGACGGCTTCGGCGATGCTCGGCAGGATCCGGCTGGGTCGGAACGGGTAGCGCTCGACTTCCTCGCGGGTGGTCGACCCGGTCAGCACCAGGATGGTCTCCAGCCCCGCCTCGATGCCCGCGACGACGTCGGTGTCCATCCGGTCGCCCACCATGTAGGTGTCCTCGGAATGCGCCTCGATGCGGTTCAGCGCGCTGCGGAACATCATCGGGTTCGGCTTGCCCACGAAGTACGGCTCCCGTCCGGTCGCCTTGGTGATCATCGCCGCGACCGATCCCGTGGCGGGCGTCGGGCCCTCGGCGGACGGCCCGGTGACATCGGGATTGGTCGCGATGAACCGCGCGCCTGCCAGGATGAGCCGGATCGCCTTGGTGATCGCCTCGAACGAATAGGTGCGGGTTTCGCCGAGCACGACGAAGTCCGGCTCGACATCGGTCAGCGTGTAGCCGACCTCGTGCAGCGCAGTCGTCAAACCCGCCTCGCCGATGACGTAGGCCGAACCGCCGGGCAGCTGGTCACCGAGGAAATCCGCCGTCGCCATCGCCGACGTCCAGATCGCCGACTCCGGCACAGATAGACCCGATCGCGCCAGCCGCGCCGACAGATCGCGCGGGGTGAAGATCGAGTTGTTGGTCAGGACGAGGAATGGCCGCTTCTTCTCGACGAGGCGCTGCAGGAACTCGGCGGCCCCGGGCAGGGCGTGCTCCTCGCTGCACCAGGACGCCGTCCATGTCGGTCAGCCAGCAATGGCGTGTCGATCCCACCCGCCTAGTCTGCCAATTCCGTCCGGCCGGTTCTCGGCTTCCACGCCAATGTTGGTTTCCCGGTCATGAACGGTTGACAGTGCCGCCCGACGTAGACATTTTGCATACTCATGGTAGGTTAATACCTACTCGAAGTATGTTTATGGCGAGATCGGAGCACCCATGTCCCCCACCACCACTACGGCCGTCGATCTGAAAGCGGTCTCGGAGCGCTATTTCGCCGCTTGGGCGGACCGCGATCCGGACGCGATCGTCGCGCTTCACACCGACGACACCCGGTTCTGGACCCACCTCGGCAACGAGCCGGTCGTCGGCCGCGATGCCGTCCGCGCCACCTTCGCCGGGCTGTTCGACACCTTCCCGGACTTCTCGTTCGAGACGTACCGCGTGCTCTACGGGGAGGATCACTGGGTTCTGGACTGGGCCCTAATATCCGGCGACATCCGGTTCGACTGCCTCGACGTCGTCGTGGTTTCGGCCGACGGGCTGGTCGCACGCAAAGACACCTTCGTCGACCCGGTTCAGCTACAGGCCGCCATGGGCGCGGTGACCCAATGACGGCGGTCGTCGCGGCCAGCGGAACGCCCGCAGACCAGCTGCCGCTGTTCGACCGGTTGCCCGCCGAACACCTCTTCGACATGCACGTCGAACTTCAACCGGCACAACTGATTTCCACGGCCTTGGGCACCAGGCTGACGTTCATCACCAACGGTGGCGTGATCGACGGCCCACGGCTGCAGGGTGAGTTACTGCCCGGCGGCGGCGACTGGCTGCTGGTCGGCAGCGACCAGGTCGGTCGAATCGACGTCCGCGCCACGCTGCGCACCCACGACGACGCGCTCATCCATTACGAGACCAGAGGCGTCATCAAAGTCCCCGCCGACGGTCTTGAGCGGCTCGCCTCCGGGGAGGTGCTGCCGTTCGAGGAGACGTATGTCCGGACGACGCCGAGGTTCGAGACCGCCGACGATCGCTACAGCTGGCTCAACGAGATCGTCGCCGTCGGCTACAACGTGCTGTCACCGGATCACATCGACTACCGCGTCTATCGCCTGCTGTAGTGGTGTCGCACTTCAGCGGTGCATTGACCGGTAGCCGTTATCGTGGCTTCGTGCCGGCCAAGCAGGCAAGACGAACGCAAGCGGAGCGCACCGAGGCGACGACGACCGCTCTCGTCGACGCCGCACGCGAACTCTTCGCGCAGGACGGGTACGCGGCGACGTCGCTGGACGCGGTGGCGGCGAAGGCGCGGGTCACCAAGGGCGCCGTGTACCACCATTTCCAGGGCAAGCAGCAGTTGTTCGAAGCCGTGTTCGCGCGTGAGGTCGAACGGCTCTGCGCCATGCTGCCCGCCGTCTACGCATCCAAGCGCGACCCGTGGGATGCGTTCGAGGCCTGCTGTCGCGCCTTCCTGGAGGAGTGTCTCGAACCGGGACTGCAGCGGATCATGCTTCTCGACGCGCTGGCCGCGACGGGATGGGAGGGCGTGCGTCGCATGGAGGCTCCGATGATGGAGCTGATGGAGATCGCCATCGCTGCGGCCGTTGCAGGCCGGACGGATCGCGCCGCGGCCTACCGGTCCCCTTGCGGTCTTCCTCTACGGCGCACTCTGCGAGACATCGATGAACGTTGCGCGCGCCGACAACCAGACGGCGGCCCACCGCAGGGCGCTCACCGAACTCAGCCACGTGTTGGAAGGCCTTCGACTCGGCTGATTGCCCCAACGCAACTGAACGCACCTCGCCCAGCGCCGTCGCGAATTAGTGTGGGCTATCCCAGGCGAGCAGCGAGGTGCACACCATGACTGACCGACCGGTTCGATCACGTCGGACGACGAAGACCCCCGCCAAGAAGGCGAGTCCGGCCAAGAAGGCGGCCCCGGCCAAACGCGTGAAGCGCCCCACCACGGCCGTCGCGGTCAAGGCGGCCGCACCGGCCAAACGCCCAACGAAAGCTTCCGCAGCTTCCGCCAAGCCGACGGAAATCAGCGTCGGCACCGACGCCGCCTTCGCCTCGGGTTCCGGGCAATCGCGACGCCAGTTGAAGAACATCTCCGAGGTGCGCCACTTCTTCCGGACCAACGACGTGCCGATCCTGTTCTTCGGGGCCACGCCGTTCAACCTGCTGGGCCTGGACCGCTGGATCCGCAACTTCACCTACATCACGTACTACGACGCATGGGACGGTGCCCATCCGCGGGTGTTCACGCCGACCGACAAGCCGTATCAGGAGTTCGAGAGCGGCGAAGAGATCAACAACTGGCTGCTCACCCACCCCGAGGTGCGGGCGCATATCGACTCGGTGACTCCCCGCGGGATCCGGCCCAAGGTCGCGATGGTGTTCTTCGACAGCGAAACCGAGGACATCTGCAAGGAACTCGGCTACGACCTGATTCTGCCCGCGGCGAGCCTGCGCGAACGCCTCGACTCGAAGATCGTCACGACGCAGCTGGGCAACGAGGCGGGCGCGCCGAGCGTGCCGAATGTGCTGACCCGGGTCGACGACTGGGCTGGATTGCAGAAGGCGGCCGAAAAGGCCGGTCTCGGTGACGAACTCGTCGTTCAGACGCCGTACGGCGACTCCGGCAAGACCACCTTCTTCATCTCGTCGGAGGCCGACTGGAAGAAGCACAGCGCCGACATCGTCGGCGAAGAGATCAAGGTGATGCGGCGCATCAACAACCGCCCGGTCGCGGTCGAGGCCGTCCTCACCCGGTGCGGCACCGTCGTCGGGCCGTTCATGTCGGAGCTGATCGGCTACAAGCGGCTCACCCCGTCGCGCGGCGGATGGTGTGGCAACGAGATGTTCCCGGAGGTGTTGACCGGCGAAAGCAGGCGCATCGCAACACAGTTGGTGCGACGACTCGGCGATCGGCTGGCCAAGGAGGGCTACCGCGGATTCTTCGAAGTCGATGTGCTCGTCGACACCGACACCGGTGAGATCTACCTCGGCGAGCTAAACCCGCGCATCAGCGGGGCGTCGTCGATCACGAACGTCACCGCGGGTGCCTACGCCGACGTACCGCTGTTCCTTTTCCACATCCTCGAGTACATGAACGTCGACTTCGATCTGGACATCGACGAGATCAACGAGAGGTGGGAGGAGCTGGCGTCGGGCGACCTGTGGAGCCAGATGGTGATGAAGGAGACCGACGACATCGTGCAGCGGCTGACGGCCACCCCCAGCACGGGGCAGTACTCGCTGGACAGCAGCGGGACGCTGGTGTTCCGGCGGGCCGCGCTGGACTGGCACCAGCTGCAGAACGAAGGCGGAGGCGTTCTTCCTGAGGATCTATGCCCCCGGCGACTACCGGTGGAAGGGTGCCGACCTCGGCGTGCTGGTCACGAAGGGCCGGCTGCAGGTCGATTCGGCCGCAGGCAAGTCGGCGCTGACGATTCGCGCCCGCCATCTCATCGACTCGATCCGCGCCGGATTCGCAGGTACGCCGATCGCCAAACCCGCAGCGCCGGTCACCAAGGCGGGGGTCAAGTCGGGCTGAGCTTCGGGCCGGTGAGCGACGGCCACTACAGTCATCTCCGTGACTCTCGGAGGCGACACCGGACGTGTGCCGTCGGACGTGACTCTGGACAACTGGCAGTCCGCGGCCCAACTGCACTGGACGTTTCAGCACATCGCCGACTTCCTCCCGACCGCGGCGATCTCCCGCGGCACCGGACCCGTCGCCGAGCTGCCGTCGAATCCGGTCGAGCTGACGGACATCCCCCTCTATGACCGGACGAACGGAAAGCGCACCACCGTCGGCGACGTGATGGCCGCCACCGTCACCGACGGCTGGATCGTCACCCAGCACGGCAAGGTGCTCACCGAGTTCTACTACGGCGGCATGCACGCCGACTCGTCGCACCTGCTGATGTCGGTGAGCAAGTCGCTGATCGCCATGGTGGTCGGTGCGCTCGTCAGCAACGGCACCGTGAACCCCGACGCGGAGCTCACCCACTACGTGCCCGCATTGGCCAACTCCGGATACGCGGGTGCGACGGTGCGCAACGTGCTCGATATGCGTTCGGGGATAAAGTTTTCCGAGGACTATCTCGATCCTGTGGCCGAAGTGCGGCTGATCGAGCAGGCAATCGGCTGGGCGCCGCGCACGGTGCCCGACCTGCCGTCGACGATGTACGACTTCCTGGCGACCCTGCAGCAGAAGTCGCCGCACGGCGGCCCGTTCGAGTACCGGTCCTGTGAGACCGACGTGCTCGGCTGGATCTGCGAGGCGGCCAGCGGACTGCGGATGCCCGAGCTGATGTCGCAGGTGCTGTGGGCCAAGCTCGGTGCACGGACCGATGCGACCATCGGCGTCGACTCGGCGGGGACCGGGATGTTCGACGGCGGCATCAACGCGTGTCTGTCGGATCTGGTCAGGTTCGGTTCGCTGTTCCTGAACGGCGGCACGTCGCTGACGGGTGAGCGGGTGGTGTCGCTGTCGTGGATCGCCGACACGTTCGCGGGCGCGCTCGACTCTCGCTCCGCCTTCGCCGCGAGCCCCGGAGACAACCGCATGCCCGGCGGGATGTACCGAAACCAGTGCTGGTTTCCGCATTCGGGCAACAACGTGTTGTTGTGCTTGGGAATTCACGGCCAGATGATCTACGTCAACCGGGCAGCCGATATGGTCGCCGCGAAGCTGTCGAGCTGGCCGCTTCCGCAGGATGCCGAGATGCTGTTCCCGACCATCGCCGCATTCGACGAGATCGCCGCCCAGTTGTCGTGATCAGCGTCGAGCGTGGGCTTTACGTACGGATAGGGCGCCTTTTTGATACATAAGCCCCACGCTCGGCGCCGCCGCCCGCGATCGTCTGCTCGCCATGCCGCGGGCGCCCACCGGCTAGCGACTACTCGGGCAGCCGCAGCTCGGGCTTTTCGACCTCTTCGATGTTCACGTCCTTGAAGGTGATCACGCGCACCTGCTTGACGAACCGGGCCGGCCGGTACATATCCCACACCCAGGCGTCGGCCAGCCTCAGCTCGAAGTACACCTCGCCGTCGGCGTTGCGGGGCACCAGCTCCACGCTGTTTGCCAGATAGAACCGCCGCTCGGTTTCCACGACGTAGCTGAACTGCCCCACGATGTCCTTGTATTCGCGGTACAGCGAGAGCTCCATCTCGGTTTCGTACTTCTCGAGATCTTCGGCACTCATCGCTTCAGCAGTCCTTCGTCTTGGTCTATGTCCATCTTCCCTTACCCAACTTCGCCGCGCTGCTCCGGTACGCAGTCGGCGATGAGCTCCGTCACCAGCTTGGTGCCGGTCGCCGTGGCCACGCGGCGGACGTTGATGAACGAGTATCGGTGCTGGCTACACGGCCCGAGCCGGGCCAGCGCCGCCCCGTGCGCCGGCGTGCTGTAGCCCTTGTGCTCCGCGAAGCCGTAGCCAGGGTGTTCGGCCTCCATCTTCACCATCAACCGGTCGCGACTGACCTTGGCCAGCACGCTGGCCGCCGCGATACAGGCCGCTGCGGCGTCACCGCCCACCACCGGCAGCGACGGCGCAGGCAGGCCTGGCACCCGGAAACCGTCGCTCAGCACGTATCCCGGCCGCAGCGACAGGCCCGCGATCGCCCTGCGCATTCCCTCGATGTTGGCCACATGCACCCCGCGGCGGTCCACCTCGACGGACGGGATGAACACCACGTGATACGCCAGCGCATACCGCCGGATCAGGGGAAACAGTCGCTCCCGTTCCTTCTCGGTGAGCTTCTTGGAGTCGTCGAGCGCCGCCAGGCTCTCCAACCGGTTCGGCCCGAGCACGCACGCCGCCACGACCAGAGGTCCGGCACAGGCCCCGCGGCCGACCTCGTCGACGCCGGCAACCGGGCCGAGACCGGAGCGGTACAGCGCCGACTCCAGAGTGCGCAGCCCAGAGGACTTGCGAATCACCGTTCGGGGCGGCCAGGTCGCCGGCACTCAGGTACTCCTACTGGGTCTGCGGATCCACCGCGCGCACCAAACCCCACCGCCCGGGCGGCCACGCGATGAACCGCGCCTTTCCGATGATGTTGTCCAGCGGCACGGTCCCGGCGTTCGGATCGCCGGTGCACTTGATTCCGTTCTGGAAATCGGCCGCGTTGTCGGCGCAATGCACCCGTGAATCCGCGGAATGGGTGCGGTTGTCCCCCATCACCCACACCCGGTCGTCGGGAACCTTCACCGGCCCGAACTCGAAGCCGAAACACCGGTATTTGGCGGGGTCGGGCACATTCATCGTCTGAAGGTTCAGGTAGGGCTCGTTCAGAGGCTTTCCGTCGACGGTCAGGCCGGTGCTCTGGCGGCACTCGACGGTCTGCCCGCCCGTCGCGATCACCCTCTTGACGAGGTCGTTCTCATCCGGTGGGACGAAACCGACGAACGAGAGGGCGTTCTGCACCCACCTCACCGCAGGATTGTCGGAGCGAATGGACTTGTACCCGGCGTTCCAGTTCGGCGGCCCCTTGAACACGACCACATCGCCCGGTTCGGGCTTGGTGAACCGGTAGGTCAGCTTGTCGACCATGATGCGGTCGCCGACGCAGCCGGCGCAGCCGTGCAGCGTGGGCTCCATCGACTCCGAAGGGATGAGGTACGGACGGGCGATGAACGTCAGCATCAGGTAGTACAGCCCGACCGCGATCACCACGAGAATGACGCCCTCGCGCAGCGCGCCGCGCCTGCGTTTCGATTTGTCTGCGGCCTCGTCTGCCTGCTCGTCGGTCGCCGCTTCGGCGTCGTCGTCGAGCGTGCGCTCGGATGAGGAGTCTGGGGAGTCCGTGGTTCCGCTCACCGGATCAGCGTAGCCACGATGAGTCGGACGAAGCCGGACACCGCGCCACCCGCGTCACAGCGACGGCACCGGGTCGCGTGCGACGTCAGCGCTTTTCCTTGATCTTCGCCTTCTTGCCGCGGAGTTCGCGCAGGTAGTAGAGCTTGGCGCGACGCACGTCACCACGGGTGACGACATCGATGTGGTCGATGTTGGGCGAGTGCACGGGGAACGTGCGCTCCACACCGACGCCGTAGCTTTCCTTGCGCACGGTGAAGGTCTCGCGGATCCCGCCGCCCTGGCGACGCAGCACGACGCCCTTGAAGACCTGGATCCGCTCCTTGGCGCCCTCGATGACCTTGACGTGCACGTTGACGGTGTCCCCGGCGCTGAAGTCCGGAATGTCGTCGCGCAACGATGACTGATCGACGAAGTCCAGCGTATTCATCGGTGACTCTTCCTGTTCTTGCTGTTCGCGTCGGCGGACCGGCGGTGGTTACGCGTCGCCGCGCCGATGGATTCGGGCGTATCTGGTGCATCCTGTGACGGACGGGCCTGCCGTCGCCACGTCTGGCACAGACAACTGGTCAATTGTGCCAGACGTGGCCGCATGCAGTGAAATCGCGAGCCGGAGTCAGAGGCGCGCGACCGCGGCCAACCGGTTAGGCTCGACTCCTACGGGCGGGCGGCGGTCAGCAGCGCCCATTCCCCAATTGCGGAGACTTCTGGAGGAGACGTATGCGTCGGCGGCCGTCGAGGCTGGTCGCGGTCACCGCAGCGGTGCTTGCCCTGACCGGTTGTGCGGCCCGGGTGTACGGCACGCCGCCGGTCGACCCCGATGCGCCGCAGCTGACCGTCGTCGCCCCGCACGGCCCGCTGGCCCCCCTGCCCGAAGCCCCGCCCGACGAGCCCGCCTCGTCCTTCGAACGGCCTCGAGAATCGCACCAAGCAGGCCACGTCGGAAGCCGCCGCGAAGGGCGCCGACATCACCACCGTCGTACTGGACCGCGTCGACCGGCCAGCGGGTGACCAACGGCAACGGCAGGGGCATCGCCATCGCGTCGGTCGTGAAGCTGTTCATCGCCGACGACATGCTGCTGCGGGGGCCGCCGCTGTCGCCGGACGACAAGAAGATGTTCGAGTCGATGCTGCGCTCCTCCGACGACAGCGCTGCAGAGGTCTTCTGGAACCGCGGCGGCGGCAGCGCGATCGTCACCCGCGTCGCGGGCCGGTACGGACTCGGCGGCACCCGGCCACCGGGCAACGGCCGGTGGTTCAACACCATCAGCACGGCCGCCGACCTGGTGCGCTACTACGACATGATGCTGTCCGGTGCGGGCGGCCTGCCCATGGACAAGGCCGACATGATCGTCGACAACCTGGCCCAATCCTCTCCGACCGGGATCGACGGAATGATGCCGGGCGGCGTGTACCCGCAACGTTTCGGCATCCCCGAGGGGCTTTACGCCGAGCCGGTCGCGGTGAAACAGGGCTGGATGTGCTGTGTCGGCGGCGACTGGATGCACCTGTCCACCGGCATCATCGGGGCCGACCATCGCTACGTCATGGCGATCGCGTCGGACCAGCCTGCCGGCGCGGACGCGGCAAGGGCCACCATCACCCAGGCCGTCAAGACGATGTTCCCGGGCGGGCGAATCTAGCCAGGCGCGTATTAGGCTGGGGACCGCCGGCGGGCGCAGGTGGCCAGGCCCCCGCTTCCCCGGCTCAGGGTCTGATTCGTGGTTCTAGAGGAGAGTTTATGCGTGGGCGTCCGTCGAGTCGGGCGACGGCGACCGCAGCCATCGTGATCGCTGGCGCTGGTCGTTGCCGGTTGTGAGGCACGGGGTTACGGCACGCCGCCGGCGGAGTCGGATACCCCGCAGGTGACGATCGTCGCGCCGCAGAACAACGCCCTCCCACTGCCGGAAGCACCGCCGAACGCACCCTCTGCGGGATTCGACGGCCTCGATGCCCGCACCAAGCAGGCGATCGCCGACGCAGGAAAGTCCGGAGCCGATATCTCGGTGGTCGTCCTCGACCGCAACACCGGCCAGACCGTCTCGGGCGGGGACGGCTCATCGTTTCCGATCGCCTCGGTGGTGAAGCTGTTCATCGCCGACGATCTGCTGCTGCAGGAGTCCAAGGGCCAGACGACGCTCTCTCCCGCCGACCGCAAGTCACTCGACGTCATGCTGCGGTCCTCCGACGACAGCGCGGCCCAGAACTTCTGGGACCGCCTCGGAGGCAACGCCGTCATCGCCCGCGTCAAGGCGCGGTACGGGTTGTCGGGCACGACGGCCCCCTACAACTCGCACTGGGACGTCACGACAAGCACCGCAAGCGATCTGGTCCGCTACTACGACAAGCTGCTGGACGGCAGCGGCGGCCTGCCACCTGAGCAGGCCGGCGTCATCATGGGCAACCTCGCGCAGTCGACGCCGACCGGAATCGACGGTTATCCGCAGCGTTTCGGTATCCCCGAGGGGCTCTACGCCGAGCCGGTCGCGGTCAAGCAGGGCTGGTTCTGCTGCTGGAACGGCGCCAACCAGTTGCACGTGTCCACCGGCGTGATCGGACCCGACCGCCGCTACGTGATGGCGATGGGATCGCTGGACCCGACCGGTGCCGCGGCGGCGCGCGACAGGATGACCCAGGTGGTCAAGACGATGTTCCCCGGCGGGAAGATCTAGTCGTCGATCAAGTCTGGGCGACGTTCCCTGGTGCGCTCCAGCGCCTGCTCCCGTCGCCACGCCGCCACCTTCGCGTGGTCGCCCGACAGCAGCACGTCCGGTACGTCCAACCCGCGCCAGCTCGGCGGCCTGGTGTAGCTGGGGCCCTCGAGCAGGCCGTCGGAGTGCGAATCTTCTTGATGCGACGCGGGATTGCCCAACACGTCGGGAAGCAGACGCACGACGGCCTCGATCATCACCAGCGCCGCCGACTCGCCGCCAGGAAGCACGTAGTCGCCGATCGACACCTCTTCGACGCGCATCCGCTGCGCCGCGTCGTCGATCACGCGCTGGTCGATGCCTTCGTAGCGCCCGCACGCGAACACCAGGTGAGCCTCGCTGCCCCAGCGTTGCGCCGTCGCCTGCGTGAACAACCGGCCCGCCGGGGTCGGAACGACGAGAAGCGTTTCCTGCGAGCATATTTCGTCGAGCGCTTCGCCCCACACCGGCGCCTTCATCACCATTCCCGGACCGCCGCCGTACGGCGAGTCGTCGACGGAGCGGTGCACGTCGTGTGTCCACCGGCGCAGGTCGTGCACCTCCAGGTCGACGATGCCCGACTCAATCGCCTTGCCGGGCAGCGACTGCCGCAACGGGTCCAGATAATCGGGGAAGATCGTCAGCACGTCGATGCGCATGGGTCAGCCCAGCTCCAGCAGACCCTCGGGCGGGTCGATCTCGATGGTCTGGTTCTCCAGCGACACCTCGGTGACGATCGCGCCGACGAACGGCACCAGCACTTCGGCACCCGTCTCCGAGGTCACCGACAAAAGCTCCCCTGCCCCGGTGTGCAGGACCTCGTTGACATTGCCGACCAGGCGTCCGTCGGTCGTCACGACCCGTAGTCCCTCGAGCTGATGGTCGTAGAACTCGTCGGGGTCGTCGATCGGGGGCAGCTCTTCGGAATCGACGAGAAAGAGGTTGCCGCGCAACGCATCCGCTGCGTTTCGGTCGGCGACATCGGTCAATCGCACCAGCAGCCGCCCGCTGTGTTCACGCGCAGACTCGACGACATAGGCGCGCTCCGGCCCGTTCTTCGGCCGTGCCCGCAATCGGGTGCCCGCCGCGAAACGCGTGTCGGGGTCGTCGGTGCGGACCTCGACGACGAGCTCACCGGTTATGCCGTGTGCCCTGACGACCCGCCCGACTACCAGGTCCATCGGTCCGCTACTGGTCGGTGTCCACCACGTCGACGCGGATGCCCCGACCGCCGATACCTGCGACCAGAGTGCGCAGCGCGGTCGCGGTCCGGCCGCCGCGGCCGATGACCTTGCCGAGGTCTTCGGGGTGCACGTGCACCTCCACGGTGCGGCCGCGGCGGGACGTCACCATGTCGACTCGGACATCGTCAGGGTTGTCCACGATGCCGCGGACCAGATGCTCGACGGCGTCGACGACGACAGAGCTCACGATTCGTCGGCCTGCGCGGCGGCGGTGTCCGATGTCGCCGACGCTTCGGCTCCAGAGGCGTCAGCGCCTTCTGCGGCGGGTTCGGAGTCGTCCTTGATCGGGGCGACCTCGGCTTCAGCGGCCGGGGCGTCAGCGGTCTCCGCCTCAGCCTTGGCGGCCTTCTTGGCAGGCGCCTTCTTCTTCTTGGCCGTGGTGGCCTCGGTGCTGGGGCCGCCGTCGGCCTCCGCGAGCGCCGCGTTGAACAGGTCGAGCTTGCTGGGCCTGGGCTCCTTGACCTTCAGCGTGCCCTCTGCGCCGGGCAGACCCTTGAACTTCTGCCAGTCGCCGGTGATCTTCAGCAGGGCCAGCACCGGTTCGGTGGGCTGGGCGCCGACGCCGAGCCAGTACTGCGCGCGCTCCGAGTCGATCTCGATGAGGCTCGGATCTTCCTTCGGGTGATAGCGGCCGATGACCTCGATGGACCGGCCGTCACGGCGCGTGCGCGCGTCGGCGACGGCGATGCGGTACTGGGGATTGCGGATCTTGCCGAACCGGGTGAGCTTGATCTTTACAGCCATGGTTGAAGCGAATTCTCCTGGTGATTGCCACGCTGCAATTCAGCGATCGCGGGCGGAGGTGCCCGGATCCGGTTTTGCCTTACGTGTGTGACCATCGCGGGGCCGTAGTCCCGCGGCAGACAGCCGCCCATTGTGCCAGAACAGCCGCTACCGGGAGAAATCGCGCCCTGGTCGGGTCACAGGATCTTGTCGTAGCACTTGATCTCGACGCGGCGAGACAACCGCCAGCCGTCGACAGTGCGGACGAACTCGTCGTCGTACCAGACGCCGACCTGCATGACCTTGGGTTTCTCCCCCTTGAGCAGCATCGGGTTGAAGCAGAAGGTGCGGGCGGTGGCGATGTCACCGGCGAGCTTGATCGCGGGCAGCCCCAGCATGTGGGCATTGCGCTCGAAATAGGTGGGCAGCGTCTCGGCCAGCCACGCCTTGATCTGCGGGTATCGGCCGTCGATGCCACCGGTATCGCGATAGTCGATGTACGCGTCGTCGATGAAGATCGCGTCCAACTCGTCGAACTCGCGGCGATCGATGGCCTCGGAGTAGCTGATCAGCAGGTGTTGGAGTTCGAGGCGGTCGGAGATCTCTTCGAGGCTCAGCATCCGTCGATTGAACACCGGACAGCGCCATTCAGCGATCAGGGTTAGGCTGCTGGACTCATGGGGAGGTTTTTCGCCGTCGTCGCCGCGTGCCTGAGTCTGGTGTTCCTGTCCGTCGTGCCGTTGGCCGACGGCCGAGCCGAACATCCAACCCGTTGGCAATGTGGCGCCCCCCGAAGGACCCGCGCCCGCGTGGATCGTCGCGGACATGGACACCGGCCAGGTGCTGGCCGAGCGTGAGATGGACGTCCCCCATCCGCCCGCAAGCACCATCAAGACCCTGTTGGTGCTCACCGCGCTCGACGAGGTGACCAACCTCGACGCGACGGTCGTCGGCACCGAGGCCGACACCCACGTCGAGTGCAGCTGCGCGGGAATCGAGCCGGGCCGCACCTACACCGCGCGCCAGCTTCTCGACGCGATCCTGCTGATGTCGGGAAATGACGCGGCCAATGCACTGGCCGACATGATCGGCGGCTACGACACCGCGGTGGCCAAGATGAACGCCAAGGCCGCGGCGATCGGCGCGCTGGGCACGCATGCCGCCACGCCGTCCGGGCTGGACGGGCCAGGCGGCGCCGGAGCCACCACCCCCAGGGATCTCGCCGTCATCTTCCGTGCCGCGATGGCCAATCCGGTGTTCGCGGCGACGATCGCGCAGCCGGCGGCGACGTTCCCGACGGCCGGGGGCGATAAGCCGATCGTCAACGACGACGAACTGCTGCACCGCTATCCCGGCACCCTCGGCGGCAAGACCGGGTTCACCGACGCGGCGAGGAAGACGTTCGTTGCGGCCGCGGACCGCGGCGGACGCCGCCTGGTGATCGCCATGATGTACGGGCTGATCAAAGAAGGTGGCCCGACGTACTGGGATCAGGCCATGGGCCTGTTCGACTGGGGCTTTGCCCAGGACCGTCAGATGAGCGTCTCTTCGCTCTAGGCGCGACGTCATCAAAAGTTGTTGATCCGCAATGGATCCGAGACCTCTGCGCGGCTAAAACCAGTGATTGCACAGGATACGCTCAGCCTCCGTGCGAAAGATGTTGGCTGCGTTGGTAACCGCGCTCGCGGTGGCGAGCTCAGCGGTGTCCGCACCGACCGCGACGGCTGAGCCCGGCGTCCAGCCTGCCAGGCGCGGTCGCACTCCCCGACGGTCCTGCACAGGCGTGGCTGCTGGCCGACCTCGACTCCGGACGCATTCTCGCTTCCCACGATCCGTACGGGCAGCACGCGCCCGCCAGCACGATCAAGCCGTTGCTCGCGATGGTCGTGCTCGACAACCTGCGGCCCGACAACTTCGCCCGCGCCAATCAGTCGCACACCGAGGTCGAATGTTCCTGTGTGGGACTGAAACCGGGTCAGGCGTACACCACGCAACAGCTGCTGTCGGCGCTGTTGATGGTGTCGGGCAACGATGCGGCGAACATGTTGGCCGACATGCTCGGCGGACAGCAGGTCGCGGTCGCCGCGATGAACCGCAAGGCGGCGATCGTCGGCGCCAGAAGCACAAGGGCGTCGTCGCCGTCGGGTCTCGACGGACCGGGCTGGGAGTCGGTCACCACGCCGCACGACCTCGCGGTGATCTACCGCGCCGCCCTGACCTATCCCCTGATCGCCCAGATCTTTTTGGCACGCTCGGCGCCGTTCCCCGGCAAGACGATCAATGCCCAAAACGAGCTGCTGACCCGCTATCCCGGCACCATCGCGGGCAAGACGGGGTTCACGAACCTCGCCCGTGACACGTTCGTCGCCGCCGCCCAGCGAGGCAACCGACGGCTCATCGTGGTGGAGATGTACGGCGACGGCGATCTGTACGGCCAGGCCATCGGGCTGTTCGACTGGGGTTTCGGCCAACCCTGAGCCCCGCGAGCGGCCGCATTTGTACGCCTTTAGCGGCGAGTCGGCGTACAGACACGGCCGCTCGCGGTGTCATCGATCGGCGGGGAGTCCTCGTTCTCGCTCGGTGAACTGCGGCCGGCGCTTCTCGAGGAAGCTACGGATACCCTCCTGGCCGTCGGGGGTGGTCACGCCGGACGCCATCATTTCGATCGCATAGGCGTAGGCAGCGGCCTGATCGAGATCGATCTGGGCGTAGAACGCCCGCTTGCCCTTCGCCTTCGACATAGCGCTCCCGCGCGTCGCGCGCGCCATCAGGTCGGCCACCTCGGCGTCAAGCTGATCATCCGGCACGGCGCGGTTGATCAGTCCCCATTGCGCGGCAATCGCGGCCGGCACCACGTCGCCTGTCATTGCCATCTCAAGAGCCCGCTTGCGGCCGATCTGGCGAGCCACCGCCACGAGCGGCGTATGACAGAACAGCCCGCCCTTGCCGCCGGGCAGCGC
This sequence comes from uncultured Actinomycetota bacterium, assembly GCA_963716505.1. Lineage (GTDB taxonomy): Bacteria > Actinomycetota > Actinomycetes > Mycobacteriales > Mycobacteriaceae > Mycobacterium. Next base: position 209,014 of record CAVQTL010000018.1, read on the forward strand.
GAAGCCGGCTGATTCAGCGGCAACGGCGAGGTCGCACGATGCGACCAACTGACAGCCGGCGGCCGTTGCGAGCGCGTGCACCCTCGCGATCACGACCTGCGGGAGCTCCTGAATCGTGGTCATCATCTCGGTGCACACCTCGAACACGTGCTTGGCCTCCAAAAGCGAGACGTCGAGCATGTCGCCGAAGTTGTGGCCGGCCGAGAACACGGGACCGGTGGCCGCCACTACGACGCCGACCGATTCGCCATCGGCGATCTCTTGCAGCGCATACGTGAGCTCGATCATCACGTCGAGCGCGAGCGCGTTGCGCTTATCCGGATTGTCAAGCGTGACCGTGGCGATGACGCCGCGTTCTGACTCGTGCTCGGCCACATCAATGGTGCGGTTGCCCATACGCACCAGGCTACGGTTGGGCGCGGGCTTCGCGCAGCCCTAGCGACCTACTTACCCATCACCTCGGCGGGCGGCGGGCAGGCCGCATGGTCCTGAAGGTCCTCCCCGTGGCCGCTGCCGGGGCGTGCGGCGTCATCGCGCCCGGCGAGCAGGACGAACCCGGGCCTGCCGTCGACGCCGGTGTTTCCGACCACCACCAACGTCTGCGCACCCATGGTGTCGCCAGGCGGCAAGCCGTCGGACAACAGCTGAAATGGGTTGTCAGCGTTCAATTCCGAACCTTGTAACGCCAGGGCGCGATAACGCTGGCCTGCCAGCGCGACGGGAAACGGCTGCCATGTCGACCCGATGTCGGTGGCGTGCGCAGTCAGCGCTTGGCGCACGTCGGCCCGAACGCAGTCGATGTGAATATGCAACTGGTTCTGGGACCGCGCGTCTGCCGAATTGATGGCCAGGCTCAACCAGTCGCGGGGCAATTCGCGCCCCGCGCGCTGTTCGACGAAAGAACGGGCCCGCCATGCGTCGGCGAAGTAGTTCGGCGCATCGGCGGCCAGGATCTGCGGACTTTCGATTCCCGCGACGCGCTCGGTCGGGATCAGCAGGAACTGGGTCGCGCCGACCAGGTCTTTGAGCACCGCATAGCCGCGCGGTTCGCCGCCGTCGAGGTCGACCAGCGCGCACGGGGCGGGGTCACCGTCGGTCCGCTGATCGGGTACGCACTGGCCGTTCACGATGGTCCACAACGCATTTGGGTCGGCAACCGCCTGCGGCGCGCAGGCCGTCGCCGCGAAGACGGCCGCGAGCGAGCCCGCGATCCGTCGCCTCCACGCCTTAGTGGACACGGCCGCGCAGCACGACCAGGTCCGGCTGGTTGATGACGGCCGCACCGCTGCGTGGGTCGTCCGAGTAGCACACCAGATCGGCCGACGCGCCGTGTACCAGACCTGGCCGGCCGAGCCACGCGCGAGCGTCCCAGCTCGCGGCGCCCAGCGCCTCGGTCGCGCTCATCCCGATCCCCTTCAGCGCATCGATCTCGTCGCCGATCCGGCCGTGCGCGACCTTGCTGCCCGCGTCGGTGCCTGCGAATATCGGCACACCCGCTTCGTGCGCTGCGGCAATGCGGGGCCGGCACCGCTCGTAGAGATCGCGCATGTGGCGGGCATAGACCGGATACTTCTCGGCGCCGTCGGCGATTCCGGGGAAGTTCTCGACGTTGATCAGCGTCGGCACCAAGGCCGTGCCGTGCTCGACCATCAGCGCGACGGTGTCGTCGGTCAGGCCGGTGCCGTGCTCGATGCAGTCGATGCCCGCCCTGATCAGGCCCGGCAACGCGTCGTCGCTGAACACGTGGGCGGTGACGCGGGCACCCTCGGCGTGTGCTGCGTCCATCGCCGCCTTGAGCACGTCGTCGGACCACAGCGGCGCCAGGTCACCGACTTCCCTGTCGATCCAGTCACCGACCAGCTTGACCCAACCGTCGCCCCATCGAGCCTGCTCGGCGACCGCGTCGGGCAGTTGCGACTCGTCTTCGAGTTCGATCGCGGTGCCGCGCTGGTAGCGCTTGGATCGGGCCAGGTGGCGACCGTGCCGGATGATGCGGGGCAGGTCGTCGCGGTCGTCGAGGGCGCGGGTGTCGATCGGCGACCCGCAGTCGCGCAGCAGCAGCGCACCGACCCCGCGTTCGGTCTCGGCCTGCTCGATGCACTCGTCGATGTTGTCGATCGGGCCGTGCTCACCGAGGCCGACGTGGCAGTGCGCGTCGACGAGACCGGGCACGATCCACCCGCCGTCGAAGACGGTCTGCGCATCAGCGACCGGTTCGGCGCTCAGTGCGCCATCGACGATCCACCACTGGACCGGCTCTTCATCGGGCAGCCCACGGCCGCGGATGTGAAGAGTCGGGCGACGCATCAGTTCTTGGGGAACTTCAGCTTCGACAGGTCGATGTCGGCCAGGCCAGGCGGCAGCTCGTCGAGGCCCTTGGGCATGTTGGACAGGTCAGGGAAGCCCTCCGGCACGCCTCCGGGAGCGCCGAACGGGCTCTTGACCTTTGGTGGCGTCGGGCCCCGTCCGCCCTTCTTGCCCTTCTTCTTGTTCTTGGCACTCTTGCGCGAAGAACCCTTGCGGGCGAACGGCATCCCCATCTGGCCTGCCATCTGCGACATCATCTTGCGGGCCTCGAAGAACCGGTCGACGAGCTGGTTGACCTCCGACACCGTCACGCCCGAGCCGTTGGCGATGCGCAGCCGCCGCGACGCGTTGATGATCTTCGGTTCGGCGCGCTCCTGCGGCGTCATGCCGCGGATGATCGCCTGTACCCGGTCGAGCTGGCTGTCGTCGACGGCGGCCAGCGCATCCTTCATCTGGCCGGCGCCGGGCAGCATCCCCAGCAGGTTGCCGATCGGCCCCATCTTGCGAATGGCCATCATCTGCTCGAGGAAGTCCTCGAGCGTGAGCTCACCAGAGCCGATCTTGGCGGCGGCCTCCTCGGCCTGCTGCGCGTCGAAGACCTGCTCGGCCTGCTCGATGAGGGTGAGCACGTCGCCCATGCCGAGGATGCGGCTGGCCATCCGGTCGGGGTGGAAGACGTCGAAGTCGTCGAGCTTCTCGCCTGCGGACGCGAACAGGATCGGCACGCCGGTGACCTCGCGCACGGACAGCGCCGCGCCACCGCGGGCGTCGCCGTCCAGCTTGGTCAGGACGACGCCGGTGAACCCGACGCCCTCACGGAACGCCTCCGCGGTGGTGACGGCGTCCTGGCCGATCATCGCGTCGACGACGAACAGCACCTCGTCGGGATCGACGGCCTCGCGGATGGAGGCGGCCTGCGCCATCAATTCGTCGTCGATGCCGAGCCGGCCCGCGGTGTCGACGATGACCACGTCGAAGTGCCTGGTCCGAGCCTCGGTGAGGCCATCGGAGGCCACCTTGACCGGATCGCCGGGGGCGGCGTCGGCGGCCCCTTCCGCCGATGAGCCGGGGTGCGGCGCGAACACCTCGACACCAGCCTGGCCGCCGACCACCTGCAGCTGGTTCACGGCGCCAGGGCGCTGTAGGTCCGCGGCTACGAGTAGCGGCGTATGGCCTTGTCCGCGAAGCCATTTGGCGAGCTTGCCGGCCAGTGTGGTCTTACCGGAGCCCTGCAGGCCCGCGAGCATCACAACGGTCGGCGGTGTCTTCGCGAACGCCAGCTGGCGGGTCTCCCCGCCGAGGATGCCGATGAGTTCGTCGTTGACGATCTTGACGACCTGCTGGGCCGGGTTCAGGGCGGCGGACACCTCCGCGCCGCGTGCGCGTTCCTTGATACGGGCGACGAACTCGCGCACCACGGGCAGCGAGACGTCGGCCTCCAGCAGCGCCAGCCGGATCTCGCGGGTGGTCGCGTCGATGTCGGCGTCGGTCAACCGGCCCTTGCCGCGCAGCCCCGAAAGGACACCGGTCAACCGGTCGGAAAGGGATTCAAACACGAGAGCCAGCCTAGCTGGCTTCCTCCACCGGCTTCGCCGGCGGCGGGGTGGGCAGCACGGCGTACAGGTCGCGTTCCAAATCGTCGCGGACCGGGTCGCCGTCGCCTGCCGCGGCGGCCGGGATCACGACGCCGAAAAGGTCGACGACCGACGAGCCAAGCGTGGTGACCTTCGCCCATGCGATGTCCACGCCATCGCGCTCGAACACCGCGGTCAGCCGCGCCAGCAGGCCCGTACGGTCGGTAGAACGAATCTGCACCACCAGCTCGCCGGGCTCAGGGCCCTCCGACCACAGGATCCGTGGCGGCGCCGTGACGTGGTTGATGGGCACCGCGGCGAGCACCTCGCCCGCCCGCGCCGTGCCGTACTGGGCGGCGTCCCGGTCGCGGCGGTCCAGCGACGCCAGCACGTCGAGTTCACCATCGAGGGCGAGGATGAGCTGCTGCCGCAGCAGCTCGGCGGCGGGCGGCGACCCGAAGTGCGGTGAGACGACGAAGGTGGTGATCGCCGAACCTTCGTGAGCGTTCACCGACGCCGAATGCACCCGAAGCGAGTTCAGCGCCAGCACACCGGCCGCTTTCGACAGCAACCCGCGCTGATCGGGCGCGATCATCGCCACGTTGTAGATGTGCGCGCTGTCCCCCGGCGTCATCTCCACATGCACGCCCACCGTCGACGCAAGCGAAAGATGGCGCGGGTCAACGGGATCGGGATGCGGCAGCGCTTCGCCGGCCATCACCAGCCGGCACCGCCGCACCAGGTCACCGATCAGCGACGCCTTCCAGTCGCCCCACACACCGGGGCCGGTGGCCAACGAGTCGGCCTCGGCGAGCGTTGCCAGCAGGTCCAGCAGGACCGCATCGCCTTCCAGCGCTTCGACAACCGCTTCGATGGTCTTCGCGTCCTGCAGGTCACGACGGGTTGCGGTGTGCGGCAGGAGGAGGTGGTGCCGCACCATCTTGGAGAGCAGCTCGACGTCCGACGGCCACAGACCCAGCCTGGTGCCGATCTGGGTGGCGAGCTCGGCGCCGATGACGCTGTGGTCACCGCCCCTGCCCTTGCCGATGTCGTGACACAGCGCGCCGAGCAGCAGCAGATCGGGCCGGGACACGCGCGTGGTGAATGCGCTTGCCCGCGAGACGGTCTCGACCAGGTGACGGTCGACGGTCCAGATGTGCACGACGTCGCGGGGCGGCAGGTCACGCACGGCACCCCATTCCGGGAAGAGCCTGCCCCACAGGCCGGTGCGGTCGAGCGCCTCGATGGTGGCCACCGCCGTCGGACCGGCGGCCAGCATCACCAGCAGGTCCTTGAGGGCCTGCTGCGGCCACGGTGTGCGCAGTTCGGGCGCGGATTGGCCGAGCCGGGCCAGGGTGGATGCCGCCATCGGCAGGCCGGTGTTCGCCGAAGCGGCGGCAACGCGCAGGATGAGGCCGGGGTCGCGCTCGGGGCGCGCGTCGCGGGCCAGGATCACCTCGCCCCCGAATTCGATGACCCCTTCGTCCAGCGGTCGTCGCACCGGTCGCCGGAATGCGGCGAATCCGCGGCGCGGCAGCGCATTACCCGCGGTGCGCAGCCCGGCGTCGACATAGAAGCTGATCGTGCGGGCGGCGTCGGAGAGCGTGCGAGCAAGGTCGAACCGGTCGCCGATGCGCAGGGCCGAACCGATTTCGTCGGCGTGCTGGGCCAGCACGAGCTCCCGGCCGCGGCCGGATACCCGGTGCAGCTCGGTGCGGACGTTGAGCAGGGCGAGGTGCGCCTCGCCGAGCGTTTCGGTCGGCGAGGCCAACGACCGGCTGGGATACACGTCCGCCAGCTGGGCGATCGCCAGCGCGTTCAGCAGCTGCACATCGCGCAGACCCCCGCGGCCGGTCTTCAGGTCCGGCTCGGCGCGGTGGGCGATCTGGCCGCTGCGCTGCCATCGCTGCTGGGTGTGTTCGACGAGTTCGTCGAAGCGCGAGGCTATTCCGGTACGCCACTGCCGACGCGCACCGCCGACCAGCAGCGTCGACAAGTCGGCGTCGCCTGCGATATGACGCACCTCCAACATCGCTAGGCCGGCCGAGATGTCCTGTCCGGCAACCTTCATCGCCTCGGCTACCGTTCGGACGCTGTGGTCGAGCCGAATATTGGCGTCCCACAACGGGTACCACAGGTTCTCGGCGACCTCGCTGACGACCTTCTTGGGCAGGTTGTCGTGCAATAGCATCAGGTCGAGATCGGAGTACGGCAGCAGTTCCCGGCGGCCAAGGCCGCCGGTGGCGACGATCGCGAAACCGCTGGTTTCGGTGATCCCGATTTCGGCGGCCTTGGACGAGAGCCAGAATTCGTGCAGGTCGAGCAGGGCGTCGCGGAGCGCCGCCGCATCCAGGTGACTGGAGCCGGTGAGCAGGTTCGCACACGCGGCGGTCAGGTCTGTGGCGGCCTTCGACGACACCGCCGCCGGAACCCCCGATGAGGAGGCGCCGGCGGCGGAATCTCGTTTCTGCTTTGTCATTTCGTATCCTCCCCCGGCCCTTTACCTGTTAACGCTCACGGTGCACGGCCGGGAGACGACGTCTCAATTCACCTGCGGGTCAAAGGGCGTCGGTCCCCCGCTCGCCGGTGCGGACGCGAACCACGGTGTCGACCGGGCTCACCCACACCTTGCCGTCTCCGATCTTTCCGGTCCGGGCGGCCTGCACGATGAGATCCACCACCTTGTCGACGGCCGAGTCGTCGACAAGGACCTCGATGCGCACCTTGGGCACGAAGTCCACGGAGTACTCCGCGCCGCGGTACACCTCGGTGTGGCCCTTCTGCCGTCCGTAGCCCTGCACCTCGCTGACGGTCATTCCGAGAATTCCCGCCTGCTCCAGGCCGGTTTTGACGTCTTCGAGCGTGAACGGCTTAACGATCGCAGTTATCAGCTTCATGTTCTCCCTTATCCCTCCACGCCCGGGTGACGACCGAGTGACGAGCCTGCCCCGACCGGTGCGAAGTCGTAGCCCGTCTCGGCGTGCTCGGCTTCGTCAGGTCCAGTCGACTCATCTTCCTCACCGAGGCGCAGCCCCACGGTGAACTTCACTATCAGAGCCAAGATAGCCGTCGCGACCGCGGAGTAGGCCAGAACCGCGCCTGCGCCCACCGCCTGCCGCCACAGCTGGTCGACCCCACCGCCGTAGAACAGCCCGGCGACACCGGCACCGGTCTCCGGTGCGGCCACGAAGCCGATCAACAGGGTGCCGACGAGTCCGCCGACCAGGTGCACACCGACCACGTCGAGCGAATCGTCATACCCGAGTTTGTATTTCAGGCCGACGGCGAGGGCGCACAGCACGCCCGCGACGAGACCGACCACCAGCGCTCCGAGCACGTTGACCGACGAGCACGACGGTGTGATGGCGACGAGACCGGCGACGATGCCCGAGGCAGCACCCAGCGTCGTGGCTTTTCCGTCACGAATGCGCTCGGTGAGCAGCCAGGCCAGCATCGCCGTGGCCGTCGCGACGGTCGTGGTGACGAACGTCGAGCCCGCCAAGCCATTCGAGGCGCCTGCCGAACCGGCGTTGAAGCCGTACCAGCCGAACCACAGCAGACCGGCGCCGAGCATGACGAAGGGCAGGTTGTGCGGGCGCATCGGTGTCGACGGCCAGCCCCGGCGCTTGCCGAGGATGATGGCCAGCACCAGACCCGCCGTGCCTGCGTTGATGTGAACCGCTGTGCCACCGGCGAAGTCGATCGCGGCGAGCTTGTTGGCGATCCAGCCGCCGGTCTCGGCGGTGCCACCGTCGAAGGAGAACACCCAGTGCGCGATCGGGAAGTACACGAACGTCGCCCACAGGCCGGCGAACAGCAGCCAGGCGCCGAACTTGATGCGATCGGCCACCGCGCCGGAGATCAGCGCGACGGTGATGATCGCGAACATCAGCTGGAAGGCGACGAACACGGTCGCGGGAAGCGTGAACACCAGCGGGATATCCACTGCTGCAGCCGCATCAACGCCGGCACTCGGGTCGGCGATGACTTCGGCCGCAGCGCTACCGCCGATCAGTCCCTTGAGACCGAAGAACTGCGTGGGATCGCCGAACAGGTTGGCGACGTCGTTGCCGAAGGCAAGCGAGTAGCCGTACAGCACCCACAACACCGTCACCACGCCCATGGCGCTGACACTCATCATGATCATGTTGAGCACGCCCTTGGCGCGAACCATGCCGCCGTAGAAAAAGGCCAGGCCCGGGGTCATCAGCAACACCAGCGCGGAGCTTGCCAGCATCCACGCGGTGTCCCCGGTATCCGGTTGACCCAGTATCGGGAATCCGTCCACTCGCAGTTTCCTCCTTCGACAAGGCAGGGCCGCAAAGGGTTTTACGACCGTTGACCTGGTCCAAGACAATGCTGAGTGGTTGTTTCGTCTAAGACGCCTGTGCGTTTCGCTCGTGTGAACGGATACGCCGGTTACGTTTCGCCGGTGTTACATCACGCGGTTTTGACGCGCTTTCGTTAACCGAGAAGTGCGTCGACGAAGGCTTCGGGCTCGAACGGCGCGAGATCGTCGGGGCCTTCGCCAAGCCCGACGAGTTTGACCGGCACGCCCAATTCCTGTTGCACGCGGAACACGATTCCGCCCTTCGCTGTGCCGTCGAGTTTGGTCAGCGCCACACCGGTGATGTCGACGACGTCGGCGAACACGCGCGCCTGCGCCAACCCGTTCTGGCCGATGGTCGCGTCGAGCACCAGCAGCACCTCGTCGACCGCCGCGCGCTTACTCACCACGCGCTTGACCTTGCCGAGTTCGTCCATCAGCCCGGTCTTGGTGTGCAACCGCCCTGCGGTGTCGATGAGGACGACGTCGGCGCCCGACTCGATGCCCTTGTCTACGGCGTCGAACGCCACCGACGCGGGATCGGCGCCCTCGGCGCCACGGACCACCTGGGCGCCGACCCGAGACGCCCAGGCCTGCAGCTGGTCGGCGGCGGCCGCGCGGAAGGTGTCGGCGGCGCCGAGGACCACCCTGCGCCCATCGGCGACCAGCACGCGGGCCAGCTTGCCGACCGTGGTCGTCTTTCCGGTGCCGTTGACCCCCACGACCAGCAGCACCGACGGGTGGTTGTCGTGCGGCAGCGCCCTGACCGAGCGGTCCAGCTCCGGGTGCAGCTCGGCGACCAGCACCTCACGCAGCACCGCGCGGGCATCGGCTTCGGTGCGTACCCGGCCGCCGGCGAGCCGCTCACGCAGCGCGGTCACCACCGAATCGGTGACGACCGAGCCCAGATCGGCGATCAGCAGCGTGTCCTCGACGGCCTCCCAGGAGTCCTCGTCCAGATCGCCGCCGCCGAGCAGTCCGAGCATGCTCCTGCCCAGCGCGTTCTGCGATTTGGCCAGCCGCCCGCGCAGCCGCTCGAGGCGGCCTTCACTTGGCGCGATGGCGTCCAGGTCGGGTGGGGCGGGTTCGCGGTGGCACGGCTCGGGCAGCGCCACGTCGGCGATCGGCCGTTTGGGCGCGTCACGCGGGACGGTGGCGTCGTCGCCGACGGCGGGCAGGCCGCTGGTGTCGAGGCGCTCCGGTGGGGCCTCGGTCGGCGGCGGGGCCGTGGCGGGTGCTGACGATTGTGTAAAGGAGATGCCAGAAGATGCGGTGTATCCGCCGGACCTATCGACTGGTGTGGCAGTGTCTGTGCTGGTGGACGAGTCGAGGCTGATCTTGCCGCGGCGAGATCGGACGAGGCCGAACACCACGACAGCAGCGACGACCAGAACGGCGATGACCGCGATTGCGATCCATAGACCCTCGGACACCGTGCCATTGTCCCAATGTGGGTAGACGGTGAGCATGCAGCCCGCAGGTAACGGCATGGAGTCCCGCAAGGCCAGGCATATCGACGTGTGTCTGACCGAGGCGGTGGACTACCAGACCGTGACGACCGGCCTGGAGCGCGTCGCGCTGCCCTACAACGCGCTGACCCAGACCAATCTGGGCGCCATCGACCTGCACACCGACTTCCTGGGTGTGCGGCTCGAGGCGCCGATACTGATCGGGGCGATGACGGGCGGCGCCGAACTCTCCGGTGTCATCAACCGCAACCTGGCCGCCGCGGCCCAGAAGCTCGGCATCGGCATGATGCTCGGCTCGCAGCGCATCATGTTGGGCGACGAGGTCGCGTCGGCGAGCTTCGCGGTGCGCGACGTCGCCCCCGATGCGCTGCTGGTCGGCAACATCGGGCTGGCGCAGCTCTCCGACGAGCTGGTGCCCCAGCTGGTCGACGCGCTTGATCGAGTCGGCGCGAATGCGCTTGCGGTACATACCAATCCGCTGCAGGAAGCCATGCAGCACGAGGGTGACACCGACTTCTCCGGCTCCGTCGATCGGCTTCGCGAGATCGCTCGGTCCATCAACTATCCGGTGATGCTCAAGGAGGTCGGCCACGGCATCGGGGCGACGGCGGCCGCCGAACTGGTGGACTGCCCGATCGCGGCGGTCGACGTCGCTGGGGCGGGCGGCACGTCGTGGGCCCGGGTCGAGCAGTACGTCCGCTACGGCGAAATCCGCTACCCGGCGCTGGCCGAGTGGGGCATCCCGACCGCGCAGGCATTGCAGGAGGTGCGTCAGACGCTGCCAGGCGTGTCGCTGGTCGCCTCGGGAGGAATCCGCACCGGCATGGACGCCGCCAAGGCGCTTGCGATGGGCGCCGACGTCGTCGCGGTGGCGCGTCCGCTGCTCGCACCTGCCATCGAATCGACTGCGGCCGTGCTGGATTGGCTTGCGAACTTCATCGCCGAGTTGCAGATCTGCCTGCACGGTTGCGGTGCGGCCAACCTGGCGGTGCTACGCCGCCGAGGCGTCACACCGCTGGCGTGAACGCGCCCAAACGTCGATTTCGATGCCGGCCTAGTGCGGTGAGCCCGCGGTGACCAGCTCCTGGCCACGCATGCGCTGCGAGATCACCGCGGTGATGCCGTCGTCGCGCATCGTCACGCCGTACAGCGCGTCGGCGACCTCCATCGTCGGCTTCTGGTGGGTGATGACGATCAACTGCGAACGCTCCCGCAGCTGCTCGAACAGCCCGATCAGCCTGCGCAGGTTGACGTCGTCCAGCGCCGCTTCGACCTCGTCCATCACGTAGAACGGCGACGGCCGCGCCCGGAAGATCGCCACCAGCATCGCGACCGCGGTCAATGCCTTCTCGCCGCCGGACAGCAGCGACAGTCGCTTGATCTTCTTGCCGGGAGGGCGCGCCTCGACCTCGATGCCGGTGGTCAGCATGTCGTTGGGATCGGTGAGCAGCAGCCTGCCCTCGCCGCCGGGGAACAATGCCGAAAACACCTGCTGGAACTCGCGTTCCACGTCGACGAAGGCCTCCATGAACACCTGCAGGATGCGGTTGTCGACGTCGGCGATGACGTCGAGCAGATCCTTTCGGGCCCCCTTGACGTCCTCCAGTTGGGTGGACAGGAAGTTGTAGCGCTCCTCGAGCGCGGCGAACTCCTCCAGCGCCAACGGGTTCACACGTCCCAGCTCATTGAGTTCGCGTTCGGCCTTCTTCGCCCGGCGTTCCTGGGTCGGGCGATCGAACGGCATCGGGGCAGGCGCGGTGACCTGCTCGCCCCGTTCGCGCGCCTGCTCGTACTCGGCCGTCTCCAGTTCCGACGGCGGCAGCGGCACGTCCGGCCCGTACTCGGCGATCAGGTCGGCGGTCGCCATCCCGAACTGGTCGAGGACCTGCTGTTCGAGCTGCTCTATCCGCAGTGCCGCTTGGGCTTTGGCGACCTCGTCGCGGTGCAGCGCCTCGGTGACCGCGGCGATTTTTGTGGTGAACTCGGTGACCTGCTCGCGCACCTTCGCCAACGCGTCGATCCGCTGATGGCGCTCGGCCGCCAGCGCGTCACGCCGGCGGGATGCGACGCCCACCGTCGCGTGCAGTCGCTGCGCGAGGCCGCGACCCGACTCGGCGACCGCTGCGGCGACGGCTGCCGCGTGTTCACGGGCCTCCCGCGCACGCTGTGCCCGCAGCCGGGCCTCCCGCTCGGCCGCCGCGGCACGACGCAGTGAATCAGCCCGCCCGCGAACGGCATTCGCCCGCTCCTCAGCGGTACGAACCGCGAGTCGGGCCTCGACCTCGGTGGAGCGGGCGGCCTCGGCGGCCGCGACAGTCGCCTGCCGCTCTGCCGGTGCGGCATCGAACAACGGCGCCTGCTCGGCGTTGTGCAGCCGCTGCTCGAGCGCGGCCAGTTCCTCCACGGTCTGCACCCGGCCGGTCTCCAGCTCGTCACGCTGCCGGATCAGCCGCTGCCATTCCTCGTTGGCGGTGCGGGCGTCCTGGCCGAGCCTGCCCAGCTGCTCGTAGATCGACGAGATCGCCGCATCGGACTCGTTGAGCGCGGCCAGCGCCTGCTCGGCGGCGTCCTGGCGGGCCTTCTGCTCGGCCAGCGCACCGGACAACGCGGCGCTCAGCTCGCTGGTCTGCTTCTCCGCGGCCGCCAACTCGCCGCGGGCCTTCTCCACCTCGGAGGTGATCTCCAGGGTGCTGGGCTTGCGATCCGACCCGCCGCTGACCCAGCCGGCGCCGACGAGATCGCCGTCGGCGGTAACGGCACGCAGCTGCGGACGCGCCGCCACCAGATCCAGCGCCGCGGCCAGATCGCGCACCACCGCCACGCCGGACAACATCGCGGTGAGCGCGCCGCGCAGCCGCGACGGCATCTCCACCAGATCAGTCGCCCACAGTGCGCCTTCCGGCGGCGGCCCGGACTGCGCGGATACCTCGACCGGCCAGTCGCCGAGCACGATCGCCGCGCGGCCACCGTCGGATGCCTTCAACGCGGCGACGGCAGAGCGGGCGGCACCCAAGCTCTCTGCGGCGACGGCATCGGCCGCCGCCCCCAGCACCGCCGCGATCGCCGCCTCGTAGCCCGACCGCACCCTGACCAGATTCGCCACCGAGCCGAAAAGTCCTGCGCCAGAGAGGTTTCTCTGCAGCCACGCGGCGCCGTCCTTGCGGTCCAGGCCGACCGCAAGAGCGTCGATACGGGCGCGCAGCGACGCGACGTGACGCTCGGCGCTGCGCTCCCCTGCCTGAAGTTCGGCGACGCGTTCGTCGGCGAGCCGCAGCGCGGTAACGGTCCGGTCATGGTGCTCGTCGAGGCCCACCTCGCCCGCATCGAGCTCGCCGACGCGGCCCTGCACCGTCTCGAACTCGGCCCGGGACTGCTGCGCGCGGGTGCCCGCCTCTTCGATGTTCTCCGTCAGTCGCGCGACGGTCTCGTCGATGGACTCCACGCGGGTGCGCATCGTGTCGACCTGGCCTGCCAGCCGGGCCAGCCCTTCGCGGCGGTCGGCTTCGGCGCGCACCGCCGCCAGGTGTGCGCGTTCGGCCTCAGCGGCGATGCGCTCGCGTTCGGTCAGCTCGTCGCGGGCCGCGGTGAGGCGCTCGCGGGACTCTCCCAGCTCGGCGAGCAGCTGACGCTCGTGTGCGGCGATCTCGTCGGCCTCGGCCTCGAGCGCCTCCGGGTCTGCCCCGCTGGACGTCTCCTGCTCGGTGTCGAGGTGCTGGGCGCGCTCGCTGGCGATCCGGACCGTCGCGCTGACGCGTTCGGCCAGCGCCGACAACCGGAACCAGCTCTGCTGGGCGGCTTCGGCGTGCTCGCTCAGCCCGGCGACCGCCGACTCGTGTGTGTCGAGTTCGGCGGTGGCGGCTTCCAGCCGGGTGGTCATCTCGTCGTGTTCGCGCCGCAGCGACGTCTCGGCCTGGTTGGTGTCGTCGAATTCGCCTCTGCGGGTGACGAGGTCGTCGGCGGCCAGTCGAAGCCGCGCGTCGCGGAGGTCGGCCTGGATGGTTTGCGCCCGGCGCGCCATCTCGGCCTGCCTGCCCAGCGGCTTGAGCTGGCGGCGCAGCTCGGTGGTGAGGTCGGTCAGCCGGGCCAGGTTGGCCGACATCGAGTCGAGCTTGCGGACCGCCTTCTCTTTGCGCTTGCGGTGCTTGAGGACTCCTGCGGCCTCTTCGATGAACGCCCGCCGGTCCTCCGGGCGGGACTCGAGGATCTCCGACAGCTTGCCCTGGCCGACGATGACGTGCATCTCGCGGCCGATGCCCGAGTCGCTGAGCAGTTCCTGCACATCCATCAAACGGCAAGTGCTGCCGTTGATTTCGTATTCGCTGCCGCCGTCACGGAACATCCGGCGGGTGATCGACACCTCCGAGTACTCGATCGGCAGCGAACTGTCGGAGTTGTCGATCGTGACGGTGACCTCGGCGCGGCCCAGTGGTGGCCGAGATGACGTGCCGGCGAAGATGACGTCTTCCATCTTGCCGCCGCGCAGGGTCTTGGCGCCCTGCTCGCCCATCACCCACGTGAGCGCGTCGACCACGTTGGACTTGCCGGAACCGTTGGGTCCGACGACGCAGGTGATGCCCGGTTCGAAGCGCAGAGTCGTCGGCGAAGCAAAGGACTTGAAGCCCTTCAGCGTCAGACTCTTGAGGTGCACGATGGGCCACACTACAGCCGCGAAGGCTATCGCTCGGTGAAGCCCGCTATCGCGTCGCCCACTTCTGACCAATCCGCGACGACTTTCTCGACACGGCCCGGCGTACTTCCGCTTTCCAGCAGGTCAAGCAGCCGGTCGCAGGCGTCGCGAGGCCCCTGCGCGACGACCTGAACACGTCCGTCGGGCCGGTTCGACGCGAACCCGGTCAACCCCAGTTCCAGGGCCCGCGACCGGGTCCACCACCGGAACCCGACGCCCTGTACGTAGCCGTGCACCCAGGCCGTCAGCCGAACTTCAGCTAACTCCTGCACCACTAACCCCAAACGTCACTTTGGTCCCGGATTTCAGGGTCCGGCCGACCGTGCACACCTGGTCGACCGCCCGCTCCACGACGGTGGTTACCCGCGCCACCTCGTCTTCCGACAGCCCGGACAGGTCGAGTTCCATCTGCTCGTCGAGGTGTGGATAGCGCTCCTGCTCGCGGTCGGCCGCACCGGACACCTTGATCGCCACCTGGTAGTCCTCGCCCAGCCTGCGCTGCAGCGGGGCGTCGCTGGCCATTCCGCTACAGGCCGCCAGTGCGATCTTCATCAGCTCGCCGGGGGTGAACACACCCTCGACGTCCTCGTTGCCGACGAGCACCTGCGCGCCCCGCGTGCTGCGCCCGGTGTACCGGCGCACGCCGGTGCGCTCAACCCAGAGTTCCGTCATGCCCTATTTCTACAACCCGCCGCGAAACGGAATTCCAGCACGCAAATGTCGAGGGCAATGTCAAGCGGTTAGTGCAACATTTAGGCGGCTTGGCTAATCAGGGCGGCGAGGCGTTGAGCGGGTGTGTCGAGGTCCAGTGTGGGTCGGGGCCGGGTGTTGAGCTTGTCGGCGACGCGTTTGAGGTCGGCCTTGGTGTAGCCGGCTAGGTCGGTGCCTTTCTCAAACCAGAACCGCAGCAGCCGGTTGGTGTTTTCGTTGGTGCCGCGCTGCCACGGCGAGTGCGGGTTGCAGAAGAACACCGGCGATTTGAGCTGCAGCTGGATGTCTTTCCAGTTGGCCATTTCGCTACCGCGGTCCCAGGTGATCGACCGGCGCAGATGCTCGGGCAGCTCGCTCATCGCCTCGATCATCGCCGCCGCGACGGTCTCGGCGGTGTGATCGCCGGGCAGGTGCAACAAGATGGTGAACCGGGTGCTGCGTTCCACCAAGGTGCCGATCGCACTCTGGTTGCCGGCGCCCAGGATCAGATCGCCTTCCCAATGACCGGGTACCGCACGATCGGCGACCGCGGGGGGCCGGTCGCTGATGGTGAACACTTCGGCGCCGTAGACGCCGGTGCGCCCGGTGCCGCGAGGTTTGCGTGCGGACCGTTTCGTCGATAGGCATTTGTGCAGATCGGCGCGCAGGCTGCCACGGGTCTGCACATACAGGCTCTGGTAGATGGTTTCGTGGCTCACTGTCATCAGCTTGTCACCGCGGTGATCGCGGGCCAACACCTCAGCGATCAGCTTGGGGCTCCAGCCGTCGTCCATCCAGTTCTCGATCGACCGACACAACAGATGGTTGCCCAGCTTGAAGGCCTTGGGCCGGCGGGCTTTCGCGGTCGCAAAGGCGTTGGCCATCAGGGCGTGATAGTCGCCATTGGGAAGACAGTTGCGGTGGTATTCGCGCCAGACCACGGAGCGGTCGCGCCCGATCGTGTCGGCGATTTCGGCGAAGCTCAGGCCCGCGTCGCGGCCGCGCATGATCTCCACCCGCTCTGCGAAACTGACCCGATGGCCCTTACCTGCCGGCCCACTCAGGTCGCCCGGGCTGGCCAACCCGCCCAGCCCGTTTTTGCCCTTACGTAGTTTCATGCCGCCAGCGTCGTGCCACCAGTGCCACCCGGTGCGGCGCGACACGCCGACCTTCACCGACGCTTCCGTCGTGGCCATCCCCAGGCAGACAAGATCGAAGAACTCCCGCCTAACCGCCGGCGAAACCCGAACCCCAGACGTCACAGCAACCTCCCAAATCATCGGATGTTGCACTGACCGTACGAATCCGCCCGAGTAGAGGCGTGCCGGAATATCGTTTCGCGAGTACTCATGCCCGGCGGATGCGCGGGCGGCGGTTGACACCGTGGGCAGTAGTACGACGAGCGGTTCATGAACTTCTCCCGCCGCATCACCGCGCCGCAGCGCCGACACGGCTCGCCCTCGCGGCCGTAGGCGTCCAGCGACCGGTCGAAGTAGCCGGACTCGCCGTTGACGTTGACATACAGCGAGTCGAACGACGTGCCGCCCTGCCCCAACGCCTCGCTCATCACCTCGGCCGCGGCGTCCAGCAGCACGCCGAGCTGCTTGCGGGTCAGCGACGACGCCAGCCTGGCGCCGTTGATCTTGGCGCGCCACAACGCCTCGTCGGCGTAGATGTTCCCGATACCGGACACCACGGTCTGGTCGAGCAGCTGACGCTTGATCTCAGAATGCTTGCGCCGCAACACCGTAACGACACCGTCGCGGTTGAACTCCGGATCAAGCGGATCGCGGGCGATGTGCGCGACGGGAACCGGCACGTCGGTGCCGTCGACGGTGACCATCTCGGTCAGCATCCAGCCGCCGAACGTGCGCTGGTCGACGAAGCTCAGCGCGGTGCCGTCGTCGAGCAGCGTCGCGATGCGCAGGTGGCCCTCGTTGGGGACCGGTCCCAACAGCATCTGCCCGCTCATCCCGAGATGGACGACCAAGGCGGAGCCGTCGCCGAGGGTGAGCCACAGATACTTGCCGCGCCGGCCGGTCCCGGTGACGGACATGTTCAGCAGCCGCCCGGTCAGATCAGCGGGGCCGGCCTCGTGACGGCGCACGGCGCGGGGATGGTGCACCCGCACGGCGGTGATGGTCTTGCCCGCCACGTGCGCTTCCAGTCCCCGCCGAACTACCTCTACCTCGGGGAGTTCAGGCATCGACGTTCGAGGCGGAGAGCGCCGTCCACGCCGAGGCCGCGGCCTTCAACTCGGCTTCCTTCTTGGTGCGGCCGACGCCCCTGCCGTACTCGGTGTTCATCACGACGACGGTCGCGGTGAACTCCTTGTCGTGATCGGGTCCGGTCGCCGTCACCAGGTAGGTCGGCGCACCCATGCCGCGCGCGGCGGTCAGCTCCTGGAGGCTGCTTTTCCAATCCAGACCCGCACCGAGCGTCGGCGCGGTCTCGATCAGCGAGCGGAACAGCCGCAGGATCAGCTCGCGGGCACCCGAGAGGCCGTGCTCGAGATAGATTGCGCCAAGCAGGGATTCGACGCCGTCAGCCAGAATGCTCGACTTGTCGGCACCGCCGGAATTCTCCTCACCCTTGCCCAGCAGCAGGTGGGCGCCCAGACCGCCGTCGGACAGCGCGCGGCCGACGTCGGCGAGTGCCTGGGTGTTGACGATGCTGGCGCGCAGTTTGGCCAGATCGCCCTCCGAGCGATCGGGATGCCGGTGATAGAGCTCCTCGGTGATGGTCAGCCCGAGCACCGCGTCGCCAAGGAACTCCAGTCGCTCGTTGGTCGGCAGGCCGCCGTTCTCGTAGGAGTAGCTGCGGTGCGTCAGCGCCATGGTGAGCAGCTCGTCGGGCAGCTCGACCCCGAGGGCCTTGACCAGAGCGGCACGATCACCCGTCACTTGTCGTCGGTCTCCAACATCGAGGAGAGCTTCGCCCAGCGCGGGTCGATCTTCTCGTGCCGGTGGCCGGGCTCTGCTGTCGCCATCGGGATGCCGCAATCGGGGCACAGCCCTTGGCAATCCGGTCCGCACAGCGGCGAGAACGGCAGTGCCAGACCGACGGCGTCGACGACCGGCTGCTCGAGGTCGACGGAGTCGTCGACGACGTGTCCGACCTCGTCGGCGTCGGTGGTCGCCTCCGTCGCGCTGTCGGGGTAGGCGAAGAGCTCGGTGAGGTCGATCTCGACGTGCCCGGTGACCGGCGTGAGGCAGCGCGCGCACTCCCCCGTCGTCGGCGCCGACACCGTTCCGGTGACCAGCGCACCTTCCGACACCGACTCGATCCGCAGGTCCAGCTCAAGCGGCGCGCCCTCGGGGATCGCCACCAGCTCGAGACCGATGCGGGCCGGGCTCGGCACCGTTTCACCGAAGGTCATCATCGAGCCTGGCCGCCGACCCAGCCGAGAGATGTTGATCACGAGCGGCGAGCGGGACTTTCTGTGCGTCGCCATATTGACGATCCTACGGCCCGTATTTCGCGGGCCCGGCCCGCATGCCGCGGTGGTTAGCGCGTTGCGTAGTCGTGCGTACCTGCGGCGGTGCGCAACTGATGGCGGCCACGGCCAACCGAGCGGATCGTTCCGTTGAGGAACTCTTCGAACTCCGCAAGCTTGCTGTCGACGTAGACGTCGCATTCGCCGCGCAGCCGGTCGGCCTCGGCATGGGCTGCGTCGATGAGCCGGCTGGCCTCCGCGTTCGCGGACTGCACGGTCTCGGTCTGCGACACCAGACGCTGCTGCTCCTTGATGCCCTCCTGGACGGCTTTCTCGTAGGAGAGGTTGCCGTTCTCGATCAGGCGGTCCGCCTCGGCCTTCGCGCGGCCGGCGCTGGCCTCGTACTCACGCTTTGCCGTCGCGCTGACGCGGGCGGCTTCCTCGCGGGCTTCGCCGACCATCCGCTCGCTGTGCTGGCGCGCCTCGGCGACCATGCGGTCGGCCTGCGCCTTGGCGTCGGCCAGCAGCCGGTCGGCCTCGGTGCGGGCGTGGTTCAGCATCGAGTCGGCCTCCGCGCTGGCCGTCGCCACCATCGACCCGGAGTGCTCCTTGGCCTCGTTCAGCAGGTGGTCACGCGCGTCGAGCACGTCCTGCGCATCGTCGAGTTCGCCGGGGATGGCGTCCTTGATGTCGTCGATCAGCTCGAGCACGTCGCCGCGGGGCACCACGCAGCCTGCCGTCATCGGAACGCCGCGCGCTTCTTCGACGATCCCGCCCAGCTCGTCGAGAGCCTCAAATACTCGGTACACGGCACACCCTCCAGGCGTAGTTGTTGTTACCAGTGTGCCTGGTGTTACCCCTGTGACTACGCTAGCGCCGCCGGTGTGTCGCCGGCCGGCTTTCAGGGGCCCCACCCAGGCCCGCCATTATCACGGCCACATTATGTCAATGCGCGCACAATGCGCATATCGGGTGGGCACAACAGACCGCCCTCACGCTTTAACGCGCCGGGCGGTCTTTGCCAGATCAAAAGAATTCGCTACTTGACGGCCTGCTTTAGCAAGTCGCGCGCGCGGTCGAGCATCGACGCGAAAGGCCCGAGCGCGAAATTGGCCTTGGCGGATTCCACGCCTGCGTGCGGACGGGTCGGCGCAATCGCCTCGGCGGCCTGGACCGCACCCGCCATGCGCTTGCGATCCTCGGCGCTGAGCTCGCGGGTCAGCTTCGTGAATTCTTCGGCTTCCTCGTGCTCGGCATGCTCGACGACTGCGTCCCGGAAACTGGTCAGCTCGTCGATGAACTCCTTGGAGTCGATGTCCATGGCTTCGAGCTTGGACAGGTGTTCTTTGGCCGCATGCTCTTCGTGCAGCAGCTCGTCGATCACGGCGTCGCCGTCCGCGATTTCGTGGCGGGCACGCGGGTGGACAACCATTTCCTCCGCGGTCTCGTGCACCGCCAGGAGTTGACGCAGAGATGTGAATGCTTTCTCGCGGGCTTCTGGGCTCGACGCAGACAACACTTCCTCGAACATGTCCTTGATCAAGTTGTGTTGATCTTTGAGGAATTTGACGACGTCATCGGTCGACTGAACGAATGTTTCAACCACGGCAATTAACTCCGATTTATTCGGTGGGCTTGTTCGGCGCGATGGGCTGTGCGCCATCAATGACTACCCGAGGCTGCGGCTCGACTAACCCTTGAGCTTGTCCTGCAAGCGCACGTTCACCGGTTCGGGCAGCAACTCCGACACGTTCCCGCCGATCGATGCCACCTCTTTGGCCAACGACGACGACACGAACGAGTACTTCGGCGCGGTGGCGACAAAGAACGTGTCCACCCCGGCGATGTGCTTGTTCATCTGCGCCATCTGCAGCTCGTATTCGAAATCGGTGCCGGTGCGCAGCCCCTTGACGATCGCGGTCAACCCACGGGCCTTCACGAAGTCGACGACCAGACCCTGGCCTGATTCCACCCGAAGGTTGGGCAGATGCGTCGTCGACTCCTCGATCATCGCGATGCGTTCGTCGACATCGAACATGCCCGTCTTGTTGGGGTTGACCAGCACGGCCACGACGACCTCGTCGAACTGGGCGGCCGCGCGCTCGAGGATGTCGATATGACCGAGGGTCACCGGGTCGAAGGATCCCGGGCATACCGCGCCGCTCATGGCGACGACGCTAGCAGGGCGGCTCAGCGTTCGTTCGGCCATCTCCAGGCGGGTGTCGCCGTAGCGGCGGGCCCGCCACGGCTCCCAGCCGTCCGGCCAGGGCAGCTCGGGCCCGGACGCGGGACGCTCGACGACGACGACGCTGCCTTCCGCGGTCCAGCCGCGACCGGTCAGCGCCGTCAGCATCTCGTTCGATCTCGACCTCGCGCATGTCGTAGGGCGGATCGGCGAATACCAGGTCGACGGCGGTCGCGGCGCCCGTCGCCAGCACCGACGCGACGGTGCCGCGGTGCAGCGTCGCACCGGTGACCCCGAGGGTCTTGATGTTCTGGTCGATCACCGCCGCGGCCCGCTGGTCGGATTCGACGAATATCGCGGTGGCCGCACCGCGCGACAGCGCCTCCAGCCCCAGCGCGCCGGAGCCGGCATACAGGTCGAGTACCGACGCGCCGTGCAGGTCTATGCGGGCGGCGAGCACGTTGAACAGCGACTCCCGCACCCGGTCGGTCGTCGGGCGGGTGCCGCGCGGGGGCACCGCGATGCGCCGCCCGCCAAGCGCGCCGGCGACGATGCGGGTCAGCTCACCACCACCAGCAGGTCGCCGCCCTCGACCTGCGCGGTCTTCGATACGGCGATGCGGCTGACGGTGCCGGCCTTTGGGGCGGTGATCGCCGCCTCCATCTTCATCGCCTCGATGGTGGCGATGGTCTGTCCGGCATCGACCTTGTCGCCGGACGCGACCGCGACGGTGACCACGCCGGCGAACGGCGCGGCGACATGGTCGGGGTTGGCGCGGTCGGCCTTCTCCGCGGCGGGCACCTCGCTGGCGATGCTGCGTCGCGCACCAGGACCGGCCGCAGTTGGCCGTTGAGGATGCACATCACGGTGCGCATGCCGCGTTCGTCGGGTTCGGAGATCGCCTCAAGCCCGATCAGCAGCTCGACGCCGCGCTCGAGCTTGACGCGGTGCTCGTCGCCACGTCGCAGCCCGTAGAAGAACTGGTTGGCAGAAAGGCTCGAGGTGTCGCCGTACAGGTCCCGGTGCGCGTCGAATTCCTTTGTCGGACCGGGAAACAGCAGCCGGTTGAGTTCTGCCTGACGCTTGGGTCCCGCCAGCGCGAGCGCCGCCTCGTCGTCCGGTGTGAGCTCCTGGGTCGGCTTGGCCGCCGGCCGGCCGGCCAGTGCCTTGGTGCGCAGCGGCTCCGGCCAGCCGCCGGGCGGGTCGCCCAGCTCGCCGCGCAGGAATTCGATGACGGAGTCCGGAATGTCGAATCGCGCCGGATCGGCGGCGAACTCGTCGGCGGTCACGCCTGCGCCGACCAATGACAATGCGAGGTCGCCGACCACCTTCGACGACGGGGTCACCTTCACCAACCGTCCGAGGATGCGGTCGGCGGCGGCGTAGTTCTCCTCGATCTGCTCGAACCGGTCCCCCAGCCCGAGCGCGATGGCCTGCTGGCGCAGGTTGCGACAGCTGGCCGCCGGGGATCTCGTGGTGATACACCCGTCCCGTCGGGAAAGGAGGACCGGATGCCGCAACATCGAAGGGCGCGTACATCTTTCGCAGCGCCTCCCAGTACGGCTCCAGCTCGCAGACCGCGGCCAGCGACAGCCCCGTGTCGTAATCGGTGTGCGCGGCGGCGGCCACGATCGAGGACAGCGCGGGCTGGCTGGTGGTACCCGCCAGTGGCGCCGCGGCGCCGTCGACGGCGCTGGCACCCGCCTGCCACGCCGACAGATAGGTGGCCAGCTGACCGCCGGGAGTGTCATGGGTGTGCACGTGCACCGGAAGATCGAACCGGCTGCGCAGCGCGCCGACCAACGCGGTGGCCGCCTGCGGCCGCAGCAGCCCGGCCATGTCCTTGATCGCCAGCACGTGCGCACCGGCGTCGACGATCTGCTCGGCGAGCTTCAGGTAGTAGTCCAGCGTGTACAGGTTCTCGCCGGGATCCGACAGATCACCCGTGTAGCTCATCGCGACTTCGGCTATCGCCGTGCCTGTTTCGCGTACCGCGTCGATCGCGGGACGCATCGACTCGACGTTGTTCAGCGCGTCGAAGATGCGGTAGATGTCGATTCCGGTGGCCGTCGCCTCCTCGACGAACGCCTTCGTGACCGACTCCGGGTACGGGGTGTAGCCGACGGTGTTGCGCCCGCGCAGCAGCATCTGCAGACAGATGTTGGGCACGGCCTCCCGCAGCGCAGCCAGCCGCTCCCACGGGTCTTCCTTCAAAAACCGAAGCGCCACATCGTAAGTCGCGCCACCCCAGCACTCGATCGACAACAGCCGCGGCGTCATCCTGGCGATGTAGGGCGCCACCATCAACAGGCCGTTGGTGCGCACCCGCGTTGCCAGCAGCGACTGATGCGCGTCGCGGAAGGTGGTGTCGGTGACACCGACGGCCTTCGATTCGCGCATCCACCGCGCGAACCCCTCCGGACCCAACTCCGCCAGCCGCTGCTTACTCCCCGACGAAGGCGACGCCGGCGAGATCGATCTCCGGCAGCTTGTCGTGCGGATAGACCGTCGACGGGCGCTGGCCGTGCGGCTGGTTCACCGTCACGTCGGCCAGGTAGTTGAGGATCTTGGTGCCGCGGTCGGCCGGCGTGCGTGCGGTCAGCAGATAGGGCCGCTGATCGATGAACGATGTGGTGACCCGTCCCGCCCGGAAGTCGGGGTCGTTGACCACGGCCATCAGGAACGGGATGTTCGTCGACACGCCCCTGATCCGGAACTCGGCCAGCGCGCGGCGGGCCCGGGCGATCGCCGCGGAGAAATCGCGTCCCCGGCACGTGAGTTTGACCAGCATCGAGTCGAAGTGCGCGCTGATCTCCGCGCCCAGGTTGGTGCCGCCGTCCAGCCGGATCCCCGCGCCGCCCGGGCTGCGGTAGCCGGTGATGCGGCCGGTGTCGGGGCGGAAGCCGTTGGCGGGGTCCTCGGTGGTGATCCGGCACTGCATCGCAGCGCCGTGAACGGTCAATGTCTCCTGCGAAAGCCCGAGCGCCTCCAGCGTCTCGCCGTCGGCGATGCGCATCTGGCTGGCGACCAGATCGACGTCGGTGATCTCCTCGGTGACGGTGTGTTCCACCTGGATCCGCGGGTTCATCTCGATGAACACGTGGTGGCCGCGCTCGTCGAGCAGGAACTCCACGGTGCCCGCATACGAGTAGTTGATCTGCCGGGAGAACGCGACGGCGTCGGCGCAGATCTTCGCTCGCAGCTCCTCGGGCAGGTTCGGCGCGGGCGCCAGCTCGATGACCTTCTGATGACGACGCTGCACACTGCAGTCCCGCTCGAACAGGTGCATGACATTGCCGTGCCGGTCGGCCAGGATCTGAACCTCGATGTGACGCGGGTTGAGCACGGCCTGTTCGAGGTAGACCATCGGGTCGCCGAAGGCCGACTCGGCCTCGCGGCTGGCCGCCTCGATCGCCTCCGGCAGCGCGGCGGGGTCGCTCACCCGGCGCATGCCGCGGCCGCCACCGCCGGACACCGCCTTCACGAACAGCGGGAACTCCATCTCCGCGGCGGCACCGACCAATTCATCGACCGACGCCGACGGCGCCGACGACGTCAGCACCGGCAGGCCTGCCGCGCCGCGCGGCGGCGATCGCGCGGGCCTTGTTACCCGTCAGCTCCAACACGTCGGCACCGGGCCCGACGAAGGTGATACCGGCCTCGGCGCAGGCCGCGGCCAGATCGGGATTCTCCGACAGGAAGCCGTACCCGGGGTAGACCGCGTCGCACCCCGCCTGTTTGGCGACCCGGATGATCTCCGGCACCGACAGGTAAGCGCGGACCGGATGGCCCGTCTCCCCGATCTGATACGACTCGTCGGCCTTCAGCCGGTGCTGGGAGTTGCGATCCTCGTAGGGATACACCGCGACGGTGGTGATCCCCATCTCATAGGCGGCGCGAAACGCGCGGATCGCAATCTCTCCGCGGTTGGCCACCAGGATTTTGGAGATCATCCAAGAACCCTAACGCCGACCCGAGCCGACTAAAGAAGAGTCGACCAGTAGTTCCAGAACCGCACCAGGATCATCAGAATCAGCGCGGTGAACCACAGCGTGACCAGCGACCAGCGCCACTGGTAGATGAATCGCGCCACCCCGTTCTCCAGCTGTGGTTGCAGCGCGATCGACGACACCACGACAAGCAGCGGGATGGTGACCGCCCAGACCACCATGCAGTACGGGCACAGCGCGCCGATGCGGTACAGGCTCTGGAAGATCAGCCAATGGATGAAGCCGACGCCGAGCAGCGTGCCGACGGCCAGCCCGCCCCAGTACCAGCGCGGCAGCCGAACCTTGGCGACCGCCAGCACCCCGGTGACGGCGACGACGGTGAAGGACACGATGCCGATGAGCGGGTTCGGGAAGCCGAACGCGGACGCCTGTGGCGTGATCATCACCGAACCGCAGGACAGCACCGGGTTGATGCTGCACGACGGCACGTAATCGGGGTTGATCAGAATCTCGATCTTCTCGACCGTCAGCGTCAGCGCGGCGGCCAGCCCGGCGAGGCCTGCAATCAGCACCCACACCGCGCTCGCGGTGTGCACCTCGACGCCCCGCCGCGCCTCGCTGGCGGCGGGCTCGGCCGAGCTGGCGGCGGTGACGGTCACGGCGCCCCCGGCGGCGCGGTCGGAGTCGGGGCGGCCGGCTTGGTCATCAGGCCCGGCACGTCACCCACGATCGTCTTGATCTGGGCGACCAGGTCGTCGGGCGTCGAGTGCTGACGTCGAACTCCTGGCCGTTGATCTTGACCGTCGGGGTCGATTGGATTCCCGTGGCGCTCGCCAGGCCCTCGACCATCGAGACGTACGTGCCCTTGTTGATGCAGTCCGGCACGGTGCCGCCGGCACCTGCCTGCCGGGCGACCTCGATCAGCCGGGCGTCGTCGGGGAAGCTGGCCCCGGTTTCTCCTGGCTGCTGCGCGTACAGCGCGGCGTGGAAGCGACGGAACGCGTCCTTCGATTCGTCGGCGACACAGTAGGCGGCATTGCCGGCACGCGAGGAGTAGTTCCCGTTGCTCGGCGAGTCCAGGATGGCGACCATGTAGTAGTCCGCCTGGATCGCTCCGCTGTCGATGAGCCCGTTGATCGTCGGTCCGAACTTCTGCTCGAATTCGGCGCAGTGCGGGCACAGGAAGTCCTCGTAGAGCGACACCACGGCCTTGGGCTCGGTGGTGCCCTCCTTGGTGATGAGCTTGCTCGACGACACCTGGATCGCCTTGCTCTCGCCGGCAGCCGGCTTCTTGTCGGAGCCCATCACGATGTAGAGCACCAGCCCGACGCCGAGCAGCACGACGATCGCGGTCAAACCAACCTGAATGAACAGGTTGCGCCTGCGGTCGGCGGCGTTGAGGTCGTAGCGGGCGTTCTTCTTGGGTTTCGTGGCCACGGGGTCAAGGGTACCGGCGAGGTCCTCCCGGTTCGTCAGCTGCGGCTCAGATGGGCGCGCAGCGCGGAAATGATCTCGTAGGTCGCCGCCGCGCTGCCTCCGCCGAGGCCGAAGAAGTTGGGGAACGAGTGGATCAGCGAACCGAACTCACGCGTGTCCACGGTGTTGCCCGCGGCACGCAGCGCCTCGGCGTACTGGCGGCCCTCGTCGCGCAGCGGGTCGAAGCCCACGGTCACCAGAAGGGCGGGCGGCAGCCCGGACAGGTCGTCGGCGAGCAGCGGCGACACCCGAGGATCCGCTGGGTCGATGCCCGCCTCCCCGAGGTACTTGTCGCGGCAGAAGTCCAAGTCCCAGCGACGAAGGAAGAACCCCTCGGCGAACAGGCCAAGCGACCTCGTGTGGCTCGCGAAGTTCACCATCGGATAGAGCAGGAACTGCAGAACCGGCGCGCGGCCCGCCGTCATCCCGCGCGCGTTGTGCCACCACCGCGGCGAGATTGCCTCCTGCGCTGTCCCCACCTACCGCGACCCGGCTCGCGTCGGCGCCGAGTTCGGCGGCGTGCTCGCACGCCCATTGATACGCCGCGTACGCATCGTCGACGGCCGCGGGCGCCTTGTGTTCGGGCGCCATCCGGTAGTCAACGAACAGCACGTGGACGCCGCCGTCATGGCAGATGGCCTCGCACAGGTTGCCGTGCGTTTCGTAGCCGCCGACGACGAAGCCACCGCCGTGGTAGTAGACCAGCAGCGGGGCCCCGTCATCGCCCGTCGAGCGGATGTGAACCGCCGGGATGTCGCCGCCGGGTCCGGGCACCGATACGTCGGTCAATGTGACATCGAACGGCACCCGAGGGAATTGTGCGACCACCGCATTCAGCTCCGTACGTGCCTTCGCGGGGTTCTCGCTGAGGATGAGTCCCTCATTGCCCGACAGGCGCGACGTCGCCAGCATCAGTTGCATCGTGGTGTCGAGGGTATTGCCGTCGATGGTGATCGGGCGTGCTCCGGCGAGCAGCCGCTTGAGCCGGTCGGGGATCCCGGGGATGGTGTGCAGCGTCACCTTCCCCGCGGCGTCCACGGCCCGGGCCTTGGCGCTTCGTTTTCCGTCCGAGGTGCCCGCGCCGACGGGAGTCACAGGTCGCGCTGGCAGACTTCCAGTCATGGCTTCTCCCTTGATAAAGCTGAACGACGGTAACTCGATCCCACAGGTCGGACTCGGAGTTTTCCAGACCCCGCCGGACGAGACGGAACGGGCGGTGGCCACCGCGCTGGACGCGGGCTACCGTCATGTCGACACCGCCGCCATCTACGGCAACGAGGCCGGGACCGGCCGGGCGATCGCCAATTCCGGAATCGCCCGCGACGACGTCTTCGTCACGACGAAGCTCTGGAACGCCGACCAGGGGTACGAGCGCACCTTGGCAGCGTTCGACACCAGCCTCGAACGCCTCGGCATCGACCGTCTCGACCTGTACCTGATCCATTGGCCGACGCCGGCGAAGAACACGTATCGTCGAAACCTTCAAGGCGTTCGCCCACCTGCACGATCAGGGGCGGGTCTCGTCGATCGGGGTGAGCAACTTCGAGCCGGAGCACCTGCGAATCCTGATCGACGCGACCGGCATCGTTCCCGCCGTCAACCAGGTGGAGTTGAATCCGCGGCTGCAGCAGGAGGAACTGCGCGAGGTACACGCTCGACTCGGCATCGCCACCGAGGCGTGGGCGCCACTGGGTCAGGGATCGCTGTTGGGCGATCCGACGGTGACCGCGGTTGCCGATGCGCACGGAAAAACGCCTGCGCAGGTACTGATTAGGTGGCATATCCAGCTCGGCAATATAGTCATCCCGAAGTCGGTGACTCCCGAGCGGATTGTGAGCAACTTCGACGTGTTCGATTTCGAGCTGGCCGAGCAGGACATGGCGGCCATCTCGTCGCTGGGCGATGGAACTCGGCTGGGTCCCGATCCACGGACCTTCAATTAGGCCAACCAAGCAGGGATAGGTGACATGACGTCGGCGGCTGCGATTCCTTCCGTCACTCTCAACGACGACCACACGATGCCGGTGATCGGCCTCGGGGTCGGTGAGCTGTCGGACTCCGAGACAGAGCAGGCGGTCTCGGCGGCGCTGGACGCGGGTTACCGGTTGATCGACACCGCGGCCGCGTACGGCAACGAGGCTGCGGTGGGACGTGCCATCGCGTCGTCGGGGGTACCGCGCGAGGAGCTGTTCGTGACCACCAAGCTGGCCACCGAGGACCAGGGCTTCCAGTCGTCACAGGACGCCCTCAAAGCCAGCCTGGACCGCCTGGGCCTCGACTACGTCGACCTTTACCTGATCCACTGGCCCGCCGGTGAGCAGGGTAAATACATCGACAGCTGGGGCGGGCTGTTGGCATGCCGGGGGGTGGGCCACACCCGGTCGATCGGCGTGGCCAATTTCCATGAGGAGCACCTGTCGAACGTCGTCGACCTGTCCTTCGTCGCCCCTGTCGTCAACCAGATCGAGCTGCATCCGTTGCTCAATCAGGCCGCACTGCGCGCCGTCAACACCGCCCGCGATGTCGTCACCGAGGCCTACGGCCCGCTGGGGGTCGGCCGGCTGCTCGACAACCCGACGATCGTCTCGGTCGCCGAGGCGCACGGTAAGACGCCTGCGCAGGCGTTGATCCGGTGGAGCATCCAGCTGGGCAACGTGGTCATCCCGCGGTCGTCGTCGCCGGAGCGGGTGAAGGCGAACCTCGAGGTGTTCGATTTCGAGCTGACCGACGACGAGATGGCCACGCTCAACGGGCTCGACGACGGCACGCGGTTCCGGCCGGACCCCGAAACCTATACCGGCACTTAGGTTTACACGACGTACTCAGCGCGTCGGGCAGGTCGCGGCGGCTTCCCGCAGCACCACCGCCGACGGCGCATCGACGGGAAGCCCGTAGCCGCGCAGCACCGCGATGAACTGCACGGCGTACTGGCACCGGAACGCGACGTTGGGCGGCATCCACTAGCGCCGGCTCGGAGTCGCCCTTGTCCTGGTTGGCCTGCCCCGCCACCGCAAGCAGATTGGCGGGATCGTTGGCGAACCGCAGCCGCATGTCGTCGGTCCAGTCGCGGGCGCCGAGGTCCCACGCCAGCGCCAACGGCACGATGTGGTCGATCTGCACGGACGCGCCGATCTGATTGCCGCGCACGAACGCGACGGTGGCGTTGGTGTACGGGTCGTGCAGCGTGCCGGTGGCGACGGCGTTGGGGCACCGCTTGATCGACACGTATGTCTTGTCGACGAGGTCGCGCTCGAGGATGTCGTTGCGGGTGTCGCAGCCGTTGTGGCCACCCGGGCGCCGGGTTGTCGTCGGTCCACGAGTCACCGAACGCCGCTCTGCGGTAGTCGAAGCCGCGGATGCGCAGCGGCATCTCGGCCATCCCGGCCAGCACGTCGACACCGGTGCGACGGTGGGAACTTCGGCCTGCGCGATGAACGAGGCGGCGCGCTGGCCGCCGACGCCACCGTCTGATAGGCGACCACGATCGGCCAGCGCCACCGCCACCGCCAGCCACGTCAGCCGTTTGCGGCTCATGTCTTGTCCAGGTACTCGACGCGGTCGGTGTCGGTGAATTGCGCTGCCAGAAGAGCCATTCCGGGATCGGCGGGGTCCTGCGGGTAGTACGCGCTCGCAGAACTCGCTGGCGGCTTCGATGACTTCGCGATGCTCGAACAGCGACAGGAACCGCAGCGTGATCGGCCGGCCGGACTGGCTGTATCCCAACACGTCTCCCTCGCGACGCTCCTTGAGGTCGAGGTCGGCCAGCTCGAAGCCGTCCAGCGTGCCTGCCACCGCCTTCAGCCGTTCGCCTGCCTTGGACTCCTCCGGCAGCCGGGTCGCGAGCAGGCACAGGCTGGCGTGCTCGCCGCGGCCGATGCGGCCGCGCAACTGGTGCAGCTGGCTGATGCCGAACCGGTCGGCGTCCATCACGAACATCACCGTCGCATTGGGCACGTCGACGCCGACCTCGATGACGGTGGTACACACCAGAACATCGATCTCGCCCGCGCGGAACGCGGCCATCACGGCGTCCTTCTCGTCGGCAGACAGCCGGCCGTGCATCAAGCCGAGCCGCAGACCCGGACAGCGCACCGTGGCGAAGATGCTCGAACAACTCGACCACGGTGGTCGGCAGGCGGGCCGGCGTCCTTTTCGTCGGCCTTTGTCGGTCTCGTCGATACGCGACGCGACGACATACGCCTGACGACCCGCGCTGCACCTCCTCGGTGATGCGCTGCCACGCCCGGTCCAGCCATTGCGCGCTTCTCTTTGATGAAGATCGTGTTGGTGGTGATCGGCTGGCGACCGCGCGGCAGTTCGCGCAGCGTCGACGTCTCGAGGTCGCCGTACACGGTCAGCGCGACGGTGCGCGGGATCGGGGTGGCGGTCATCACCAGCAGATGCGGCGTCACACCTTCGGGCGCCTTGGCGCGCAGTCGATCTCGCTGTTCGACGCCGAACCGTGCTGCTCGTCGACCACCACCATGCCGAGGTCGCTTGAACTCCACGGCGTCCTGCAGCAGCGCGTGGGTTCCGATGACGATGCCCGCCTCGCCCGCGGCGACCTCGTCGCGCACCTGCTTCTTCTGTTGCGGCGACATCGATCCGGTCAGCAGCGCCACCCGTGTCGCGTTCTCGGCGCCGCCGAGTTGACCCGCCATCGCCAGCGGGCCCAGCACATCGCGCACCGAGCGGGCATGTTGGGCGGCAAGCACTTCCGTCGGCGCCAGCAGCGCGCATTGGTAGCCGGCGTCGATCATCTGCAGCATGGCCAGCACGGACACGATGGTCTTTCCCGGAGCCGACCTCGCCCTGCAGCATCCGGTTCATCGGACGGGTCGCGGCGAGTTCGGTCGAGAGCGTTTCGAGCACGTCTCGCTGGCCGGCTGTCAGTTCGAACGGCAACTGGTCCATGAGTGCCGCCAGCAGGCCGTCGTCCTACGCGGGGCCGCCGGTCCGGACTCGCCCAGCTCGCCGTTCCGGCGCGCCGACCAAGGCCCATTGCAGACCCGAGCGCTTCGTCGTATGTCAGGCGTTCGACGGCACGTTCGCGCTCGGCCGCACGTCTCGGCGAGGTGGATCGCACGCAGTGCCTCGTCCTCGGAGATCAGATTGTGTTCGCGCACAAACGATTCCGGCAGCGGCTCCGCAACCGGATCGAGCACGTCGAGCACCTGGCGCACGCAGGCGTAGATATCCCAGCTCTGCACCTTCGCGCTGGCCGGGTAGATCGGGAAGAAGTCACGCTCGAACGCCGACAGATCGAGTTCACCGCCGGTCGTTCCTGGAGGTCTCGGCGATCTTCGCCAGCGATCGAGAGCCCTTGCCGGAGATTCAGCATCAAGAAAGGCCGGATGCGTCAATTGCATTGTGCCCTTGTAGTATCCGACCTCACCCGACAGCATCACGCGGATGCCCTCGACGAGCACTCTTCTTGATGTACTTCGCGTTGAAGAAGGTCGCGGTGACTTTGGGTCGTGCGGTGTCCCAGGGTGATGACCAGGTATTCATCCGCTTGGGCTTGCGATTCGTCCACCGCACTTCGGCGTTGGTGATCGTGTCGACGAAGGTGATGTGCTCACCTTCCTCGGGCGGTTCGTCGTCCTCACCGAGGACCGTCGATGCCCGTGTTGTACTTGCGCGGGAAATGCCGGAGCAGGTCGTTGACCGTGCGGATGCCGAAGTGCTCCTCGAGCGTCCTCGCCGACTTCGTGCCGCCGATGACGAAGTCGAGCCGGTCAGTCAGCGCAACCACGGCTACTCGACCCCGATCAACAGCGCGTCACCGCGATGGCCGGTGTGGTAGGTCACCAGCTCGGCGCCGAGATGCTCGCCGTGCACGTGTTCCTGAAGTGCTTCGCCGACAGCGGGATCCACGTCGACACCACTCAGCACGGTGACCAGCTCGCCGCCCGCGACAAGCAGTAGGTCGATCAGTCCGGCGCCCGCGGCGGTGATGTTGTCCGCGACGATCAGCACCTCGTCACCGGCGATGCCGAGGCCGTCGCCGGGCCGGCAGCTGCCCGCCCACGTCAGCGCCTCCTCGGTGGCAAGCCGAACCGAGCCGTGCCGGGCACCTGCGGCGGCGCGGGCCATCGTGTAGCCGTCGTCGACCGCCTGCCGGTCGGCGTCGTGTACGGCCAATGCGGCCAGCCCCTGCACCATCGAACCCGGCAGGCACGGGCACCACGTCGATCCCCCAGCCGATCGCGGCCGTGCACCCCGCGACGAGCTCCTCCGCGGCGACGAAACCGTTCGGCAGCACCATGATCTGGGCGGCGCCCGCATCGACGAGGCCGCGCAGCAGACTGCTTGGCACTCACCGCGGTCGTCGGGTCCGTCGCATCGGGGTCGGGCCGCAGGACGTGGGCGCCTTCGCCGGCGAAAAGCGCGGCCGCTCCGTCACCGTCGACGACCGCGAGCACGGCTCGCTCGCGGCTCCAGCCGCCCGGTGCGTGCGTGCCTGCGGCCGCGGTGAGCGCGGTGATCTGTATCCGGCTCGGGGTGCCGAACGGCAGCGCGGCCTCGATGGCGCCGCCCGCGTCGTCGGAGTGCACGTGCACCGAGTAACGACCGCCGCCCGTCGGAAGCCGACGCCGCGATGGCGACCGAGTCACCGAGATCGTCGAGCCGCTGACGAAGGTGCTCGACCCCGTCGGGCTCGCAGCCGCTCAGCAGGTACATCACCTCGAAGCGCGGTAGCCGGGTGCGGCGACGGTGACGTCGACGGCCGGGCGGGACGGCACATAGACCCGTCGGATCGGCGCGCGACCGGACACGGTTTTGGACAGCGCGTCGAGCAGCACCAGCAGCCCGCGGCCGCCCGCGTCGACCACGCCCGCGTCGGCGAGCACGTCGAGCTGCTCGGTGGTCTTGTCGAGCGCGACCACGGCCGCGTCGGCCGCGGCGGTGACCACGCCGGCCAGGTCGGCGTCGATCGGCGCCGGCGTCCTCGGCCGCACCGGCCGCGGCCTGCAACACCGACACGATGGTGCCCGGCACCGATTCGCCCATCGACGCGACGACCAGACCGACCGCGTGACGCAGTGAGGCGGCGAGCACAGCGCCGTCGACCTCGGTCAGCCCGCCGCCACGCTCGGCGGCGGCTTCGGCGGTGACGTCGGCCAGGCCGCGCAGGATCTGCGACAGGATCACCCCGGAGTTGCCGCGGGCGCCGTGCAGCGCGCCGTCGGCCAGGGCCGCGGCCACCCGTGCCACGTCACCGCCCCTGCGGTCGGGTCTGCCTGGGCCCAGGCCGCGCGCATGGTGAACAGCATGTTGGTTCCGGTGTCGGCGTCGGCGACGGGGAAGACGTTCAGCCGGTTGATCTCGTCGGTGTGGGCGATCAGGTCACTGACCGAGGTGTGGGCCCAGTCACGCAGGGCAGATGCGTCCAGCCGCCGACCCGAACTCGGCCATCTCTCACCCGCCTCCCACCGCCATGACGGACCCCCGGTGGGCGCCAGCCTATCCATTGGCCCGGACATCACCGGTCACATCGACACGCCTGGTCCGCAGCCGGTGGACATCGTTTTGGCGTTCGCTTTGCGGCCCGGTATCCTGGTCAGGTTGTCGGGTCACCCGTTCGCGGTCGTTGGCCCCCGAAGTACTGATTCAAGGAGTTCTCGATATGGCTGCCGTCTGCGATATCTGCGGGAAAGGCCCCGGCTTCGGCAAGTCGGTCTCGCACTCCCATCGCCGGACCAGCCGTCGGTGGGATCCGAACATCCAGAGCGTGCACGCCGTGACCCGTCCCGGCGGCAACAAGAAGCGCATCAACGTCTGCACGTCCTGCATCAAGGCCGGCAAGGTCACCCGCGGCTAGTTCTTGCCGTTCATCTCCCGCGAGTCTGCGGACAGATCGCGTTTTCGCGTGATATGACGATCTCCCCGCAGGCTCGGTGCGGATCTGCGGCTAGATCCGCAATCAGGGCAGCCGCCAGTCGATCGGGTCGGCACCCATCTGCTGCGAGTAGTTCGTTGGCGCGGCTGAACGGTCGCGAGCCGAAGAATCCCCGCGACGCCGACAGCGGCGAGGGATGCGCCGACTCGATCGCCACGCAATCGCTACCGTCGAGCATCGGCTTCAGCGTGGACGCGTCGCGACCCCACAGCACCGCGACCATCGGCTGCGACCGCGCCACCAGCGCGCGGATCGCACATTCGGTGACGGCCTCCCAGCCCTTGCCCCGATGTGACGCCGGGTGCCCGGCCGCACGGTCAGCACCCTGTTGAGCAGCATCACGCCGCGCTGCGGCCCACGGCGTGAGATCACCGTTGGCGGGGGCGGGATAGCCGAGGTCGGTGCCGTACTCCTTGTAGATGTTCTCCAGGCTGCGCGGCAGCGGCCGCACGTCGGCGGCGACCGAGAAGCTCAGCCCGACCGCGTGCCCCGGCGTCGGGTACGGGATCCTGTCCGACGATGAGCACCCGCACCTGATCGAACGGAAACGTGAAGGCGCGCAACACATTCTGCCCTGCGGGCAGGTAGGTTGGCCCGCCGCGATCTCGGCCCTGAGGAACTCCCCCATCTGCGCGACCTGGCCGGCGACGGGTTCCAGTGCGCGCGCCCAGCCCGTCCTCGACCAGCTCATCAAGGGGGCGTGCAGTCACGAGAGGTCAACCTAGCGGCTCGGCTCACTGAAATGACTGCCAGCCCGGACTTCCGTGCCACTCGTCGCCGTCGACCAGCACCCGCGGCGGACCGTCGATCACCGTGCCGATGACCCGCCAGCCCCGCGGCGGTGTGCCGGGAAACGTCGCGACCAGGGCGTGGTCTTCCCCGCCGCCGAGCACCCATGCCCACGCGTCGACGTCCGCAACGGCGGCGGCTTCGGAAAGGGCGTCGCGATCGGCCGTCAGCGCCGCGGTGGACACGTTGATACCGACTCCGGACGCATCGCGCGATGTGGCCGAGGTCGGCCAGCAGCCCGTCGGAGACGTCCGTCATCGCCGTCGCGCCGCCGTCGGCGGCGACGCGGCCCTGACCGTACGGCGGTTCCGGAACGAGATGCCGGCGCCGCAGGGCATCGAAGCCGTCGATGTCGTTGTGCCACAGGTGATATCCGGCAGCCGACCGACCCAGCTCGCCCGCGACGGCCAGCGTGTCACCCGCCCGCGCCCCGGCACGCAGCACCGGTGCGCGTCCGGCCAGGTCGCCGAGCGCGGTCACCGAGATCACCCACTGCGGGGCGCTGACCAGATCCCCGCCGACGATCCCGGCGCCCAGCCTGCCGGCCTCCTGCCACATGCCGTCGGCGAGTTCCAGCGCCTGCGCGGCCGAGGTGTCCCCCGGTGCACCGAACGCGACGACGAATGCGGTTGCCGCGGCGCCCATGGCCTCGATGTCGGCGGCGTTCTGCGCGATGGCCTTGCGGCCGATGTCGTGCGGCGACGACCAGTCCAGCCGGAAGTGTCTGCCTTCGACCAGCATGTCGGTGGACACCACCGTCCTGCCGTCGCCCGCGACCACGACGGCGGCGTCGTCACCCGGACCAACGGCGACGACCGCCGGCTGGTCCCGGTCGGCGATCAGCCGGTCGATGACGGCGAACTCCCCCAGCCCAGCCAGGCTGTCGGCCGGTTCGTCGCTGGCCATGGCACCTCCTGCGACCTCATGTCGCTCGACTCCCCGCTGCGCTCCGGTCCTCGCTGCGCTGCGATCCTCACTCGCGCTCGTCTCGGCCGTTCGTGCGCTGAACACCGGGCAGTCCTGCGGTACTTTTGGGCCCTGCGGCGTGGAGTCTATGCAGCGGAACGGAGGAGACACCGGGTGGTCGAGGCTTTCATGCTGATCCAGACCGACGTGGGCCGCGCCGAGGTCGTCGCCAAGCAGCTGGCCGAGCTGGCCGGGGTGCTGTCCGCCGAGTACGTCACCGGTCCGTATGACGTCGTGGTGCGCATCGGAGCCGACACGATCAGCGACCTGCAGGACACGGTCGTGCCCAGCGTTCAGCAGGTCGCGGGCATCACGCGCACGCTGACCTGCCCCATCGCCAACGGAGCCCGCCCCTAGAGTTGCCCTCGTGGCACCCACGACCGACAGCAGCGGGGACGGACCGCCGCGCTCCCTGCTGATCGCCGCGATCGCGGTGGCTGTCACTGCGATCGTCGCGGTGCTGGCGATCGCGGCGCTGCGGCAGCCGCCACCGCAGCAGCAGCCGGTCCCCATCGTGGCGGTGCCCGCCCCGAGAGCGGACAAGCGCCGAATGCGACGCGCTGATGGCCGCGTTACCCGACCAGCTGGGCGACTACCGGCGCGCCGCCGGCGGCCGACCCTGCGCCGCCGGGCGCGGCCGCGTGGCGGGCGGAGTCCGATGCCGACCCGGTCATCCTGCGCTGCGGGCTGGACCGGCCTGCCGAATTCGTCGTCGGCACGCCCCTCCAGGTCGTCGAGCCAGTGCAGTGGTTCGAGTTGACCGACGCGGGCAGGAGCACCTGGTTCGCCGTTGATCGCCCGGTATATATAGCCCTGACGCTGCCGAGCGGGTCGGGCCCGACACCGATCCAGGAGATCTCGGAGGCGATATCGCAGACGATGCCCGCCAAACCGATCGACCCCGGCGCCAGCCCGCTAGCGCAGCCCGGTGCCCCGCGCGAGCGCGGTGTCCACCATCGCGGCCAGCAGGGTCGGGTAGTCCACACCGCTGGCCGCCCACATCCTCGGGTACATCGAGATCGTGGTGAACCCGGGCATGGTGTTGATCTCGTTGACCACCGGGCCGTCGTCGGTCAGGAAGAAGTCGACGCGGGCCAGGCCCTGGCAGTCGATCGCGCGGAACGCCCGGATGGCCAGCCGACGCACCTCGTCGGCGACTTCGTCGTCGACCTTGGCGGGCACGTCCAGTTCGGCGGCGTCCTCGAGATACTTGGTGGCGAAGTCGTAGAACGCGTCCTCACGGCCGCGCACACCGGCCACCCGGATCTCGCCGACGGTGCTCGCCTCGACCCTGCCGTCGGGAAATTCCAGGACGCCGCATTCGAGTTCGCGCCCCGGCACCGCCGCCTCGACGATCACCTTGGGGTCGTGTTTACGCGCATCGGCGATCGCGGCGGCCAGCTGATCCCACGCCGTGACCCGGTTGACGCCGATCGACGACCCGCCACGCGCCGGTTTGACGAACACCGGCAGCCCGAGCCGCTCGCGCTCCTCGAGTTCCAGCGTCTGCTGGTTCGGCCGCAGCACCACGTGGTCGCCGATCGGCAAGCCGTCGGCGACGAGCAGTTTCTTGGTGAACTCCTTGTCCATGCCCGCCGCGCTGGCCAGCACGCCCGCTCCGACATACGGCACGCCGGCAAGTTCGAGCAGGCCCTGGATGGTGCCGTCCTCGCCGTACGGTCCGTGCAACACCGGAAAGACCACGTCGACGGAGGCCAGCAGCTCCCCGGCGGCGCCCTGGCCCAGCGATAGCAGCTGACCGCCGCGACCGGGGTCGGCAGGCAGGGCCAGCGCGGTACCGGACGCACCGCTGACCTCCGGCAGCCGCCCATCGGCGATCGCCAGGGTGTCCGGGTCGGCGTTGGTCAGCACCCACGAGCCCTCCGGCGTGATGCCGACCGCGACCACCTCGAAGCGCTCAGGGTCGAGGTGTCGGAGGATACTACCTGCGGAAACGCAGGAGATCGCGTGCTCGGAGCTGCGTCCGCCGTAGACAACGGCAACACGGACGCGACCGGCGGAGCCGGGCTTGGTGGCGGGCAGTCACAACCTAGAGAGGCTACCGCCCCGTCCGAAGGTCGCCCGATCTACGGCTGCGACCTGGGCTTTCAGCGCCTTCGGGCGCCGTTCTTCATCGCGACGCGCTTGATCGTCACGGCCGCGGCAACGCGTGGTCGATGTCGGCGATCAGGTCGTCGGTGTCCTCGATGCCTGCGGAGATGCGGGCGAAGCCCTCGCCGACCGGGTCGCCCCAGCGGGCCCGTGCGGTCCACCGAACTGTGGATACCGCCGAAGCTGGTCGAGGAGACGAACAGGTTGCTGTTCTGTACGAACCGATGAACGGCGGCGGCGTTCTCGAGCTCGATCGCGACGATCCCGCCGAAGTGGTTCATCTGCCGGTTGGCGACCTCGTGCGACGGGTCGTCGGTCAGGCCCGGGTACCGCACGGATCGCACGGCCGGATGTCCGCGCAACGTCAACGCCATCGCGAGACGCGTTCTGGCACTGGCGCTCGAACCGAAGGCCCGCGGTGGCGATGCTGCGCAACACCATCCAGGCTTCGAAGGCACCGAGGATCGGTCCGGCGAGCCGACGCTCGTGCTCGATCGCCGCCATCTGGTCGACGTGACACCCCGCCACGTATCCCGCGAGAAGGTCGTGGTGACCCGACAGTGTCTTGGTGGCGCTGGCCACCACGAGGTCGGCGCCAAGCGACAACGGTTGCTGCCCAAAAGGTGTCGCGGTGGTGTTGTCGACGATGAGCGTCGCACCGTGGCCCCGGCATGTCATCGCCAAGGCATGGAGGTCGACCACGTCGAGGCCGGGGTTCGACGGCGTCTCGGCAAGCACCACGTCGGCGCCCGACGCGGCGTCGATGATATCCGCACATTTCGCCTCGATCACGGTGATGCCTTGCGGCGCAAGGTATTCAACCGCATATCGCCGCACCTGGTAATAGCCGTCGGCGGGTACCACCAGCGTGGTCCCCGGTTTGGTGAGCGCTCGCAGCACCGACGTGATCGCCGCCATCCCAGAACCGAAAGTCAGTGCTGCCGTGGCACCTTCCAGCTCCGCCAAGGCTGATTCCAGTTGACGCCAGGTGGGATTGTGATAGCGCCCATAGCTGTCGAGCGAATCGTCTTCGCTCGGCGGGATGTGATACGCCGCCGCCGGAACAGGAGTCGCTGCCACCGGCTGCCCCGGAACCGCCTCCGCTCCAACGGCTTTGACGCTCCGGGTGGAGTCTCCGTACGGGCCTGTCACGTACTACTCCGGCTTGGTCCTGCGGCCGAGAAGCAGCGCGATCGCCTCGGGCACCGACAATCCCTTGTGGCACACCCGATGGACCGCGTCGGTCAATGGCATCTCGACGTCGTAGCTGGCCGCGAGGGCCAACACCGATTCGCACGAGGTGACACCCTCGGCGACGTGCCCGCCGCCCGCCAGCTTCGCCGCTTCCAGTGAATCCCCTGTGCCGAGCCGAGAACCGAACGTGCGGTTACGCGAATGCGGTGACGTGCACGTCGCGACGAGATCGCCGACCCCGGCCAGGCCGGCCAACGTGGCGGGTTTGGCGCCCAACGCGATTCCCAGCCGCATGATCTCGGCCAGCCCGCGGGTGATGATCGCCGCCACCGAGTTCTCGCCCATCCCGACCCCGGCCGCCATACCGCAGGCCAACGCGATGACGTTCTTGCATGCGCCGCCGACCTCGGCGCCGATGACGTCGGCGTTGGTGTACGGGCGGAAGTACTTGGTGGAAAGCGCCCGCTGCAACGTCACCGCACGACCGGAGTCGGCGCAGGCGACGACCGTCGCCGCAGGTTGCTCCTCGGCGATTTCGCTGGCCAGGTTGGGACCGGTGACGACGGCCACCCGGGACGGATCGGCGCCGGTCACCTGGACCACCACCTGGCTCATCCGCATCAGCGTCTCCAGCTCGATGCCCTTGGCCAGGCTGACCAGCGTCACGTCGTCGCCGAGCTGTGTGGCCCAGTCGGCGAGATTGGCCCGAAGCGTCTGTGACGGCACCGCAAGCAGCACCGTGCACGCACCTTCCAGGGCCGCGGCGGAGTCGCTGGTGGCGCGGATCGACTTCGGCAGTTCGACGTCGCCGAGGTATTCGGGGTTGCGATGGGTGTTGTTGATCTCGTCGGCCAGCTCCTGGCGGCGGGCCCAGAGCGTGACGTCGTTGCCCGCATCCGCCAATACCTTGGCCAGCGCCGTTCCCCACGCACCGGCCCCCATCACCGCCGCCTCCACCACGGATTCAGCCTAGCGTGGCGTACTGGGACGACGCCCGGTCTGCGCAGGCGGCCGGGGCTGGCAGGATGAGACGACATGAGCGGCACGCAGACCGGCGCGCCGGCTGACATCGGACTGGTCATCGCCGTCAAGCGGCTCGCCGCCGCGAAGACGAGGCTCGCCCCGGTGTTCTCCGCAGCGACCAGGGAATCCGTGGTGCTGGCCATGATGGTCGACACCATCAGGGCCGCGCTCGCGGTCCCCGCACTGAAGACGGTCACCGTCGTTACCCCGGACCAGGTTGCCGCCGACACCGCGCAGGAGTTGGGCGCGCAGGCGCTGACCGACCCGACACCGGACGGTCACCGCAACCCACTGAACAACGCGATCGCCGCCGCGGAGGCCGTCGTTCGCGAGTCAACGCCGAATATCGTTGCGCTGCAGGGAGATTTACCTGCACTTCAACCACAGGAGCTCGCAGAAGCCATCACCGCCGCCCGCGGCTACCCGCGCAGTTTCGTCGGCGACCGGCACGGCACCGGCACCTCGGCGCTGTTTGCCTTCGGCGTTCCATTGGAACCTCAGTTCGGGCCCGACTCGGCCAGCAGGCATCAACACTCCGGAGCCATCGAGCTGACCGGAGCCTGGCCGGGATTGCGCTGCGACATCGACACGCCCGACGACCTGATGGTGGCCCGCCGACTGGGCGTGGGTGCGGCAACGATGCAGGCCATCGGCCGACCAAGGTAAACAGCCCTTGCGGATTTGGCCGTCGGTAGCAGTTCCGCTGGTCGATGAGGAATGATCGAGGGAATGACCGAAGCCGAGGCACAAGTTCGACCCAGCGACACCGACGTGGTGCCGGGTGATTCGGCGTCCGCACGCGAGGAGGGCCGGACGGCTCCCGAGGCACCACCTGCGGCGACGGCAGAAACCGTCGACGATGCGCTGCCCGAGGACCGGTATCTCAACCGCGAGCTGAGCTGGCTGGACTTCAATGCCCGCGTGCTGGCACTGGCCGCCGACACGTCGCTTCCGCTGCTCGAGCGGGCGAAGTTCCTCGCGATCTTCTCCTCGAACCTCGACGAGTTCTACATGGTCCGGGTGGCAGGACTGAAACGTCGCGACGAGATGGGTCTGTCGGTGCGCTCGGCGGATGGCCTGTCCCCGCGCGAGCAACTGCGGCGAATCAGTGAACGCACTCAGCAGATCGCCAACAGATGCGCGCATGTGTTCCTCGACTCGGTGCGCCCGGCGCTCGCGGACGAGGGAATTCTGATCGTCACGTGGCTGCAACTCGACGACGACGAGCGGGGCAGGTTGTCGACCTACTTCCACGAGCAGGTCTTCCCCGTTCTGACGCCGCTGGCCGTCGACCCGGCGCATCCGTTCCCGTTCGTGAGCGGGCTCAGCCTGAACCTGGCCATCACCGTCAAGGCTCCCGACGACGGCGGCCAGCACTTCGCCCGAATCAAGGTGCCCGACAACGTCGACCGGTTCGTCGAACTCGACAGCCGGGACGGCGCGTTGCGCTTCCTGCCGATGGAGGAACTGATCGCGGCGTTTCTGCCGGTGTTGTTCCCCGGCTTGGAGATCGTCGAACACCATGCGTTCCGCATCACTCGCAACGCGGATTTCGAGGTCGAGGAAGACCGCGACGAGGATCTGTTGCAGGCGCTCGAGCGCGAGTTGGCCCGCAGGCGATTCGGCTCGCCGGTGCGCCTCGAGGTCGCCGACGACATGACCGAGAACATGTTGGAGCTGCTGCTGCGCGAACTCGACGTGAACCCCGGTGACGTCATCGAGGTGCCCGGGCTGCTGGACCTTTCGTCGCTGTGGCAGATCTACGGCGTCGACCGGCCGCAGTTGAAGGACCCGCCGTTCGTGCCCGCCACGCCACCGGCGTTCGGCGAACGGGAGACACCGAAAAGCATCTTCGCCACGTTGCGCGACGGCGATGTCCTGGTTCACCACCCGTACGACTCGTTCTCCACCACCGTGCAGCGGTTCATCGAACAGGCAGCCGCGGACCCGAATGTGTTGGCGATCAAGCAGACGTTGTACCGCACGTCGGGCGACTCCCCGATCGTCAACGCGCTGATCGACGCCGCCGAGGCCGGTAAGCAGGTCGTCGCACTGGTGGAGATCAAGGCGCGGTTCGACGAGCAGGCCAACATCAAGTGGGCGCGCGCACTCGAGCAGGCGGGCGTGCACGTGGTGTACGGACTGATCGGGCTGAAGACGCACTGCAAGACGTGTCTGGTGGTGCGCAGAGAAGGCTCGACGATTCGGCGCTACTGCCACGTCGGAACTGGCAACTACAACCCGAAGACCGCTCGGCTGTATGAGGATGTCGGGTTGTTGACGGCCGCGCCCGACATCGGCGCCGACCTCACCGACCTCTTCAATTCGCTGACCGGCTACTCACGCAAGGACTCCTACCGCAACCTGCTCGTCGCCCCGCACGGGGTACGCAGGGGCATCGTCGAGCGCATCGAGCGCGAAGTCGCCGCTACGCGCGAGGGGGCAGAGGGCAGAATCCGGCTGAAGGCGAACGCGTTGGTCGACGAGCAGGTGATCGACGCGCTCTACCGGGCCTCGCAGGCCGGTGTGCGCGTCGAGGTCGTGGTGCGCGGTATCTGCGCGCTGCGGCCAGGAGTCTCCGGCTTCTCGGAGAACATCGTGGTGCGCTCGATTCTGGGTCGATTCCTCGAACACTCGCGGATTATTCACTTCCGCGCCATCGACGAGTTCTGGATCGGCAGTGCCGACATGATGCATCGTAATCTCGACCGCCGGGTCGAAGTGATGGCGCAGGTGAAGGATCCGAGGCTGACGACGCAACTGGACGAGATGTTCGAGTCGACGATGAACCCGGCCACCCGGTGCTGGGAACTGGGCGCCGACGGAAGTTGGACCGCGTACACCGCAGGAGGGCCAGACCGTGCGCGATCACCAGGTGTGGCTGATGGAACGCCACCGGCA
The DNA here is from genome assembly GCA_963716505.1 of uncultured Actinomycetota bacterium. Taxonomy (GTDB): domain Bacteria; phylum Actinomycetota; class Actinomycetes; order Mycobacteriales; family Mycobacteriaceae; genus Mycobacterium. The sequence continues at coordinate 252,003 of CAVQTL010000018.1, forward strand.
TCATTGAGAGTTCCCGCGGTTTGCAATGACCTGCAGGAGTTGAGGTGCCGAAGGATTCCTCCGCCAGTGACGCTGCGCCGGTGAACAAGGCCGTGCTCGCGGCGGGTGCGGTGGTGTGGCGTGCCAGCGACGACGGGGCGGAGCCCGAAGTCGCGGTGATTCACCGGCCGCGCTACGACGACTGGTCACTGCCCAAGGGCAAGGTCGACGTCGGAGAGAGTGAGCCGATGACCGCCGTGCGCGAAGTACTCGAGGAGACGGGCTACATCTCGCACCTCGGCAGGCGGCTGACGTCGGTGAGCTATCGGGTCGAAACGCAGGGCATCAAGAAGGTGCAGTACTGGGCGGCACGCAGCGACGACGGTGACTTCACACCGAACGACGAAGTCGACGAATTGAAATGGCTGCCCGTTTCGGCGGCGATCAAGCAGCTCCAGTACGCGCACGACCGGAAGGTGTTGCGCCGGTTCGCCAAGCTGCCCGCCGACACGAAGACCATCTTGATCGTCCGGCACGGCACCGCAGGCAGTAAGTCGCGGTACAAGGGCGACGACCGGTTACGCCCTCTGGACAAGCACGGCCGGGCCCAAGCCGAATCATTGGTCGGTCAATTGCTGGCGTTCGGCGCCGACACGCTCTACGCGGCCGACCGCGTCCGCTGCGAGCAGACCCTCGGACCGTTGGCTGAAGAACTCGGCGTTGCAATTCACAACGAGCCGCTGCTGACCGAGGAGGCCTACGCAGACGATCGCAAGCCGGCCCGGCGCCGCATCCTCGAGATCGCCGCCGCCGGAGGCACGCCCGTGATCTGCACGCAGGGCAGGGTCATCCCGGATCTGATCGCGTGGTGGTGTGACCGCGACGGGGTGCGTCCAGACAAGTCACGTAACCGCAAGGGCAGCACCTGGGTGATGTCATCATGGCAGGGCCATTTGGTGGCGGCCGACCATATCGGTAGTCCGCTCGCCAAGAAGTAGCCGGTCGCGCGCCGGCCGAGCTCGCGCAGCCGCGGCATATTCACCCAACATCGCGATCGACGGTTTGCACTCGCGCCGATGGGTCAAGCGTTGCGTATCGATGCACCCGACTCGATACGTGGCTTTGTGTTGTTCGTCGGGGACCCAATGCACTGGGAACATTGGGGCCAGCTGTCTCACTCGGTTCGCACCGGCCGGTGCGCGATCGAGGAGCTCAGGGGCAAGCCGACATTCGAATGGCTCGAGGATGTGCCGGAGTTGGCGGCGGTGTTCAACGACGGGATGACGGCAATCTCGAAGATGGAAACGCCGGTGGTGGTGGCCGCGTACGACTTCTCCCCGTTCGGCACGATCGTCGACGTGGGCGGCGGACACGGCCTGTTGCTTTCCGCGATCCTGCGGCAGGCACCGGACAGCCGCGGGATTCTCTTCGACGCCGAGTCTGTCGTCGAAGGCGCGCCTGCGGTTCTCGAACCCGCGGGCGTATCGGCTCGATGCACCACCGTCGCCGGGTCTTTTTTCGAGTCCGTGCCCGCAGGCGGCGACGCCTATGTGCTCAAGCACATCATTCACGACTGGGACGACGAGAAGTCGTTGCAGATCCTGCGCAACGTGCGCGCCGCCATGAATCCGGGCGCAAAGGTGTTGATCATCGAGGCGGTTGTGCCCGACGACGATCGCGAGCACTTGTCGAAACTGCTCGACCTCGAAATGCTCGTCGCCGCGACAGGCAGGGAACGCACCGGAGGCGGAGTACGCCGAGTTGTTGCGGCGGGCGGGTTTACGGCACACCCGCACGATTGGGACGGTCGGTCCCGCGTCGATCGTGGAGGCCGTCGCGGACTGACCGAAGCCCTAACGCGCAGATACGCCGTGAGTCGCGATGACCCACGGCGTATCTGATGAGAAATCTAGCGACGGCCCTTGGCCGGCGCCCTACGCGCGGTCTTCTTGGCAGCGACCTTCCGGGCCGCCTTCTTGCCTGCGGCCTTCCGGACAGCCTTCTTGGCAGCGACGGTACGGGCAGCCTTCTTGCCCGCGGCCTTGCGCACTGCCTTCTTGGCAGCGGTCTTGCGCACTGCCTTCTTGGCAGCGGTCTTGCGCACTGCCTTCTTGACAGCGGTCTTGCGCACTGCCTTCTTGACGGCGGCCTTGCGCACTGCCTTCTTGACAGCGGTCTTCCGCACAGCCTTCTTCACAGCGGCCTTGCGAACGGTCTTCTTCGCCGCCTTCCTAGCCGTGCCGGTTCCACTTCCACGCTTCACTGCAGGTCCTTCCGCCGGGAGGCGCTGTGCGCCAGAGACAACCGCTTTGAACTGAGCGCCGGGCCGGAATGCCGGCACGGACGTTGGCTTCACTTTCACTGTCTCGCCCGGTGCGCGGATTACGCGCGACCCGGGCTGCACGACGGCGCTGTTCGAAGACGCCGAAACCGGTAATGGTGACACTGTCACCCTTATGCACCGCACGCACGATTGTGTCGACAACGTTTTCAACCGCATCGGTAGCCGAGCGGCGGTCAACGTCCAACTTCTTCGTGAGTACGTCGATCAGCTCTGCTTTGTTCATGCAAAACCTCCACACCAGTGATCCACCTTGGATCAACTAGAAGGACACGGTAATACGACTTACCACTGATTTCCAAGAGCCACGCGCAATTTCAGGCGTTGCTGACACCATTTTTCGCAATCCGCTTGCCGCGCTTGACCGCTGGCGAGGGGGTCGGATGAACGGTTTGGCGACCCCGAATTTCGGTTGCTTTCGCCGCTATCGCGTGGGCGGGCAACGTGTGTGGTTTCCACTGCGGACGATTAGATTCATACAACTCGATGTCATCGAGTTTCCGCAGGGTAAGGCCTATATCGTCAAGTCCTTCGAGCAATCGCCAGGCGGTGTAATCGTCAATCTTGAACGGCAGCATGACCGTTCCTGCGGCCACGTTCCGATCTTGAAGGTTCACAGTGATTTCCAGACCCGGCTGCTGCTCGATCAGCTTCCACAGCAGCTCCACATCATCTTGTGAAACTTCTGCCGCCAGTAACCCCGCCTTGCCCGCATTCCCGCGAAAAATGTCGCCGAACCGAGACGAGATGACGACTCGGAAGCCGTAGTCCATGAGCGCCCACACCGCGTGTTCGCGTGACGACCCGGTGCCGAAATCGGGTCCGGCGACCAATACCGACCCCTTGTCGAACGGGCTCAGATTCAAGACAAACGACGGATCATTGCGCCACGACGCGAACAGTCCGTCCTCGAAACCCGTTCGGGTGACCCGCTTCAAGTACACCGCCGGAATGATCTGATCGGTATCGACATTGGATCGGCGCAGCGGAACGCCGATGCCCGTATGCGTGCGGAACGGTTCCATGGTGTGTCTCCTCTTACCGGTTCAAGTCTGCGGGCGACGACAACGTGCCGCGCACAGCGGTCGCGGCGGCAACGGCGGGCGACACCAGATGCGTTCGGCCGCCCTTACCTTGTCTGCCCTCGAAATTTCGGTTGGACGTCGCCGCGCACCGCTGTCCCGGCGACAACTGGTCGGGGTTCATGCCGAGACACATCGAGCATCCGGCCTGTCGCCACTGCGCACCCGCGGCCGTGAATACCTCGCCAAGCCCCTCCGATTCGGCCTGCGCGCGCACCCGCATGGAACCGGGCACCACGAGCATCTGCACGCCGTCGGCGACCTTGCGTCCGCGCAGAATGTCGGCCACGACACGCAGGTCTTCGATGCGCCCGTTGGTGCACGACCCCACGAAGACGACGTCAACCGGGATATCGCGCATGGCTGTGCCGGGTTGAAGATCCATATACGCCAATGCCTTCTCGGCGGACTGTCGTGCGGCGTCGTCGAACATCAATTCCGGGTCGGGCACCGCTTCCGACAGCGGTACGCCCTGCCCGGGGTTGGTGCCCCAGGTGACGAACGGGCTCAGTGTCGTCGCGTCGATGTACACCTCGGTGTCGAATTCGGCGCCCTCATCCGTACGCAATCGGTCCCACGCCGCGACCGCCGCATCCCAGTCCGCACCCGTCGGCGCGTGCGGGCGTCCGCGCAGAAATTCATACGTCGTCTCGTCGGGTGCGACCATGCCCGCGCGCGCGCCTGCCTCGATGCTCATATTGCAGATCGTCATCCGGCCTTCCATGGACAGCGCCTCGATGGCACTGCCCCGGTACTCGATGACGTGACCCTGTCCGCCGCCGGTGCCGATCTTCGCGATCACCGCGAGGATGATGTCCTTCGCGCTGACGCCCGCGGGCAGTTGGCCGTCGACATTGACCGCCATCGTCTTGAACGGCCGCAGCGGCAATGTCTGCGTGGCGAGCACATGCTCAACCTCCGACGTGCCGATGCCCATCGCGATCGAACCGAATGCGCCGTGGGTGGACGTGTGACTGTCGCCGCAGACGATCGTCATGCCGGGCTGTGTCAGACCCAGTTGCGGCCCGATGATGTGCACGATGCCCTGCTCGAGGTCGCCCATCCGATGCAACCGAATGCCGAACTCTTCGCAGTTGCGTCGCAGCGTTTCGACCTGAGTGCGCGAGACGGGATCGGCGATCGGCTTGTCGATGTCGACCGTCGGCACGTTGTGGTCTTCGGTGGCGATGGTCAAATCCGGTCGCCGGACGCCGCGGTCGGCGAGCCGAAGCCCGTCGAACGCCTGCGGACTGGTCACCTCGTGGACGAGGTGTAGGTCGATGTAGATCAAATCGGGTTCGCGGGCGTCGCCCGTACCGCCGCCAACTGCGACGACGTGGTCGTCCCATACCTTCTCCGCCATCGTGCGTGGCCGCGTGTCGGTCGTCATACTTGACTATCTCACATTCTGGAACGCTAGTATCTCCTTGTGAGACAGGATAGCGGAATCGGCGTGCTCGACAAAGCCGTGGGTGTGCTGCACACGATCGCCGAATCGCCGTGCGGACTTGCCGACTTGTGCGAACGGACGGGTCTGCCAAGGGCGACCGCGCACCGGCTCGCCGCCGGGCTGGAGGTGCACCGGCTGCTCGCCCGCGATGACGAGGGCCGCTGGCGGCTGGGGCCCGCGCTGGTCGAGTTGGCCGGCCACGTCAACGACCCCTTGTTGGCTGCAGGCGCCGCAGTCTTGCCGAGGCTGCGCGAGATCACCGGCGAGAGCGTGCAGCTCTACCGCCGCGAAGGCACATCGCGGATCTGCGTGGTCGCGTTGGAACCGCCTGCGGGCCTACGGGATACGGTGCCAGTCGGCGCCCATCTGCCGATGACAGCTGGATCTGGAGCCAAGATTCTCCTCGCCTACAGCGATGCGGCCACCCAGCAAGCGGTACTGCCCACAGCCAAGTTCACCGACCGCGCATTGGCGGAGGTGCGCAAGCGCGGCTGGGCGCAGAGCGTTGCAGAACGCGAACCGGGCGTGGCGAGCGTTTCCGCACCGGTGCGTGACGGGCGCGGCACCGTGATCGCGGCGGTATCGGTGTCGGGACCGATCGATCGGATCGGGCGTCGGCCGGGAGCGCGCTGGGCAGCGGACCTGTTGGCGGCCGCGGACGCGCTGACCCGCCGGTTGTGACCTACGCCTTCGTCGGTGTCTCCTTCGTATCGGTCGGTGGCGCGGTGCCGGCGTCGCTCGTCGCTGCGGGTCCGGCTTCCAGCTCCTTCGGTGCTACCCGCTTTCGCGGCCGCCGCCGATGACGCTTCTCGAGCCTTCTCAGGCCGAACCACTTGGGCCGCAACAAAACTGCCGCCACAAGTCCGGCGGCTGCCACCACGACGATGCCGACGATCACCCGGGGGTCGGGCTACCGCTCATCCCCGGCGCCACTTGGGCATTGATCTCCAACGTCGGCGCTCCGTTGGGCTGCACCTGGCGGCTGGACACGGTGCCCGTCTTGAAGCTCGGCTGCTGAATGCGCCTCGGGTCCACAATTTCTTCGTTCCCGACATTGCTCGCAACGTCCGGTTGAACCGGCCGCACAACTCTAAGATTCGCGCTGTGCGCGACAGCATGTCATTTCATCGAGCGCGCTCGGTGCTCGCGGCCGAGCTTGCCGCGATCAGGCGCAGCGACCCCGATCTGGACGCGGGCGACATCACTTCGTTCACGCTGCCGCTCCTCGTGCGTGCCGCCGGGGTGGCGGCTCTCGGCGTGGTACCGCTGCTTGTCGTGCGTAACGGCGCTTCCGAGAACTCGCAGTTGGTGCCGATCATCGGGTCGACGGCGCTGGTGATCATCTGCGCGGCGGTGGTCGCCTGGCTGACCTCAATCGTCATCTCCGGCCTCGTCGTCATGATCCTCTACCGCACCCGCCCCGGCCCGTCGTCGCAGGTCGTCGTGCGGATCATGACCGACTCGTTCATGCGCATCGACGATTCGACGTCTGCGCTTGCGCTGGTGGCGCTGCTGGCCGGACTGGTCTCGCTGGCATTCGGCCTACCGACGAGATCCGGTGACGAACAATCCAATCCGGTACTCGACGACCTCCTCACCGCCCAGGTCGGCGTGCTGCTGGCGGTACTGGGCGTCGCGTTCATCGGTGAGGCGGTCCGCTCGTCTGCCGACATCGTCGACGATCAGTCGCTGCTGCTCGCGTGGCCGTGGGCGCTGCTGATCGCCTGCGTCAGCTGGGTACTCGCCACCATCGCCGGGCCGTTCGAAGCGACTCGCATGCTGACGATCCTGCTGAACGAATGGCTGCCGGCCTCCGTCGATGGAGTACCGCGCAGCCAAACCATTGCGGAGTTGGTCCCGGCGAACGCGCGCTGGTGGGTCGCGCTGGGTCCGCTACCTGTCATCGGAGCGATCTGGGCCTATCAGGCCAAGCGTCTCGGCGGCTTCACTCAACTCCGTGAGTTCCTTGCCGGCGATCCGCCGCGGTGACGGAGAGAATCGTGGTACCCCCGATGGGATTCGAACCCACGCTACCGCCGTGAGAGGGCGGCGTCCTAGGCCGCTAGACGACGGGGGCCAGAACTTTCCGAAGGGCCAGCATAGCTCAGTAGCCAATTCCGACCCAATTCGTTGGCGCTGCTGGGGTACCAGGACTCGAACCTAGAATGGCGGTACCAGAAACCGCTGTGTTGCCAATTACACCATACCCCATTGGCCGCTTGTAACCGCTGGTCACAAGCTGTTTTCCGACTCCGCAGGCGGTTGACGGGCAACTTGCCTGTGATGCCGGGCCGACGTGCAGATTACCAAAGATTCCGCGTCGTTTTTCTCACGCGTCGACCACTGCCGCCGCAGCACGTTCCCGGCCGGCGTTCAGCCGGTGCAGGCTGCGGTCGCGGCCGAGCAACTCCAGCGACTCGAAAAGCGGCGGGCTGATCGATGCGCCGGTCGCTGCCACCCGGATCGGGCCGAACGCCTTGCGCGGCTTGAGCGCCAAGTTCTCCAACAGCGCGACCTTGAGGGCCTCTTCGACCCTGTCGGTCCTCCACTCGTCGACACCCTCGAGCGCGTTGAGCGCGGCGTCGAGTACCGGACCTGCTTCAGCGCGCAGTTCCTTCGCCGCCGCCTTGTCGTCAAGCGCGAACTCGTCGTCGTTGAGGAATTTCAACAGGTCCCACGCGTCGGCGAGCACGACGATGCGGGTCTGCACCAACCGTGCGGCCTCGGCGAACTGCTCATCGTCGAGTCCGGTGTCGTAGGCGTGCACGTCGAAGTACGCCCGCAGCCGTCCGGTGAAGTCCTTTTCGGTCAACAGCCGAATGTGATCGGCGTTCAGCGCGTCGGCCTTCTTCTGGTCGAAGCGGGCAGGGTTGGAGTTGACGTCGGTCACGTCGAAGGCCGCGACCATCTCGTCGAGGCTGAACACGTCGCGGTCGTCGGCGATCGACCAGCCCAGCAGCGCCAGGTAATTCAGCAGACCCTCGGGGATGAAGCCGCGGTCGCGATGCAGGAAGAGATTGGACTGCGGGTCGCGCTTGGACAGTTTCTTGGTGCCCTCGCCGAGCACGGCGGGCAGGTGCCCGAACTCCGGAACGCGATCGGCCACGCCGATGCGCATCAGTGCGCGGTACAGCGCGATCTGACGCGGGGTCGACGACAACAGGTCTTCGCCGCGCAACACGTGGGTGATCTTCATCAGCGCGTCGTCGACCGGATTGACCAACGTGTACAACGGGTCTCCGCTCCCGCGGGTCAGCGCGTAGTCCGGCACGGTGCCCGGCGCGAACGTCGTTTCGCCGCGGACGAGATCGTTCCAGGTGATCGCATCGTCGGGCATCCGCAGTCGCAGCACCGGCCTGCGGCCCTCCTTGCGGTGGGCGGCACGCTGCTCGTCGGTGAGGTCGCGGTCGAAGTTGTCGTAGCCGAGTTTCGGGTTGCGGCCCGCGGCAAGATGGCGGGCCTCCACCTCTTCGGGCGTCGAGTACGCCTCGTACACCTCCCCCGCGGCGACGAGTCGCGCCACCACGTCGCGGTAGATGTCGCGGCGCTCGGACTGCCGGTAGGGACCGTACGGTCCGCCGACCTCGGGGCCCTCGTCGTAGTTCAGGCCCAGCCAGTTCAGCGCGTCCAGCAGCGCGAGATAGCTTTCCTCGCTGTCGCGTTCGGCGTCGGTGTCTTCGAGCCGGAACACGAAATCCCCACCCGTATGGCGTGCGTACGCCCAGTTGAACAACGCGGTGCGGATCAGCCCGACGTGCGGTGTGCCGGTCGGCGACGGGCAGAACCGGACTCTTACGTGTGCTGCGCTCCCCGCGTCCGCAGCGGTCATGACTTTGCCTTGCGCACAACGGGATTCGTCAGCGTCCCGATACCTTCCACGGTGATGCTCACAGTGTCACCGTTTTCGATCGGCCCGACCCCGTCCGGCGTCCCCGTCAGGATGAGGTCACCGGGCAGCAGCGTCATCACCGCCGAGATCCATTCCACGATCGCGCCGACGTCGTGGATCATGTTCGACGTCCGGCTGTCCTGCTTGACCTCGCCGTTGACCTCTGTGCGGATCGCGAGGTCCGTCGGATCGACGTCGGTCGCGATCCACGGCCCGACGGGACAGAACGAGTCGTGGCCCTTGGCACGGGTCCACTGGCCGTCCTTCTTCTGCTGATCGCGCGCCGAGACGTCGTTGGCGATGGTGTAGCCGAGGATGTTCTGGGCCACCTGCGCCGCCGGAACGTCCTTGCACGGCCTGCCGATGACGGCGGCCAACTCCCCCTCGAAGTGCACCGGATTGGCGTCGACGGGCAATTGGATCGGCACATTAGGCCCGACGATCGCGGTGTTCGGCTTCATGAAGATGATCGGATCGGAGAACTCACCGCCGCCCATCTCCGCGATGTGCGCGGCGTAGTTCTTGCCGATGCAGACCACCTTGCTGGCCAGGATCGGGGCGAGAAGCCGGACGTCGGCAAGCGGCCACTGCCGCCCGGTGAAGGTCGGGTTGCCGAACGGATGTTCGGCGATCTCCTTCACGACGGCTGCCGGGTCGTCGGGCGATCCCTCGACGCTGACGAAGGCGACCCCGTCGGGGCTGGCGATTCGACCTAGGCGCATCATCCCAGCCTAGTGGGCGGCACTGGGGCAGTCAGAAGCCACTCCTCTCTGACGTTCTCTCACTATTTGAGATATCAGTTCAATATGCTGAGATCGCTATGCGACGATGGGTCCATGACGGTGGAGACCATCGGCACCATGCGGCGCTGGTCGATGCTCGCGATCGCATTGACGGCGACGTTGTTCGCGAACGTGTTCATCAACGGTGCGGCGTTCCTGATTCCCACCCTGCACACCGAACGCGGACTCGACCTGGCGAAGGCGGCCCTGCTGTCGTCGATGCCGAGCTTCGGCATGGTGATCACCCTCATCGCGTGGGGCTATGTCGTCGACCGGATAGGCGAGCGCGTCGTGCTGGCCGTTGGCTCGGCGCTGACCGCGGCCGCGGCGTTCGCGGCGGCATCGGTGCACTCGTTGGTCGCAGTCGGCGCATTTCTGCTTCTCGGTGGAATGGCGGCGGCAAGCAGCAACACCGCCAGTGGCCGGCTGGTGGTTGGCTGGTTCCCACCGCAACAGCGCGGCCTCGTGATGGGTATCCGGCAGACGGCCCAGCCGCTGGGAGTAGGGCTGGGCGCCTTGGTGATTCCCCGGCTTGCGGAGAACTACGGCGTTGCGGTCGCGCTGCTGTTTCCCGCCGCGGTGTGCGCGGTCGCCGCCGTGGTATGCGCAGTGGCCGTGAAGGATCCACCCCGCCCAGCCGCGCGCCGAGGCCGCCGAGCACGAGCTCGCCAACCCCTATCGGGGCTCGACGACGTTGTGGCGCATCCATGCGGTGTCGGTGCTTCTGGTCGCGCCGCAGGTGATGGTGTGGACCTTCACGTTGGTGTGGTTGATGACCGAGCGCGGCTGGTCGGCGGGTTCCGCCGGCCTGCTGGTGACGCTGGCCCAGGTGCTCGGCGCGGCGGGCCGGATCGCGGCGGGCCGGTGGTCGGACGTGGTGGGTTCGCGGCTGCGGCCTATCCGCGTCATCGGGCTCGCGGCGGCCGCTTCGATGGGGCTGTTGGCGTTGACAGACTGGCTCAACTCGCCGATCAGCGTCGCGCTGGTGATCGTCGCATCGGTAATCACCGTTTCCGACAACGGATTAGCGTTCACCGCGATCGCCGAGATCGCCGGGCCGTTCTGGAGCGGACGGGCACTCGGTACGCAGAACACCAGCCAACTCCTGACTGCAGGAGTCGCACCGCCGTTGTTCGGCGCGTTGATCGGTGTCGCGGGCTACGCGGCGGCGTTCGCGGTCTGCGCACTCTTCCCGTTGATCGCGATACCGCTGGTTCCCGTCGATGCAGATCCGCTGAAGGCGGTCGCCGGCGGCGCTACCTAGCGGCGAGATTGCACACAGGGTCGTTGACCGACTCCGCCAACAGCCCTGAGCGCAATTTCGGCACTACTGTCGTCGCACCCGCACGCGGTATGCCAGAGTTGCTGAGCAAATGTTCGCGCACTAGGAGGTGCCCCGGATGCGGCGACTTTTCGGTTCGGTGGTGTGGGCCGCTGCGGCGGTGGCGACGGCGGTGGCCTGTTCCTTCTCCGCCGGGAGCAGCGTCTCGGTGGACAAGAACGATCTCGCCAAAGAGATCTCGGCCCAGCTCGAAAAGCAGGTCGGGCGCGCGCCGGAATCCGTCGACTGCCCCGATGACCTCAAGGGCGAAGTCGGCGCCACGACGCGCTGCACCCTCAACGACGGCGGCGATACCTACGGCGTGGATGTGAACGTGACCAATGTCGAAGGCGCCGACGTCAAGTTCGACCTCAAGGTGGACGACAAGCCCCAGTAGTCCCGGCGACGGATCAATTACAGGCTCGCGATGATCCGCTCGCTGACCTCTGTCGTCGACAACTTCGTGTCACCGCGAGTGGCCAGATGCTGCTCGACGGCCTTGTCGACGCGGGCCGCAGCATCGGCTTCACCGACATGCGACAGCAGCAGAGCCACGGACGTGATCGCCGCGGTCGGGTCGGCGATGCCCTGACCCGCGATGTCGGGCGCGCTGCCGTGCACGGGTTCGAACATCGACGGATTCGTGCGCGTCGCATCGATATTGCCGCTGGCCGCCAGCCCGATACCGCCGGACACCGCGGCGGCCAGGTCGGTGATGATGTCGCCGAACAGATTGTCGGTGACGATCACGTCGAACCGGCCCGGATCGGTCACCATGTGGATAGTGGCCGCGTCGATGTGCTGGTAAGCGACCTCGACGTCGGGATAGTCCCGGCCCACCTCGTCGACCACCCGTGACCACAGCCTGCCTGCGTAGGTCAGCACGTTGGTCTTGTGCACCAGCGTCAGGTGCTTGCGTCGCTGCGCCGCGAGCCCGAACGCGTAGCGGGCAACGCGCTCGACGCCGAACGCGGTATTCAGGCTGACCTCGGTGGCCACCTCGTGCGGTGTGCCGACGCGGATGACACCGCCGGTGCCGGTGTACGGACCCTCGGTTCCCTCTCGCACGACGACGAAGTCGATCGGCGGGTTACCGGCCAGCGGGCTGTCGACACCCGGATACAGCCGGGAGGGACGGTGATTCACGTGGTGGTCGAGTTGGAAGCGCAACGTCAGCAACAACCCGCGCTCGAGCACGCCGCTGGGCACGGAGGGATCGCCGATGGCGCCCAACAGAATTGCGTCGTGACCCTTCAGTTCGTCGACGACACCGTCGGGCAGGGTCTCCCCCGTCGCGTGGTAGCGCCGAGCGCCCAGGTCGTACTCCGTCTTCTCGACGCCGGGCAGCACCACGTCGAGAACCTTGAGCGCCTCCCCGATGACCTCAGGGCCGATACCGTCGCCGGCAATGACCGCCAATTTCATGCCAGGTCCACCACTTCCAGCATGTTGGCGCCGACGGCCTCGACGATCTCCGCACGCAGATCCGCAGGGACATCACGGTCGATCCGCATCAGGATCGTCGCGCTCGGACCTTCCGCGTCCTCGCTGAGTTGTGCGGCGTGGATGTTGATTCCGGCGGCGCCGAGCAGCGTGCCGATCTTGCCGAGCGTTCCCGGTTGGTCGTCGTAGTTGATGATCAGGTTGATGCCCTCGGCGCGCAGGTCGAAGTTGCGGCCGTTGATCGCAACGATCTTCTCGACCTGCTGCGGACCCGACAAGGTGCCCGCCACATTGGCGACCTGACCGTCGGAGCACACGGCGCGCACGTCGACGACGCTGCGGTGGTTGGGGCTTTCGGTCGCGGTGCTGATGCTCGCCTCGACACCGCGCTCGGCGGCCAACGCGGGTGCGTTGACGAATGTCACCGGATCCTCGATCACCGAGGAGAACAGCCCGCGCAACGCTGAAAGCCGGAGCACCTCAACCTCTTCGGATGCAAGCTCACCGCGGACCTGAACGGATATCGACACCGGCAGCTCGGCCGAGAGCAAGCCGATCAACAGCCCGAGCTTGCGTACCAGATCCAGCCACGGCGCCACCTCTTCGCCGACGACGCCGCCGCCGACGTTCACGGCGTCGGGCACGAACTCACCGGCCAGCGCGAGCTTCACGCTCTCGGCGACATCGGTGCCCGCGCGGTCCTGCGCCTCGGCCGTCGACGCGCCGAGGTGTGGGGTGACGATGACCTGCGGAAGATCGAACAGCGGGCTGTCGGTCGTCGGCTCGCTGGCGAACACATCGAGGCCGGCGCCACGGACATGCCCGCTGGAGACCGCTTCGGCGAGCGCCTCCTCGTCGACGAGTCCGCCGCGCGCGGCGTTGACGATGATGACGCCCGGCTTGGTCTTGGCCAGTGCCTCCTTGCCGATCAGCCCGGCGGTCTCCGGCGTCTTCGGCAGGTGCACGGAGATGAAGTCGGACCGCGACAGCAGCTCGTCGAGCGTCACGAGTTCGATGCCGAGCTGCGCGGCTCGGGCGGACGACACATACGGGTCGTAGGCCAGGATGTGCGTGCCGAACGCGGCGAGGCGCTGGGCGACGAGCTGCCCGATCCGTCCGAGCCCCACCACGCCAACGGTCTTGCCGAAGATCTCGGTGCCCGAGAACGACGACCGCTTCCAGGTGTGTTCGCGCAGCGACGCGTCGGCGGGCGCGATCTGGCGCGCAGCGGCCAGCATCAGCGCGAGCGCGTGCTCGGCGGCGCTGTGAATGTTCGACGTCGGCGCGTTCACCACCAGCACGCCGCGTGCGGTGGCGGCGTCGACGTCGACGTTGTCCAGGCCGACACCGGCCCGCGCGACGATCTTGAGTTTGGGCGCGGCGGCCAGCACCTCGGCGTCGACGGTGGTCGCGGAGCGGACCAGCAGCGCGTCGGCCTCGGCCACGGCGGCCAGCAGCTTTTCGCGATCGGGGCCGTCCACCCAGCGGACCTCTACCTGGTCACCGAGCGCTGCCACAGTCGATTCGGCCAGTTTGTCGGCAATTAGTACGACGGGAAGACTCACGCGGCCAGCCTAATGGGCTTGAATGACGGGGTGGTGGGCGGGAGATTGGCCGGCGTGGACGTGACCGTCGTCGGCAGTGGACCCAACGGCCTGGCCGCCGCCGTCATCTGCGCGCGAGCAGGCCTGTCGGTGCGGGTGATCGAAGGCCAGCCGACCGCGGGTGGCGGTGCCCGCAGCGCGGTCGACCCCGAATTCCCCGGCGTGCTCCACGACGTCTGCTCGGCGGTACACCCGCTCGGGCTGGCCTCGCCGTTCTTCGCCGAGTTCGATCTCGCGGCGCGCGGCGTGCAGCTCGTCGCACCGGAAGTGTCCTATGCCAATCCCCTGCCCGACGGGACCGCCGCGGTGGCGTACCGATCGCTGGATCGCACCTGCGAGGAGCTCGACGACGGCGCGTCGTGGCGACGACTGTTCGGGCCGTTGACCGAACATGTCGACGGCGTACTGGGGTTCTTCCTTGGCGACAAGCGGTCCCTGCCGCCGGATCTGCCGACCACGGTGCGGGCCGGCCTTCGAGTGCTGAGCCAGGGCAGCCCCGCGTGGGGGCTGCTACGGGGCGAGGACGCCCGCGCACTATTCACCGGCGTTGGGACGCATGCCATTTCGACGATGCCCTCACCGGTGAACAGCGGCGCGGGAGTCATGCTCGGCACGTTGGCCCACACGGTGGGCTGGCCGGTGCCGGTCGGCGGAACACAGACGATACCCGACGCGTTGATCGCCGATCTGCGCGCGCACGGTGGCGAACTGGTTGTGGGTGAACCCGTCACCGCCCCGCCCGAGGGCGTGGCGATCTACGACACCGCGCCGACGGCGCTGCTCGATATCTACGGCGACGCTGTTCCGTCGCGGTACGCGAAGGCGCTGCGCCGCTATCGATTCGGGCCCGGTGTGTGCAAGGTCGACTTTGTGCTGTCGGGCGAGATCGGATGGCGCGACGAGCGGGTCGGACAGTCGCCGACCGTGCACCTGGGCGGGACCAGGGCGCAGATGGCCTTGGCCGAAAGGGAAATCGCGGCCGGACGGCACGCCGAATGGCCGATGACACTGGTCGCGCTGCCACATCTTGCCGACCCGTCGCGCATCGACGATCAGGGCCGCAGGCCGCTGTGGACGTACGCACACGTTCCATCGCATTCCACCGCCGACCTCACCGAGACGATCACCGGAATGTTCGAGCGGGCCGCCCCGGGATTTCGGGACCTGGTGGTTTCATCGCATTGCGTGCCTGCCTCCCAGATGTCGCACCACAACGCGAATTACGTCGGAGGCGACATCATCGTCGGCGGCGCGACCCTGTTCGCCGCGATGGTCGGCCCGACGCTACGCCTCAACCCGTGGACGACACCGATTCCGAAGGCATACCTGTGCTCGTCGGCGACACCACCCGGCACCGGCGTGCACGGGATGGCCGGCTATTACGCCGCGCGGACGGTGTTGCGCCGCGAGTTCGGTATCAAGACGCTGCCGAAGCTGGCGCCGTGACGGCCGACCCGGAAGAACTGCCGTGGGAGCTGTTCGGTTCCGCCGCAGGCGAATTGGCTGCAGGCGTGGCAGCAGACGGCTTCACACCCGATCTCATCCTCGCCGTCGCACGTGGCGGACTGTTCGTCGCGGGCGCGCTCGGCTACGCGTTGGGCGTGAAGAACGTCGCAGTGATGAACGTGGAGTTCTACACCGGGGTCGACGAGCGCCTTGACGTGCCGGTGATGCTCCCGCCGGTACCCAACACCGTCGACCTCGCCGGCGCACGCGTGCTGATCGCCGACGACGTCGCCGACACCGGCGAGACATTGCGCCTGGTGCGCGACTTCTGCGCCGATCACGTCGCCGACGCGCGTTGTGCGGTCCTCTACCAGAAGCCGCACTCGAGCGTCGACTGCGAATACGTCTGGCGGCACACCGACCGGTGGATCAACTTCCCGTGGTCGGCCCCGCCTAGAGTCGACGCATGAGCAAGCTGTCTGTCATCTATTACTCCGCCACCGGGCACGGCACGTCGATGGCCAAACGCGTCGCCGACGCCGCTGCCGATGCGGGCGCCGAGGTGCGTGTCCGTCACATCGCCGAGACCCAGGCCCCGGAGTCGTTCGCGCAGAACCCCGCGTGGTCAGCCAACTACGACGCGCACAAGGATCTGCCACCGGCTACCGCCGACGACATCGTCTGGGCCGACGCGGTGATCTTCGGTTCACCGACGCGATTCGGTTCGGTGGCTTCGCAATTGCGCGGCTTCCTCGACTCGCTCGGCGGCCTGTGGTCGCGGGGCGAGCTTGCAGACAAGGTGTACGCCGCCTTCACGTCGACCAACACCGCCCACGGCGGTCAAGAAACGACGCTTCTCACGCTCTACATCACGCTGATGCACTTCGGCGGCATCATCGTGCCACCCGGCTACACCGACCAGCTGAAGTTCATCGACGGTAACCCGTACGGCGCCAGCCTGACCGCCGACCACGACAACATCAGCGAGCTAGGCGATGTAACGAACAACGCGCTCGACCACTTGGCCAAGCGCGTCGTCGCGGTCACCGACCGCCTCACCAGATAGCGATTTCGGCGTGATTGGTTGCGCTGAGCGACACTAACCACGCCGAAGTCGCTACCGAGATAGCGCCTAACTAGGCCGTCTCGGTGATCGGCCTGTCGACCCAGCTCATCAGGTCGCGCAGCTTCTTACCGGTCACCTCGATCGAGTGCTCGGCGTTCTGCTTGCGCAGATCCTCGAGCTGCTTGTTGCCGCCCTCCACGTTGGCCACCAGCTTCTTGACGAAGGTGCCGTCCTGGATCTCGGAGAGGATCTGCTCCATCCGCTTCTTGGTGTCGGCGTCGATGATCCGCGGACCCGACAGATAGCCGCCGAACTCGGCGGTGTCGGACACCGAGTAGTTCATCCGGGCGATGCCACCCTCGTACATCAGGTCGACGATCAGCTTCAGCTCGTGCAGCACCTCGAAATAGGCCAACTCCGGTGCGTACCCGGCCTCCACCATCACGTCGAAGCCGGTCTTCACCAGCTCCTCGGTGCCACCGCACAGCACCGCCTGCTCGCCGAACAGGTCGGTCTCTGTCTCGTCCTTGAACGTGGTCTTGATGACGCCTGCGCGGGTACCACCGATGCCCTTGGCGTAGGACAGCGCGAGCGCCTGGCCCTCGCCCTTGGGATCCTGTTCGACGGCGATGAGGCACGGCACGCCCTTGCCGTCGACGAATTGCCTGCGCACCAGGTGGCCCGGGCCCTTCGGCGCGACCATGCCGATGGTGACGTTGGCCGGCGGCTTGATCAGGTCGAAGTGGATGTTGAGGCCGTGCCCGAAGAACAGCGCGTTACCGTCGGTGAGATTCGGCTCGATGTCGTTTTTGAAGATGTCGGCCTGCGCCGTGTCGGGCGCCAGCAGCATGATGACGTCGGCCCACTTTGCGACCTCGGCTGGCGTGTCCACGTCGAGGCCCTGATCGGTGACCTTGGCCCGGGATTTCGAGCCTTCCTTCAGCCCGACCTTTACCTCGACGCCCGAATCGCGCAGGCTCAGCGAGTGCGCATGACCCTGGCTGCCATAGCCGATGACGCCGACCTTGCGTCCCTGGATGATCGACAGGTCCGCGTCGTCGTCGTAGAACATCTCAACTGCCACTGTATTTCCTTCTCTTCCAACTGATTTCGGGTTTACTTGACCGTGCCGATGCCACGCGGACCGCGCGACAGCGACACCACTCCGGACTGCGCGAGCTCTCGGATGCCGTACGGCTCCAGCACTCGCAGAAACGCTTCCAGCTTTGCAGGCGTGCCGGTGGCTTCGATCGTCAACGACTCCGTCGACACGTCGACGACCTTGGCGCGGAACAGGTTCACCGCTTCGATCACCTGACCGCGGGTGGTGGCGTCGGCGCGTACCTTGACCAGCGCCAGTTCGCGCGACACCGAGTTGTCCTCGTCCTGCTCGACGATCTTGATCACGTTGATCAGCTTGTTGAGCTGTTTGGTGATCTGTTCCAGAGGCGACTCGTCGACGCTGACCACGATGGTCATCCGCGACATGTCCTTCTGCTCGGTGGCGCCGACCGCGAGCGACTGAATGTTGTAGCCGCGCCGCGAGAACAGCGATGCGACGCGGGCAAGCACACCGGGCTTGTCCTCGACGAGCACCGAAAGGGTATGTGTTGGGACTGTGCTCATCACGCATGCCCTTCTTCGGGATCGTCGAACAGCGGACGGATTCCACGGGCGGCCTGGATCTCGTCGTTGCTTGTGCCTGCGGCCACCATCGGCCACACCTGGGCGTCCGCGCCGACGACGAAGTCGATCACCACGGGCTGGTCGTTGATGGCGCGCGCCTGGTTGATCACATCCACGACGTCTTCGGCACGCTCACAACGCAATCCGACGCAGCCGAGGGCCTCGGCGAGCTTGACGAAATCGGGAATGCGATGGCTGTGCGTGGCCAGATCCGTCTGGCTGTACCGCTCTCCGTAGAACAGCGTCTGCCACTGACGCACCATGCCCAGGTTGCCGTTGTTGATGATGGCGACCTTGATCGGAGCCCCCTCGACCGCACAGGTGGCCAACTCCTGGTTGGTCATCTGGAAGCAGCCGTCGCCGTCGATCGCCCACACCTCGGCATCGGGGCGCGCGAACTTCGCGCCCATCGCGGCGGGAACCGCGTAGCCCATGGTGCCAAGGCCGCCCGAGTTCAGCCACGTCCGCGGGTTCTCGTATTTGATGAATTGAGCTGCCCACATCTGGTGCTGCCCAACGCCTGCGACGTACACGGCGTCGGGACCGGCGATCTTGCCCAGCTGTTCGATCACGTACTCGGGAGACAGGCTGCCGTCACTCTGCGGCCCGTAGCTCAGCGGGTACGTGGACTGCACGCCGCGCAGGTACTCCCACCAGTTGTCCGTCTTGATGGAACCGGCGGCCGTGCCGTCGCGGCGCAGCGCCTCGATCAGGTCGGTGATGACGGCCTTGACGTCGCCCACGATCGGCACGTCTGCGTTGCGGTTCTTGCCGATCTCGGCCGGGTCGATGTCGGCGTGAATGACCTTGGCCTCTGGCGCGAACGAGTCCAGCTTGCCCGTCACCCGGTCGTCGAACCGGGTGCCGAGCGCGATCAGCAGATCGCTGCGCTGCAGCGAGGCCACCGCGGCGACCGTGCCGTGCATACCCGGCATGCCCAGGTTCTGCGGGTGGCTGTCCGGGAACGCACCACGCGCCATCAGGGTGGTGATCACCGGGATGCCGGTCAGCTCCGCCAGATCCATCAGCTCCGCGGTGGCGTCGCCACGGATGACACCACCGCCGACATACAGGACGGGCTTGCGGGCCGCGGCGATGAGCTTGGCGGCCTCGCGGATCTGGCGGGTGTGCGGCTTGGTGTTCGGCTTGTAGCCCGGCAGCTCGAACTTCGGCGGCCAGCTGAACGTGCACTGCCCCTGCAGCACATCCTTGGGAATGTCGACCAGCACCGGACCGGGACGCCCGGAGCGGGCGATGTGGAAGGCCTCGGCCATCACCCGCGGGATGTCGTCGCCGCTGCGCACCAGGAAGTTGTGCTTGGTGATCGGCATCGTGATGCCCGAGATGTCGGCTTCCTGGAAGGCGTCGGTGCCGATCAGCGCGCGGCCGACCTGCCCCGTCACCGCGACCACCGGGATCGAGTCCATGTGCGCGTCGGCGAGCGGCGTCACCAGGTTGGTGGCGCCGGGGCCCGACGTCGCCATGCACACACCGACCCTGCCGGTGGCGTGAGCGTATCCACTGGCCGCATGTCCCGCGCCCTGCTCGTGGCGGACGAGGACGTGACGGAGCTTCTGCGAGTCGAAAAGCGGGTCGTAGACCGGCAACACGGCTCCGCCGGGAATGCCGAAGATGACCTCGACGTCGAGCTCCTCCAACGACCGGATGACCGATTGGGCTCCGGTGAGTTGTTGCGGGGCAACCTTCTTGGGCTGGCTTGACGGGCCGTGGCCGGCTGCCTTCGCCGCGGATTGCGCAGCGTTGGCCTCGGCCAAATCCCCGTACGGCGGGTTCGCCGACCGATCCGGGGGTCGTGTGGTTGGTGCGCTCACGATGTCCTCATTTGTCTGGATTCTTTTGTGGACTCTCAAATCACTGCTGGGGCAACAAAAAACCCCCGCCAGCGTGGCCGCTGTACGAGGGTTGCGCGTTGATACTTGTGACTATGCCCGAGTCAGGGCTAGCGCGGTATCAACGCGCAACCCAATTACTACGAGCAAGCCCAGGTTCGACACAACAGTTGACCGTAGTCTCCGCACTGGTCGGCCGTCAAATTCCGTGATGCGCGCGACGCAATGCGACGATGGCAGGCGTGACTTCGCAACCGCCGTCTGCGCCTGTTGACCCGGTCGTGATCCGGATGACCCCGATGGCGCATTTCGCGGTCGGTTTCCTGGTGCTGGGCCTGCTGGCGGTGGTGCTGAGCGCCAGCTGGACCGCGCCGTTGCTGATCATTCCGGTGATCCTGTCGGCCTACATCATCCGGCTGCGCACCGTCGCCAACGGTGACACCGTGACCGCGCGCAGCCTGCTCGGCAGCGAAACCGTGCGCTGGGAGGACATCGAGGGCCTTCGCTTCACCAAGGGCTCGTGGGCGCGGGCGCAGCTCAGGGACGGCGGCGAACTGCTGCTTCCCGCGGTGACCTTCGCGACGCTGCCGCAGCTGACCGAGGTCAGCGCGGGGCGAGTGCCCAATCCGTACGACTGAGCACCTCAGCCCAGCGGGTTGCCCCCGTTGAGGAACACCCACAGCGCGATGCCGCCGCCGATGCCTATCAGCAGGGCGGCGAAGGAGCCGACGAACGGTCGACGGGCCCAACCGCGGCCTGCGTCGAGCCCGTACCGGCCAGGTCCGGCGAGGATGATCGCGACGACCGCGGCGATCAGGATGACCTTGTACTCGTGTCCGTCGGTCAGGAAATCCGACAGCCGGGCCTCCTCGTGCGCCGCGGTCGCTTCCACCAGCAGCCCGTTGAGCAGGTATGCCAGCGCGCCCGCGGCCGCCAGCGGGGTGAACAGACCCAGGATCAGGAGCACGCCGGCGAGAATCTGGCCGCCGGTGGCGACATAGGTCAGCATGTCGGCGTATTTGAAGCCCGTCGCGGTGAGCGAGTCCTCGAACCCGTCCAGACCGGGTCCGCCCCACCAGCCGAACGCCTTCTGCAGGCCATGCACCACCAACAGGGCGCCGACGGCCCAGCGCAGCAGCATCAGGCCGAGGTCCTGAGTGCCGCGCCGGTCGTCTATCCGGCGGTCCTCGTAGCCGGGAGTGATGTCGGCCGGCTGCGCGTAGGTGCCCATGGAGTGGCTGTCGCCGGACTGCGCGTACGGCAACGGTTCGGGCTCACCGATCAGGCCGAAACCGGGCTGCGGCCCGGATTTGTAGTTGGGGATGGCGGTGGTTTCGAAATCACCGGCGTAATTCGACGAGGGCAGGTCGTCTTCGGGGTCGACCAGGCCTGCCGACGCGGGCCGGCCCAGGTCGTCGGGCCGCTGCCATTGGGGATTACTGGTCACCAGCTCAGGGTAAGTGCTCATGATCGGTGAATCGAGGATTGGCGCGGCGCTTCGCGCCCCGTGTTCGCGGGTCAATAAGGCACGCGCGAAGCACCGGCGTGGCGCGCACCGCGCAACAATCCGTAACCTGGCGGGCATGACACTGCGCGGGCCCTTGCGATGCGTCGTCGCACTGTCGTGCGCCGCGTTGCTCGCGGTGTCCGGCTGCGCGCGTTTCGACAGCGCCCAGTCGCAGCCGTTCACCACGCAGCCCGAGCTGCGGCCTGGGCCCAGCTCGACGCCCCCGCCGCCACCGCCGCTGCCGCCCAAGCCGTTTCCCAAGGAATGCCCGGCGCCCGGGGTGATGCAGGGCTGCCTGGAAAGCACCAGCGGGCTGATCATGCTGCCCGACAGCCAGTCGGCGTTGGTCGCCGAACGCATGACCGGCGCCGTCAAAGAGGTCTCCGTCCGGGCAGAACCCAAGGTCAAGACCGTGATCCCGGTCGACGGGAGCGGCGACGGCGGGCTGATGGACATCGTGTTGTCGCCGACGTATTCGCAGGACCGGCTCATGTACGCCTACATCAGCACGCCGACCGACAACCGGGTGGTCCGCATCGCCGACGACGACATCCCGAAGCCGATCTTCACCGGCATCCCCAAGGGCGCGACCGGCAACATGGGCGCCCTTCAGTTCACCAGTGAGACCACGCTGGTCGTGCTCACCGGAGACGCGGGCGACCCGGCACTGGCCGCCGACCCGGCGTCGCCCGCGGGCAAGGTGCTGCGGATCGAGCAGCCGACCACCGTCAACCAGGCACCCCAGACCACCGCACTCAGCGGGATGGGGTCGGGCGGGGGCCTGTGCACCGATCCGTCCGACGGCTCGTTGTACATCACCGACCGCACGCCTGGCGCCGACCGGTTGCAGCGCATCACCAAGGACTCGAAGGTCTCGACCGTGTGGACCTGGCCCGATAAGCCCGGCGTGGCCGGCTGCGCCGCGCTGGACGGCACCGTGCTGGTCAACCTGATCAACACCAAGCAGACGGTGGCCGTGCGGCTGGCACCCGACACCGGCTCGGTCACCGGCGAACCGGAGGTGGTCCGCCAGGACGTGCACGGCCACGCGTGGGCCTTGCAGACGTCACCGGATGGAAACGTGTGGGGTGCGACGGTCAACAAGACCGCCGGTGACCCCGAGAAACTCGACGATGTCGTGTTCCCGGTGTTCCCGTCGGGCGGCGGCTTCCCGCGCAGCAACGCCGACAACACCTAAGCCACCCGTCTGCCGAACGCGGGTCAGGCGTGCACAGCCAGCCGCTCTCGCGCCTCGGCCGGAGTGATCGTCTGCGGTGACGCCGGTGGTCCCGCCGTCAGGTGCTGGGCCAGTATTTCGGCGGTCCGCGGGGCAATGTGTCGCGCCATGGCCACCATTGGTCGGGAATTGCCGACCGACAGGGCACGCACCATCGCCTGGGCGACGGGCGTGACGGCGGCGTCCACCGCGGCGGGCTGATCGAAGTTGCCCATGCGGCGCATCCATTTCGGCAGCGTGGCGATGGCCGCTGGCGCCAGCACCCGACTTCCCGCCCACAACCGCACGCCGCGGTCACGTGGCGTCCAGAGCAGGTAGCTCATGGCCCGGTCGGCGTGCTCGGAAGTGCACAGCTTGCCGCGAACGTCCGCGAAGTACTGACGGACCTCGTCGCGTGAAGCGGGGACATCGGCGGGCTTGCAGGTCTGCAGCTCCGCGGCGATCCGGGACTCGGCCCAGAACCGGGCTTCGTCGGCCTTCGACAACGGGCCGGGACCGTAGCGCTCGTAGCACTTCAGCACCGAATGCCATCCGGTGATGTGTATCCACAGCTGGGCCTCGGGGTTGTTGGCGCTGTACCGCGACCCGCTGATCGGTTCGACGCCCTTGGCCTTGGCGTGCACGCGCATCAACGCATCCGACACCTCGATCGCGGTGCGCCCGTCGGCGACCGCCACGGTCAGGAAGTACGCCAGCGTGCGGTCGAACCGCCCGGACGGATCGGTGTAGATGCCTGCGCTGTCGGCCACCGCTGCGGCCAGGTGCGGGTCGAAGTGCTCGAGGACCACGGCCCGCTGGAAGCCGATCAGGGCCGTTGGTGCGGCCCACACCTGCCAGCTGGGCGAACCGGGGCCGAAGAACCCGTAATCGTCGCGCCGAATGGATGGCTGAGCGGCCATGATGGCTACCTCCAGATCGCTGAATACAACGCCACCGTAGCAATTGCCCGCGTTGAATACAACGGTGTCGTAATATTGGTCACATGCCCCGCAAGTACGCTCCCCGGCTGCCGCGAGCGCAGCGCCGCGAGCAACTGCTCGATGCGGCGATCACCGTGCTCGGCGGCTGCCAGCTGCACGAGCTGAGCATGGAGGCGGTCGCCGAGGCGGCGGGCGTAGGAAAGCCGGTGTTGTACACCGTGTTTCGCACGCGAGGCGAGCTGGTCACCGCGCTGCTGCGGCGCGAGCACCAAAGCGGTATCCAACAGGTGCGCGCCGCGATGCCCGACGATCTGACGGTGCTGGGGCCGACCGGCGCGTACGCAGCGACGGTGTCGGCATTCCTGCACGTCGTCCTCGAGAACCCGATCCGCTGGCGGCTCATCCTGACCATGCCCGACAGCGCTCCCCGCGAGTACCGCGACGCGTTGCGAACGGCCAGGTCTTCAATCGTGGCGCAGGCCGAGGAACTGGCGAAGGCGGGCATCGCGTTGACACCTGCGCTGACGGCACTCGATCCCGTGCTGCTCGGTCACACCATGTTGTCGTTCGCCGAGATGCTCGGCCGATTGGCGGTCAACGACCCCGACACGTATCCACGGGAACGCCTGGAGGAGTTCGCCCGCACGGCGCTGTCACTGCGCGGTGGCGGAAGCTAGGACGCGCCGAACGTTCCTTACCAGCTGAAAAATCGCGCAAATCTCGACCGGTAAGGAACGTTCGCGCGACGTTGTCAGCCGAAAAACCGGACCCGGGTGATTCCGGCTGACGCGCTGCGAATCTCGCAGAAGACGACGCCGCGACCGGCCGGCGTGTGGACCGAGGCGCTGACGGTATCGCCCGCGGCGATCATCTTCGACCACCGTCCGCCGCGCAATCGATCGACCAACTCGCCGACCGCAAGCGGCGTTTCCTCGCCAAGGCTGACCGCGGCCCCGTGGCTGATCGCGCGTCGCGCCGTCATCTCGTCACCGGCTGTTGCCGCGTCGAGAAACGTTTCGACACATCGCTTTGCGCGCCTGCCGGGCCTGCGGACACCCGCGACGAAACCCGCTGTGCCGCCGAGCCCTTGGTTGCGGAGCAGTGCACGGCCCATCCGCAGCGAAACCGGCAGCGACTTCGCGCCCCGGCGGAGCATCTGCACGGCCATCGTCGGCAACTCCCAGTGTGCGCGCAATCGCTCGACCGACCAGTCGCCGTCGAACGCCTTCAGGTCGTATCGCAGATGCATCGGGACGTCCACGATCACGCCGGCCGCCATCACGATCTCGAGTGTCAGGTCGCGAACCACCGCCGCGGCCACCGCCACATCGACATCGCGGTGAAAGATGATCTGCCGCGGCCCGATGAAGGTGTCGTAGAACCGGCCGATCTCCTCGATGCCGACATGGGGACGGGACCCGTACGGGTCCTCGACGCGCGCGTCCGCGGTGAACATGCCGACCCAAGCCGAGCGGTCATGGACGTCGGTCGCCGCCGGTGAGCGCTCCACCACCGCCAGAAGCTCGGCGTCCACCGCTGCCATCTAGGAGCAGGCCGCCAACACCAGCTCGCGCACGCGCGCCGCGTCGGCCTGACCCTTCGTCGCCTTCATCACAGCGCCGACGATGGCACCGGCGGCCTGCACCTTGCCGCCGCGGATCTTCTCTGCCACATCGGGATTGGCGGCCAGCGCCTCGTCAACCGCTGCCTGGATCAGGGAGTCGTCGCGCACCAGTTCCAGGCCGCGCGTCTTCATCACCTCATCGGGTTCACCCTCGCCGGCGAGCACACCCACGATGACCTCACGGGCCATCTTGTTGGACAGCTTTCCCTCGTCGACCAAGGCGATCACCGCGGCAACCTGTGCGGGCGTGATGTTCAGCCCGTCGAGTTCGACACCTGCTTCGTTGGCCTTCTGTACCAGGAAGTTTCCCCACAACGCCCGGGCGGCCTCGCTGGAGGCGCCCTGTGCGACGGTGGCGGCCACCAGGTCGACGGCCCCTGCGTTGACGAGGTCGCGCATGACCTCGTCGGAGATGCCCCAGTCCTGTTGAATGCGCTTGCGCTGCAACCACGGGTATTCCGGGATGGTTTCCCGCAGCTTCTCGACGAACTCCGCATCGGGTGCGATCGGCTCCAGATCGGGTTCGGGGAAGTACCGGTAGTCCTCTGCGGTTTCCTTGCTGCGGCCCGGCGATGTGTAGCCGTCCTCGTGGAAGTGCCTGGTCTCCTGGTGAACCTTGGCACCCGAGTCCAGAACCGCCGCCTGCCTGCGCATCTCGTAGCGGACCGCAACCTCGACGCTCTTCAGGGAGTTCACGTTCTTGGTCTCGGTGCGGGTACCGAACTCGGTGGCCCCGGTCGGCTTGAGCGAGACGTTGGCGTCGCATCGCATCGAGCCCTGATCCATTCGCACGTCGGAAACACCCAAGGCCCGCAACATATCCCGAAGCGCGGTCACGTAGGCGCGGGCGATCTCGGGTGCCCGTTCACCGGTGCCCTCGATCGGCTTGGTGACGATCTCGATCAGCGGCACCCCGGCCCGGTTGTAATCGATGAGCGATGTGGTCGCACCCTCGATCCGGCCGGTTCCGCTGCCCAGGTGGGTGAGCTTGCCGGTGTCCTCCTCCATGTGCGCGCGTTCGATGTCGACCCGCCACGTGGTGCCGTCATCGAGGGGAACGTCGAGGTAGCCGTTGATCGCGATCGGCTCGTCATACTGCGAGATCTGGTAGTTCTTCGGCATGTCCGGGTAGAAGTAGTTCTTCCTGGCGAACCGGCACCACGACACGATCTCGCAGTTCAGCGCCAACCCGATCCGCATCGCCGACTCGACGGCGACCTGGTTGAGCACCGGCAGCGAGCCGGGCAGGCCGAGGCACACCGGGCACACCTGCGTATTGGGCTCGGCACCGAAGCGGTTGGCGCAGCCGCAGAACATCTTGGTCGCCGTCGACAGCTCGACGTGCACCTCGAGGCCCAGGACCGGGTCGTAACGCGCGACGACGTCGTCGTAGTCGACCAGTTCGGCGGTGGATGCGGCGGTCATGCGGGCGAGTTTAGTGGGGACGACTACCCGAGCTTGGGGTGCACGCCTGGAATGAGCCCCGCCGCTGCCGACATCCTCTGCAGGTCGCGCAGGACAGTCTCGCGCTCGGCGGCCGTGAGCGACGCGGTGATCTCGTCCTCCTGCGCGCGGCCCTGCGCGTCGAGCGCGGGCAGCAGTTCGCGGGCCGTATCGGTCAGCGTCACCGCGAATGCACGCCGATCACCCGGATGCGGCATCCGCTTGACGAGACGTTGGCTCTCCATCCTGTCGATGACCGTGACCATCGCGTTGCGATGGATGCCCAGCTGCGTCGACAACTGGCGTTGCGACTGCCCGTCCTCTTCGACCAGCGCCTTCAGAATGGCGTACGTGCGCGGCTCGACACCGAACGGCTGCAGCCGGTGCACGAAATCCTCGGCGAGGTAGACGCCCAGCTGCGACAGCAGAAACGGGATCCGTTGGTGCAGCTCGGCGATGCCGGTCGAGCGTTCGGCCATCCGGCGACACTAGCACCGCCAGTGATAGTCACGTAGTGTGATAATCACGGATTATGATCAATCAGAAGGAGTGTGTCATGCGCATTGTGATCTTCGGCGCCAACGGTCGGACGGGCAGATTGGTCACCCGGCTGGCGCTCCACCGCGGACATGAAGCAGTCGCGGTGACGCGCCGTCCGGACGAGTTCCCTCTCACCCACGAGCACCTGACGGTGGCCAAAGCCGACGTGCGCGACGCCGCGTCGCTGATCGACGTGGTCCGCGAAGCCGACGCAGTGTTGTCCACGCTTGGGGTCCCCTTCAGCCTTCGCCGCATCGACACCTATTCGGCCGGTGCGCGCAACATCGTCGCGGCGATGCGTGCCACGGGGGTGCGGCGAATTGTCGTCGTCAGCTCGACCGGCGCCCATCCCTACCCCGGTCGGGTGGATCCGCCCGGGTCGCTACGGTTCGTCGAACCGGTACTGATCCGCACGATCGGCAAGAGCACCTACGACGATCAGCGCCGGATGGAAACCATCGTGGCCGAGAGCGGGCTGGACTGGACCATTGTGGCTCCGTCGGGCCTCTTCGACCTGGAGACGACGACGAATTACGTTGCTGGAGATATAGATCCGGTCGGCGGCTACACCGCGCGCATCGACTTGGCGGATTGCCTGATCACACTCGCGGGCGATGACACCACAGCCCGCAAGACCGTCGTGGTGTCCACAACGGAGAACATCCCCACGATGTGGCAGATGGTTCGTCGCGAAGCGTTCAAAGGCGCAGACGCCTAGGCTCGCGCGTATGCATCCGGTCGCGGTCCGCGGTCTTGCGATGGTCGTGGCAGCCCAGGCAGTTGGCCTCACAGCCCTGTCCAGCCGGTACGGATTCCACCGAGACGAGCTGTACTTCCTAGCCGCGGGCGAACGTCCGGACTGGGGCTACATTGACCAACCGCCGCTGACACCACTACTGGCCGGGCTGTTCTCGTTCGGTGATTCGCCGGTCGGTTTGCGCGTTGCCGCGACGTTGGTGGGTGCGGCACTCGTCGTCGTCATTGCGTTGACGGCCCGGGAACTCGGCGCAGGACCGGCCGCCCAAGTGCTTGCGGCGGCGTGCACGGCCTTGTCGATATTTGTGTTGGCGGTGACACACATGTTGTCGACCGCGAGCGTCGACACGCTGTTGTGGGCCGTCATCGGCCTGCTGATGATTCGGCTGCTGCGCAGTCGGAGTGATCGGTGGTGGATCGCGATCGGCGCGGCTGTCGGGTTGGCGTTGACCAACAAGTGGCTGGTGCTGCTGCTGGTGCTCGCGCTCGGCGCCAGCCTCCTGATGGTCGGACCGCGCCAAGTTCTCCGAACCTGGTGGCTGGCGGGTGGAATCGCAGTGGCGTTGCTGATTTCCGCACCCGTTCTCATCTGGCAAGCTGCACACCGTTTCCCGTTGCTCACCGTGGCGCGCGGAATCAGCGATTCAGACGGCACGGAGCACCGACTGCTGTTCGTCCCGATCCAACTGGTGTACCTGTCGCCGGTTCTGGTGCCCATGCTGGCGGTCGGCTTCACCGCCCTTTGGCGCGATCGGCGCTTCCGCGCGATGGCGGTGTCCTACCCCGTGCTGTGTGCGGTGACCTTGGCGATGGGCGGTAAGCCTTATTACACGATGCCGCTGCTGCTCGTGCTGCTGGCGGCCGGGGCCGAACCGGCGTGGCAGTGGGTGTCGCGGCGCCCGGTGGCGGCATCGACGGTGGCGGTGGCCGGTGCGGCCACGTCGGTGGTCGTTGCGCTGCCGGTGTTGCCTGTCGGCAAGCTGACCCCCGTGCTGGCAGTGAACAAGGAACAGGGCGAGCAGGTCGGCTGGCGTGAGTTCACCGCGTCCGTGGCACGTGCATGGGCGCTGGCCGAACCCGGTTCGGTGATCTTCACCCGAAACTACGGCCAGGCGGGAGCAATCGAGCACTACGGCCCTGAATTCGGTCTACCGCAACCGTATTCGGGCCACATGTCCTACGCCGACTGGGGTCCACCGCCGGATTCCTCAGGCAGCCAGGTAGTCGTGGTGGGGCGTCCGGCATCGACTTTCACAAATTGTCGCGTCGTCGCGACGCACCGCGGGGTCATCCCCAACGAAGAGGACGGCACCGAGATCGCACTGTGCGACCCGGTGATGTGGTCGAAGCTGTGGCCGGACCTGCGCCGCTTCTATAACTGAACTCAGCCGAAGAATTCGGCGGCGTCGTCATAGCGGCTCTGCGGAACCAGTTTCAGCTGGCGGACGGCATCGGCGAGCGGGACGCGGCCGATCTCCTGGCCCCGCAGCGACACCATCATCCCGTACTCGCCGGCATGGGCGGCGTCGGCGGCGTTGACACCGAATCGCGTGGCGAGCACGCGGTCATACGGGGTCGGCGTGCCGCCGCGCTGCACGTGGCCGAGAACGGTCACCCGCACCTCTTTGTTGATCCGCTTCTCGACCTCGTAGGCCAGCTGCTGGGCGACGCCGGTGAACTTCTCGTGCCCGAACTCGTCAATCCCGCCTTCGCGCAACTTCATTGAGCCCTCAGCGGGTTTGGCGCCTTCGGCCACCACGCAGATGAAATGCGCATCGCCGCGCACGAAGCGCTGCTTGATCAGCCGGCACACCTCCTCGACGTCGAACGGCTGCTCGGGAATCAGCGTCATGTGCGCACCCGAAGCCAGGCCTGCGTTCAGCGCGATCCAACCGGCGTGGCGCCCCATCACCTCGACGAGCATCACCCGCTGATGCGATTCGGCGGTGCTGTGCAGCCGATCGATGGCCTCACTGGCGACGCCCAACGCGGTGTCGTGGCCGAACGTCACGTCGGTGCAGTCGATGTCGTTGTCGATGGTCTTTGGCACACCGACGACGGGAACGTTTTCCTCGGACAGCCAATGAGCCGCGGTCAGGGTGCCTTCGCCGCCGATCGGGATCAGCACGTCGATCCCGTTGTCGTCCAGCGTCTGCTTGATCTGGTCGAGGCCCGCCCTCAGCTTGTCCGGATGCACCCGCGCGGTGCCGAGCATCGTGCCGCCCTTGGCGAGCAGCCGGTCGTTGCGGTCGTCGTTGCGCAGCTGGATGCGGCGGTCCTCGAGCAGACCTCGCCAGCCGTCCTGGAAGCCGACGACGGATGAGCCGTACCGCACGTCACAGGTGCGAACGATCGCCCGGATGACCGCGTTCAGACCAGGACAGTCGCCGCCGCCGGTCAGGGTGCCAATGCGCATCTGTTCTCCTGCTCCTCGCGTCCGCTTGGCCTATCTTCCCCTCTGTCGCCGTTGCGGGCAGCTTGTCGGGCTACACCGCTGTCGGCAGTGCCCCGCGGGCGGCCTCGTAGGCGGCGCCGACGCGGTAGAGCCGGTCGTCGGCGAGCGCAGGGGCCATGATCTGCAGTCCGACCGGCAGATCGTCGTCGGGTGACAGGCCCGATGGCACCGACATCCCGCAGTGCCCGGCCAGGTTCAGCGGCAGCGTGCAGAGGTCGAACAGGTACATCGCCAGCGGATCGTCGACCTTCTCGCCCAGCGGGAACGCAGTGGTCGGGGTCGCGGGTGACACCAGCACATCGACCTTCCGATACGCCTCGTCGAGGTCGCGGGCGATCAGCGTGCGCACTTTCTGCGCCTGGTTGTAGTACGCGTCGTAATAGCCCGCCGACAGCGCGTATGTACCAATCATGATGCGGCGCTTGACTTCCGGGCCGAAGCCGGCCGCGCGCGTCAGCGCCATCACCTCCTCGGCACTGTGCGTCCCGTCGTCGCCCACCCGAAGGCCGTACCGCATGCCGTCGAACCGGGCCAGGTTCGACGACACTTCCGACGGCAGGATCAGGTAGTAGGCGGGCAGCGAGAAGTCGAAGTGCGGGCAGTCGACTTCGGACACCTCGGCACCCAGCTCGGTGAGCTTGTCGACCGCGGCGTTGAACGACGACAGCACGCCCTCCTGGTAGCCCTCGCCGCGCAGCTGACGAACCACCCCGACCTTGACACCGCGCAGGTCGCCGTCGGCGCCTGTCCTGGCCGCGGCGACGATGTCGGGCACATCGGCGTCGATCGACGTCGAGTCCCTCGGGTCGTGACCGGCGATCACCTGGTGCAGCAGCGCGGTGTCGAGCACGGTGCGGGCGCAGGGCCCGCCCTGATCCAGCGACGACGCGCACGCAACCAGGCCGTAGCGCGACACCGTGCCATAGGTGGGCTTGACGCCGACCGTCGCGGTCAGCGCGGCGGGTTGCCGGATCGACCCGCCGGTATCCGACCCGATCGCCAGCGGTGCCTGAAACGCGGCCAATGCCGCGGCGCTGCCGCCCCCGGAGCCACCCGGCACCCGGTCGACATCCCAGGGATTGCGCGTCGGGCCGAACGCCGAGTTCTCGGTGGACGAACCCATCGCGAACTCGTCCATGTTCGTCTTGCCCAGAATCGGGATGCCCGCGGCACGCAGGCGCGTCACGACCGTCGAGTCGTAGGGCGACGTCCATCCCTCGAGGATCTTCGACCCGCAGGTGGTCGGCATGTCCGTGGTGGTGAAGACGTCCTTGAGCGCCAACGGGACACCGGCGAGCGGCGACGGCAGCTCATCGCCCGCCGCGACGGCGGCATCCACGCGGGTGGCCGCGGTCAGCGCCTGCTCCTCCGCGACGTGCAGGAACGCCCGATACTGGCCATCCGTTTCGGCGATCCGGTCCAGGCAGGCCCTGGTCACCTCCGCCGACGACAGCTCCTTGGCGGCGATCTTGGCGCCAAGCGTCGCCGCGTCGAGCCGGGTGACGTCGCTGCCTGTGGTGCTCATTCGGCCTCCTCCAGGATCCGCGGCACGGCGAAACGGCCGTCGGCCGATTTGGGCGCCTGCGCCAGCGCCTCCTCCTGCGACAGCCCCGGTTCGACGACGTCGGGCCGGGTGACGTTGACCGACGTCAGGGGGTTGTCGGTGGCCTCGACATCGGTCACGTCGACGGCCTGGATCTGGCCGACGTGCTCGAGGATGGCGCCGAGCTGGCCGGCGAAGCTGTCCAGCTCGTCGTCGCTCAACGCCAGGCGGGCCAGGCGGGCGAGGTGGGCTACCTCGTCTCGGGAGATCTGCACGACTCCGAAGCCTAGTCAAGCGCCACGCGCTGCTGTTGACTCCTCCCGCGAGCGGTCGTCGGCCGGAATGCCGAGCCCGTGCCCCTGTGCGACAGTGTTGCGCGTGCCTTCGTATCTGCTGCGGGTCCAGCTGGAGGATCGACCGGGCAGCCTCGGCTCGGTGGCCGTGGCGCTCGGCTCGGTGGGCGCCGACATCCTGTCCCTCGATGTGGTGGAACGCGGCGCGGGTTACGCCATCGACGATCTGGTCGTCGAACTGCCGCCCGGTGCGATGCCCGACATGCTGATCACTGCGGCGGAGAACCTCAGCGGGGTACGGGTGGACAGCATCCGGCCACACACCGGCCTGCTGGAGGCCCATCGGGAGCTGGAGCTGGTCGACCACATCGCCGCGGCACCGAACAGGCACGCGAGGCTGCAGGTACTCGCCGATGAGGCGCCGCACGTGTTGCGCGTGGGCTGGTGCACCGTCGTGCGGCTGACCGAATCGGGCATCGAGCGCATCGTCGGCAGCCACGGCGCCCCGGAGACGCATACCAAGGAGGTGCCCTGGTTACCGATCGACTCCGCCAAGGCGCTCGACGGCGACGCCGACTGGGTGCCCCAGGTTTGGCGGGACATGGCCACCACGTTGGCCGCCGCGCCATTGGGCGACGAGCACACCGCTGTGGTGCTCGGCCGGCCGGGAGGCCCGGCGTTCCGGCCGTCGGAGGTGGCGCGGCTGGGCTACCTCGCCGGGATCGTCGCGACGCTCCTGCGCTGAGTCGATCGCTCGGCCGACTGACCCTCAGACGCCGTCCGGACCGTCCTCCAGCAGCGTTTGAAAGCCTGCCTCGTCGAGGACCGGCACCCCGAGTTCGACGGCCTTGTCGTATTTCGAGCCCGGCGAATCGCCCGCCACCACAAAGGCGGTCTTTTTCGACACCGAGCTGGCCGCCTTGCCGCCGCGTGCGACGATCGCCTCCTTGGCGTCGTCGCGGGAGAACCCGGTCAGCGATCCGGTCACCACGATGGAGAGCCCCTCCAGCGTGCGTTCGATGCTGGCGTCACGTTCGTCGGCCATCCGCACGCCCGCGGTGCGCCACTTGTCGACGATGGCGCGGTGCCAGTCGACGGTGAACCACTCGGTGACCGCGGCCGCGATGGTCGGACCCACACCCTCGACCACCGACAACTCCTCCTCGGAGGCCGCCATGATCGCGTCGAGGTCGCCGTATTCGGTTGCCAGCGCGCGGGCGGCCGTCGGGCCTACGTGCCGGATCGACAGCGCGACGAGCACCCGCCACAACGGGTGTGCCTTGGCATCGTGCAGGTTCACCAGCAGGCGCTTGCCGTTGGCCGACAGGTTGCCGTCCTTGGTCTTGAACAGCTCCGTGCGCAGCAGATCCTGGCTGCCGAGGGTGAACAGATCGCCTTCGTCGGTGATGACGCCTGCCTGCAGCAGCGCGACCGCGGCTTCGTAGCCAAGCCCTTCGATGTCGAACGCACCGCGCCCGGAGACGTGGAACACCCGCTCCCGCAGCTGCGCCGGACACGACCGGGCGTTGGGGCAGCGGATGTCGGCGTCGCCCTCCTTGGCCGGGGCGAGCTTCGTTCCGCACTCGGGACACGCTGTGGGCATGACGAATTCGCGTTCGGAGCCGTCGCGCAGATCGACGACGGGTCCCAGCACTTCGGGGATCACGTCGCCCGCCTTGCGGATGACCACCGTGTCGCCGATGAACACCCCCTTGCGCTTGACCTCCGATGCGTTGTGCAGCGTGGCCTGGCTGACCGTCGAACCGGCGACCTTGACGGGTTCCATGAAGGCGAACGGGGTGACCCGGCCGGTGCGCCCGACGTTGACCTTGATGTCGAGCAGCTTGGTCGTCGCCTCCTCCGGCGGGTACTTGTAGGCGATGGCCCACCGCGGCGCGCGTGACGTCGAGCCGAGTCGCCGCTGCAGTGCGACCTCGTCGACTTTGACGACGAGACCGTCGATTTCGTGTTCGACGTCATGGCGGTGCTCGCCCCAGTAGGCGATGCGTTCGGTGACGGCGTCGATGCCCTTGACCTTCGCGGTGTGATCCGACACCGGCAGGCCCCACGCCTTGAGCGCTCGATACGCGTCGTGCAGCGTCCTCGGGCTGAAGCCCTCCGATCGGCCGAGGCCGTGGCAGATCATCCGGAGCTTGCGGCGGGCGGTGACCGCTGGATTCTTCTGCCGCAGCGACCCGGCCGCACTGTTGCGCGGATTGGCGAACGGCGGCTTGCCCTCTGCGACGAGACCGGCGTTGAGGTCTTCGAAGTCGGCCAGCCGGAAAAACACCTCACCCCGAACCTCCAGCACGCGCGGCGTCGGGAACTCCTTTGAGCCAGTGAGCTTCTCGGGTACATCTTCGATGGTGCGGGCATTGAGCGTGACGTCTTCGCCGGTGCGGCCGTCGCCACGCGTCGCCGCGCGCTCCAGCTTGCCGTCACGGTAGACCAGCGCCAGCGCCACCCCGTCGATCTTGAGCTCGCACAGGTAATGGGCGTCGTCTCCGATCTCACGCTTCGTGCGCGCCGCCCACGCCGCCAACTCCTCGGGAGTGAAGACATTGTCCAGGCTCAGCATCCGCTCGAGATGGTCGGCGGACGTGAAGTCGGTCGCGAAGCCTGCGCCGCCGACCAGCTGCGTCGGCGAATCGGGGGTCCGCAGCTCGGGGTGGTCGTCTTCGAGCGCCTGCAACTCGCGCAACAGCTTGTCGAATTCCGCGTCGGAGACGATCGGCGCATCCCTGACGTAATAGCGGAACTGGTGGTCACGCACCTCGTCGGCCAATTCCTGCCAACGGCGGCGCAGATCGGCATCGGGGGCGTCTTCGGACTGTTCGGCGAGCGCCTTGCGCGCCTCGGTTGCCTTGGGGCTCACCCTCGCAGGCTATCGGAGCACTGTGACACGAAAGCCCAGACCAGGCTGTCCCACCTGCGTGTTTGACCATATGCAGGTAACTACCTGCATAATGGTCGGGTGGCGGACGACCAGATGGACATGGTCTTCAAGGCGCTGGCGGACCCGGGCCGTCGGCTGCTGCTGGATCGGCTGCGACAGGACAACGGCCAGACGCTTGGCCAGCTGTGCGAGTACCTCGAAATGGCGCGCCAGTCGGTGAGCCAGCATCTGTCGGTGCTCGAGTCGGCCAATCTCATCAGCAGCGTGCGGCGTGGACGACTCAAGCTGCACTACTTGAATCCTGTTCCGCTGCACGAGATTCAGCATCGCTGGATCCAGGAGTTCGAATATTCACGGCTTCACGCGCTACGTGCGCTGAAGCAAAAGGCAGAGGAGGCGGAAATGGCCGCAACGGACGGCAAACCATCGTTTGTGTACGTGACCTACATTCACAGCAGCCCCGAGAAGGTGTGGCAGGCGCTCACCGACGCCGACCTCACGGCCGACTACTGGGGGCACAGCAATGTGTCGGACTGGCAGCCGGGGTCACGTTGGGAACACCGGCGCACCGACGGATCGGGAATCGCCGACGTCGTGGGCGAGGTGATCGAGGCGACGCCGCCGCGTCGGCTCGTGATGACGTTCGGCGGCGCCGACGAGGCGGACACGCCGTCCGTCGTGCGCTTCGACATCGAGCCGCACCACGACATCGTCCGGCTGACGGTGACCCACGACGACATCCCCGACAAGTCGAACTACGAGGCGGCCGCGGCGGGCTGGGCGGCGGTCATGTCGAACCTCAAGTCGCTGTTGGAAACCGGGCATGTCTTACCGCAGGCGCCGTGGGAGATGCACGCAAAGTTGCGCGCCGAACAGATGTCGCGCAACGGGTAGCTTGGCGAGATGCCGCACCCGATCATGTTCCGCGATGACGATCCCGATCTCGCGGAGGTGCGCACGATCGCCTTGGGCTTCCCCGACGCGTTCGAAAAGGTGTCGTGGGGTCGACCGGTCTTCTGCGCGCCGAAGATATTCGTGATGTACAGCGGCAGCGCCAAGCCCGCGACCAAGGGTGACTACATCCAGTACCCGCGCTCGGTCCTGGTCAAGGTCGACGAGAGCGACCGCAGGGCGCTCGAGCAGGACACTCGGTTCTTCTATCCCGCGTACATGGGGGCGTCGGGATGGCTCGGGCTGGATTTCGCGGCGACGAAGAAGGTCGACTGGGGCGAGGTGCGCGAGCTGATCGACGCGTCGTTCCGTATGGTCGCGCCGAAGAAGCTCATCCGGCAGCTCGACGAAGCATGACCCGGCGCATGGCCGACATGGTTCTATCGACGCCATGAGCTTCGCTAGCCCGTTCCCCGACGTCGACATCCCCGATACCAGTGTCTACGAATACCTGTTCGGCAACATCGACGACGCCGACGCCGACCGCGTCGCGCTGGTAGATGCGAAGACGGGCAGCGAAACCAGCTACCGCGCGACCGTCGGCAAAATTAATTCATTCGCCGGTGCGCTGGCCGGCCGGGGCATCGGCGTCGGCGATGTCGTCGGATTGCTGGCGCCGAACAGCACGGCTTTCGCGATCGCCTTCCACGGCATCCTGCGCGCCGGCGCGACGGCCACCACGATCAATGTGCTGTTCACCGCGAAGGACATCGTCAAGCAGCTGACGGACTCGAAGGCCACGATGCTCATCGCCGTCAGCGCGCTACTCCCCCAGGCCAAGGAGGCCGCCGCGGCGGTGGGTATGTCCGACGATCAGCTGGTGGTGCTCGACGGCGCGGACGGTCACCCCAGCGCCGCGGATCTTCTGGGTGCGGGGGCGGCTGTGCCGGAGGTCAGCTTCGACCCCGCGACCCACCTCGCCGTGTTGCCGTACAGCTCGGGCACGACCGGCAATCCCAAGGGCGTGATGCTCACCCATCGCAACCTGGTCGCCAACGTCGCGCAGACCCGCCCGGTGCAGGACGTGCAGCCCGACGACGTGGTGATCGCGATCATGCCGTTTTTCCACATCTACGGAATGACGGTGTTGCTCAACGCCGTTCTGCATGCGCGGGCGCGACTGGTGATGATGCCCAGCTTCGATCTCGAGGAGTTCCTCGCCAACATCGCGAACCACAAGGTGACCGTCGCCTACATCGCGCCGCCGGTGGCGGTTGCGCTGGCAAAACATCCGTTGGTGAACAACTACGACACGTCGACGCTGCGTGCGGTGCTGTCCGGCGCGGCACCGTTGGACGAAGATCTCGGCCACGCGGTCGCCGACCGTATCGGTTGTCGCGTGGTGCAGGGATACGGCATGACCGAGCTCAGCCCCGTCAGCCACTGCACCCCGCTGGACGGCGGCAAGCGTCTCGTCGGGTCCATCGCCCCGATCGGCGCCGCAGGCTGGACAGCGGCCAACTCTGTCTCCAAGCTCATCGATCCGGACAGCGGCGACGAAATCGCCATTCCTGCAAAGGGTCTCAGTGGGACCGGCGAGCTGTGGTTCAAGGGGCCGAACGTGATGGCCGGCTATCTAGGTAATGACAAGGCCACCAGGGAAACCATCGACGACGACGGCTGGCTGCGCACCGGAGACATGGCCCGCGTCGATTCCTCGGGCTGCGTCTACATCGTCGACCGGCTCAAGGAACTCATCAAGTACAAGGGCTACCAGGTGCCGCCTGCCGAACTGGAGGCGCTGCTTCTCACCCATCCGGCGATCGCCGACGCCGCAGTGATCGGCGTGCGCGACACCGAATCGGGCGAAGAGGTGCCAAAAGCGTTTGTGGTCAAGCAGTCCGGAGCCGACCTGACCGAGGCCGAGGTGATGGAGTTCGTCGCTGCCGAGGTCGCGCCGTACAAGAAGGTTCGTCAGGTGGCATTCATCGACACGATTCCGAAGTCGGCGTCGGGCAAGATCCTGCGCAAGGATCTACGTTCGGAGTGACTGCCGAAACGACTGGGCCGCCCGTGCCTGTCGATAACCGAGGACAGCCCCGATAGCGGGTATCAAGAACAAGCCTGCGACGCCCGCCAGCGGATCGGTCACCGTGTCGGTCGTCCCGATACCGTACTCCCCCACGACCAGCAGAGCAGGGCGCATGCGCTCGACCGGCGGCAGCGGTGGGGGCAGGGGCGGGATGTTGATCTCGATCGCCGTCGGCACAGCGGGCGTCTCCGCCGCGGGCGAGACAAGGCTGCCGTGCACGAGCACCGCCTCGGGTTGACGGGAGTGTGTTCCTGGGGTGCGGCCGTTGCCGATGGTGACGCGCGGTGCCCGGAACGACATAACGGGCTGACCCGAATAGCCGCCCCTGGGCCGCGGCGCGGCGGCCGATAGGTTGTCGCCTGCGGGCGCCTCGGCCGGGGCCACGGCCGCAGACCGCATGGCGGTCTGATCTTGCACGGCAAAGCTGTTCACGACGGCAAGGTCCTCGACATCGCTGCGGCCGGTTCCGCGATCCATCAGCGGAGGAGCGAGATCTGGTTTCGGATCCTTGTCACCGACGACTGTGCCGCTGATGATGAGGACGTCCTGCACCAAGTTCGACGCGATTCGGTTGGCGCCGCCGCCTTGGCCGCTCGAGCCGTTCTTCCGGTAATCCTTATTGGAGTGCGAGCCTGAACCGTGCTTGTCGGCTACCGCCTGCGCCGGGTTCGGA
Organism: uncultured Actinomycetota bacterium; assembly: GCA_963716505.1. GTDB lineage: Bacteria > Actinomycetota > Actinomycetes > Mycobacteriales > Mycobacteriaceae > Mycobacterium. The sequence goes on from CAVQTL010000018.1 coordinate 290,812, forward strand.
CCGACGATCAGTAGAGACGCCGCGACCACGCTGGCTCCCGCCGCAAAGCGAACAGTCGAGTGCGCCACGATCCCTTTCCTGACCAACTGGGTTTGTCGAACCCAGGGTCCGCGCTTGCATTGTTGCACAGACCTTTGCCGGGCAAACACTATTTCAAGATCGCGGCGGGGTCGTCGGCGATGGCGTCGGCCGCCTTCTGGGCCAGTTCGATCGCGGTGCGGGCCCATTGGGGGGTCGCGCCGGCCACCCCGCATGTCGGCGTGACACCGATCCGGTCGGGCAGTATCGCGCGGGCGAAACCGAGTCGATCGGTGAAGTCGACCACCAGCCCGGCCACCTCCTCGGCCGACGGGCGGCTGTCGGGCGCTGTCGCGGGCACCACGCCGAGCATCACGGTGCGGCCCGACTCGACGAACTCGCCAACGCCGTCGAGGTCGCCTGCCGTGAGTGTCGACAGGTCGAACGACACCGCGCGCAGGGCACCGCGCTGCAGCATCGGCCAGGGCAGTGCCCCCGCGCAGCTGTGCAGCGCCACCTCGCCACCGACCACCGCCACACATTCGTCGATCAACGCGGCCGCCACCGATTCGTCGACCGGGTGTACCGGCGACAGGCTGGTAACGCCGGTCAGCCGGCCCGCCAGCGCCGCGGGTAGCGACGGTTCGTCGAACTGGACCACGACCGGACATTCCAGCCGCCTGGCGACGTCGGCGCGGTGTGCCGCCACGCCTTCGGCCAGCGATCGTGCCAGGTCGCGCACGGCACCCGGATCTGTGATGGCCCGGTGCCCGCCGGTGAGCTCGAGCTGCGCCGCGAGCGTGATCGGACCGGGCGCCTGCACTTTGACGGCTCGCTCCGTCCCACGCAGGCCGGCCTTCTCCCATGCCTCCTCGAGCGCGTCGATGTCCTCGGCGAGCAGGCTGGCCGCGCGGCGGGTCACGGCACTTCGCCCCGCGGCGACGCGGTAGCCGCGAGGCACGGTGTCGATGGTGATGTCGACGAGCAGCGCACCGGCCCGGCCGATGAGGTCGGCCCCGATTCCGCGGGCGGGCAACTCCACCAGATGCGGCAATCGATGCAACTCACCGACCACGATCTCGGCGGCCTCCCGCGCCGATGTACCCGGCCAGGATCCGATGCCGGTGCCCGCGGCGAATCCGTGCACGGGAGGAGCGAGATCACTATTCACTTCACCAACACTATTCGCCACACCCGCCACTCGCGTTAGTCTGCGAAACAGGAAGGAGCCGACTCCATGTCCTCTGCGGCAGCCCGACTGGCGGTGTTGAGTGCCGTCACGCTGCTGGCCGCGGGCTGCGCGCAAACCATCCAGGGTACCCCGATGCGGGCCGCGCCGGGCATCGACGATGAATCGCAGTCTCCGATCGACGTGGAATCGGTGATGCTCGACCAGTCTCAGATGCGGGCGATCACGGGCGCGGGCGAGAGCCTGACGATCGTGCCGAGCATGGACGGCAAGATCCCCGTCGACGTCAGCGACCTGATGAACGGCACGCCGCGGGAGTGCCAGTGGTACTTCGCCGAGACGCAGACGTTCGGGCCCGAGGTGGAGGAGTTTCACAAGACGACCTTCCAGAACCCGCCCGACGGCGGGCTGATCTCGGAGGGTGCCGCCGCATACCGCGATCCAGAAACCGCACGGCACGCGTTCGCCGATCTGGTCGGCCGGGTATATGACTGCGGGTCAACGGAACTCGGGTCGACATTCATCGGTGAGTGGACAGCCGATGCCGACACACTACGGATGCGCTCGGCGGGTGCGTGCGGTCGCGACTACCGAATAAAGAACGTCGTGCTGGCCGAGGTTTCCTTCTGTTCGTTTCCCGAGTCGGTTCCCGACGTCATCATGACGAACATCATGGACAAGGTGCCCAACTAAGAACTACGCGCGATTGTGGCACTGCCGATCACTTCGTCGCCGTCGGCGTAGGGGCGGTAGAGCACCATCGTCTGGCCCGCCGCCACGCCGAGCAGTGGCGCACGCAGATCGACGACCAGGTTGCCGCCGCGCACCTCGGCCACGGCGTCGGCGATACCGCCGTGCGCCCGCACCTGCACCGAACACTCCACCGGTCCGCGCGGTGTGGCACCCGAGGTGAACACGGGGTTCTCCCCGGTCAGCGTCCACACCTCGAGGTCGGCGGCGGCGCCGACGTGCACGGTCGCGGTGTCGGCGTCGATGGCCGTCACATAGCGGGGACGCCCGTCGGGGCCCGGGCCTGCGATACCGAGACCCTTGCGCTGGCCGATGGTGAAGCCGTGCACGCCGTCGTGTTCGGCCAGCACCGTGCCGCCCGCGTCCACCACGGTGCCGCGCCGCACACCGATGCGGCTACCGAGGAACGCCCTGGTATCGCCGGACGGGATGAAGCAGATGTCGTGGCTGTCGGGCTTCTCGGCGACGGCCAGACCGCGGCGGGCGGCCTCCTCGCGGATCTGCGGCTTGGGTGTGTCGCCGATCGGGAACAGCGCATGGCGCAGCTGCTGGGCGGTCAGCACACCGAGTACGTACGACTGGTCCTTGTCGTGGTCGACGGCGCGCCGCAGCCGGCCATCCGACAGCCGCGCGTAGTGACCGGTCGCGACGGCGTCGAACCCGAGCGCCAGCGCACGAGCCGACAGCGCGGAGAACTTGATCCGCTCGTTGCACCGCACGCAGGGGTTCGGGGTTTCGCCGCGGGCATAGGACGACACGAAGTCGTCGATGACGTCTTCTTTGAACCTGTCCGCGAAATCCCATACGTAGAAGGGAATGTCGAGGATGTCGGCGACTCGGCGCGCATCGCCTGCGTCTTCCTTCGAGCAGCATCCCCGCGAGCCGGTGCGCAGTGTTCCCGGTGTCGCCGACAGCGCCAGGTGCACGCCGACCACGTCATGGCTCGCGTCGACCATCCGCGCGGCGGCCACGGACGAGTCCACGCCCCCGCTCATCGCGACCAGAACCCGCATCATCGTCTGTCCCCCTGCCCTTCGGGCGGGAGGTGCCCCCACTTCGCGCAAGCGCTCATCGCTACTCGACCGCCCCCGAACTGGCCAGCGCGGCCTGCCGCGCGCGGTTCACCGCGCCGGGTAGCACGTCGAGTGCGGTGTCGACGTCGGCCTCGACGCTGTTGTGGCCCAGCGAAAGCCGCAGCGATCCGCGGGCGCTGGCCGGGTCGGCGCCCATCGCGGTGAGCACATGCGAAGGCTGCGCGACACCGGCCGTGCACGCCGAACCCGTCGAGCATTCGACGCCTTTGGCATCCAGCAGCATCAGCAAGGAATCACCCTCACAGCCGCGGAAGGTGAAGTGCGCGTTGCCAGGAAGCCGTTGCGCGCCCGTCGCGCCGTTGAGCGCAACATCGTCGATGCTGGACAGCACGCCGTCGACCAGACGGTCACGCAACACCTGCACCCGCGCACTGGTGGCCTCCATGCCCTCGATCGCCACCTCGGCGGCCTTGGCCATCGCCACCGCGCCTGCGACATCCGGTGTGCCCGAACGGACATCGCGTTCCTGTCCGCCGCCGTGCAGAAGTGGCACGCATGCGGTGTCGCGCCGCAACAGCAGCGCGCCGACACCGGTCGGGCCGCCGAACTTGTGTGCCGTGATGCTCATCGCCGACAGTCCGCTCGCCGTGAAGTCGACCGGTATCTGACCGATCGCCTGCACCGCGTCGCTGTGCATCGGAACGTCGAATTCCGCGGCCACCGAGGCCAGTTCCGCCAACGGCATGATGGTGCCGACCTCGTTGTTGGCCCACATCACCGACACCAGAGCCACGTCGTCGTGCTCCTTCAAGGCTTCCCGGAGTGCGGCGGGCGCGACCGAGCCGTCGGACGCGGTCGGCAGCCAGGTCACCTCGGCGCCTTCGTGTTCGGCAAGCCATTCGACCGAGTCGAGCACCGCATGATGTTCGACCGCGGTGGTGATGATGCGCCGACGGCGGGGTTCGGCGTCGCGGCGCGCCCAGTAGATGCCCTTGACGGCCAGGTTGTCGCTCTCGGTGCCGCCTGCGGTGAACACGACTTCGGACGGGCGTGCGCCCAGCAGCTTGGCCAGCGTCTCGCGCGACTCCTCCATGCGGCGGCGCGCCACGCGTCCGGTGCCGTGCAGCGACGAGGCGTTGCCGACCGTCGCGAGCACAGCCGTCATCGCCTCGATGGCAGCGGGATGCATCGGGGTGGTGGCGGCGTGATCCAGGTAGACCGACTTGTCGGTGGACATAACCGTTCCATGCTAGCCGCCGCACAGCGACTGCCTTGAATCCCCGGTCAGGCGACCAGCGCGTGCCCGTGTGCCCGTCGCTCGGTGTCCCCGCGGACCGCCGCTTCGCAGCGCGCGGCCAGGTCACGCCGGTCCGTTCCCGGCAACTGCAGCGACTCGACCTGCACGTGCACGATGGTGCGGCGGGCGGTGACCAGGCGGCGGATCGACGCCATCAAGGTGTCGTCGCCCACGTAGGCGGCGACGGTCGACGGCGTGCCGTCGCGGTGGTGGTACTTGAGCCGCAGTGGCTGAACCGGCCTGCCCGCGTCGACGGCGGCCTGGAACATCGCGGGCCGGAAGGATCCGTAGGCCAGGCCGCACCACGTGGTGCCCTCGGGGAACGCCACCACGGTCTGCCCGGCGCCCAGTCGAGTGGCGACCATCCCCACCACGTCGGGCAACCGCCGCAGGCTCGCCCGTTCGATCGGGATGACCTTCATCAGGCGCGCGGCGATACCGAGGCCGGGCCAGCTGATCATCTCGGCCTTGGCGACGAACGAACCGGGCATCACGGCGCCGATCGAGAAGATGTCGACCCAGGACACATGGCCGCTCACCACGAGCACGCCGCGCAGGTTGCGAATGGGCCCGCCGGACACGGTGATTCGCACGCCGAGCGCGCGCAGCATGAGTCGACAGTAGCCACGCTGGATGTGTGAACGGCCGGGCATCGGAATCGCCAGCAGCGGAACCGCCGAGAGCAGAATGACCGCCAGCGTCGCCCGAACCGCGACTCGGACGGCCACGACGACCGGCCTGCCGCTCGGCGCGCCGCCCGCGGCCAGGCAGCTGGCATCACACGTCGCGCGGGGCACCCAGGGACTCCTCGCGTCCGCGGCGGCACTCACGACGCGATCCCGTCGGCCATGTCGCTCGCCGCGGCGACCGACCGCAGCCGTTTCAGGTATCTCGTGTCGGCCCTGCGTTTGTCGAGCAGCGCAGGGAAGTCGCCGACGCCGAAGTCGGGGTCGTGGGCGGGTTCACCGCACACCTGCGCGCCGAGGCGCAGGTAGCCGCGCATCAGCGGCGGAACGGCCACCCGTGTGGGCGGATCGATGGCGTCCAGACCCTTGCCGTCGATCGTCACCGGCCGGTACGGGTACACGGTGTAGTCCGGAGGGGCGGCGTGCCTGCGCAGCACGAAATCCCTGACACCGCGGATCTGGCTTCCTGGCGCGTCCGAATCCTCAACGGGCACCGAGACGCAACCCGTGACGTAGTCGTAGCCGCACCGGTCGAGGTAGGCCAGGATGCCCGCCCACATGAGCAGCACCACGCCGCCGTTGCGGTGGTCGTCGCGGACCACGGCGCGGCCCATCTCGACCAGCGACGGCCGTAGCGAATCCAGGCCGGTGACGTCGAATTCCGTTGCGGTGTAGAGCCCGCCGGCGGCGATGGCTCCCGGCGGCGGAAGCATGCGGTAGCAGCCGACCAGCTCACCGGTGTTGTCCTCGCGGACCAGCAGGTGATCGCAGAACTCGTCGAACCGGTCGGCGTCTCGCCCTGATTCAAATCCTGGGCCGGCGCCGGAAACTGTGAAACCCGGCTCTGAGGTGAACACGTCATGACGAAGTCGCTGAGCGGCTTCGATCAGCGCGGGGTCGGTGGACAGCAGCAGGGAGTAACGCGGCGCCGAGATGGTCGGACCGCTCGGTTGGTCAGCGGCTATCAGAACTGAAGCGGTGCTCACGACTGCACGGTCGCGCGCCCGCCTCTCGAAACGGCATCGTCATGGTGACGTGTCCGTGAGCGCCAAGTGACTATTTGTGGCACCTGTGTCTGGCTGAGACGCAAAATCGCACGTCCGCAATGCGAAACGTGCGATTTTGCGTTTGCTCAGCGGAGAAAAAGTTACCCCTTGCGGGCCTTGACCGCCTCGGTCAGCTGCGGGGCGACCTTGAACAGGTCACCGACGATGCCGAGGTCGGCGATCTCGAAGATCGGCGCCTCCTCGTCCTTGTTGACCGCAATGATCGTCTTGGACGTCTGCATGCCTGCGCGGTGCTGGATCGCCCCGGAGATGCCCAGCGCGATGTACAGCTGTGGCGACACGGTCTTGCCGGTCTGGCCCACCTGGAACTGGCCCGGGTAGTAGCCGGAGTCCACCGCGGCACGCGACGCGCCGACAGCCGCTCCCAGCGAGTCCGCCAAATCCTCGACGACGCTGAAGTTCTCGGCGCTTCCCACGCCGCGGCCACCGGAGACCACGACCGTGGCCTCGGTGAGCTCCGGGCGATCGCCGGCCACCGCGGGCTCGCGCTTGGTGATCTTCGTGGCGTTCTCGGCCTGTGCGGGCACCTCGACGGCGACGACCTCACCGGCGCCGTCGGCGGCCTCGGCCTCGATCGCACCGGGACGGACGGTGATCACCGCGGTATCGCCGGTGGCCTCGGCGTCCACGGTGTAGGCGCCACCGAAGATGGAGTGGACGGCCTTGCCGCCCTCCTTCAGCTCAACGACGTCGGTCAGCACACCCGCGCCGATGCGCGCCGCGAGCCGGCCGCCGATCTCCTTGCCGTCCGCGGAGGCGGCCAGCACAACACCGGCAGGCGAAGCGGACTCCACCAGCGATGCCAGCACGTCCACGAACGGCGTGATCAGGTAGCTGTCCGCGTCGTCGGACTCGGCGACGTAGATCTTCGCCGCACCGGCGGCCTTCAGGCTGTCGACGAGCCCGGCGGACAGGCCCGGCTTGCCGACGACGACAGCCGACGGCTCGCCCAATGCGCGGGCGGCGGTGATGAGTTCGGCGGTGACCTTCTTCGGGGCACCGTCGGCGTGTTCGACGAGCACAAGTACTTCAGCCATGAGTTCTGCCTCTGGGTCTTTCGTGAGATTTTCGGTGAGGTCCAGCTAGATGATTTTCTGAGCAACCAGGTACTCGGCGACCTTCGTGCCGCCGTCGCCCTCGTCGGTGACCTTCTCGCCTGCCGTCTTCGGCGGCTTCGGGGTCGACGAGGTCACCTTGGTACCGGCGTTGGCCACACCGACCTCGTCGCCCTCGACGCCGATCTCGGCCAGCGTCAGCGTGGTCACTTCCTTCTTCTTGGCGGCCATGATGCCCTTGAAGGACGGGAAGCGCGGCTCGTTGATCTTCTCGGTGACACTCACCACCGCGGGCAGCGGAGCCTCGACGGTGAACACGCCGTCGTCGGTCTCGCGCTCGCCGGTCACCTTGCCACCCTCGACGGTCACCTTGCGCAGGTGCGTCAGCTGGGGCAGGCCCAGGTACTCGGCGATGATGGCAGGCACGGCACCGCCGACACCGTCGGTGGCCTCGTTGCCTGCGATGACCAGCTCGGTGCCCTCGACGGTGCCAAGCGCACGGGCCAGCGTCCACCCGGTCTGGACCATGTCCGACCCGTGCAGCCCGTCGTCGAGCACGTGCACGGCCTTGTCGGCGCCCATCGACAGCGCCTTGCGGATCGCCTCGGTGGCGCGCTCGGGACCGGCGGTCAGCACGGTCACCGTCGATTCGCCGCCTTCCTTCTCCTTGATCAGCAGCGCCTCTTCGACGGCGCGCTCGTTGATCTCGTCGAGCACGGCGTCCGCGGCCTCGCGGTCAAGGGTGAAGTCGCCGTCGGACAGCTTCCGTTCCGACCACGTGTCAGGGACCTGTTTGATCAGGACCACGATGTTCGTCATGAGTCTGGTTCGTCCTCCTCGTAGGGGACCGGCGGTCGGCCCCCACACCTGCGCTTGAAGCAGTCGCCACCATGTTACTCACCGGTAACTTAAGGTGGTTCGCACGAACACCATAGCTGGTCGAAGAGTGTGCTCTGACTTCCCCTTAGTCGCCCTGAATCGGCCCAACCGTTCGCGAACCGGCCACCGGCCCTTCTCCTGGGTTAGCCTGCCTTTTGCAATGAGCTCATTTGTTACCGACGGTCCGGCCGAGGAGGGTGCTCTGCCGCTGACCGGGGAGCGCACGATTCCCGGTTTGGCCGAGGAGAACTACTGGTTCCGCCGACATGAGGTGGTCTACCAGCGGTTACGCGACCGGTGCGAGGGTCTCGACGTGCTGGAGGCCGGTTGCGGCGAGGGGTACGGCGCCGACCTGATCGCCGACGTCGCGCGCCGTGTGATCGCGCTGGATTATGACGAGGCCACGGTGGCCCACGTGCGTGCCCGCTATCCGCGGGTGGACGTGCGGCACGGGAATCTCGCGGAGCTGCCGCTGCCGGACGGCTCGGTTGACGTCGTGGTGAACTTCCAGGTCATCGAGCATTTGTGGGATCAGCCACAGTTCGTCGCCGAATGCCTGCGGGTGCTGCGGCCATCGGGGTTCCTGCTCATGTCGACGCCCAACCGGGTCACCTTCTCCCCCGGCCGCGATACGCCGATCAACCCCTTCCACACCCGTGAGCTCAACGCAGGCGAACTGACCGAGCTGTTGGAGTCGGCCGGCTTCACGGTCGACGCCATGCAGGGCGTTTTCCACGGTGGCACGCTGGCCGAGCTGGACGCCAAACACGGCGGTTCGATCATCGATGCGCAGGTCGCCCGTGCGCTCGCCGATGCGCCGTGGCCCGAAGACCTGCTGACCGACGTCGCCTCGGTCGGCATCGACGATTTCGACCTGACCGACGCAGGCGACCGCGATATCGATGAAAGCCTGGACCTGGTCGCGATCGCGGTGCGGCCGTGACGGACTCGATCCCCGTTCCGGGACTCTTCACCTTGGTCCTGCACACCCACCTGCCGTGGCTGGCCCATCACGGCCGCTGGCCGGTCGGCGAGGAATGGCTCTACCAGTCGTGGTCGGCCGCCTACCTGCCGTTGCTGCGGGTGCTGCGAACGCTGGCCGACGAAAACCGTCATCACCTGGTGACGCTCGGCATGACGCCCGTGGTCACCGCGCAACTGGACGACCCCTACAGCCTGACGGGCATGCATCACTGGCTGGCCAACTGGCGGCTACGCGCGCACGAGGCGACCACTCTGCAAGAGCCGTTGCGGGAGTTCGGTATTCGCGAGGTCGCCGAGGCCGACAGGGAGCTCGACGAGTTCACCACACTGTGGCGGCACGGCGGCAGCCCACTGCTTCGCGAACTGATCGACGCGGACACCATCGAATTGCTCGGTGGACCGTTGTCGCATCCGTTCCAACCGTTGCTGAATCCGCGGCTGCGTGAGTTCGCGCTGCGCGAGGGCCTTGCCGATGCCAACCAGCGGCTGGCACACACGCCGACAGGCATCTGGGCGCCGGAATGCGCGTACGCCCATGGTATGGAATTCGATTACGCCGCAGCCGGAATCGGGCATTTCATGGTGGACGGCCCGTCGCTACACGGAGACACGGCGCTTGGCCGTCCTGTCGGTGATTCGGATGTCATCGCGTTCGGTCGCGATCTGAAGGTCAGCTACCGGGTCTGGTCGCCGAAGTCCGGGTATCCCGGTCATGCCGCCTACCGCGACTTCCACACCTACGACCACGTCACCGGCCTCAAGCCGGCCCGCGTCACCGGCCGCAACGTTCCCTCGGATGCCAAGGCGCCCTACGACCCCGCGCGCGCCGATCATGCGGTCGACGGGCACGTCGCCGATTTCGTCGACGTGGTGCGTCACCGGCTCGTCGCGGAGAGCGAGCGGATCGGCAGGCCCGCACACGTGATCGCCGCATTCGACACCGAACTGTTCGGCCACTGGTGGTACGAGGGGCCGGTGTGGCTGGAACGGGTTTTGCGGGCATTGCCCGCGGCGGGCATCCGGGTCGGCACGCTGTCGGACGCGGTCGCCGACGGGTTCACCGGCAGCCCGGTCGAATTGCCGCCCAGCTCTTGGGGTTCCGGCAAGGACTGGTCGGTGTGGTCGGGCGAGCAGGTCGCCGACCTCGTCCAGCTAAACACCGAAGTCGTCGACACCGCATTGAGCACCGTGGACAAGGCGTTCGAGCAGAACGCGTCGGTGGGCGCGCCGGTGGCTCGCGACATCGTCGCCGACCAGATCCTGCGGGAGACGCTGCTGACGGTGTCGAGCGACTGGCCGTTCATGGTCAGCAAGGACTCGGCGGCCGACTACGCCCGCTACCGCGCTCATCTGCACGCGCACGCCACCCGCGAGATCGCGGGCGCGCTCGCGGCGGGACGTCGTGAGCAGGCCGAGCGGCTGGCGGCCGGCTGGAACCGCGCGGACGGCCTGTTCGGCGCCCTCGACGCACGACGGCTCCCCCGCGCATGACTTGCCCCGCGAGCGGCCGTGTCTGTACACCGACACGCCGTGAACTGTTGGCATTTCGCGGACGCTCACCGAGCGTGAGCGACCGATGAAGGTCCTGATGGTGTCGTGGGAGTACCCGCCGGTGGTGATCGGCGGGCTCGGACGGCACGTCTACCAGTTGGCGACGGCGCTCGCCGCCGCCGGGCACGAGGTCGTCGTGCTCAGCCGCCGCCCGTCGAACACCGACCCGAGCACCCATCCGTCGACCGACGAGGTGAGCGAAGGCGTGCGGGTCGTCGCCGCCGCCCACGATCCGCACGAGTTCGATTTCGGCTCGGACATGATGGCGTGGACACTGGCCATGGGTCATTCGATGACGCGAGCCGGGCTGGCAATCAAGACCCCGGGCAGACGGTCCAAACCCTGGCGCCCCGATGTGGTGCATGCACACGACTGGCTGGTCGCCCATCCGGCGATCGCGCTGGCCGAGTTCTTCGACGTGCCACTGGTTTCCACGATCCATGCCACCGAGGCAGGCAGGCACTCGGGCTGGGTGTCGGGCCCGATCAGTCGGCAGGTACACGCCGTGGAGTCGTGGCTGGTGCGCGAATCCGATTCGCTCATCACGTGTTCGAGGTCGATGAGCGACGAGATCACCGAACTCTTCGGTCCGGGCCTTGCCGAGATTCGGGTCATCCGCAACGGAATCGATGCGGGCCTATGGCCGTTCGCGCAACGGCGGCCGCGGAAGGGGCCCGCGCAGTTGCTCTATCTCGGCAGGCTGGAGTACGAGAAGGGCATCCACGACGCCATCGCCGCGCTGCCGCGCATCAGAAGAACGCATCCCGGCGCCACGCTGACCATCGCTGGCGACGGCACGCAATATGAATGGCTTATCGAGCAGGCCCGTAAACACAAGGTGCTCAAGGCCGTAACGTTCGTGGGGCGCGTGGACCACAAAGCACTGGTGCAGTTGCTGCACAGCGCCGACGCCGCGGTGCTGCCCAGTCACTACGAGCCGTTCGGCATCGTGGCCCTGGAAGCGGCGGCGACGGGCACGCCGCTGGTGACGTCGAACGTCGGCGGCCTCGGCGAAGCGGTGATCAACGGGCACACCGGAATGTCCTTCCCGCCGCGTGACATCGCGGCACTCGCCGCCGCCGTGCGCGCGGTGCTCGACGATCCGCAGGCGGCGCAACAACGTGCGATCGCGGCGCGGGAACGGTTGACGTCCGACTTCGACTGGCACACGGTCGCGAGCGAAACCGCGCAGGTGTATCTGGCCGCGAAACGCGGGGAACGCCAATCGCATCCGCGTCGGCTGATCGTCGAGCACGCGCTACCCGACCGCTGACGGTTCGATCGACTCTGCGGTGAGGGCGCTCGCCACTCGCACATCTCCGCCCTGGACGCAGAGTCAACGCGAGAAGGTCAGCGCGACGCCTTCTTGCGCTCGATATCGGCCAGCGAGGCGGCCAGCTTCGCGCGTTCGGCCGCCGAGGTGTCCCAGGCCAGCTTGCGGTTCTTCACCACCTTGGCGGGCGCACCGACCGCGATCGAGAAGTCGGGAATGTCGCCCTTGACCACCGCGTGCGAGCCGAGCACGCAGCCCTTGCCGATGGTGGTGTTGCGCAGGATGGTGACCTTGGTCGCGATCCACGTGTCGGGACCAATCCGCACGGGCCCCTTGAGAATTCCCTGGTCCTTGATCGGCACGTTGATGTCGTCCATCCGGTGGTCGAAGTCGCAGAGGTAGACCCAATCCGCCATCAGCACCGAATCGCCCAGCTCGATGTCGATGTAGGTGTTGATGACGTTGTCGCGACCCAGCACCACCTTGTCGCCGAAGCGCAGCGATCCCTCATGGCAGCGGATCGTGTTCTTGTCGCCGATGTGGACCCAGCGGCCGATCTCCATCGTCGACAACTCGGGGGTGGCCTGAATCTCCACGCCTTTGCCGAGGAAGACCATGCCCCTGGTGATGATGTGCGGGTTGGCCAGCTTGAACTTGAGCAGCCGCCAGTAGCGCACGAGATACCACGGTGTGTAGGCGCGGTTGGAGATGACCCATTTCAGGGACGCCACGGTGAGGAATTTGGCCTGGCGCGGGTCGCGGAGCCGGGAACCCCGCCAACGCTTGTGCAGCGGCGCTCCCCACATCGTCGTCATGGCCGGAAAGCCTACGCGAGCACTACGGGGACAATCCCGGGTCGCTGCGCTCCTGCCCTCCGTATCCCCAACGGTTACCCTCACGTGGTCCCGAAGGAAAGGAAACCGTGTTCCGGCGACTCATCGCGCTGACGTCAACGGCGCTGATCACGGGTGCTCTGGCCGGTTGCGGTAACACCGACTCCTGGGTCGAGGCGCACGCGGCCGACGGCTGGCCCGCCCAGTACGGCGACGCCGCCAACAGCAGCTATTCCGATGTGGCCGGGGCCGAGGCGCTCGAATTGGAGTGGAGTCGCTCGGTCAAGGGCGATCTCGGCGCCGCGGTGGCGATGGGCTCGGGACACTATCTGTCGGTCAACGCGCAGACGCAGGCCGGGTGCTCGCTGATGGTGTGGGAAGCCGACAACAACGCACGCCAACGATGGTGCACCCGGCTGTGGCAGGGCGGCGGGTCGTCGAGCCCGTTGTGGGACGGCTTCGACAACCTCTACATCGGCCAGCCCGGCGCGATGCTGTCGTTCCCGCCGACGCAGTGGATCCGTTGGCGGCAGCCGGTCATCGGGATGCCAACCACCGCAAGGATTCTGGCGGCGGGGCAGCTTCTGGTGGTGACGCATCTGGGTCAGGTACTGCTGTTCGACGCCCACCGCGGCACGGTGACCGGCACTCCGCTGGATCTGGTGGAAGGCGTCGACCCGACCGATTCCCAGCGCGGTCTGGCCGACTGTCGGCCTGCGCGGCCGCGCTGCCCGGTCGCCGCCGCACCCGCGTTCGCCGCCAAGGCGGGCATGGTGGTGGTGCCGGTGTGGCAGCCCGGCGCCCCCGCGTCGGTGCTCGTCGGGCTGAAGTACAACCCCGACCGGAACCCCAGGCTGGCGGTGGCCTGGACCAGCGATGCGGTCACGGCCGGGACGATGGCCAGCCCGGTGGCCTCCGCCGACGGGTCGACGATCTACGTCAACGGCCGGGACGACAAGCTGTGGGCCATCAACGCCGACAACGGCAAGCCGAAATGGTCGACGCCGCTGAAGTTCCTATCGCAGACCCCGCCCTCGGTGGCGCCGAGCGAAGACGTGATCGCGGGCGGCGGTCCCGACACCCGGCTGGTGGCGATCAGGGACCGCGGCGACCACGCCGACGTGATCTGGACCCGCGATGACGTCTCCCCCTTGACGACGTCGAGTCGGGCGGGCGAACACGTCGCCTACACCGTGGTCGCAGACGGCGAGAACGGCCAGGCGCTGCTGGTGTTCGACCCCGCCGACGGGCACACCGTGAACAGCTATCCGCTGCCCGATGCGACGGGCTGGCCGGTCGGGGTGTCGATCGGCCACGACGGCCGCGTCGTCGCCTCGACGAGCGCCGGGCAGGTGTACGGCTTCGCTCCCGCCTAGCCGCGGGTAGTCAGATTGTCTTGGCCCGCACTGCCTTTGCCACCGTACGCCCAGCATCGGTGAGGCCGAGCCATATCGAGTAGTCCCATGATGCTGGGTCGGCGTAGTTGTCCACGAATCGGTTTTGGAGACGGTCTATGGCGGCGTCGACCGGTTCCCACGCAGGGAAGACGCCGTCCGGACCTGGCAACTCGCCGATCTGCATCAGGCCGCTCGGAAGCGCCGAACGCTCAACAACTGCCTAGCGGCTAGCCGAATTGGCCGGGCTCCTCAACGCGGCTCGTCCCTCGCCGCTTGATTGTCGCCTGCCTAGGCGATCAACCTGTCGACCGGTGGCCGCGGGATCGTCACCGACAGGGCACCAGCCGACTCAGGCAGGATCGCGCCCTGGCCGAAGAAGAACATCAACGTGTCGTTCTGTATCGCGAAGTTCTCGTACGTCGCCGGGTTCAACCCCACCTGGGGTGCGATCGCCGGCTTGCTGCCCAACTGCTTCTCCAGGTCCGCCTCCACCAGCGGGAAGATGATCGGCCACGGGTTGGTGCCCGGCTGGAACAGCGGCTGGATCTTCTCCTGACCCGCGGGGTCGAGCACGATGGGCCAGCGAAGGGTCTGATCCCAGTTGAACGCCTTGTAGAAGGTCTGCGGGTGCGCCCCGCCGACGTCCTGGAAGACCTTGAACACCAACGACTGCGTACCACGGGGCGGGACCGCCGAGTTGTACTCGGTCGGGGTGACCTCCAGCTGATAGGGCATGGTGCGCGCGTCCGGCATTTTCGCGACGTTGACGAAGCCGTCCCGGGTCTGTTTGACCCAGTCGAAGACCGCCTGCACGTCCGGATAGTTCGCCGGGTAGGTGATGCTCAGGTTGTATCCGGCATCGGCTTCCTGGATCACGCAGTTCTGCCCGACGAGGCCGCCCTTGAGGTCCGAGCACTTCGGCGGCGCGGCCGACGCCGGTGCCGCGGTGACGACGCTGGAAAAACCGAGCAAGACGGCCGCGGTGGCAGCGAGAACCGACGTGGGAATGCGCATCGATGAAATCCTTCGGAGCCAGAGCGGCACCGTAGCCGCCGACGCCACAATACAGGCGACAGCAAAGCTATCCTCAACGCGAGGGTCGACAGATGAATGCCGTTGCCCGACTTGCCGTGCCGGAGCCGATGCGGGTGATCACGACGGACACGGCACACGAGCCGCGCAGCTTCATCCGCTTGCGGAGCGCGTCGGGGTCGACGTCCACGCCGCGCACCAGAATCTCGACGGCGCCGGCGTCATGCGCCGACAGAGCCCGCCGCAGCCGCTTCTCGCTGAAGCCGAGCTCGTCGAGCACCTCGAAGCCGCGGACGCCCTCGGGCAGCCGGTCGCCGGACAGGTAGGCGATGTCGGGGTCGAGCTGCCACAGTTCGTGCCTGGCTGCGTAGTGGCGGACCAGCCCGGCGCGGACAACCGCACCGTCCGGGTCGACGATCCATCGGCCCGCCGGTGCCACCGGGCAGTCGTCGGGTTCGGCGTCGGTGACCTGTTCGGGGCGGTTCAGCATCGTGGCGCGACGGTGCACGCCTGCCTCGGCCAGGCCCGACGACCACAGGCACGCCTCGCGCACGCTGCCGTCCAGCGACGTGATCTCGATTTCACCGGTGAAGCCGAGCCTCTTGATTTCAGCGAAATCGATTCCAGGCGCACACTTTACGACGGAATCCCGATCGCGGTAGACATCGAACAGCCGGTCCAGCGGCGGGACGTAGCCGAGCGGATCGAACCGTCGCCGCCCGGCTCCCCTGCGGGCGGGGTCGGCGAGCACGACGGCGTCGCGGGTGACGGGACGCAATGCGTCGGCGCGGCACAGCGGCACGTCGCCGACATTGTGCCGGGCCATGGCGAGCCGGACCGGGTCGATGTCGCTGCCCACCACGAAGCCGGCCGATTTGCGCAGCGATGCAAGCTCAGCCCCGACCGAACAGGTGACATCGTGCACGGTCCTGCCGACCAGCCGCCGTGCCCGATGCTCGGCGACCGCCTGCGCGGTGGCCTGTTGCAGCGCGTCATCGGTGAACAACCAGTCCGATGGGTCGTCGAATTTCGCGGCCGCCCTCCGGCGCAGCAGCACAGTCTCGACAAGAGACGGCGCGTTGGTCGCCGAATTGTCTTCGTATCGAGGCGATGTCGGAAACACGGGTGGTGTCGGTCAACTGGCGGCCGGCAACGTCGCGGAGCGCCTGCGCTCCGGTCTCGCTACGTAGGTAGGCGACCGCGTCGAGGTCGAACTCTACGACGGCTTAACCCCGGTCACCATGACGTTGTAGAACCAGCCCTTGGGTACGACGTGGCGCCAGACATTCTCGTCCACCCACGACAACGTCGTCCAACTGCCAAACGCGAACTTCGCCCAGCCCCAGCCGAGCTTGCCGGGCGGCACCGTCGACTCAAAGGTGCGTACCGGCCATCCCAGCATCGCCGCAGTGAACTCGTCAGTGGCGGTGCTGACCTCCACTGCGCCCGCGCGGGTCGCCATCGTCTCCAGGGCGGCCGGGTCGAAGGTGTGCAGGTCGACGATCCACTCGAGGGCCGCGGCCCGCGAGTTCTCGTCGAGCTCGGCCTGTGGGCGCCGCCAGCTGCTGAGCCCCGGCAGCTTCATGGCGCGGATCGTGACGTTCCACGTCAAGTTCGCCAGCGTTCGCGCATAGCCGTTGCCGACGGTCGTCGGCTCACCGGCGAACACGAACCGTCCGCCCGGCTTGAGCACCCGCACCACCTCGCGCAGGGACAGCTCGACGTCGGGGATGTGGTGCAGCACGGCGTGCCCCACCACCAGGTCGAAGGTGTCGTCGTCGTACGGGATGCCCTCCGCATCGGCGACCCGGCCGTCGACGTCGAGGCCCAGATTCTGGCCGTTGCGGGTCGCCACCTTGACCATCCCCGGCGACAGGTCGGTGACCGAGCCGCGCCGGGCCACGCCGGATTGAATCAGGTTGAGCAGGAAGAATCCGCTGCCGCAGCCCAATTCCAGGGCGCGGTCATAGGGCAGCTTGCGCTGCTCTTCGGCGGGGACGATGGCGTCGAAGCGACCGCGCGCGTAATCGATGCAGCGCTTGTCGTAGGAGATCGACCACTTCTCGTCGTAGGACTCAGCTTCCCAGTCGTGGTAGAGCACCTGGGCGAGCTTGCTGTCGTGTCGGGCGGCCTCTACTTCCTCTGCCGTGGCATGGGGATTAGGAGCCGCCTCGCCGCCGACATGGAGTCCAGCGTCGGATTCCTCATAGACTCATGCAGGGCAGCCTAACGGCCGTCACCAAATCGGGCTTTGGCGGCGGCCAGTACCTGCGGCGGATGGTCGACCAGTCGCTTCGCCCAGGCCATGGCCGCGTCGAAGACCGCGTCGGGCGCCACCATCTCGTCGATCAAGCCAAGGGCCAGCGCCTCCCTGGCGTCCACGAACCGCCCGGTGAACACCAGGTCTTTGGCCTTGCTCTCGCCGATCGTGCGGGCCAGCCGGACCGTCTCGCCGGGCGGAAAGCCCGACAGGATCTCGGTCGCACCGACCTTGATGTTGTCGCCTGCCACCCGCCAGTCCGCGGCCAGGGCCAGCGTCAGCCCGCTGCCGAGTGCGTATCCGGTGATCGCGGCGACGGTCGGCTTGGGAATCGCGGCAAGCGCGTCGACGGCCTCTCGACCGACCTCGGCCGCGCCGGCGGCCTCCTGCGCGTTGAGGGTCTGCAGCACCGTCACGTCGTCGCCTGCGCAGAAGATCTCGTGTCCGCCGAACAGGATCGCCGCCGCGATGTCTTCCCGCGCACCCAGTTCGGCTGCGGCGGAGATGATTTCGCGGTACATCTGACGCGTCAGCGCATTGGTCGGCGGCCTCGACAGCAGCAGCGTGGCGATGCCCGGATGCTCGTCGAGGGTGTGAATGCTGACGAACTCCCTCACGGGGTGCGGCCTCCGAGCGCCTGGTTGTAGCGCTCACCGTCGAAGAACTCGAACTCCAGGTTGCCGTCGATCATGCTCATGTTCGGCGAGATGGGAACGATCCGGCGTTCGACGGCGAGCACCTCGGCGACGGTGCGGCCGGCCAGCGCGTCGAGCTGCGTCCACGTCGGGGGCAACAGGAAGCTGCGCTGAGCCGAGAAGTCCGCCAGCGCGGTTTCCGGCGTGATCCAGTCGGCCTGGTCGGATTCGGTGTTCTCGCCGTCGGCAAGTTGCCCCTCCGGCAGCGCACCGACGAAGAAATAGGTGTCGTAACGGCGGGTGCGCTCCTCCTTGGGGGTCACCCAGTTCGCCCACGGGCGCAGCAGGTCGGCGCGCAGCATCAGCTTCTCCCCGCGCAGGAACTCGCCGAAGGACAGCTCCTTGCTCACCAGCGCGGCCCGATAGTCGCGGTAGCTCGACGCGTCGTCGACGAGCAGGTCCGGATCGTCGGCCGCGCCGGCGAACAGCACCCCGCACTCCTCGAACGTCTCCCTCGCCGCAGCGCAGACGAGGGCCTCGGCGAGGTCGGCGTCGGTCCCCAGCCGCTTGCCCCACCAGTTCTTGTCGGGTCCGTGCCACGCGATGTCGGCGTTGCGGTCGCGGTCGTCGACCCCGCCGCCGGGAAACACCATCACGCCGCCGACGAAGTCCATCTTGCGGTGCCGCCGCATCAGGAAAACCTTGATGCCGCCGGGTGCGTCCCGGATCAGCATCACCGTTGCGGCGGGCCGCGGAACCAGCGGATCTTCGGACATCAACGCCTCCTGTGCGCTGCCCGGCTTCTGGTGCGCCGGGCGAAATAGCGGCCGTCGATGACGTCGAGGGCGATGGACTGGCCGAACGCCTTCGACAGATTCTCGGGAGTCATGACGTCCGTCAGCAATCCGGCGTCGACCACCCGTCCCTCCGACAGGATCAGAGCGTGGCTGAACCCGCGCGGGATCTCCTCGACGTGGTGGGTGACCAGCACGATCGCCGGGGCGTCCGGGTCGGCGGCCAGGTCCTCGAGCCGTGCCACCAGCTCCTCGCGGCCGCCGAGATCGAGTCCGGCCGCGGGCTCGTCGAGCAGCAGCAGTTCCGGGTCGGTCATCAGGGAGCGGGCGATCAGCACCCGCTTGCGTTCGCCTTCCGAGAGCGTCTCGTACGTGCGCTCGGCAAGGTGTTCGGCGCCGAGGCTTTCCAGCATGTCGATCGCCTGTTCGTAGTCGATGTCCTCGTAGCGCTCCCGCCAGCGACCGAGCACGGCGTATCCGGCCGAAACGACGAGGTCACGTACCAACTCCCCCTCGGGCACGCTGTTGCGACAGCGCTGAGCTGCTCAGCCCGACGCGCGAGCGCAGTTCGGACATGTCGGTGCGGCCGAGGCGTTCGCCGAGCACATAGGCCGTGCCCGAGGACGGGTGCTCCAGGGCGGCGGCGATCCGCAGCAGCGACGTTTTGCCCGCTCCGTTCGGCCCGATGACCACCCAGCGTTCGTCGAGCTCGACGGACCAGGTGACCGGCCCGACGAGAATCTGTCCGCCGCGCCGCAGCGTCACCCTGGCGAAGTCGATCAGCAGGTCTGGGTCGACGCTGTCGCTTCCGGAGTCGGGCACTCGCCCATCGTAGTGTGGCGAATTCGGCGCGTTTTCGTGCGCCCAGCGCCGGTTTTCGCGCCCAAATCGCTGGCGGCGGCGGCGGATGCCCAGCCACTGTGTGCCAGAAGACTATTCGGGGTGATCTTGACGAAGAACTGGACGAGTGGGCCGATCCCGAACGCGTACAAAACGGTGCCGACGCCGACGGTGCCGCCGAGCAGCCACCCGACGGTCAGCACCGTGGCCTCGATCGAGGTGCGGACCAGCCGGACCGAACGGCCGGTGCGGACCACCAGCCCGGTCATCAGCCCGTCCCGCGGGCCCGGGCCAAGGCCGGCGCCGATGTAGAGCACGGTGCTGATCGCGTTGAGCACGATCGCGCCGACCATCATCGCAATGCGGACCGGAAGGGAGGTCGGCGCATGCAGTACCGCGAGCGCGGCGTCGACGGTCACCGCGATGACGATGACGTTGGCGATGGTGCCGATGCCGGGCCGGTTGCGCAGCGGGATCCAGGCCAGCAGCACCCCGACACCGACGATGGCCGACGCGATGCCGATCGTCATCGGTGTTCGCAGCGCCAGGCCCTGATGAAGCACGTCCCACGGGTCGAGCCCGAGTTCGGCGCGCACCATCATCGCCATCGACAAGCCGTAGCCGATCAGCCCGAGCAGCAGCGCTCCGCCGCGGGCCGTCGCCTCACGCATGGTGCGGGAAGCGGATCCGGATCAGCTCGATCTCGTTGCGCATCCGTTCGGCGTCGCGGTCCACGAACTCGGCCGGGATGCCATGTGCCGGCCGGAAGATCCCGCCCAGTGGGCGGGCCAGTTTTGATGTCCAATTCATGCTCATGACCACATAATGCGGTTAACTGGCTTGCTGTTCCATAGCCAGTTAGCGCATACTGGCTTGCGATGACGGTAGAAATGCACGCCAGAGCGCTCGATGTGGACCTTTTGGCTCGCGAGCTTGGCAACTGGCGCACGTCCAGTCGTAGCGGTCCGGCCTATTACGGGCTGGCCGACGCCATCCGGCTGCTGATCGTCGACGGCCGCATTCCCGTCGGCGCACGGCTGCCGAGCGAACGCACGATGGCCGACACGCTGCGGGTTTCCCGCACCACCGTGACCGCGGCGTATGCCCAGCTGCGTGAGGACGGCTATCTCAACGCCCGCCGCGGCGCCCGCAGCACTACGGCACTCCCGGTCGCACCGGCCGCACGCGTCGAGATCGCTGCGCCGGCGATGAGCCTCGCGGCCGCCGCGTTGTCGGCCCCGGCCGCCGCGGTGAGCGAAGCGTTCGTCGACGCCATCCACGACGTGACGCCATACCTGCACAAGGTGGGCCACGAGCTTGTCGGCGTCGGCGTGCTGCGGGAGGCCATCGCCGAAAGATATTGCGAACGCGGCCTTCCCACCGAGCCCGACCAGGTACTGGTGACCACCGGTGCACTCCATGCCTTCAATCTCATCCTGACCACGTACGTGCAGCCCGGCGACCGCGTCCTGGTGGAACAACCCACGTATCACGGCGCGTTGACGTCCATCGCCACCGCAGGGGCGCGGCCTGTTCCCGTGGCGATGACCGACGACGGCTGGGAACTCGACGCATTGCAGGCCGCGGTGCAACAGCTGTCGCCGAGCCTGGCCTACCTGATCCCGGACAACCAGAATCCCACCGGGCTGACGATGTCTGCAGACGACCGAAAGCGGTTGGCGGGCATCATCGCCGAGACCAGGACCCGCACCGTCATCGACGAAACCATCCTCGATATGTGGCTGGACGAGGCGGTGCCCGAGCCGATGGCCGCCGCGATGACGACGCGACGCGACCTGGTGCTGACGGTCGGCTCGATGTCGAAGTCGTTCTGGGGCGGCCTGCGGGTCGGCTGGATCCGCGCCGAGCGCGCCACCATCGCCACCATCGCCGCGCTGCGCCCGTCGATCGACATGGGCACGCCGGTTCTCGAACAGTTCGCCGCCGCAAGGCTTCTCGCGCAGCGCGACGACCTCCTCCCCGAGCGACGAGAGATTCTCCTTGCCCGGCGCGCACTCCTGCTGTCACTGCTCGATCGGCATCTGCCCGACTGGGAACCGGGGGGCGGCCACGGCGGCATGTCGTTGTGGGTGCGGTTGCCTGCGCCGATGAGCACGGCGCTGTCGGCGGCCGCGTCCCGGATGGGGCTGGAACTGCCTGCCGGGCCGCGGTTCGGCGTCGACGGAACACTGGAACGTTTCGTGCGGGTGCCCTATGCGCTGCCGGAGGACGAGCTGTCGGCGGCCATCGAGTTGTTGGCCCGCGCGTGGCACAGCATCACCGGCTCCACCGCACCGGAGCCGACCGCCGCCGTCGTCGTCTAACTCTCTTTGCAGGGTCACCACTCCCCGCGAGCAGACGCAAAACTGCCCGTTTCGCGTCGAAATGAGGCAGTTTTGCGTCTGCTCGTGCGAGAAAAGTTAGTCGTCGGGTATCTCGACCCTGCGGAACGTGCCGTCGATGGAGTCGGCGGCCTCGATCTCGCCGCGGGTGATGCCGAGGATGAACAGCACAGTGTCCAGATACGGATTGCTCAGGGACGCGTCGGCCACCTCACGCAGTGCCGGTTTCGCGTTGAATGCCACCCCGAGGCCGGCTGCGGCCAGCATGTCGATGTCGTTGGCACCGTCGCCGACGGCGACCGTCTGCTCCATCGGTACGCCCGCCTGCTGCGCGAAATCCCTCAGCGCCTTGGCTTTTCCCGGCCGATCGATGATCTGTCCGATCACTCGACCGGTCAGTTTGCCGTCGACGATCTCGAGCTGGTTGGCCGCCACGAAGTCCATCTCCAGCTCGTGGGCGAGCGGTTCGATCACCTGACGGAAGCCGCCGGACACGATCCCGCAGTGAAAACCCAAGCGCCGCAATGTCCGCAACGTGGTGCGCGCCCCTGGCGTCAGCTCGATCTGCTCGCCGACCTCCTCCAGCACCTCGGCCGGAAGGCCAGCGAGCGTCGCGACGCGTCGGTTCAGGGACTCGGCGAAGTCCAGTTCGCCCCGCATGGCGGCCTCGGTGATCTCGGCGACGGCCGCGTGCGCGCCGACCTTGTCGGCCAGCATCTCGATGACCTCACCCTGGATCAGCGTCGAGTCGACGTCGAACACGATGAGCCGCTTACCCCGTCGGGCCAGGCTGTAGTCCTCCAGCGCGATGTCCACAGCCTCGTCGACTGCGACCCGCGCCATTGCGGTCTGCAGCTGGTTGTAGACACCGCCCGGCGGCACCGAGACCCGCAGCTCCAAGCCCGTCACCGGATAGTCGGAGACGCCGCGAATGAAGTCGATGTTGACGTCGAGCGCGGCCACTTCACGGGCCACCACACCGAACGCCTCGGCGGTGATCGGCCTGCCCAGCACGACGATCGTGTGCGTGGAGGGCTGCCGCATCACCGGGATCTCGTCGCTGCGCTCGATTGTCACGTCGAGCCCGACGTCGTGGATGGCGTTCTCGACCTCGTCACGCAGCTCGGGACCGCCCGCCGCTTCGGCCGTGCCCGACACCAGTACGCCCAGCGTCAGGCGCCCGCGGATGACGACCTGTTCGACGTTGAGCAGTTCTACCTTGTGCCGCGAAAGCACTTCGAACAGCGCAGAAGTCACGCCTGGTTGATCGACTCCGGTGACGGTGATCAGCACCGACACCTTTGGCGTGCTCACGCCCGGTTGGCCCCCCGCGCCGCCATCAGGTTCGGACGTTCTCGTCGTCTAGCCGCGTGACATCGCCGTCCGCCGGGCCGTGCGCACGGCCGATGTGCGCCTCGGCGCGCATTCGATCCACCATGTGCGGATAGTGCAGCTCGAACGCCGGCCGCTCCGAACGGATCCGGGGCAGCTCGGTGAAGTTGTGCCGCGGCGGCGGGCAGCTGGTGGCCCACTCCAGCGAGTTGCCGTAACCCCACGGGTCGTCGACGGTCACCGGCTCGCCGTAGCGCCAGCTCTTGAACACGTTCCACGTGAACGGAATCGTCGAGATGCCGAGGATGAACGCACCGATCGTCGAGACGACGTTCAGCGTGGTGAACCCGTCGGTCGGCAGGTAGTCGGCGTAACGGCGGGGCATGCCCTCGTCGCCGACCCAGTGCTGCACCAGGAACGTGGTGTGGAAGCCGATGAACGTCAGCCAGAAGTGCAGCTTGCCCAGCCGCTCGTCGAGCAGCCGGCCGGTCATCTTCGGGAACCAGAAGTAGATGCCCGCGTAGGTGGCGAACACGATCGTGCCGAACAACACGTAGTGGAAGTGCGCGACCACGAAATAG
Organism: uncultured Actinomycetota bacterium; assembly: GCA_963716505.1. GTDB lineage: Bacteria > Actinomycetota > Actinomycetes > Mycobacteriales > Mycobacteriaceae > Mycobacterium. The sequence continues at coordinate 314,641 of CAVQTL010000018.1, forward strand.
CTGTCGGTGACGTGGAAGTCGATCGGCGGGCTGGCCAGCAGCACGCCGGACAGGCCACCGAGCAGGAAGGTGACCAGGAAGCCCACCGAGAACAGCATCGGTGTCTCGAACGTCAACTGGCCCTTCCACATCGTGCCTATCCAGTTGAAGAACTTGATACCGGTGGGCACCGCGATCAGGAACGTCATGAAGCTGAAGAACGGCAGCAGCACCGCGCCGGTGGCGTACATGTGGTGCGCCCACACCGCGACCGACAGCGCCGCGATGGACAGCGTCGCGTAGATCAGCGTGGTGTAGCCGAAGATCGGCTTACGGGAGAACACCGGGAAGATCTCGGAGACGATGCCGAAGAACGGCAGCGCGATGATGTACACCTCGGGGTGGCCGAAGAACCAGAACAGGTGCTGCCACAACAGCACACCGCCGTTGGCCGGGTCGTAGATGTGCGCACCGAGGTGGCGGTCGGCGGCCAGGCCGAACAGCGCCGCGGTCAGCAGCGGGAAGGCCATCAGCACCAGGATCGACGTCACCAGGATGTTCCAGGTGAAGATCGGCATCCGGAACATCGTCATGCCGGGTGCGCGCATGCAGACCACCGTGGTGATCATGTTGACGCCGCCGAGGATGGTGCCAAGACCGCCGACGGCCAGGCCCATGATCCACAGGTCACCGCCGGCGCCCGGGCGAGTGGATCGCGTCGGTCAGCGGCGAGTAGGCGGTCCAGCCGAAGTCGGCGGCGCCGCCCGGGGTGATGAAGCCGGCGATCGCGATCGTCGCGCCGAACAGGAACAGCCAGAACGAGAACGCGTTCAGCCGCGGGAACGCGACGTCGGGGGCGCCGATCTGCAGCGGCAGCACCAGGTTGGCGAACCCGAACACGATCGGGGTCGCGTAGAACAGCAGCATCACCGTGCCGTGCATGGTGAACAGCTGGTTGAACTGCTCGTTGGACAGGAACTGCAGGCCGGGCAGCGCGAGCTCGGTGCGCATGAACAGCGCCATCAGCCCGCCGATGAAGAAGAAGATGAAGCAGGCGACGCAGTACATGATGCCGATCAGCTTGTGATCGGTGGTGGTGATCAGCTTGTAGACCAGGCTGCCCTTGGGGCCGAGCCGCGCCGGGAATGGACGACGGGCCTCGAGTTCTCCGACCGGGGGCGCTTCGGCTACCAACGGATCCTCCAAACGTCTCTTGCGAGCAAGCCCGCAATCTTCCGTTCGAATCCTATCTCCCGAAGCGGCCGATGTCGGCATGGGTCCTACAAACGGTCGTAATTGATTTCGCGACGTCCTCAACCCCCACCAATACGGGTTGCTGTTACCGTCGGCCACGTGCTGATCCGCCGTCCGGCGCCCGGTCTGATAGCAGCCGCGGCGGCTCTGCTGACCGCTGTCGTGGTGACCGCGGTCGGCGGCTGCGGCCAACCGGGCGGCGGGGCGGCCTCACCCGTCGACGAGCCGTCGGTCGTCACCAGCACCACCAGGATCGCGGGCGCCGGTGTGCTGGGCAATCAGCGCAGGCCGGACGAGTCCTGCGCAGCCGATCCGCAGCCGGTCGATCCCGGTGAGGGCGACCGTGAGGTCCGCCACGCCGCGGGCAGCACCGTGGTCCGGGCGGAACCGCAGAAGATCGTGGTGCTCTCCGGCGACCAGCTCGACGCGCTGTGTGCGCTGGGCCTGCAGTCCCGCATCGTCGCCGCCGCCCTGCCCGACGGCTCCGAGAGCCAGCCGTCCTACCTCGGCACCGTCGTGCACGATCTGCCCCCGGTGGGCACCCGCAGTACGCCGGATCTGGCGGCGATCCGCGCGGCGCAGCCCGATCTGATCCTGGGGTCCGACGCGCTTACCCCCGACGCGTATCCGGAGCTGTCGGCCATCGCCCCGACGGTGTTCACGGGCGCACCCGGCGCCGCCTGGGAGGACAACCTGCGGACGGTCGGCGCGGCGACGTGGCGGGCCGACGCCGCAAACCGGTTGATCGACGACTTCAACGCGGCCGCCGACAAGGAGGGTGCCGACAACGACGTCACGCATTTTCAGGCATCGGTTGTGCAGCTCACCGACACCACCATGCGGGTATTCGGCCCGGACAGTTTCCCCGGCAGCGTGCTGGCCGATGTCGGCGTGGATCGCCCTGCGGCACAACGCTTTACCGACAAGCCGTATGTCGAGGTCGGCATCACCGAGGAGGATCTGGGCAACTCCCCCGACTTCTCGATCGCCGACGGCGACATCATGTACGTCTCATTCGCCTCACCGGCGGCCAAAGACCGTGCCGGCGATGTGATGGGCAGCGACGCGTGGAAGAAGCTGTCCGCGAACAAGGACAACCGGGTCTTCGTCGTCAACAACGAGGTGTGGCAGACCGGAGAGGGCATCGTCGCCGCCCGTGGGATGCTGTCCGATCTGCGCTGGATCAACGCACCGATCAACTAACGTCGACGGGGTGATTCACGTCCTGAAGTCGACGTACGCGCAGCCACCCGACGTCATAGAGCAGACCCGCCCCGCCCATCTCGAGTTCCTCAACGAGGAGATCGCGGCCGGCCGCCTTCTGCTCGCGGGCAGGCAGGAGGACGGGTCGGGCGGGGTACTCGTCACCGGTGACATCAGCACCGAAGAGGCACAGGACATCATTGCGCGCGATCCCTACACGCGCGCCGGCGTCGCGAACTACGAGCGAACCTCGTTCAACGGCGCCTTCCGCGCCACAGGGCTTTAGGAGATATTTCACAGCAACACCGGGGATTACCGGCCGACAATCCAAGGTTGGACCGATAGCCGCACTGTTGCGGCGAATTCACATGCTCGTTGAGCGTGTTCTCGTATGCACTGAAGAGGGATTACATGACTACCGCCGTATCTGCCTATGCCGCGACATCGCCCACCGAACCACTCACCAAGACAACGGTCACCCGCCGCAACGTCGGACCGCACGACGTCGCGTTCGACATACACTTCGCGGGCATCTGCCACTCCGACATTCACACCGTCAGGGCCGAGTGGGGCCAGCCCGCATACCCCGTCGTTCCCGGTCACGAGATCGCCGGTGTCGTCACCGAGGTCGGCTCTGACGTCACCAAATACAAGGTCGGCGACCGCGTCGGCGTCGGGTGTTTCGTCGACTCCTGTCGGGAGTGCGAGAACTGCCGGGCCGGCCTGGAGCAGTACTGCACCGGCACCGGAATGGTCGGCACATACAACTCCGTCGGCAGGGACGGCGAGAATACCCATGGCGGATACAGCGGAGCCATCGTCGTCGACGAGAACTACGTGCTGAGCATCCCCGACAGCCTGCCGCTGGAAGCGGCCGCGCCACTGCTGTGCGCCGGCATCACCACCTACTCGCCGCTGCGGCACTGGAAGGCCGGGCCAGGCACGCGCGTGGCCGTGGTCGGCCTCGGCGGGCTGGGCCACATGGCCGTCAAGCTGGCCGCTGCGATGGGCGCCGAGGTGACGGTGCTGAGCCAGTCACTGAAGAAGATGGAAGACGGCCTGCGACTGGGCGCCAGCCACTACTACGCCACCAGCGACCCAAACACCTTCACCGACCTGTCCGGGTCATTCGATCTGATCATCAACACGGTTTCGGCCAACCTCGACCTGAACGCCTACATGAGCCTTCTCGCCGTCGACGGCACCCTGGTCCAGGTCGGTATGCCCGAGCACGCGATGGAGGTGGCCGCCGCGCCGGTGGTATCCAAGCGGCGAAGCATCTCCGGCTCGATGATCGGCGGCATCGCCGAAACCCAGGAGATGCTCGACTTCTGCGCCGAACATGGTGTGCAACCTGAAATCGAGGTCATCGCACCGGATTACATCAATGAGGCCTACGAGCGGGTGTTGTCCAGCGACGTGCGGTACCGCTTCGTCATCGACACCGCGTCGCTTCGTTAGCGCGCTACGCGTCGGTGACGCCCGCCAGCGGCCAGCCGGCCGCCGCGAGCTTGGCCGCGACCCGCTGAACGTTGTCGGGCCCCGCGTCGTGGTGGGTGACGTCCTTGATGAATTCGGCGATCTCGTCGCGGCTGATCTCACCGTCGGTCAGCGCCCCGGCGTCCGCGTCGGTCAGGTTGCGCACGACGTCCTTGAGCTGATCCTCGGTCAGCGGCGTGGCGCGCAGCAGTGCAAGCAGTGGCACACGGTCTGGGCCTGGCACACCCTCGGGGTATCCGGCGCGCAGCCACTGCAGGATCGACTGAAACAGCGACGTGGTGGTCACGACGCCAAGTTTCCTGCCTGTGAGGCGCCGACGCCACGGTGAGTCTGTACAGTTTCGGACGCATTCACCGGCCGTTCACTCCACGATTTGCTGAATCCACATCGGATCGGTGGCCGCCTACCGCTGCACTGCTTGTAATCTCAGCCATGCGAGCTGAGTGATCGAGTTGATGCGCCGGCCACGGAGCATACGAGTTAGGGGCCAATCGTTTTCGCCTGGTGGGGTCGAACGGTGTACCGCTACCGAATTGCCGTGGTCGCTGTCATGGTGGCGCTTTGCCTCGGTAGTGGCATATACGGCAGCAGCCTGGGCGAGCACGTCACCCAAAGTGGCTTCTTCGACGACAACAGCGAGTCGGCGCAGGCGTCGCGCCTCGGCGACGAGCACTACGGCAGGGACACCTCGAGCCACGTCGTGGCGATCTACACCGCCCCCGACGGCAAGACCGTCGACGACCCGGCCTTCCGCAAGAAGATTCTGGACAACCTGGCCCAGGTCGAGAAGGACCACCCGGACCAGATCCTGCGGTCGATCGGCTATTTCAAGACCCCCGACCTGCTGAAGAACATGGCCGACGCGTCGAAGAAGCGCGCGTTCATGTCCATCCAGCTCAAGGGCGACAACGACGACCTCATCCTGAAGAACTACAAGGCAGTCCAGGAGGACTTGGCCGATCCGGGCGTCGACGTGCAGCTGGCCGGGTTGTTGCCGTTGGCCAACGAACTGACCGGGACCATCGCCACCGACCAGCAGCGGGCAGAGGTGCTCGCCATTCCGGTGGTGGTGGTTTTGCTGTTCTTCGTGTTCGGCGGTGTGGTCGCGGCGTTCCTGCCTGGGATCATCGGCGGGCTGACGATCGCGGGCGCGCTGGGCATCATGCGGTTCACCTCGATATCCGTGCCGGTGCACTACTTCGCGCAGCCGGTGGTCACGCTGATCGGCCTAGGTATCGCCATCGACTATGGATTGTTCGTGGTCAGCCGCTTCCGCGAGGAGATCGCCGAGGGCTACGACACCGAAACCGCAGTCCGCCGCACCGTGGTGACGGCAGGGCGCACGATCGCGTTCTCGTCGGTGCTGATTTCGGCATCGGTTGGTGGCCTGTTGCTCTTCCCGCAGGGCTTCCTCAAATCGCTTACCTACGCCATGATCGCGTCGGTCACGTTGGCGGCGCTCCTGTCGATCACGGTGCTGCCGGCCATCCTGGGGATGCTCGGCCCAAAGGTCGACGCCCTGAGCGTGACAACTCTCCTGAAGGTGCCGTTCCTGCGGGACTGGCAATTCAGCAACCGGATCATCACCTGGTTGGGCGCAAAACTGCAGAAGACCAAGACCAGCGCGGAGGTCGAGAACGGGTTCTGGGGCAAGCTGGCGGACCGCGTGATGAAACGTCCGCTGCTGTTCGCGGTCCCGATCATCATCGGTCTGATCGTGCTGATTCTTCCGTTGGGGAATATGGCCCTCGGCGGCATCAGCGAGAAATACCTGCCGCCGACGAACTCGGTGCGCCAGGCGCAGGAGGAGTTCGACCGAACGTTCCCCGGTTTCCGCGTCGAGCCGATCACGCTGGTCATTCAGAGCACCGACGGGCGGCCGGTCACCGACGCGGAGGTCGCACAGGTCCGCAGTGAAGCGCTCGCCATTCCGGGATTCGCTGAGCCGAACAACGATCAGGCCAACATGTGGAAGGAACGACCGTTCCTCGACGGTGCGTCTAAAGATCCGTCGGTGCGGGTGATCCAGAACGGCCTGGAGAACCGCCTCGACGCCAGGGCGAAAGTCGATGCGCTGAGGGCGATTCCGAGGCCGCACGATCTGAAGCTATTGGTGGGCGGTACACCCGCGCTTGAACAGGACAGCGTCGCAACGATTTCCGCGAAGCTGCCCGCGATGATTCTCATTGCAATTTCCATGACCACGATCCTGATGTTCCTGGCGTTCGGATCGCTGGTGTTGCCGATCAAGGCCGCGCTGATGAACGCGTTGACGCTCTGCTCGACGCTGGGCGTGCTGACATGGATATTCGTCGACGGCAATCTCTCCAGTTTGCTGAACTTCACCCCGACCCCGTTGACGGCCCCGGTGATCGGGCTGATCATTGCCGTGATCTTCGGCCTGTCAACGGATTACGAGGTCTTTCTGGTATCCCGCATGGTCGAGGCCCGCGCGCGCGGCATGACCACCGAGGAGGCCATCCGGCACGGCACCGCCACCACCGGTCGCCTCATCAGCGCGGCCGCACTGGTGCTCGTCGTGGTCGGCGGGGCGTTCGCGTTCTCCGATCTGGTGATGATGCAGTACCTGGCGATCGGCCTGATCACTGCGCTGTTGCTGGACGCGACCGTTGTCCGAATGTTCCTGGTGCCGTCGATCATGAAGCTGCTGGGCAACGACTGCTGGTGGGCGCCGCGGTGGATGAAGCGTGTGCAGGAGAGCATCGGACTCGGCGAGATCACCCTCGAGGACGAGCGTAAAGCCGCTGAGAAGGTGCCCGAGCAGTTGGACGAATCCCTGGCCTTCGGAACGGTTTTGGGCGCGCCCGCCTGGCAGAAGCCGGTGCATGATCCCACGCGTCCGATGGCGGCGGCACTGGCTCCAGCCTGGGCCGGCACCGGAGTGGCCCTACTGGACCCGCCGTCGACCGAACGGACCGCGCCGATACCGACAACGGGTGGCGGCGACGACGACGGCGACGACGGTGACGACGACCTCGACGACGCCTCAGCAGAGGAACCCACCGACAGTGTGGAGGAGTTCGTCGAAGAGGAAACCTCGGACGAAGAACCCGAGGACGAGGACGACTCACAGACGGACGCCGATGAGGTCACGTCGGAGGAAGTCACCGATGGCGACGACACGCTCGCTGACGAGCAGCCCGCTGACGAGGAAGAACCGTGGCCGAAACCGCGCAAGGGCGGTTCGCGGCCCAGGAAGCGAAACGACTAGCAGCACTCCGCGGTCGGGCTCATCCCTCTATTTCGGGGCACCTGACCGTCTCTATTTCAGGGCACCTGACTGTCTCCGCTGACGGACGTGGCGGAAACGAGCTTTAAGCACGAGCTAGCGCAGAGGTGCCACCGCGGTATACAGTAACCGGTAACCGGTAATATTTTAGTGCTGCCACGCTATGAATGGGGACGCCACATGAAGATCGTCGGGGCGGACGTCTTTGACTACCGCTTGAATTACGCCCACGGCGAGTATGTGATGTCGGGCGGCCGGGCCGCGCGGTATCAGGTTGGCACGCTGGTGCGACTGCGCACCGACGACGGGCTCGACGGCTGGGGCGAAATCACCCCCCTGGGTAGCACATACCTGCCGACCTCACCGGACCTCGTGCGCGCGGGACTTGCCGAGATGCTGCCCGGGCTGATGGGACAGGACCCAACCAATATCTCCGGCGTCAATCGTTCGATGGATGCGATGGCGTTGGGGCAGGGCTACGCCAAGAGCGCGGTCGACATCGCCTGCTGGGACCTACTCGGCAAGGCAGCCGGACTGCCGATCTCGGCGCTACTGGGAGGCGTGCTTCAGGAGGACTTCCCGATTTACGAGGCTGTGCCGTTAGGCAGCCCGCAGAGCATGGCCGAGTTCATCACCGCACGCCGCGCGGTGGGTATCACCCGATTTCAGCTCAAGCTTGGCAACAGGTCCGACGATGACATCGCGCGGACCCGCGCGTGCGCTGAGGCCGGGCAGGGTGAGACGGTGATCATCGCCGACGCCAACGGCGGTTGGAACATCCTGGATGCTCAGTTGGCAATGCGCGGGATGGAAGATCTACCTGTCTATATCGAACAACCCTGCCGCACAACACAAGACAGCGTTATCGCCCACCGTAACTGCCGCCTACCGCTGGTCCTCGATGAGTCGATCGTTACCCCGACGGACCTCTTCGAGGCGAAGACCGTCGCAGGTGCAATGTCGGTCAACATCAAGATCAGCCGGGTGGGCGGCTTGACGAAGGCGGTTCTCATGCGCGACTTGATGCAAGAACTCAACATGATGGTTTCGGTCGAAGATATGTGGGGCGGCGACGTCATCACGGCAGCGGTCAGTCACATCGCCGCCAGCACCCGGCCGGAGAATCTGCTCAACACCTCGTTTTTCAATGACTGGACCGACGGCCATGTCGCCGGTCACACACCCCGCTCCCGCGACGGCCGCGGCTCGGCGCCAACCGAACCGGGACTTGGCGTCACCGTCGACGTGACCAGGCTCGGCAGACCCATCTTCACCGCAAGCTGAGACGCCCCGACAACCCGACCACGTTTCGGCGCCCGCCGTCGGATCGACCACCGCATTGACCTGACTTATTCCGAACGGAGTTCACGATGACTATCACCCAAACCGCACTGCCCGACACCGTGCAGACCCGCGCCTACATCGACGGCGGCTTCGTCGAGGCGTCGGACGGTGCCACGTTCGACAACCTCGCTCCGGCCACCGGCGCGATCCTCAACAAGGTCGCGGCATGCAGCGCCGAGGACGTCGACACCGCAGTCGCCGCGGCCCGGCGCGCCTTTGACGCGGGATCGTGGAGCCGGATCGCCCCCGCCGAGCGCAAAGCCGTGCTGTTGCGCTTCGCCGACCTCATCGAGCAGCATGCTTCGGAGCTCGCCCAAATCGACTCGATCGACGCCGGCAAGCCGATCAGCGACTGCAACGATCTCGACATCCCCGACGTCGTGCTGACCATCCGCTGGTACGCCGAGGCAATCGACAAAGTCTTCGGCAAGGTCTCACCGACTGGTGCTGACAACGTCGGGTTCATCGTGCGCGAGCCCGCTGGCGTCGTAGGCATCGTGGTGCCATGGAACTTCCCGTCGAACACACTGTCGTGGAAGATCGGCCCCGCGTTGGCCGCCGGCAACTCGATCGTGGTCAAACCTGCCGAACTGTCCCCGCTCAGCGCGCTGCGCTACGCGGAACTGGCCACCGAGGCGGGCATCCCGGCCGGTGTGTTCAACGTCATTCCCGGCTTGGGTCACGTGACCGGCAAGGCGCTGGGCCTGCACTCCGATGTCGACGTCATCAGCTTCACCGGGTCCACCGAGGTCGGCCGCAAGTTCCTCAAATACTCCGCGGAGAGCAACCTCAAGCAGGTCGCCCTCGAAATGGGCGGCAAGAGCCCGCAGATCGTATTCGCCGACATGCGCGATGAGTTGAAAAACGTCGCCGAGGATCTAGTCGGAGCGGCCTTTTGGAACGGCGGACAAAACTGCTCGGCCGGTTCGCGAATCCTCGTGCACAACTCGATCAAGGCTGAATTTGTCGAGCACCTCGTCGGGTTAGCCCGGGCTCGCGTCGTCGGCGACCCCGCCGACCCGAAGACTGAGATCGGCCCACTGATCGAACCCGGTGCCAAGGAGCGCGTCCTGCGCTACATCGAAGGCGCAAGAGCCGACGGCGCCACCGTGTACGGCGGCGAGTCGATCCTCGAGGAAACCGGCGGCAACTTTGTGGCCCCAGCCGTCGTCGACAACGTCACGATGCAGTCCGCGGTCGTCCGCGACGAGATCTTCGGCCCCGTCGTAGCAGTGATCGGCTTCGACTCCGAGGAAGACGCCATCGGCCTAGCCAACGACACCGAGTACGGATTGGCCGCCAACGTCTGGTCGCGCGATATCAACGTTGCGCTGCGGATCGCCAAAGCCGTGCGCGCCGGCACCGTGGCCGTCAACGGATTCAGCGAAGGCGATATCTCCACGCCGTTTGGCGGATTCGGCATCTCCGGATTCGGCGGCCATGACAAGGGCATGGAGGCCTTCGACCAGTACAGCGAGCTGAAAACCATATGGATCACGCTGCACTAAGCGATCGAACTGTGTCTCACCCACATGGGTAGAATACTACCGATCACCGGTGATAGGCTATCGATACCAGCTTCGAAACTGCTACATCAGAAAGAACCGACATGACTCAGAAGCCCTGGCACGGAATCGTCGTCGCCTCCACCCTGCCGTTCAAGGACGACTTGTCCGTCGACTACGACCGCTTCCAGCAGCACGTGCGCTTCCTTGCCGACAACGGCGTAGATGGCATCACGCCCAACGGCTCACTCGGCGAATACCAGGTCCTCAGCCCTGGGGAACGGGCCCGCGTCGTCGAAGCGGCCGTCGAAGCGGCACCCGAGGGCTTTAGCGTCATCCCCGGAGTCGGCGCCTACGGCTCGGCGGAATCACGACAATGGACTGAGCAGGCCAAAACGGCGGGAGCACACGGCGTCCTCGCACTGCCACCCAACTCGTACCGCGCCAGCGATGATGAAGTTGTCGCGCACTACCAGGAGATCGCCAAGGTGGGGCTGCCGATCGTGGCGTACAACAACCCGTTCGACACCCGTGTAGACCTGACCGCTGAACTCCTGTCGCGGTTGGGTGAGATCGACAACGTGGTGGCCGTCAAGGAGTTCTCCGGCGACATTCGACGAATCACCTCGATCCAGCGTCTCGCTCCGCAGATCGACGTGCTGTCCGGCGCCGACGACAACGTCTTCGAGGCCACGCTGCTCGGAGCAGTCGGCTGGATCGGCGGCTTCTCCAACGCCTTGCCCAAGCAGTGCGCCAAGATCTACGAGTACGGAACCACCGGTCAGGTGGAGAAGGGTCGCGTGCTCAACAAGCAGCTGCAGGCCGCATTCTTCTGGGATACCACCCACCTCTTCGTCCAAGCCATCAAGCTGGCACAGGACGTCGCTGGCGGCTACGGCGGACCGACCCGCGCCCCACGCGGACCGCTCTCCGACGAGATTCGCGCCCAGGTCATCAAGGACGTCGAGCAGGCTTTGTCCGCCAACCTCTGAGATCTGTTGTGACACAACGTTGATGCCCGCCTTACGCCTCGACGAAAGGGACAACCGTCATGGCGAATACTGCAAGCGCGGTGAACCCCCGCACCGGAGAGCACCTCGACCCAGTAGCCGACGAGACCACAGCCGACGAAGTCAGGAAACTGTGTGAACAGGCCGCTGTCGCCGCACCACTGCTGGCCGGTCTGTCCCGTGAGAACCGAGCCGAACTGCTCGAGCGCATTGCCGATGGCATTGACGCACACCGCAGTCAGCTGATAGACGTTGCATCCCGCGAAACAGGGTTCAGCGCAGCGAAGCTCGGTGGTGAGGCAACCCGGGCCGCATATCAGTTCCGGTTCTTCGTCGAGGTGATCCGCGACGGCGCCTATGTAGAAGCCATCATCGACTCCGCCGCTGATACGCCAGTGGGTCCGCGACCGGATCTCCGACGTTGGCTGATTCCGATCGGCCCGGTGGCGGTGTTCGGTGCCAGCAATTTCCCCTTCGCGTTCTCTGTGCTCGGCGGCGACACCGCCTCCGCACTAGCTGCCGGCAACCCCGTCATTGTTAAGGCGCATGGCTCGCACCCGGGCACGTCCCAGCTGTCCTTCGAGCTGATGGCTGACGCGCTCGACGCGGCCGGCGCCCCCGAGGCCACTCTCGGCATCGTTTACGGCACCGCCGCTGGGGCGGCACTGGTCGGCGATCCCGCCATCAAAGCGGTCGGGTTCACCGGTTCGCTCGGCGGTGGTAAGGCACTGATGGACATCATCGCTGCTCGCGAGGAACCCATCCCCTTCTACGGCGAGCTCTCCAGCCTCAATCCGGTGGTTGTGACCCCTTCGGCGGCGCGGGCACATGGTGCGGAGATCGGTAGCGGACTCGTAGCCTCCTTCACGCTGGGTTCTGGGCAGTTGTGCACCAAACCGGGCTTCGTCCTCGTTCCCGACAATGAAGACGGCACGGCCATGGTTGACGCCGCGCAGCGCGCTCTCTCCGACGCCACCGACCACGTCCTACTCAATGAGGGGATTTACTCCACCTACACCCAAGCGACCGCCGAATACACGCAGCGCGCCGAGCTGACCACCTACACCGCTCCGGCGGCCTCGGGAGCTGGATACAGCATCACCCCGCGTACTGCTGCAGGTCGCCCTCAACGATCTCGACGCTGCGCTGATTCGCGAAGTCTTCGGTCCGATCGCTGTCATCGTGCGGTATCAGCCCGAGGATGTGCAGGGCGGAGCCGCGAAGTTGTTCGCCATGCTGCCCAACTCACTGACGGCAACCCTGCACACCACCGAAGACGACGACAACGCTGCCCTGCTGGCGCTAGCGATCAACCATGCCGGCCGGATCCTGTTCGGAGGGTTCCCCACCGGTGTCGCGGTGTCGTGGGCGCAGAACCACGGCGGACCCTGGCCCGCGACCAATTCGGCCCACACCTCCGTTGGAGCAACCGCAATCCGTAGGTTCCTCCGGCCGGTGACCTATCAGAACGCGCCGCAGTCGGTGCTGCCCACGGAGCTCCGCGACGAGTACACCGCGATCCCGCGCCGTGTGGACGGAAATCTGCGGCTAGCCGACAAGCCTGGCGTTCCGAACTGACGGATGTGAGATCGGCGCGTTCGAAGGCCACGTATCACTCACGCCGACATCCGACGCGAGTCGCTGGCTACATGCATCGATACTAGAGTCAGATGTAACATGGTACGTAGAACATGGCCTCTGGGTGTGCTCCCAGGGTCGTTCAGGAGGAAACACCATGTTGAGCACGACAGCCACCCTCAAGCAGCCGAGTCTGCGCGATCAGGCTTTGCGGGTCATTCGCGAGGGCATGGTCTCCGGCGAGCTCGCTCCGGGCGAAATCTACTCCGCCACAGCCTTGGCCAATCAGCTTGGCGTCTCCGCTAGCCCAGTTCGCGAGGCCATGCTCACGCTGGTCAACCAAGGGTTGATGGAGGCGGTGCGGAACCGTGGATTCAGAGTGGTACCGCTTGATGACAAAGATCGTCGTGAGATCTACGAGATGCGGACGCTGTTGGAGATCCCGGCGACCACCGCCTTGGCCGGCCGCCAGGAGATCGTCGATGAGTACGACAAGTTCCGAGCGATCTCCGAGGAGATCGTGGCCGCGGCCCGCGTTGGTGACCTCATCAACTATCTGGATGCCGATCGGCGATTTCATCTAGGGCTGCTGGCGTACAGCAACAATGAGCGGCTCGTCAGTGCGATCGACGGCCTGCGCGACAACACGCGCCTTTATGGGCTGAAGCATCTTTCAGAGGACGGCACATTGGTGATATCTGCCGAAGAGCACCTTCCCATCCTGGATGCCATCGTCGCCAACTCCGCCGACAAGGTGCGCGAACTGATGCAGCATCACCTGCGGCATATTCGCGGCGACTGGGCCGACCCGCACTTCGTTGCGCAGTAACTCGCACCGCACGGGTTCCCGGGCGTCAGCTCAGGGCAGGGGCACGCGTCTCGTCGCCCGGTTCGGACGTCTGCGCCGCAGCGGCATGCTCGGCGAGGATGCCCATCTTGCCGCGACGGGTGAACCAGTACACCGCGAACGCGAGGCTCAGCATGATCACCGGCGCGAGCACGCCTCCCCACTTGAGGTACCAGTGGAACGGCTCGGCCGGGTTGTAGACCACTGGGCGCGGCCAGGCGATGTTGATGATCATCGTGATCGCCCAGAGCGATGCCGCGACGGCGATCGGGGTCCCGAAACGCCCGAGGTTGAAGTAGCCCTCCTCTGGCTGAGTCCAGCGGCCCTGAAGGCGTTGCAGCGCGTTCGGGCCGACGATAAGGAGGTATGAGGTCAGCGCGAGGATGATGGTGGTGCCGGACACGACAAGGAAGACCTGCGGCTGTCCCATGTTGAAGATCAGAATGAGGATGGCGACGATCGGGACGCCGATCGTTGGCACCACCGGCACCTTCACCCGCTCACTAACCTTCGAGACGATTTTCGAGCCGGGAAAGGCGTTGTCGCGGGCCATCGCGAACATGAGGTTCACCGCACCGGTCTGGTTAGCCATACCGCAGACGAACACTGCGATCGCGCCGCAGATCAGGAAGAGAACGCCGATGGTGTCACCAAGGGTGCTCTCCACGACATAGGTCAGGCCGCCCGAGGCGATGTCCTCCGAGCCCAGATCGTTGACGGCCATGATGGCGAACAAGATCAGAAGGCCGCCAAACACGCCAGAGGCCAACAGCGCCCGAATGATCGCCTTCGGTCCATTCTTGCGGGGGTTGATCGTCTCCTCGCTTAGCGTGGTCGCCGAGTCGAAGCCCCACATCACAAACACGCCCAACATCAGGCACAGCACGAGGGCGCCGAAGTAGCCGGTGCTGTAGTTGTTTTCGGTTCCGTTGGTCTCAAATGCCACTGCCGGGCTGCGCTTGGCATGGAACAGCAGCAGGACGATCAGGGCCACCGAGGCCACGAGTTCGATGGAGACGCCTATGTTGTTGATCAGGGCACGGACTTTGGTGCCGCACAGCATCACGACAGTGGTGCAGACCAGCATGAGGGAGCCCAGGATGACCGAATTAATGCTCGCATCCCGCTCTCCGGTGCCGTCCCCGTAAATCCAGAAAACGTCAGAGATGCTCGGCAGGATCGCCTGCATCGCCAGCGCGACCGCCGCCGAGGACACCACCAGAGCGAGGATCATCGCTGATCCCGCCATCCATGCCACACCGGTCTTGGCGATGTGTTTAGACCAGTTGTACACCGAACCGGTAAGTGGATATTTCACCGCCAGCTCGGCAAATACGAGCGCGAACAGCAGCTGACCGCCGACAGCGACGACCCACGCCCAGAAGGACGCCGGCCCGCCGCTGGCATAGGTGAACCCGAACAGCAGGAACATGCCGGTCAGGATCGAAATGAACGCGAACCCCGTCGCAAATGTGGAGAACTGGCCCAGTGAGCGGGTCAGTTCCTGCCGGTATCCCAGCCTCGCCAGAAGCTGGTCGTCATCGTGGTGGTCGTAGGCAGCCATCGCTGTAGGGTTTCCCTTCCATTCGTTTGACATGGAACCGATGCAACCTCACCGGCAACCGGTAATATCTTACCGGTTACTATGCGCCAGCGGGGCGACCTCTGTCAACAGATGGCGACAGGTTTTCGCCGACCGCGGCCTTGACCCTTCGCGGGCCAGGGAACTCTGCGCACGGAGAGTAGACATCTGATCGGTAACATGTAGCATTGCACCCACTACTGAGTTGAAGAACAGTAAGGATGCTCATGAGCGAGATGACCGTTGCCTCCGAGTCCGGTCACCACTGGGAGAACTGGGGAGGCAATCAGAGCTTCGACTACGCCACGGCGGTCACCGCGACGACGGACAATGACGTGGTCGAGGCCGTTCGCAGCGCCAGTCGCTCGAAGCAGGGCCTTCGCGTCGCCGGCAGTGGCCACTCATTCACACCCATAGTCCAGACCGATCACACGCTCCTAAATATCGTGGCACTGTCCGGAGTTTCCGCCACCGATTCGTCAGCGCGACGGGCGACGGTTCGCGCCGGCACTTGCCTCGCCGACGTCGGCGCTCCCCTTTGGAATGCAGGTATGGCTCTTGCTAATCAAGGCGACGTGGACACGCAGACTATTTCGGGAGCTATCGCGACGGGCACCAAGGGCTCAGGGCCGCTCTTCGGCAGTCTGTCTTCCGCCGTGCGTGGCGTGCGACTTGTAAACGGTCAAGGTGCGGTCATCAGTATCACCGAAGACCAGCCGGAACTGCTCCACGCCGCCCAGGTGTCCGTGGGCATGCTCGGCGTCTTCCTCGACCTGAATCTGCAATGCGTGCCCGCCTACAAACTGCGCGAGCAGAACGCTGTTTTGCCGTTCGCCGAAGTCGCTAGCCAGTGGGACGAGTTCCTGTCCGGTTACCGACACTTCTCGTTCTGGTGGTTGCCGACCGAGGAATCCTCTGCAATGTATGACCTCGGTGACCTTCCCAAAGACCACTGCGTTGTCAAGCTTTTGACCGAAGAACCGGCTGCCGCGACCGACGTAGACGGCGAACCCGGTTCACGCACGGGCCGCGCTCACGTCCTTTTCCCCGACGCGACAACAGACGCGCGGTTCCATGAGCTCGAATACATGGTCCCGGCCGAACACGGTCGCGCGGCGCTGGACGTAGTGCGCGATTTGATGCTCAACCGGCACACCGACCAGATCAGCCCCGTACAGATCCGTTGGCAACAAGCCGATCAGGCATTCCTTTCGGCGCAATACGAGCGCGACACCGTGTCGGTATCGGTGTCGGGCAACCCCGGAACCACCTACGAGCCCTTCCTACGCGACCTGGATAAGCAACTGCAACAGTTTGACGCGCGTCCGCACTGGGGCAAGATCCACTTCCTGACACGGGAGCGAGTGGAAGCGCTGTACCCCCAGTACGAGGCTTTTCAGGAGATCCGTCGTGAATTCGATCCCGAGGGGATCTTTCTCAACCCGCACTTGCGCGATCTGTTCGGCTAGCGGAACACCATGAATCGCGGCGTTCACTACATATCAATGCTTTTCGGCCACTATTGATCACCGGTCGCTGTACTGCGCATCGCCATCAAAGGCTTGACTTGATTTCCGATGACATCGACGAACGTCTCGATGTCCGCGTCGGCCGAGGGCTGAAACACGATCGTGTCGGCCCCCGCGTCGATCCACCGCGTCGCTGCCGCGGCGATCTCCTCCGGAGTGCCGTACGCGCCGAGATCTTCGGCGGGATCGTACTGCCAATACACGAGCTCATCGCGCGCCTTGCGAGCCGCATCGGGTCCGGTGGCGCAGACGATGTATACGACGGTCGAATGCGGTGTCGGCGCACTGCGTTTGGCGATACCGGCGAGAATGTGCTGCCGGGCGTCACGCAGGCCGTCGGGTGTGGTGCCACCCGTGATGACCGTTCCCGAGGCGAGTTCTCCACTCAGCGCCAGCGTTCGTGGCTTTTCGGCTCCGATCAGAACTTCGATCTTCGAGTCGGGCGGCCAGTCGAGACGGACGTCGGACAGTTGCACATACCTGCCGTCGAAGGTGACACGTTCGCCGCGCAACAGGGCCGACAGCGCCGTCACGTATTCGCGGAGCAGCGTCATCGGCGAGGCGACCTTCTCGCCGATCTGTGCCATCCAGTCCTGCACGCCGTGGCCGACACCAATTCGGATGCGGCCGGGATACGCACGGGCCAAGGTGGCGATCTCCATTGCCAGCACGGCTACGTTCCGCATCGGGACCGGTAGAACACCGAGGCCGACCTTCAACCGTTGGCTGTTGGCCAGCGCGATGGCCGCCGCGGAGATACCGCCGGCGAGAAAGCAGTCCTCCCACAGCCACAGCTCATCGAGTCCGGCGGCGTCGGCCGCCTTCGCGGCGTCGGCTAGACGTTCGGGAGCGAACTGCGGTCGAAAGACAACGCCGACACTGACATTCGACGGTTCTAACGGCATAAATCAGGTGCCCTTTATCAGTGTGTTGCTGGGCAGGGAAACGTCAAGCACTTTGCGCGCGGTCTCGGCCCCAGCGATGGGAAGGCCGTCGGGATCGAGCAAACCGAGTTGAACGAGCACGCTGGCTTGGTCCCAGTAAATGTGCTCATGCACGAGTTTGTCGTCCTGAAATTGCACAATGGCCACCGTCGGAATCTCCACTGCGCGTCCGGTGGGCTCAATGCCGGGCAGCATCCAGTCCATCCGAGTGGTGTGCGTGAAGCGGACGATGAACTCGTCGACAAGGGAACTCTCCCCGACCGTGCGGCTGACGGGGACGAGTTCGAAGTCGGGAGGGTTCACCCCGATGAAATGGTGCGCGTAAAAGTGTCGCAGGCTCTCGAAGCCGACGCCACCGGTCATGGTGGGGATGTGGTTGACATAGGGTTCGGCCACCATAGTGAACATGGTGGCGTTCACGTCCCGCGTTTCAAACTCGTACCGACAGTGGGCCTCCCACAACGCGGCAAGATCGTAATCGGCCATCGCTCGCACCTCGCTCTCGGAAGTTCCCAGCCTACGGTTAACAACTACCTTGCCGTACGCCGCCAAGGCGGAGTGGATGCCATCGGCGTCGGACTCTCAGCGACGGGTGACGGCTTAGAAGTCCCAGTCCTCGTCTTCGGTGTTGACGGCCGTGCCGATCACTAGCCGGCAATCGACCGCCCTTTCCTCCTTCTCCCCGGCATCGCCAGAAAAGGTCACAGTGACGAATTAGCCTGTGGCACAGGGGGTTATTGGAACGCCACGTTACGTCCGCGTGCTGATCCCTGACATCGATGCTCCTCCCAATGCCTCAGTTGACGCGGTAGACGCGGTACTGCACGCTCGAGCCGGGGTAGATCCGCCCCTGGCCGACGAACACCGTCTGGTTGACCCACGCGTAGCGCTCGTCGCCGGTCTCCAGACGCGGCGTCGTGCGGAAGTACTGGTCCTCGTAGGCCGTCTCCGTGCCCTCGGCGATCGCCGTCTGGACCCGCTCGTTCATCTCGAGCACGCCCTCGTACGTGAGGTAGAGGACCGCGTTGTCGCGGGTCTCGATCTGCGCGCGCACGTCGAGCCGGCCCATGCCGTCCGGCCCGACGAGCAGCCAGTCACCGCCGCCCGTCAAGAGGCGGCCCGAGATCCTCTCCCCCGCCACCTCCCGTCGATGACCTCGAAGAACACGCGCGTCCCGTACGGCCCGGCGCAGACCTCGACCGGCGGCTTGAGTCGCGCGAAATACTCGAACTCGTACACGAGTTCCATGCCAATCGCCGATGCTGGCGTGCTCATTCGTGTCCTCCCGTGGTAGCGGACAGCGGCGCCTTGGAGCGTATACCTCCGCGGTCAGGATTTGTCGGCACGGCTGACGCCAACCGGTAAGGCGTATCGAGCGGATGGCTGTGGTCAAGCCGGTTGTGGCAGCGGACGCACAACGGCATGGATCTGTTTGGGAATCACCGGAACTCCGGTGATTTGAGATAGCCACGTTACGGGCAATCGCCGAGTGATCCGGTCATCCCTCGCTTGCGTAGAACTGTTGCCGTCGCGCCATAGCCGCGCTGATGCGTGCCTCTACCGCGTCGTGAACTGACTCGACGGTCGGCTAGTAACTCCCATGAGAGGTAGCTAGCCGACTCCTACACGCTGGCGACAAGCACCGTCGCTGCGAGCGCCAAGTCGAAGACACCAGTAACACTGTTCTATTTCCGTTCAGAAGAACGTCGGCCGCCGATGCCGATCGGGCAGTGACCATGCGGTCGCGTACGCCGGGCCGTTGGACCTCACGGTCACCAACTCCTCGTCGGGGCGGTCGTCATATGCTGCGGGTGCAAACCGGCGTACATTTTGCTCATGAGTGCCGCGGTTATCGTGGCCGTCTCGCTGCCGATCATTGTGGTGATCGCTCTGTTGATCGCTGCAGTGTTCGTGTCGGCGCGGATCCATCGGCGTGCACCGGGCCCGGCATCAACGCAGCGCTGTCGGCGCTGGCGCGGTCAAGTGCAGAAAGAAGAGGCAATCGCGCTAAGCGGATGCCAAGACCGCCGGGGGGAAACCTGGCGCATCGCAGCGGTATTCGTTGCGACCGGTGCTCTGGCGTTGTCGGGGTGCACGAGCAACATGAATACGAGCGAACCCACGACCCAGACCGCAACACCAACGGCGCAAGAGGAGCAAGAGGAGCAAGAGGAGTTTGTCGTAGAACCGGTGGCGGAGAAGACAGTCACCGAGTTGCCTGCCGGCCCGCTGTATTGGTACGTCGAGAATTTCCCGGCGCTCGCGGACGCCGAGGCGGCGGCTGGTCCGTTGTCCCTGGCCACCGACGTGGAGAGCAAGGTCTGGCTCTTTACGCTTGGTCCCAAGGGAGCGCCGACGCATGGTGGCAACATGGTCACCGAGATCGGCCCCTTGGCGGACGTCTCCGCCCCCGAGTACCTGCTGCTCATCAGTCATGCCGTCGCGGCGCCCGGCGCCAAGTCCGGGGTGCACACGCATCCCGGCACCGAGGCGTTCTTGGTGCTGGAGGGTCAGTTAAGCCAACAGACCCCGCACGGCGTGAACGTTGTAGAAGCCGGCAAGACGCTGGCGGGGGGCCCGGCCGAGCATCCGATGGAGGTCACCAGCAGCGGCGGGGAAGAACTGCATTGGCTGGTCATGTTCGTCGTGGATGCGAACAAGCCATTCGCGTCGGACGCTACGTTCGAGTGAGGCGGCTGCCGCTTTTTGCAGTTCGGGTATGGCTCGTCAGCGACCGTCACCGAGGCCGCACCGACAGCAGCGGCACCGATTGCCGCCGCGACCAGAAGAATACGAATCACGTTTCGCACCCTTCGCAGGCAACAAATTCCGCGAGGTCGCGGGGACCACCGAGAATCCGACGACCAAGCTCCTTGCCGAAGGGCTGACGGCACTCACCGAAGCCCTTCGAGAGTTGGACGACAATCTGGGGAAGGTCGAACATAAGGTGCGGTCAACCATCGCGGGGCGACGACCGCTGAAAATGGTGCGGATCAGGGTGTCCGGTGACCACTTGACCCCCATATATGCGAACGGCGTCAACGGGTGGCAGTGGGTGACCAGTTTTCGCAGGTCAAGCCGTTTCGTGAACACCGGCCAACGCCCCAGAACACCCTGATTCAGAGCTGGTTGGGGTACGCGTTGGGGTACGCCTCCGGTCGGTCGTCCCAAGATCAGACCGGCGCGGGCGCAACCAGCTGTTGTCGGGGTGTGGGCACCTAGGATTCGGTACGTGCCAACTTATGCGCAGAGTGTCGTATCGGAGTTGGACGGCATCGCGGCCGCATACGCTGACATCCTCGCCGCCAGTGACATCGAGAACGTCGACCCTGGGCCGATCGTCGGTCTCGCACCACGGGACTGGACGGCCAGTGACAACGCACTCGAGGCTGCACGGATGGCACTGTTGCGATGCCTCCGCGATTGGGAGCCACGGTTCCGGCTGATCTTCCCGCATCCGACGCCGACGGTGAGTGAACGCCTGGACGAAGGCATTGGACACTTGATGCGCTGGCTTGTCCGCGACGACAGTGGCTACGACTACGCCATTCCGCCGACAATCGCCAAACCGGAGCAGATGATCACGGCGACGGTTTCCGACTTGCGTGACCTCACCGGTCTCCTGCCTTCGGACGACTACCGAAGCGTCTGGTTGTCGACACCAATGCACTTATCGACAACCCTGACTTGGCTGCCTATACCGACGTGTTGGGCAGCAAGTATGTCGTACATCTGCTACCAGTGATGCTCGGAGAAATTGACGACCTCAAGCGAGCCGGCCGCAACGACACTGTCCGTGAGGGTGCAGAGCGGGCAGATCGCAGACTGAAGGGCATTCGTGACAACGGTGATCTCCGTGAGGGTGTGCGCGTGGAGGGCGATGTCATCGCCAAGTTCGAACACATCGAGCCGCGCAGCGACGACTTGCCTGACTGGCTCGACGTGACCGTCCCCGACGATCGACTCGTCGCTTCGGCGCTGCTTCTTCAATCCGATCACCCCGGGTCGGCCCTCTACGTCGGGACGAGCGATATCAATATGCAGATCAAGCTCGCTGCTGTGGGTTTGCCGTACGTCGAGCCGCCGGAGTGTTGAGGAGATTGGTTGCCTCTCATCTCCCCTCGGCCCGTCATCTTGCTTGGGCGGCGGGCGGTTTGCTATGCGGCCTACGTTCGTCTGCTTAGCGCGGTGCATCAACCAGCCCGATCGATGTACGACTAATACACCCTTATCAGGCCCTCACAAACCGAAGGGGAATTAACCATGACCACCACACGATTTATCGGATTCGACGTGGGTGCTGAGCGACGCGGCTGCCAGGCCTTGGCCAGACAGCGGCTCACCATGTAGCCGATGCTCAGCAGCACGACGTAGAACCATGCCCGATCAGCCTGGAAATAGTCAGTGTGCCCGTCGGTTCGCCTTGACCAAGTAGGACGCAAGCAGCCCGACGGTCGCGACGATGAAGACGATGAACTTGGTCGTCTTGAAAAAAGCCTTCGTCTCGGCAACGCCATGGATGTTCGGGTCGTCGGTGCGTTGTACGGAACCGGATACGCAACCGGCTACGGAACCGGGAGTGTCGGTGGTGGTCATTTTAATGTGCTCCTTACTGGTGCGGTCGAAGTATGTCGATCGATGAATCGGATGCTGCTACCCAACGCAGGCAGCGGCGAATTACTTTGACAGAAGCCGCGATCCGGCCGAGCTATCAAAAGCGCGACCCACTCGTGGCCGCAGGTACAGCAGTCGTACCGCAGACAGTTGACTGGCTGAGTGCGTGATGTCCGGTGTCGAGCTGAAGCTCACGGCGTATCGCGAAAGAAGACCGCCCGGACTGGAATTGATAGCAATGTCTTCGACAAAATCAAGTCTTCCAGCTGATGCGGCTGCGGCGGCAAGGCACCTACTTTTTGAAGGCGTCCTTGACCTTCTCGCCGGCGCCTTTGAGGTTGGACTTCGCCTGGTCGCCCTTACCCTCATTTTCAGTGCTCTTGTCGCCGGTGACCTTGCCGACCGCTTCCTTAGCCTTGCCGCCCAGATCTTGGGCCTTATTCTTCGCCTTATCCGCACCGCTCACAGTGTCTCCTACTTCGCGGGAATCGACCCAGGTGGCCGCAACCTCCACCCCGTTGGGTACCTCGCCGGCCGGTTTTCAAACCGACAGAGTGCGCCCGACAAGTCGTTGAATTGCTCGATGAACGCGCCTCAACAAAGACGCCGACCAGACCGGCCCGTCATCCTTTTGGGGTGGCGGGCCGAACTCGTGCGGCAGGGGTGGCGATCAGGACTACCGTCGATGACGGTGGACGGGGCACTGAGGAGGAACGGTTCGACTTCCCGTTCTTGGGAGGCGGACCTGATGCAAGCCGCCTACCTTCTTGAGCTGCTTTGTCGTTATCGGCTCGAGGCCGAGATGTTGGGCGCCGCCAAGCTCTACGTGACCATTCACAAGCTCATCGCCGCCGGGAATAGAGCACGGGCCGACGACCTGCGTCGACTCATTCCCGCGACGGAAGCCACAGTCGTCACCCTCGACCGCCTCGGCGAAGCACCTCGGGATCGAATTATCGCGCTGCGTTCCGGAATTCTTCTGGCCGCCTAATCGTCGGCCCGCCAACCAAGATCCCCCAGAGGGTGGCGGGCCGATCCTACTGCAGACGCTATTCGGGCTTACGTCGGAACACCCCGCCGATTGCATTCTGCGCGTCCTCGATAGCCTTCTTTTGGGCGTCCCACTGCCGTTCCGCCAGGTCCGTGATGGCTTTCAGTTGGGCGTTCCACTGCTGCTCTACCTGATCGGTGATCGCCTTCCGCTGAGCCTCCCAGTGGTCTGCGATCTTGCCGCTCCGTTGCTGCTCGATCAGGTCCGCGAGCGCCTTCTGCTGGGCCTTCCACTGCTGCTCGATCAGGTCCGCGATCGCGGACCGCTGAGACTCCCACTGGCCTGCGATCTGCTCCTGAATCGCCTTCATCCGCTGCTCGTTCTGCGTCACCAGCTCCTTGAACTGCTCAGAAAACCCCGCGCTCGACTCTTCCGCCATGGTCTGCTTCTCACTTCCGGTTTAGGTGATCTCGGCCCGCTTATGATGCACTCTCCAGCGGCCATTCAGCAGCGATGCTGCTCGCCAACTCGCGGCGGCAATCATCGAAGCCCAAAGAGATCTCGTGTTCTCAGCCAGGTGGGCGTACTTCAGCTCTAGGTCAGCCATCTCGCCCCTCCAGATCAAACAACTCGCGCGATCCGGAACCCAAGCGTGTCATCCGCGCGCGAGCCCGGTCCATAGCCTGGGACCGGTAAGGCTCTTGTCATTCTCCGCATCTTGTCGCGCAGGGCGCAGAGAATCCTCAACTGGTGGTACTGCACCGCTTCCTCCCGGCCGTGTACCGGATGGCGACCGGCCATGGAGGGCTGACCGAGGAAGACGCCGACGCCATCGTGGCCACAGCGATGCGGGCACTGAGTTGACGGAGCCGTTCGAGGTCTTCTCGTCGATCAACGAGGCGTGGAAGGGGCTTGACAAAAGGGGGGTGTCAACGGTGTTGATCAACACTGTTGACACGGGTTCGAAGAGAGTGTTTACTTGGCGGTCTAGCAGCAGAAACCGCGCGCCGAATGATTGTCATTCGTTGGCAAATCGTTCCTTTTCGGGATCGCGTTCGGCGCGGTGGCGCTGTTGGGGTCAGCGTGCTGCTGGCCGACCCAGGTTGCCCTGGCTCGGTCAGTGGTCGCGGGTCGACAACCGACGGGCACTCGGTACGTTGAGAGGCCTCGTGAGCAACCGGGCATAGCCGCTGCGAAGTTGAAGGACTACACGCGCGCGCATTGCGAGAAGGTACGACTGACTGGGGATGAGATTGCCTTGGTCGCAATCAAGTCACGATTGCGGAGCTATCTTGAGATCCGCTTATCAGAAGTCACAGGGGGAAATCAGTTGACGGGTGACAAGGGAATGGCCGTGATGGAGTTGCAATGCCCGAATAGGCATCTCGTGGGCCGAATTATCAAACACTCTGTGGGGAGTCCGCTGCTGCTCGACATGCCAAAACGGCTGCGAGAGGATTGGAAACAAGTCTCCGAGCGACCCATGCTCACCACGCACTGTGGGGTGTGCAAGCGGGCGGTCAGCAAGGCAACCGACACGGTTAAGGAGCGAGTTGACAGGCTGATTGATGACGAATGGGAGCACAACAACCCGTACGTGTTGCCGTTCCTAATAACGAGTGAGGACTGGACGCAAACTGCCTACACCGCTCCATGAGCCAACCCCCGGCCACCGACACCAGTCTATCGGTCAGGTACGGCCCTGAAGGTTATCCCTCGCCGCCGAGTTCGGTTTGGTCGCGCTCAGTCTCGGCGGTGTCCTGGGCCATCACCGACTCGTCGAGCCACTGCTGGACATCGCCGCCGAGGCGGTCCGCGGACAGGTGGGCGAAGTCGAGGGCCTGTACCGCCATCGCTGCCAAGACATTCATGGCCCGTCCGCTGCGGTGGATCTCCGCCATCAGCGCACCGAGCGCCTGATTGTCTTCGGTGCACAACGCCGACAGGTACCGGCGGGCATCCGCGAACTCCTGGTCGACGTGGGCCATCTTCTTCCGGAACTCGTCGGGCGACGGCAGGTCGTCGGGCGTGTCGGTCATGGGTTTCTCTTTCGGTGGTGGACCAATCCCATTTTGGGGTTGGTTTGTGCTGGTGGTGTCTTTCTGGGCTTTTTGCCCGGCATGCGGAGTTCGCCTGGCAGGACAAGTACGGGTCAGCGCCCGTTAGCCGGACCCGAGCATGTAGGCAAGCATCCGGGGCTGTAAGCGGTGCCCCAACGTCAGGCAGCCCCGGCGAACGTCCTTCATGATTTCGTTGTCTTGTCCACCGCCGCCTCCCGAACCCCCCCGAGCGTCACCTCATCTCCGCACTCCGGGGGATTCGGAATTCTTCACGGCCCGTTCATCGTGACCGTCTCACGCATCCCGGCGTAGATCGCAAACTCATCGACACAGGGCAGTGGCTGCACTTCCACGGGGATCGAGTTACGCACCCACTTGAGTACGAACGTGGCATCCTCGGTCGGGGTCGGCTCGACGCCCTGCTCTCGCATCAGCTGCAACACCTTCTTCGCCCTGGCATCCAGCGTTCCTGGCCTGTTGTCGTCGTTGCACGCCGCTTCCAATGCGTCCAAGGCGGCCTGCTCTCCGGCGAATACGTCGGCGTGGGCGGCGTGTACTCCGTCGTCATCGACGAGCTTGCTGCGCTACCCGAGTGGTGATTGAGCGCGCAGGAAGTCGGGTCAGCCGCGGGAGGTGGGCCGTGTCGCCAAGACCACGTCGCTTGAGCGAGAGCGCGACCCGACCTCGAAGGCAGAAGTAGCGACGACGCCTTCTATTTACACAAATTGCCCAACGCCAATCGCCTGGTGGTGAGACGGTGGTGAGTAGCGAGTTATTGATGCATGGAAGTGATGGGATGCCTCTCCCGCTCTCGGTGCCGACGTTGGATCCGCGGTCGTACTTATGGGCCCGCGGCAGGGAAAGAAACCTCAGAACCAGTCCAAGGACCTGTCGCCGGTGCGCGGGCGGTGGGAGCAGAGGTTTACGGCGCCGGCCGGTTCAAGGAGGCTCGGGAGGTCTTTCGAGCAGGTCGCGCTCGACGACGACTTGATCGTGTTCCTCACGCTGCCGGCGTACCGGCTGCTCGATTGAGTGGGGCGATAACCATGACAACGACCTATCTCGACCTGGTCACCGAGAAGGCCACCGGGCGGGTCACTGACCAGGTCCGCCGAGAGATCGGCGGGTTGGTCAGCGAACGCGGCCTCATCTCGGAACCGGCTCAGCTTCGCACCTATGAATGCGACGGGCTGACCGGCTTCCGGGTGGTTCCGGCGCTGGTTGTGCTGCCGGCGAGCACCGAGGAGGTCGCCGCGGTCGTGCGGGTCTGCGCCCGCGAACGGATTCCGTTCGTCGCCCGCGGTGCGGGTACCGGCCTGTCCGGCGGTGCGCTGCCCGTCGCCGACGGGATCGTCATCGGGCTGGCCCGGATGCGGGAGATCCTCTCCGTCGACGCGCAGAACCAGCGCGCGGTCGTCCAACCGGGCGTGACCAACCTCGGCGTATCCGCCGCCGTGGCCCCCCAGGAGCTGTACTTCGCTCCCGACCCGTCGAGCCAGGTCGTCTGCACGATCGGGGGAAACGTGGCAGAGAACTCGGGCGGCGCGCACTGCCTGAAGTATGGCTTCACCACCAACCATGTCCTCGGGCTCACGATGGTGTGCGCCGACGGCAGCGTGGTCGCCCTGGGCGGCGACTCGCTGGACCAGGTCGGGCCAGACTTGCGTGCCGTGGTCGTCGGCTCGGAAGGCACCCTCGGCATCGTCACCGAGGTCACGTTGCGATTGCTGCGCAAGCCCGAGGCGATCCGCACGCTGGTCGCCGACTTCCCCGACGCTGAGCAGGCGGGCAACGCGGTCAGCGACATCGTCTCGGCCGGCATCATCCCGGCCGCCGTCGAGATGCTCGACGTGCTGGCGATCGAAGCGTGTGAGAAGGCGACCGGCGCCGGCTACTCTCTCGACACACCCGCCGCGCTGGTGGTTGAGCTCGACGGCGTCGGGGTGGAGGTGGAGGCCGAGTTCGAGCGAGTGCAGCGGATCTGTCGGGACAACCAGGCCACGCACATCCGGATCGCCCAGGACCCGGCCGAACGAGCGCTGATCTGGAAGGGCCGCAAGGCCGCTTTCGCCGCGATGGGTCGCATCAGCCCGGACTACTTCGTCCAGGACGGCGTCATCCCGCGGACCAAGCTGGGCACGACGCTCACGCGCATCGGGGAAATGTCGCGGGCGGCCGGGCTACGGGTAGCCAACGTGTTTCATGCCGGTGACGGCAACCTGCACCCGCTGGTGCTCTACGACAGCGCCGTGCCGGGCCAGGCCGAGCAGGCCGACGATGCTTCCCGGGCCGTGCTCGTCGCCCTCCTCGGCCTCCTCTTCCTCGTGGCGGCGCGTCCTCGGCGAAGGTGAGCGTCTCGACGGCGTCGATGGCGGCGTAGGTGGCGACGCCGTCGGCCTCGGTCGCCTCGATGGCGTCGCCGAGGCCCTCCTCGAAGCCGGCGCCGTTGACGATCATGGCGTCGGCCTCGGCGCATCGCCGCGGCCTGCTGGGGCGATGCCTGGAACTCGTGCGGGCTGGAGCCGGCCGGCATGATGACCTCGACGTCGGCCAGGTCGCCGACCAGGTGCTCGACGACGTCGCCCAGCACGCTCGTGGTCACGACCAGGTGGGGGCGGCCGGCGCCGGCGGTCGCGGCTGTCGTCGTCGTCGCCGCAGCCCGCAGCGGCCAGCGCCAGGGCGAGCGCGAGGGGCGCGGCGATCATCGACGTCGTCGACGGCCGGGTCGGCGGACTTGCGGGGCAGGAGCGAGGTCGTCAGCATGTCCAAACCAATCGGACTGAGAATGGGTCTTGGTACGCTACCGAGACTCTAACGAGAACCATTCCCGGTTCACAAGCGAGCCGCTCCTCCATGCCCCAGCCCCTCCCGCCGCCGTCAGCGCCACCGACCTCGTGTTGGCCTACGGGTCCCGGATCGCAATGGCGGCTGCGACGTTCGACGTTCCGGTCGGCTCGTCGGTGTCGCTGATCGGGCCCAACGGGTCGGGCAAGTCGACCCTGCTCCGTGCCATCGCCGGCCTCATGGCGCCCCTCCGCGGGAGGCTCGACGTCCGCGCCGCGGTCGCCGGCGCGCGGTCGCGCTGGTGCTGCAGACCACCGACGTCGACCGCTCGCTCCCGATCACGGTCCGGGAGACCGTGACGATGGCGACTTACGCCCGGCGGGGGCCGTTCGCCCGGCTCGACCGCGGCGATCGGACCGCGGTCGCCAGCTCCCTCGAGCGCCTCGGTGTAGCCGACCTGGCCCTCGCGCCAGTTCCACGAGCTGTCGGGCGGGCAGCGCCAGCGGGTGCTCGTCGCCCAGGGCCTGGCGCAGGAGGCCGACCTGCTGCTGCTCGAGCGAGCCGGTGACCGGCCTCAACATCATCGTGCGCGACCTGATCCTCGAGGCGGTGACCGCCGAGCAGGCGGCGGGCCGCACCGTCGTGCTGTCGACCCACGACCTGGGGGACGTGCGTGGAGGCCCGACGGCGTGATGCTGCTCGCCAACCGGCTCGTCGGGTTCGGGCCGCCCGACGAGGTGCTGACAGACCGGGCGCTCGCCGCGGCGCTACGGCGGCCGGGTGCTGGTGCTGTCCGAGGGGGTGGTCGTCATGGACGACCCGCACCACCACGACCACCGTCCGGCCGCGCCGACCGAGGTGCGATCCGACCATCGGGGCCCGCGTTCCCCAGCGGTGCCCGAGTCGAGCGACGACGCCCGACGCGGTGAGCCAGACTGTTCTCAGTGCTTCTCATTTTCTGGGGTAGGCTTCGGCGACCGATGACAGCGTCCGCCGATGTGCACGACGTGGCGGCGGCCCGCCTCCGGCGGCTCGACGAGCGCACTACGCGGGGGCGCCGGGCGGTCGTCGACGTGCTGGCGGCGGCCGAGGCACCGCTCTCGATCCCGCAACTGCTCGGGCGCGACGGCGCGCTGCCGCAGTCGTCGGCCTACCGCAACCTGGCGTGCTGCTCGCGCAGGCCGGCATCGCTCATCGCATCGTGACCAGCGACGAGTTCGCCCGTTACGAGCTGGCGGAGGACCTCACCGAGCACCACCACCACCTCATCTGCTCGGCGTGCGGCGAGGTCCGCGACTTCACCGCGCCGGCCTACATCGAGGACGACCTCGATCGAGCGCTCCGGCGGGTGGCCTCGCAACACGGGTTCGAGCCCGATCACCACCGGCTCGACCTGGTCGGCACCTGTGCCGACTGTCGCTGAAGGGCGATCCGGTGTACGCTCCAACAACCACGGCGGTCCCACGGCCGACGCTGTGGGAGAAGGTGCTCGCCAAGCCTCCCCCTGGTTCTAACCTCGTATCCCTTGACCGAGATCGAGACCTGGCCGGGGACGCCGTACCCGCTCGGCGCCACCTCGACGGCGCCGGCACCAACTTCTCGCTGTTCTCCGAGGTCGCCGACGGTCGAGCTGTGCCTGTTCGACGACGACGGCACCGAGGAGCAGCGGTCGCGCTCGACGGAGGTCGACGCGTTCTGCTGGCACGGCTACCTCCCACCGAGGTCCGGCCGGCCAGCGCTACGGCTACCGCGTGCACGGCCCGTGGGACCCCGACCAGCGGCCAGCGCTGCAACCCGGCCAAGCTGCTGCTCGACCCCTACGCCAAGGCGATCGAGGGCGAGGTCGACTGGGACCAGGCGTGCTTCTCCTACGACGCCGTCGGCGAGCGAGTCCGACAGCCGCAACGACGACGACAGCGCCCCGCACGTCCCCAAGGGCGTCGTGCACAACCCGTTCTTCGACTGGGGCGACGACCGCCGCGCCCGACACGCCGCTGCACGAGACGGTCATCTACGAGGTGCACGTCAAGGGCTTCACGGCCGCCACCCGACATCCCCGAGCAGCTGCGCGGCACCTACGCCGGGCTCGCCCACCCCGCGGCCATCGACTACCTCACCGTCGCTCGGCGTCACCGCGGTCGAGCTGCTGCCGGTCCACCAGTTCGTGCACGACGCCCACCTGGTCGAGCAGGGCCTGCGCAACTACTGGGGCTACAACTCGATCGGCTTCTTCGCCCCGCACAACGAGCTACGCGTCGGCGGGCCAGACCGGGGCGAGCAGGTCACCGAGTTCAAGGCGATGGTGCGCGCGCTGCACGAGGCCGGCATCGAGGTGATCCTCGACGTCGTCTACAACCACACCGCCGAGGGCAACCACCTCGGGCCCGATCGCTGTCGTTCAAGGGCATCGACAACGCCGCCTACTACCGGCTCGTGGCCGACGACCGGCGCCACTACTACGACACCACCGGCACCGGGAACAGCCTCAACGTGCGCCACCCGCACGTGCTGCAGCTGATCATGGACTCGCTGCGCTACTGGGTGACCGAGATGCACGTCGACGGCTTCCGCTTCGACCTCGCCGCCGACGCTGGCCCGGCAGCTCCACGAGGTCGATCGACTGTCGGCGTTCTTCGACCTGATCCAGCAGGACCCGGTCGTCAGCCAGGTCAAGCTGATCGCCGAGCCGTGGGACGTCGGCGAGGGCGGCTACCAGGTCGGCAACTTCCCGCCGCGTGGTCGGAGTGGAACGGCAAGTACCGCGACACCGTGCGCGACTTCTGGCGCGGCGACGCCGGCGACCGTCGGCGAGCTCGCGCTCCCGGCTGACCGGCAGCTCCGACCTCTACCAGGCCGACGCGCCGGCGCCCGTCGGCCAGCATCAACTTCGTCACCGCGCACGACGGCTTCACGCTGCGCGACCTCGTCTCCTACAACGAGAAGCACAACGAGGCCAACGGCGAGGACAACCGCGACGGCGAGAACCACAACCGCTCGTGGAACTGCGGCGTCGAGGGACCGACCGACGACCCCGAGGTGCTCGCGCTGCGGGCACGCCAGCAGCGCAACCTGCTGGCCACGCTGCTGCTGTCGCAGGGCGTGCCGATGCTGCTCGGCGGCGACGAGATCGGCCGCACGCAGCGCGGCAACAACAACGCCTACTGCCAGGACAACGAGATCTCCTGGTTCGACTGGGCGCGACGCCGACGACGACCTGCTCGCCTTCACCGCCGGGCTCATCGCCCTGCGCCAGGCGCACCCGGTCTTCCGCCGCCGCCGATGGTTCCAGGGGCGACCGATCCGCGGCACGGTCGACATCGCCTGGTTCAAGCCCGACGGCACCGAGATGACCGACGACGACTGGCGGTCCGGCTCGCGAGGCGTCGTTCGGCATGTTCCTCAACGGCGACGCCATCCCCAGCCCGGGCCCGCGGGGCGAGCTGGTCGTCGACGACTCGTTCCTGCTGCTCTTCAACGCGTCGCCCGAGCCCCGCAAGTGGGCGATCAGCGGCGCGTGGGGCGAGGCGTGGCAGTCGGTGCTCGACACGTCGTCGCGGGAGGCGCCGCAGGCCAACGGCACCGGCGGTGGCGGCGGCGCCGGCAACGGAAACGGCGACGCCGGCGAGGTGCTGCGGGGCGAGGTGGCGGTCACCGACCGCTCGGTCGTGCTGCTCCGCCGTGCCGCCTCGCCGGCCGACGAATAGGATTATGTCTAGTCTGTCTAGACAGATTCTGGAGGCTCCGATGGCGAAGTGGCAGTTGCAGGAGGCGAAGCAGCGTCTCAGTCAGGTGGTCCGGCGCGGCTCACGACGAGGGTCCCAGGTCGTCACCCGCCACGGGCAGGATGTCGCCGTCGTCGTTGCCATCGACGACTACCACCGCATGACTGCTGACGTTGCCGACTTCAAGGACTTCCTGCTCTCGGCCCCCGATCTCAGCGTGCTCGACATCGAGAGGTCTGACGAGGCTGCGCCCCTGGTGGAGCTGGAGCCCGCGGTCACGGTCCGGTGACCGGGGCGTGAGCCTCGTCCTCGATACCAACGTGATCTCCGAGCTGCGTAAGCCGGAGCCCGATGAGAACGTCGCACGCTGGTACGGATCCGTTCTCGACAGCGAGTCTCTACATCAGCGTCCTGGCGCTCGGCGAGATTCGCCAGGGAGTCGAGCGGCTGCGCCGTCGTGACCCGCTGCAGGCCGAGGTGATCGGATCGTGGCTAGCCATCCTCCGTCAGCGCTACCGCGAGCGCATCCTGCCGATCAGCGGCGACGTAGCGGACGAGTGGGGGCGCCTCAACGTCCCGGACCCGCTCCCCGTCGTCGACGGGCTGCTGGCGGCGACAGCAAAGGTGCGAGGTTGGACGCTCGTCACCCGGAACACGGCGCCACGTGCAGCGATCCGGGGGTGCGATGGCTGAACCCCTTCGAGCCACGACCGGTCACTTGAGGGCAGTGAGCGGCCTGGGCCCGGCCGCCGTGTGGCAATCGCGACGGCCGGGCCAGAGCGGGTGGGAGCGTCAGTCGCCGGCGGGGACGAACTGCAGCTCGAGCTCGACCTTGACCTTCTCGCCGAGGGCGAGCTTGTCGACGCCGATGGGCATGTTGAAGTCGATGCCGAAGTCGTTGCGGCGGATGTCGGCAGCCGCATAGAAGCCGGCATGCTGCTTGCCGTCGCCCGGGTGGACCTCGGCGCCGCTGAACTCGACGGGGAAGCTCACCGACCGGGTGACGCCGTTGATGGTCAGGTCGCCGGCCAGCTCGTAGTCGCCGTCGACGCCGCTGACGCCCGTGGACACGAACGAGATCTGCGGGTTCTGGTCGGCCGAGAAGAAGTCGGTCGACAGCAGGTGGGCGTCGCGATCGGGCTGGTTGGTGTCGACCGATGCCAGGTCGATCGTGGCGGCGCAGGCCACGCTGTCGAGCGTGTCGCCCACCGTAAGGGTGGCGTCGAACGACTTGAACTGGCCGCGGACGTTGGTCAGGCCCAGGTGGCGGATCTTGAAGTGCACACCCGAGTGCGCAGGATCGACCTTCCACTCGCCGGTGGCGAGCGGCAAGGCGGACGTGGTCGAAGTCTCGGTCATCGGTTCGGTTCCTCCGTAGCGGCGGGTTGGTCACCGTGGGTGCAATGTGCTTGGTGACAGTTGCAGACGATATAGTCACACTCGTAACGATTACAACCCCGACTTTCGATCGGTAGGCTGACCTGCATGGATGCGGACCTCCGCACCGAAGCAACTCTCGACGCGACGAGTGTCGGCGGCTGTCCCAGCGCCGAGCTCGAGCGGGTGTTGAGCGGAGATGCCGAAGGCACGTTCGAGCCGCGGCGGGCACTCGTCGGCGCCACGGCCAAGTTCGCCCACGCCTACCTGCGGTGGGTCGACGCCAACGCCGACCACGGGCTCACCTTCGTCCGCCTGCGCCTGATCGAGCGGCTCAACAACGACGGGCCGGCGATGATGCGTGCGCTTTCCGACGAGCTGTCCCTCACCCCTCGCCACATGACCGCGCTGGTCGACGCCCTCGAGGACGAGAAGCTGGTCGCCCGCCGCCCGCACCCGACCGACCGCCGAGCCACGGTCGTCGAGCTGCACGGCCTCGGGGTGCGAGGCTGCGAATGCGGTGCTCGGCCCGAGCACCGAGGCCATGGCTGGGCTGTTCGACGACCTCGCGCCCGACGAGCAGATCCAGTTCGCCGAGCTGCTGGTCAAGCTGCTCGACGGCCTTCGCGCCCGGGGCCAGCGCGCCGTGAGCGTCCGCGGAGCCGCCTGAGCGCGACTCGGCCGGCTCGACGGCGTCAAGACCGATTGCCGAGCCGGTCGTAGCGGAACCGATCGCGTGTCGCCCCTGGTGGGGTTCACTCGCCGGAATCAGGCCAGGCCGAGGGCGGTGGCGAAGGCTGCCTCCTCCCGGGCCCGAGCCGCAGCCACGGTGTCGGCGCGGCCGGCGAGCATCGTCGCCTTGATGGCGCGCAGCGCCGCCAGGGGGGCCGAGGCGATCGCCGCGGCGAGCTCCAGGGCGTCGGCGAGCAGCTGGTCGTCGGGCACCGTGCGCAGTGCGATGCCGTGCTCGACCGCCTCGTCGGCCGAGAGCCACGAGCTGGTGAAGAGCACGTCGGGCGGCGCGCTGCCAACCCATGATCGCCGGGAAGAGGTAGCTGCTCGCCGCCTCCGGCGGCACGCCCATCTCGGCGAACGGCGTGCGGAACCGGGCGCCGTCGGCCACCAGCACGATGTCGCAGTGGGCGAGCATGGTGAAGCCGATGCCCACGGCGACCCCATTGACGGCGGCGACGAGGGGCTTGTCGAAAGCCTGCAGGGCGTCGAGCAGCGCCGGGAATCCCGACGCGGCCTGCTCGCCCGCGGCGAGACGGGCCATCTCGTCGAGGTCCTGGCCGGCTGAGAACGCCCGCCCGGCGCCGGTGACCACGACCACCTTGACGGCGTCGTCGGCCCGGGCGGCGTCGAGCGCGGCGCCGGCCGCTCGGTAGAGCGGGGTGTCGAAGGCGTTGAGCGCATGGGGCCGGTCGAGGGTGAGCAGGCGGACGGCCCCATGGTCGTCGTGGCGCACGAGCGGCGTCCCGTCTGGGTCTGACACGCCGTCAGACTGGCATACGCCGCGCCGCCGACGGTCAGTCGGTCTTCTGGAACAGGTGGACGGCGCCGGCCAGCAGCGCGGTCCCGATGGCCAGCACGAGCGCGGCCTCGGCCCAGATCGGCACCAGCCACCCGTTGATCTCCACGCCGGGGGCGTCGGGGAGTACCGTCCGCCGCACCAGGTCGACGCCGTAGGTCGCGGGGTTCAGCGCGCGTGACACCGGCGAGCCAGTCGGGCAGGTCCTCCAGCGGGAAGATCGCGCCCGAGAGGAAGATCATCGGCTGCAGCACGAGCGCCATCACCATCTGGAAGCGTCTCCATGCGCTGCATCCGGCTCGCGAGCACGATGCCGAACGCAGTCATCGCGAAGGCGAGCAGCAGGAGCGACGCCGAGCAGCCCGAAGCACCTTGCCGACGCGTGAGCGACACGTCGACGAGCGGCGCCAGCGACGATCAGCACGAGGCCCTGCACGACCGCGACCGATGCCGCCGCCGAGCGCCTTGCCGCAGCACGAGCGACCGCGCGCGACACCGGGGCGACGAGCATCTCGCGCATGAAGCCGAACTCGCGGTCCCACACGATCGCGATCGCCGAGAACAGCGACGACGTGATGCACCGACATCGCGAGGACGCCGGGGAAGAGGTACTGCTGGTAGTCGACGCCGTTGATGCCGCCGTGCGCCGACGAGGTTCGCGAGCCCGGCGCCGAGCACGAAGAGGAAGAGCAGCGGCTGCGCGAGGCCGGTGATGATGCGGGTCGGGCATGCGGCGCAGGCGGATGAGCTCGCGCCGCCAGACCATCGCCGATCGCGCGCAGCGTTGCCGGACGAGCGCCCGGCTCGCGGTCGACCTCGGCGGTTGCCGGCACCGGCGGGGACGGTCTCGTCGGCCACGTCAGCGCTCCGGAAGCCGCGCGTCATCGCGTTCATCGTGAACTGGTCGTCGCGCCGGCCTCGGCGTCGCGGATGTCGTGGCCGGTGTACTTGATGAACACGTCGTCGAGGCTCGGGCGGCGCACGTTCACGCTGCGGACGCCGCACGTCGATCGTCGTCGAAGATCCTCGGGCACGAACTCCTCGCCGTCGGGCGACGCGCACGACGAGCCGCGTCGGCGGTCGCGCTCGACCTGCACGTCGAGGCGCTCGCGCGATCTGCGTCGAGCGGCGAGCGTCGTCGTCGGCGGTCGCCAGCGTCACGGTGTCGGCGCCGACCGACGCCTTGAGCGCGTTCGGCGTGTCGATCGCGACGATCCGGCCCTGGTCGATGATCGCGATGCGGTCGCAGCGCTCGGCCTCGTCCATGTAGTGCGTGGTGAGGAACATCGTGGTCGACTCGCGCTCGCGCAGCTCGTCGACGTAGTCCCAGATGTGGACGCGCGTCTGCGGGTCGAGGCCGATCGTCGGCTCGTCGAGGAAGAGCACCGCGGGCGCGTGCAGCAGGCCGCGGGCGATCTCGAGCCGCCGCTTCATGCCGCCCGAGAAGAAGCGCACCTGCTGGTCCTTGCGATCGGTGAGCCCGACCATCTCGAGCAGCGGCGCCATCCGCGCGTCGATCACCTGGCTGCGGGCACGCCGTACATCACCGCGTGGAACTGCAGGTTCTCGGCGCGCGGTCAGGTAGTCGTCGAGCGTGATCTCCTGGAAGACGAGGCCGATGCTCGAGCGGACCGCGTCGCGCTGCGGTGGCGACGTCGTAGCCCGCGACGCGCGCGCCGCCGCCGCGTCGGCCGCAGCAGCGTGCACAGGATGCGAGATCGTCGTCGTCTTGCCGGCGCCGTTGGGCCCGAGGAACCCGAACAGCTCGCCCGGCTCGACGGCGAACGAGACGTCGTCGACCGCGGTGAAGTCGCCGAACCGCTTGACCAGGCCCTCGACCTCGACGGCCGCGCCGGCATCCGACCCGTTGGGATGGGGCATCCCCGCCATCATGCGGTCACTCGTGTCACAACTGCCAGTCGCCGCCTGCGCTCAGCCGCCGCCAGCCCGCTGGCGTTCGCGGTGTGCGGCCACGTTCGGCGGGTGGCGCAACGCTCGGAGCAGTAGCGCCGCGACCGGTTGCGCGAGGTGTCGAGGAAGACGCCGCTGCACCTCGGGTCGGCGCACGTGCCGAACCGCTCGGCGCCGAGGTCGAGGAATGCCATCGCCAGCCCCATGACCGCGCCGGTGGCGAACTCGGTGGCGACGGGACCGCGGTCGGCGGCGATGTGCAGGTGCCAGTCGGAGTCGTCGTGCCCCGAGATGCTCGGCCGCGGCCGGTGACGCTCGAGCAGGTGGTTGAGCCGGTCGACCATGGCGGCGGACCGCCCCTGGCCAGCGGCGTCGAAGACGGTCCGCAGCTCCTTGCGGAGACGGGTGAGCGGGCCGAGGTCGGCGACCTCGGCCCGGCGGGCCATCCACGGCCTGGTGGTGGCCAGGAAGCCCGTCAACCCGTCGAGCGAGGCCAGT
Organism: uncultured Actinomycetota bacterium; assembly: GCA_963716505.1. Lineage (GTDB taxonomy): Bacteria > Actinomycetota > Actinomycetes > Mycobacteriales > Mycobacteriaceae > Mycobacterium. The sequence goes on from CAVQTL010000018.1 coordinate 351,654, forward strand.
GGGTCGGCGCCGTCGAGCCCGTCGGGCTCCGACGAGACCAGGTCGACGGCGAAGTCGGCGTAAGAATCAAAATCCACTTGCGCCCCTTACGGATCGCGTGTCATGCTGTCAGGGCCGAAACACCATGATGCACCTTACAGCGCAGGAGGCTCGATCGTGAGACGACACGCCATCGGTCGTCGCTGGGGGCGGCACTCACCCCGCGTCCCCGGCCGGAAGTTCCGCTACGCCGATCGGCTGGCGTCGCCCCACCTGCCCGAGACCAGCGACGTGCCGCGGGCCCTTCGATGACCACCACTGCCGCACCCGCCGCACCCTCGACTGCCGGGGCGCCCGACCGGGCGTGGGCCGACCACTGGCAGACCTCGTGGGACCGCCAGCAGGAGGGCTACATGCCCGACCGCGAGGCCCGCCTGACCGCGTTGCTCGACGTGGTCGAGGCGGTGGCCGGGCCGAACGCGCTGGTGCTCGACCTGGCTTGCGGCACGGGCTCGATCACACGGCGGCTGCTCGACCGTTTCCCCGGCGCTCGATCGATCGCCGTCGACGTCGACCCGGCGCTCCTGGCCATCGCCCGCGCCACGTTCGCCGGCGACGATCGGGTCCGCATCGTGCGGGCCGACCTCGGCGAGCCCGGCTGGGTGCGGCACCTGCCCGAGACCCCGGTCGACACCGTGCTCACCGCCACTGCACTGCACTGGGTGGCCGAGCCCCGGCTGCGGCGGCTGTACCGCGACCTCGCCGGCGTCGTCCGCCCGGGCGGGGCTGTGGCCAACGCCGACCTCATGGTGCCGCCCGACCTCCCGCGCCTCGCCACCGCGCTGGCTGCGGTCGAGGCCCGCCGGCAGGACCGTGTGCGGGCCGACGGCCGGCCCGAGTGGGACGCCTGGTGGGACCTGGCCGTCGTCGACCCGCGCCTCGCCGACGCCGTGGCCGAGCGGCGCGCGTTCTTCGGCGGCAACCACGCGGCCGAGTTCGACCCGCCGGCGTCGTGGCATGCCGAGGCGCTGCGCGACGCCGGGTTCGCCGAGGCGGGCGTCGCCTACCGCTGGGGCAACTCGGCGCTGATGGCTGCGCTGCGCTGACGGGGTGGTCTCGGGGGCGGATCTGGTGGTCAGCCCCCTCCTGGCGCCGCCGGCTCGATCTCCCCGGCGAGCCGGCCGGCGTCGGGGGGAGCGATGCCGGCCAGGCCCACCAGGTAACAGGCGATCGGCGCCGCCGTGCGCTCCGACGCATGGGCGGCGGTGCCCGCCAGCGCGAGCAGCTGCTCGACCGTGTCGTCGTCAGGGGGCGCGACCCCCACGCGGGCGGCGAACGCCGCTATCCACTCGTCCCTGGTCATGCCACCGCGTCTACCGCATCGCTCGTGTCTTCGGCCAGCGGCTCGAGCCGGGCGGGGACGTGCTTGTGGTGCGGCGTGCCGGCCCACGGGTCGCGGTCGTCGCTCGACGTCAGCTCGTTGGGAGCGACGCCGGTGACCACGGCGCGGCCCGTGCCGTCGGGGTGGTCGAGGCCCAGGCCGTTCGGCAGCGACACGTGGCCCGGCTGCATGCGGTCGTGCACCTCGACCACCACCTCGGCTTGCCCCCGTCGCGTGGTGAGCCGGGCCCGGTCGCCCTCGCCGAGGCCGAGCCGGGCGGCGTCGGCCGGGTTGACTCGCAGGGCGCCGTGGGGGTCGCGCTTTCGCCACGCCGGGTCGCGGATGATGGTGTTGGCGCTGAACGACCGACGTTCGCCGGCCGACAGCACGAACGGCCAGTCCGGGTCGGCGCCGGGCGGCGTCTCGTCGCGCAGGCGCCGCCAGCTCGTCGAGCAGCTCGGGGATGGCGAGGTGGGCGCGGCCGTCGTCGGTGCCGAGCCGCTGCCAGGTCGCCTCGTCGTCGTCCTCGGTGACGACCACACCCGACCGGCGCGACAGGATGGCGTCGAACAGGCGCTCGCCGGCTTCCAGGCCCTCGCCGAAGCCGGCGCGGGCCACGCCGGCGGGGTTGGCCTGCGCGCAGCGGTGGGCGGCCGCCCACAGCGCCGCCGCCGACGCCGCGCCGTCGGGCAGGGTGGGCCCCAGCGCGCGGTACAGCACGACCGGCGCGACACCGCCCAGCTCGGGCTTGGCGGCCAGCGCCGCGAAGAACGCCTCGGCGAACGCGCCGCGGCTCTGCGCGGCGGCCGCCCGCAACGGGGCGAGGTCGTGGTCGCTCAGGGCGCCGGCGGCCTCGACCAGCCGGGCGTGGATCTCGGGCTCGGCGAGGGGGCCGTCGGGCGCGGTCGAGCACCGGGTGGCGGAGGTGGAACACGTTGCGGGGGAAGTCGAAGTTGAAGAACGTCGCCTCGTACTTCTCGAACTGGGTCGGCGCCGGCAGCACGATGTGCGCCAGTCGGGCCGTCTCGGTCATGCACACGTCGATCACGACGAGCGTGTCGAGCGATCGCAACGCGTCGCGCATGCGGCGTGAGTCGGCCAGCGAGTGGGCCGGGTTGCCGCTCTCGACCAGCATCGCCCGGTAGCGGGCGGGGTGGTCGCTGAGGATCTCGTCGGCGATCACGTTGCAGGGCACCAGGCCGGCGATGATCCGGGCCCCCGCCACGGGGCTGCGGGGGCCCTCGCCGGGGGCGGTCTCCCGGCGGCGCGTGCGGCCGAGCGGCACCAGGCTCGACGGCGCGGTACTGGGCGCCGGGCCGCGCCAGGTTGCCGGTGAGCAGCCAGCACGAGCTTCTCGAGGTAGCTGACCAGCGTGGAGTGCAGCCCCATCTGCACCCCGAGATCCTCGAACACGGCCACGCTCGCCGCCCGGCCGATCCGCCGGGCCGTGAAGCGCACGAGGTCCTCGTCGACGCCGCTGATCGCGCAGCACTCGGCGATCGGCACCCGGCCGAGCGCAGCGACCACGTCGTCGACGCCGGTGGCGTGCGCCGCCAGCCACGAGCGGTCGATCAGACCCTCGTCGACGAGGCTCGCCGCCAGGGCCGCGAGCAGCCAGGCGTCGGTGCCCGGCCGCACCTGGAGGTGGACGTCGGCGAGCTCGGCGGTCTCGGTGACCCGCGGGTCGATCACGACCAGCGTGCGATCGGGGTCGCGGGCGATCTCCTTGAGCGTGGTGCGGGCCCGGGGGATGCCGTGGCTGTGCCAGGGG
>CAVQTL010000019.1:0-426214 GCA_963716505.1 uncultured Actinomycetota bacterium
ATCCGGACGGGCTGCGTCAAACCCCGCCGGGGGAGGTGATGAGCCGATCGTGGGCGCTGACTCACCGCAACGAGTACGGGCTCGGGCTGGACCTGCGCAGCCAGGACGGCGCCGAGATCTTCGCCCGACTGGTCGCAGGCGCTGATGCGGTGTTCGCCAATTTCAAGCCCGGAACACTAGCGGCCCTGGGCTTTTCGTACGAGAAGCTGCGCGAGCTGAATCCCCGGATCGTGCTGGCGGAAAGTAGCGCCTTCGGTGCGTCGGGGCCGTGGAGCGCTCGCATGGGTTACGGCCCACTGGTCAGGGCCACCACCGGCATCACCAAACTGTGGACCGCCGAGGACGACCCGGGCTTCTATGACGCCACGACTATCTTCCCCGACCACGTCGTCGCGCGTATCACCGCGATCGCCGCACTGGCGTCGCTGATCGGCCGTGAGCACGCCGGAACCTGTGCGCACGTTCATATCTCGCAAGCCGAGGCCGCCGTCAATCAGCTTGCCACGAGCTACGCAACCGACGCCGCGAGGACCGCGGAACTGCCGGTCGCCGACGATATCGCCTTGCACGGGGTGTACGCGTGTGAAGGGGAGGACGAATGGTGTGTGATCTCGCTGCGAACCGACTCGGACCGCCGGGCGCTGACCGCCGCGATGGGCGTATCGACGCTGCCCGACGGCCGCGGTGATCTCGTGGATGCGGTGTCGGCATGGACGTCGCGAATGGACAAGGACGCCGTCGCAGACGTGCTTCAGCGCGCCGGTGTACCCGCCGCACCGATGAATCGTGCTGTCGACGTGCTGGCCGATCCGGTACTTGTGCACCGGAAGTTGTTGACCGACATGGCGCATCCGCTGTTCGACGATCCGATGCCGACGGAGACCGGCCCGGCGCCGTTCGCCCACATTCCGCGGGCCGAGCTGCGGCCCGCGCCGATGCCCGGCGAACACACCCGCGAGATCTGCCAGAAGCTGCTTTCCCTCGACGCCGAGGAGATCGACCGCCTGATCGCCGACGGCGTGTTGTTCACCGCCGACCCATCACGGACCCATTCATGACATCACCAAGGACGCCGGTGCTGATCGGTTGTGGACAGGTCAACCAGCAGGACGAGAACCCGAGCGTCGAGCCGATCGACTTGATGGCCGCAGCGGCCCGATCGGCGGCAGATCCGCGAGTCTTGGCGGCCGTCGACTCCATCCGAGTCGTGAAAATCCTGTCGTGGCGCTACCGCGACCCCGGCAGACTGCTCGCGCAGCGCATCCGTGCCCGCGACGCATCCACCCGGTACACCGGCGTCGGCGGCAATGTGCCACAGACGCTGGTCAACCAGGCATGCCTGGACATCCAGTCCGGCCGCGCCGACCTCGTCGTGATCGCGGGCGCCGAAACCTTCCGCACCCGAACGCGATTGCGCAACCGAGGTGTCAAGCCCGACTGGACAAGCGAAGACGAGTCAGTGCCGTTCGCAGACGGCGCCAACGAAGGTGAGCCGCTCGTCGGGCAGGCGGAGACCCGCATCAAACTCAACCGGGCCCCGTATTTCTACGCCATGTTCGAGCAGGCGTTGCGAATCAACGCAGGAGAGCCGTCGGACGCGCACCGCAGGCGCATCGGCGAACTGTGGTCGCAGTTCAGCGCGGTCGCGGAGGACAATCCGTACGCCTGGAGCCGAAAAGCGCTTTCGGCCGACGAGATCTGGCAACCGAGCGCTGACAACCGGATGATCAGCTGGCCTTACACCAAGCTGATGAACTCCAACAACATGATCGATCAGGGCGCGGCCATCATCCTGGCCTCGGCCGAAAAAGCCACCTACCTGCAGATCCCAACCGAGCGTTGGGTTTTCCCGTACGCGGGCACCGATGCGCACGACACCTATGCGATCGGTGAACGCGAGGAGTTGCACCGATCACCGGCGATCAGGATCGCGGGTCGGCGAGTGCTCGAACTGGCCGGTGTCGGCCTCGGCGACATCGACCACGTCGACCTCTACTCCTGCTTCCCGTCGGCGGTCCAAGTGGCCGCAATCGAACTGGGCCTGACGGGCGATCCCCGGCCGCTGACGGTGACCGGTGGCCTCACCTTCGCGGGCGGTCCGTGGAACAACTACGTCACGCATTCCATCGCCACGATGGCCGAACGGTTGGTCGCCAACCCCGGCGAGCGTGGCCTGATCTCCGCCAACGGTGGTTGGCTCACCAAGCATAGCTTCGGCGTCTACGGGACCACCCCGCCGGAGCACGAATTCCGTTGGGAAAACGTGCAATCCGCCGTCGACGCCGAACCGACGAGAAAGGCTGAGGTGGAGTGGTCCGGAGTCGGCACGGTGGAAACCTGGACGACGCCGTTCGACCGCCATGGTTCCGCGGAGAAAGTCTATGTGGCGGTGCGCACTCCGGAAGACTCACGAACCCTCGCGGTGATCACCGACGCGGCGGAAGCCGATGCGACCATACGCGCGGACATCGCGGGGGCGAAGATCCAGGTTCACGCCGACGGCACCGCCAGCCTCAAGTGAGCGATCCCAACGCCTGCTGCGGGTCGGTGAGCCTGTCCGGGTCGACCGGCGACTGCGACCGGATCAACGACTTCACATCGTCCAGCACGTCCCAGACGTTGACGTTCATCCCGGCCAATACCCGGTTCTTCCCGTCGAGCCAGAACGCGACGAACTCGCGGCCGTCCACGTCGCCGCGGAACACCACTCGCGCGTAATCGGGGGCGTAGCCGACGTACTCCATGCCCAGGTCGTACTGGTCGGTGAAGAAGTAGGGCAGCTCGGTGTACTCGGTGGGCTTGCCGAGCATGCCTGCGGCCGCTGCGGCGGGCTGCTTGAGCGCATTGGCCCAGTGTTCGGTTCGGATGCGCGTCCCGAAGAGCGGATGCTGAGCCGACGCGATGTCACCGACCGCGAAGATATCGGGATCGCTTGTGCGCAGCGTCGAGTCGACGAGCACGCCGCCGTCCGGCCCCACGGACAGGCCTGCCGCCTTCGCGAGGTCGGTGTTCGGCGCCGCACCGACGGCGACCAGTACGGCGTCCGCGTCGACGGTGGACCCGTCGCCGAGGCGCAGGCCCGTCGCCGCGCCGCCCTCGGTGGTGATCTCCTCGACGGTTGTCCCGAGTCGCAGGTCGACGCCGTGGTCGCGGTGCAGCCTGGCGAACACCTCGGCGACCTCGCGACCGAGTGCGCCGAGCAGCGGCAGTTCGGCGGCTTCGACGACGGTCACGCTCGCCCCCCGCCGGCGGGCATCGGCGGCCACCTCGAGACCGATCCAGCCGCCACCGACGATCGCCAGCGAGGCGCCGCTTGTCACCGCGGCGCTGAGGGCGTCGGAATTGTCGAGGGTGCGCAGGTAGTACACGCCGTCGGCGTCGGCGCCGGGGATCGGTGGCCTTCGTGACGCAGACCCGGTGGCCAGCAGCAGCTTGTCGTAGTGCAGCGTGCTCCCGTCGGGAAGCTCGACGAGGTGCGCGTCTGCGTCCACCGACGACACGGACGTACCGAGCCGCAGGTCGACGCGGTGGTCGCGGTACCAGGCGGATGGCTGGGCGGTGAACTCCGCGAGCTTCTTCTTCCCGGCCAGGTATTCCTTCGACAGTGGAGGACGCTCGTAGGGCAGGTGTTCCTCGGCGGCGAACAACACGACTTCACCGGTGAAGTCCTTGTCGCGCAACGCTTCAGCCGCCTTCGCCCCGGCGAGCCCGCCACCGACGATGACGAAGGTTTCTGATTTGGACGACATGACTCGACGCTACGCCGCTAGGGCGCGTCGAGCGGTACTTCGGTGTACTGCGGCACGTATCCGTCCGCGCTGAACGTGAAGCCGGCGCCGCTTTCCTCGCTGAGGCAGGACACCCCGGTTTCCGCTTGGACGTTGCATCGGAACCTGGCGACGACCAGCGTTCGGTTGAACGGCAGAACCTTGGCGGGACCCGGGACCAAGGTGAATCCCGGTTGGTCCAACACCGCGAAATGGCTGTCACCCTGAGGTTCGATGACGATCGCGTTCGGCGGCGCCTCGTCACCCGCCCCATCGGGGATGGTGTCCGGCGCGTTCGCGATGCCAAGCGCGCCTCCCGCGGATTGGCAGCCGGCCATGACGCGCGGCAGGATCGCGCACTGCCAGCGGCCGCTCGGCGTGGTGAAGTAGTAGGCGGCTTCGTCGTTCGGATGCGCCACGTAGTCGAAGGCATTGGCCAGATGGGTGTTGTTCACGGGCGGTAGCTCCGGCGTCGTGACGGTGTCCGCCGGAATCGTCGGCCGCGGCTCGTCGGTGTTGACCACGCCTACGCCCGAGCAGCCCGTGACGGCCAATAGTGTCGCCGAAATCAGAGGTATGGAACGCATCGCGGTCAATAGAGTGCCGGAACCGGATTTCGGCATTCCAACCGGGGTCACTTCGGCGGAAGAGACTTGGCGTAGTCGATGCCGCGGGTGACCCAGGACTGCAGCTGGCGTTTGGTTTTGACGCCGTCGACGGATACCCGCAGCCAGCCGCGGGTCTCCCGACCGGCCATCACCATCGGTTCGACGTGGTCGCGCGCGAGTAGCTTCTCTGTCTGCGCAGGAGGCACCCGGACCATCAGCCCGCCGCGGCCACTGGCCGCCACCGACATGTTGCCGTTGATCAGGAACGCCAGCCCGCCGAACATCCGCTTCTCCTCGACGCCCTTCTGCGGGCCGAGGAGTTCGCGGATGCGGTTGGCAAGGTCTTCGTCGTACGCCATTCGACGACGGTAGCGCCGGTCACTGACGGTGGGGTGGGCTCCAGCCGAGCTTCGGCCCGAGTTTCTCGGCCATGTCTGTGACGATCTGACGGTAGTCGTCCTCATCGAAGGTGAACGGTAAGGCGAACGCGACTTCGTCGATACGTTGAAAGCCGGGGTGGGCGAACAAGGCGTCGGCGAGTTCGTCGGATGTGCCGACGTAGTCGGGGGAGAACACCGCACCGCGTGGCCCCTGCGGAGAGTTGGTGCGCTTTAGCCGACTTTCCCGGTAGGCGCGGTACTTCTGCACTTGTTCCGGAGTCGCGGAGTCCGTTGGGATCACTACCAAACCCTGTGACACTCGGGCGGTTTCCGGATTGGAGTGATGGGCCAAGAAGGCATCGATCTGTTCGGCCTGAATGTTCGCGAAGTCACGCGAGTCGGTTCCCTCGGTGGTGACGATATTGCTCGTCAGGTAGTTCATGCCGTGCTGGCCGGCCCATATCGCCGACGCCAGGCCACCGCCGTACCACACGCGGTCTGCCAGGCCCGGCGAATGCGGCTGCACGTTACGGGTGAAGTCCTCGATGCCGAGCTTGCCTTCGAAGTCGCTGACCGGGTCGCCACGCAGGCACTCCAGCAGGCGCAACACCCGGTCCTTGGTGAAGTTCTCGACGTCGTGGGTTTCCGGGTACAGCTTGGTCTTGAAGTGGTCGTACATCAGCGGTGGGCCAACGGAGACACCGGGATTCAGGCGGCCACCGGAAAGGATGTCGACGGTGGCCAGGTCCTCGGCCAGCCGCAGCGGATTCTCCGGCCCGAGCGGGATGACGGCGGTGCCCAACTCGATGTGGTCGGTGCGCTGGGTGGCCGCGGCCAGGATCGCCACCGGGGACGAGATCCCCGGCTGCAGATGCCGTTGCCGGATCCACACCGTGTCGAATCCGAGCGCCTCGGCGCGCTCGATGACCTGCAGCGTCTGCTCGTGGCCGGGTCCGGGGTCGGTCGCGTCGAAACGTCCGATCGTCAGGAATCCGAGCTTGCGCAGCGGTTCACCCCGTCGTGGCATCGAATGCTCGCCTTTCTCTGCCGAGCAGACACAAACTCGCACGAATGCGGACTGGAATATACGAGTTTGTGTCTGCTCGCGGTAATCAGGTGTCAGGCGGCGACGGTGGCTTCCGCCCCGACCGGTTCCAGCGCCAGCGCGACGATGTCGGCGACGTCGGTCATCGGCCGCACCTCGAGCGCCTCGAGTACCTCGGCCGGGACGTCGTCCAGGTCGGGCTCGTTGCGCTGCGGGATGAAAACCGTTGTCAGCCCTGCGCGTTGGGCGGCCAGCAGCTTCTGCTTGACCCCGCCGATGGGCAGCACCCGACCGTTCAGCGTCACCTCGCCGGTCATACCGACGTCCCCGCGAACCTGTCGTCCGGTGGCCATCGACACCAACGCCGTGACCATGGTGACTCCGGCCGAGGGACCGTCCTTGGGCACCGCACCCGCAGGCACGTGCACGTGGATCTGGCGGTCCAGCGCCTTGGGGTCGACCCCCAGCTGCTCGGCGTGGGCTCGGACGTAGGAGAGCGCGATCTGCGCGGACTCCTTCATCACGTCGCCGAGTTGGCCGGTCAGCTTCAGGCCCGGCTCTCCGTCGTTGCCGTTGGCCTCGATGTAGAGCACGTCGCCACCCAACCCGGTGACGGCGAGGCCGGTCGCAACACCAGGCACAGCGGTGCGTTCGTTCGACTCCGGGGTGAACCTCGGACGGCCAAGGTAGGAAACGAGATCCGGCTCGTCGATCTCCAACGCTTCGGGATCCTCCGCCAGTTTGGTGGTGGCCTTCCGCAACGCCTTGGCCAACAGCCGCTCGAACTGCCGCACACCCGGTTCGCGGGTGTAGTCCGCGGCGATCTTTCGCAGTGCGTCGTCGGTCACCACGACCTCCTCGGTCGTCAGCGCGGCCCGCTCGCGCTGCCGGGGCAGCAGGAAGTCGCGGGCGATGGCCACCTTGTCGTCCTCGGTGTAGCCGTCGAGCTGCACCAGCTCCATCCGGTCCAGCAGCGCCGACGGAATGTTCTCGATGACGTTCGCCGTCGCCAGGAACACCACATCGGACAGGTCCAGATCCAGATCCAGATAGTGGTCGCGGAACGTGTGGTTCTGCGCCGGGTCGAGCACCTCGAGCAGCGCGGCGCTCGGGTCGCCGCGATAGTCCGAGCCGACCTTGTCGATCTCGTCGAGCAGCACGACGGGGTTCATCGACCCCGCCTCGCCGATCGCGCGAACGACGCGGCCCGGCAACGCGCCGACATAGGTGCGCCGGTGTCCGCGGATCTCGGCCTCGTCGCGCACGCCACCGAGGGCCACGCGAACGAACTTGCGGCCCAACGTACGTGCCACGCTTTCGCCGAGCGACGTCTTGCCGACGCCCGGGGGGCCTGCCAGCACCATCACGGCACCGGAACCGCGTCCGCCCACGACGGCCATGCCACGCTGGGTACGGCGGGCACGAACCGCGAGGTATTCGACGATGCGGTCTTTGACGTCGTCCAGCCCGTGGTGATCGGCGTCGAGGATCTCGCGGGCCGCCTTCAGGTCCGTCGAATCCTCGGTCGTGACGTTCCACGGCAGGTCGAGCACGGTGTCCAGCCAGGTGCGGATCCACCCGCCCTCGGGGCTCTGCTCGCTCGAGCGTTCCAGCTTGCCGACCTCGCGAAGCGCCGCCTCGCGGACCTTCTCGGGCAGATCGGCGGCCTCGATGCGGGCCCGGTAGTCGTCGGACCCGTCGGGCTCGCCCTCGCCGAGCTCCTTGCGGATCGCGGCGAGCTGCTGACGCAGCAGGAATTCCTTCTGCGTCTTCTCCATGCCGTCGCGGACGTCCCCGGCGATCTTGTCGTTGACCTCGACCTCGGCGAGGTGGCCGCTGGTCCAGTCGATCAGCGCGTGCAGCCGCTCGGCGACGTCGGGCGTCTCCAGCAACTCGCGCTTCTGCACGTCGGTCAGATACGACGCGTAGCCGGCCGTATCCGCCAGTTGCGACGGATCGGTCAGCTTGTTGACGAAGTCGATGATCTGCCACGCCTCACGCCGCTGCAACATCGCCAGCAGCAGCTTCTTGTACTCGGCGGCCAGCGCGCGGGTCTCGTCCGTCGGCTCGGGGTCTTCGACCTCGGTCACCTCGACCCACAGCGCCGCACCGGGACCGGTCGTTCCGGTACCGATATGGGCACGACGCTCACCACGGATCACCGCGGCCGAGCCGCCGCTGCCGGCGACGCGGCCGACCTGAACGATCGACGCGAGGACACCGTAGGTGGGGTAGCGGTCGTCGAGCCGCGGGGCGATCAGCAGTTTTCCGCTCTCGCTGGCCTGCGCGGCGTCTACCGCGGTACGGGCGGCATCGTCGAGCTCGATGGGCACCACCATGGTCGGCAGCACGATCGGCTCGCTGACAAACACCACCGGCACTGAGATTGCTTCAGACATTCAGTCCTCCAAAGTTCAGCCTGATGCGCTCAACCTTGTGATGCGCTCCTTTGTTCCCAGCGTGCATGCGCCCGATGCCCAACATCGCGCAGAGCAGAACGTGGGCCGGCAGTCTCCTGTCAGCCGCCGTACCGGAATAGTGCTGCGGAAAACGCCGTCGTTCCTGTCATGACCGACATCGATGAACCGACCGTCATCGCCATCACCGGCGCCAGCAGCGGCATCGGGGAGGCAACCGCACGACACCTCGCCGCGCGAGGAGCCCGCGTGGTCATCGGCGCCCGTCGGACAGACCGGCTGGCGACGATCGCAGACGAGTTACGCACCGACGGCGCCCAAGTGGTGACGCTCGACGTCGACGTGACCCGTCGAGCGGATCTCGATCGGCTGGTGCAGACGGCCGTCGACCGGTTCGGGCGACTCGACGTGCTGGTGAGCAATGCCGGCATCAGCACGCTCGGTCCGCTGGCCGACGGTGACGTCGACGGCTGGTCGGCGATGATCGACGTCAACCTGCGCGGCGTGTTGAACGGGATAGCCGCCGCGATGCCGGTATTTCGGCGCCAGGGGAACGGTCATTTCGTGACGACCGTGTCGACCGCCGGGCTGAAGATCGTTCCCGGTATGGCCGTCTACGCGGCCACCAAGAACGCCGTCCGGACAGTGATGGAGTCGCTCCGGCAGGAGTCCACCGACGGCGTCATTCGGACCACCTCCGTCTCGCCGGGATTCGTCCGCACCGAGCTCGGCGACTCGATCGAGGACCCCGATGCGCGCGCCTGGGTGCATACCAACATGGACGCATTCGGCCTCGACCCGGACGCCGTCGCACGGGCTATCGCGTTCGCCATCGAACAGCCACGCGACGTCGAGATCGGCGAAATCGTCATTCGCCCAACGGTTCAGGACTAGGCGCAAAGCAGTGAGCCTGCCGCCGGGGTAGCGACAGGCCCACTGGAGAGAGGTGCTGTTACGCGGAGGTGGGGGACGCGCCCAGCACCCGTTGGAGGTCGGGCTTCATCTGCTCGAGCTGCTGTCCCCAGTAGCCCCAGCTATGTGTCCCGCTCGACGGGAAGTTGAACACCCCGTTCTGGCCGCCCGCGGCGACGTAGTTGTCCCGGAAGGTCTCGTTGGTGCGCAGCGTGAAACCCTCCAGGAACTGCGCCGCCATCAGGTTGCCGCCCGAATGCTCCCGTGTCGAGATCCGCCGGCGTTCCGTTGCCGCAGTAGATCCAGATCCTGGTGTTGTTGGCGACCAGCTGATTGATGTTGACCATCGGGTCATTGCGCTTCCAGGCGGGATCAGACGACGGGCCCCACATGCTTTCCGCGTTGTAGCCGCCCGCGTCGTTCATCGCCAGACCGATCAGCATCGGCCACCAACCCTCGGAGGGGTTGAGGAAGCCGGACAGCGACGCCGCGTAGATGAACTTCTGCGGGTAGTAGATCGAGTAGGTCAGCGCCGTGGCGCCACCCATCGAGATGCCGACCACGGCGTTGCCGTTCTGCGACACGCCCTGGTTGGCCTCCAAAGAGGCCGGCAGCTCCTGCGTCAGGAACGTCTCCCACTTGTAGGTGTAGTCCTGACCGTTGCCCTGAGACGGCTGGTACCAGTCGGTATAGAAGCTCGACTGGCCACCGACCGGCATGACGGTCGAAAGCCCGGAGCCGTAGAACCACTCGAACGCCGGGGTTTCGATGTCCCAGCCGTTGTAGTCGTCCGTCGCGCGCAGGCCGTCGAGCAGATACACCGCATGCGGTCCGCCACCCTGGAACTGCACCCGGATGTTGCGGTTCATCGACTGGGAGAACACATCCAGATACTCGACGGGCAGGCCAGGGCGGGAGAAGGCACCGGCGGTCGCCGACCCCCCGGCGAACCCGATCAGCCCCGGAAGAGCCGCCGCCACAAGTGCGCTCGCCGCCAGCCGGCGCGTCCACTTACCTTGAAACTTCTCAATCCACTTCATAACGGCAACAAACCCACCTTTCCAATTACTTGCTGCCAAGCAATTGCCGTTGCTTTGCGTGCGCAAGTGAATCACCCGCCTCATACGCCACACGCGTACCAACACGGCATTCGGATATCGCGAATGGCTAACGATTGCGACTCGGCGCGGACTCGGTGCCTCTGAGCTGCGAAAACCAGCCGCAAGGCGGCGTAGTACGCGCCTGTGGCTACCCGCCGAGCCCGGACAGCTGCGTGACATGCCGCGGCGCAAGCTCCTCCAGGCAGGTCACTCCGAGGAGCCGCATTGTGCGTGCGACCTGCTCGGAGAGGATTGCGATGGCGCGGTCGACGCCGGCCTCACCGCCCGCCATCAGGCCGTAGAGATAGGCGCGCCCGACAAGGGTGAACCGCGCACCGAGGGCGATGGCGGCGACGATGTCGGCGCCGGACATGATCCCGGTATCCAGCACGATCTCGGTGTCGCTGCCGACTTCACGCGCGACGGTGGGCAGCAGATGGAACGGCACCGGTGCCCGATCGAGTTGACGGCCGCCGTGGTTGGACAGCACGATGCCGTCGACGCCGAGATCGACCACCGACTTCGCGTCCTCCAGGGTCTGGATTCCCTTGACCACCAACTTGTTCGGCCACTGCGACTTGATCCAGGCCAGGTCGTCGAATGTCACGGTGGGGTCGAACATCGTGTCCAGGTATTCGGCGACCGTGCCCGGCCAGCTAGTCCAAAGACGCGAACGACAGCGGTTCGGTGGTCAGCAGGTCGAACCACCACCGCGGGCGGGGCACCGCATCGAGCACGGTACGCAGGGTCAGCGCGGGCGGTATGGACATCCCGTTGCGCGTGTCGCGAAGCCGCGCGCCCGCGACCGGAACATCGACGGTCACAAGCAGGGTGTCGAACCCGGCGGCCGATGCGCGCTCGACCAACGCCATCGAGCGGTCCCGGTCCTTCCACATGTACAGCTGAAACCAATTGCGGCCGTTCGGGTTCGCGGCCTTGACCTCTTCGATCGACCTGGTGCCCAACGTCGACAGCGAGAAGGGGATACCCGCCCTGGCCGCCGCGTGCGCGCCCGCGACCTCACCCTCGGTCTGCATCAAGCGCGTGAACCCCGTCGGGGCGATCCCGAACGGCTGCGCGACGCGCCCGCCGAGCACATCCCAACCGGTATCGATCTCGGCGACGTCGCGCAGAATCGTCGGATGAAACTGGATCTCTCGGAAGGCCTGCCGCGCTCTCGCAAGCGACAGTTCCTCCTCCGCGGCGCCATCGGTGTAGTCGAACGCGGCTTTGGGCGTGCGCCTCTTGGCGATTCGCCGCAGATCGGCGATGGTCAGCGCATCGGCCAGCCTGCGGGCCGTCAGATTCAGTGTCGGCTTCTTGAACTGGATCAGCGGAGCCAGGTCGCGGGGCTTCGGTATCCGACGTTTCATAGCAGCTCCTAGTCGGCCGCCGCCGAGATCGCGCGCCGCACGTCGGCCCGCCGGTCTTCGATTGATCGCCCAATATCCTGCAGCAGCACGGGCTTTTGGGCGACGAGCTCCTCGATGTCGTCGCGCTCCAACTGGAGGACGGTTACCTCGTCGAGTGCGTACGCCGAGGCGGAGACCGGCTCTCGTGTCAGGGCGGTCTGGCCGAGGAAGTCGCCCTCCTCCAATGTCCGTATCGGTATGACGGAGCCGCCCTCGCCGTTTGCCACCAGTCGGACCCTGCCGTTCACGATGAAGGTCATTCGCTTGGGCACCTGGCCCGCGGACTGGATGTATTCGTCTGCGCCGTAACGGATGAGGTGAGCCCGGGGGAGCAGTTCCTCCTGTTCGGCGTGGGTCAGTCGCAGGGTGGGCGCGATGATGGCCAGCGAAGCGGTCATCCTCTCGGTGGTGGCGAATTCGTCTTCCGCCTCGTCGAGATGGAGCCCGGCGCGCCGTGCGGCGTACCAGACCCAGCGCATGAATGTCACTTTGGCCGCGAAGTCGTCGGCAGGCGTGCGCACCGGTATCGAGGTGGTGTACTTCAGGCCTCCGCCGGCGAAGCTCGACGGTGCGGCGTCGGGCCGCAATTGCGGCAGCGCCGCCGCGACGCGGTTCAGCATCCGGCACACGTCATCGGGCGGATCGTCGACTGAGAACACCGTCGCGACAGAGAGCGAGTGACTGCCTGGCGGTCTGCTGAAGTTCGTGAACGATGCGGCGGCAAGCACCGAGTTCGGCATGATCTGCAGCCCGCTGCCGGTGTCGATATGCGTTGCGCGCCAGTTGACCTCCACCACTCGCCCGCGTGCGGTCGGCGTTTCGATCCAGTCGCCGATCTGAAACGGCTGCTCGAACAGGACGAGGAGGCCGGAGATGATCTGGCCAACCGAGTTCTGAAGCGCCAGGCCGAGCACGATCGACGAGATGCCGAGTGCCGTGAACAGGCCGCCGACATTGGCCCCCCAGATGTAGGCGAGGATCAGCGCCATCCCGACAGCGATCAGGGCGAATCGTGCGACGTCGAGAAAAATCGTCGGAATGCGTTTGCGCCAGGTGCCTTCCGGTGCCCCCTGGAACACAGTCGCATTCAGGCCGGACAGCAGTAGGACAAGGACAACGACGAAGAACACCGTCGACACGATGCGGACGGGCGTCGCCTCGCCGGAGACCTGGATGGCACCCACCAGGAGGAGCAGCAGGGCACCCAGCGGCAGGATGTAGGTGCGGAGTAGATGAACCGGCCGCACCAGGAAGCTGTTCCTGCGCCGCAACGCATTCTGTAGCTCGGTGAGCATGACGAGCGCGATGGGGAAGCCGACGGCCACCCCGACGGCCCAGTAGAACCATGGCGCGTCGAGCACGCTGGTCACGGTTCGCGCTCCGTCAATCGCCAGATCGGCTCCGCATCGGCCTCGCCACTGACCTCGCCGGCCGGACTGAAGTCACGGGTGTCCCGCATGACGTCGTACACGCGGGACGTGACATAGATGCCCGGCTGTGGTGAGCCGCTCTGTACCTGGTAGGCGACGTTGACCGCCGACCCCCACATGTCGTACGCCAGCGTCGAGCGTCCGACCAGGCCGCTGGTGACGGTGCCGGTGTCGATGCCCGCGCGCAGGTTCAGCTCGTTGCCGGTTTCGACGTTGAATCGGTCGATGACCCGTTGCATTTCGAGCGCGAAGTCGACCGTGCGGCGGACATTGTCGAGCCGCGGCACGCTCATTCCACAGCTGGCGAGGTAACCGTTGTGCAGGGTACGGACCTGCTCGACACCGAGATTCTCTGCGGCAGCGTCGAATTGGCGAGTGAGCTTGTTAACGATCGCCAGCAGCTCGTCGGAGGTCAGCTCGGAGGTGAGTTCGTCGAGGCCGATGATGTCGGCGTAGACCACGGTCACGTTCTGGTGGTCCTGGGCGATGGTCTCCTCGCCCTCGCGGTACCGCTGGACCACCGGCTCCGGCATCAGCGAGAGCATGAGTCGATCGTTCTCGCGGCGCTGTTCGGCGATCAGTTCCTCTTTGATCGCGAGATTGCGGCTCATGTCGTTGAATGCCACCGTCAGGTCGCCGAACTCGTCGCGGGTCCGCACGGGCAGCGTCACCTTGTAGTCGCCGGAGCTGATCTGTTGGGCTCCCGCCTCCAGGCGGCGGATCGGCCGCACGAACAGCCGGGCCAGAAGCATCGCCGCGAGACAGACCACGAAGATGATGACGGCGGTGGACAGCACCAGCGTCCTGGTGAACGCCGAGACGGGCGCGAAGGCCTCGGAGGTATCGATCTTGGCGACCACCGACCAGTTCAGCCCCGGCATATCGAGCGGCGCATAGGCCTGCAGCGACTCGTGACCGAGGTAGTCGTCTTCGATCAACGTCCCCTCGTGGCCGCGTTGCGCCAACCGGGTCGCTTCTGTCTCGACCGGTTGCACCAGCGTGGTGCCGCCCTGGCGGATGGACGCTTCCGCGACGCTGGGCGGCGTACCGGCTTCGACCACATCGCGTTTGAACTGTTCAGGGTTCTCCAGGAACATCCGCGAATCGGACCGCATCAAACCGTCAGGACCCACGAGGAATGTTTCGCCGGTCTTGCCCATCCCGGCCTCTTCCCACTGCTTGTCGGCGGTCATCAGCCGGTTGATCTTGGAGATCGGGAACTGCAGCGCCAGTACGCCTTCCACGCGGCCGCCCTGTCCGACCGGGGACATCATCCATGCGGTGGGCTCGTCGGCCGGCTGATAGTCACCGAAGTCGGTGACCCCGACGTAGTCCACAGCGTTGGATGCCAGCGCCTTCTCGTACGCGTCGCCCAGTCCACCCTCGCGGTACGGGCCGGTGAGGACGTTGGTGCCCAGGTCGACGCCCTTGTAGGCGGAGTAGACGACGTTTCCACGGGTGTCCAACAGCAGCGCATCCTCGAATTCGAAGCGCTTGACGATCTCCCGGAAGAAGTCGTTGAACGCGACGTTGGCCGCCGACCATGGGCTGCCGTCCCTGGCGTCGTCGAAGGCGATCGCCTTGTCCCAGTCCGTGAACGGTGCGGTGTAGTACGCCTGCAGGTACTTCTGCGCGTTCGACGTCGGGAGCAGCGCGGCGACATCGAGGTGGTTGCCGTTCTGGTCTTCCTCCGACTTTTCGAATTGTTTGTTGTAGTAGTTGACGATCGCCTGCCATTGGCCCGGATTTATCGTGGAGTCGTTGAGCTGGTCGAAGCCGGCTGTGAAAGCCCTGACCGCCTCGGTGGTGGTGGCGCCACGGGTATATATGACGAGCGAATTCTTCAGGTCAGAAAACTGTGCCTCCAATTGGCGCGCCTGCGAACCGCGAATCTCGGTCAGCCTGTCGAACACCGATGCCCGCAAAGACGACCGTCCGGACTGGTAGCCGATGAATCCGACCACCGCGGCGCACAGAACGCTCGTCACCAGCAGCATCGCCAGCAGCTTCGACTGAATACTGATCCGCGACAGCACTCGGCGGCGAAAACTTCGGGGTTTCGGCGCAGGGGCGGATGGAGCCGGGCTATCTGCTTCATTCGTGATCGTCATTGAAACCCGAAGACTAGCTTGCGAAACTTACGGACGAAAT
The DNA here is from genome assembly GCA_963716505.1 of uncultured Actinomycetota bacterium. Classification (GTDB taxonomy): domain Bacteria; phylum Actinomycetota; class Actinomycetes; order Mycobacteriales; family Mycobacteriaceae; genus Mycobacterium. The sequence goes on from CAVQTL010000019.1 coordinate 15,223, forward strand.
GAATGTGGGCAAATCGTTGTCTATGAATCAACCGGACCCATTCGACCTTCAACGCTTCGTTGACGCACAGGGCCCGGTTTACGAAACGGTCATCGGCGAACTACGCGGTGGGCGCAAGCGAAGTCACTGGATGTGGTTCGTGTTTCCGCAACTGCGAGGTCTGGGCGGCAGCCCGACGGCCCTGCGGTTCGGAATCTCGTCCATCGACGAGGCCCGCGCCTATCTTGCCCACGAACTACTCGGCCCCCGGCTCCGGGAGTGCGCCGAGTTGGTCGCCCAGATCGACGGCCGCGCGGCCGAGGAGATCTTCGGTTGGCCCGACGACATGAAGCTGCGGTCGTCGATGACGCTGTTCGCCCGCGCATCCGACGACAACGCCGTCTTCGTGGCGGTTCTGGAGAAGTTCTACGGCGGCGAGGAGGATCCGGCGACGCTGGCGCGGCTGGCGTGAGGTCAGGCCGGTTCGATGATCAGCCAGCCGTGCGGCTCGATCTCGGCGCTGGAGACGATGTCCTCTGGTGGCGCACCCGAACCGGCGACTATTCGTCCGTCGCCGTGCCCGAAGTCCCTCAGCGACAACGTCATCGGCGCATCGTCGACGTTGAGGGCAACCAACAGTGCGTCCGAATCGCAACGCGTCCGGTAGACGTACTGCGTGTTGGTCAGCTCAACCGCCGACGTTCTGGCGGTGTGCAACCACGGATGCCGTCGGCGCAACCCGATCAGATACTGATGGAGGCGGTAGATGTCTCGGCCCTGTTCGTCGACACCCATCAGGGGCGAGGTGAATTCGGGCCGCACGGCGTCGTCGCCGCCGACGCGCTCCTCTTTGATACCGCGGTAGCCCGACTCGTCACCTGCGTACACGCTCGGGGTGCCGCCCGACGTGAGGAGGATGACGAGCGCGTGCTCGAGATGCCGGGTGTTCTCCAGCTTGCTGGCGATCCTGGTCACGTCATGGTTGCCGATGAACGTCATCGGGACGAAGACGTCGAGGAACTCGTTGTGCCGCTGCATCGCCCAGTCCAGCTCGTGGAAGTTGCCGTCGTTCAGGCTGCTCCAGATCGCCTTCCACAGTTCGTACTGGGTGACCGAGTCGACCCCCGCGTCGCGGACGTGCACCGAGTAGTCCCCGTGGATGACCTCGCCGACGAACCATGCGTCACCGAATTCCTCCCTGACCCGCGGCAGCACCTGCGCCCAGAACCGATCGGGAACGGCGTAGGCGGCATCGAGGCGCCAGCCGTCGGCCCCACGGCGCAGCCAATGCGTCATCACGTCGACGGTGTAGTCGACGACGTCGGGGTTGTCATGGTTCAGCGCGACGAGTTCGCCGTGCCCCTCGAACGTCGCGAACTCATTGCCGGTGAGGCGGAACCACGAGGTGTCGTGCCCGGCGAGCGCGTCTTGGTAGCGGGGGAAGTCGGTCCCGACATGGTTGAAGACACCGTCGAGCAGAACCCGCAGACCCCGCCGGTGCGCCTCGGCGACCAGTTCGTCGAAGTCCCCGTCGTCACCCAGCCTCGGGTCGATCCGATGGTGGTCGGTGGTGTCGTAGCCGTGCGTCCTCGAGGCGAATATCGGGCCGAGCGCGATACCCGATGCGCCGAGTTCGACGGCGTAGTCGAGCCATTCGATGATGCGACGCAGCCGGTGCTCGTCGGTGCTCGGCGGTGGATCCGACGGAAATGCGCCGACGAAGCCGAGCGGGTAGACCTGCCACCAGATCGCGTGCTGGACCCACCCCGGATCTGTCATGACCGGAACTTCGCCTCGTAGAGCGACTTCATGGTGTCGGCGTACGCGGGCGCAGGCCCGTCGACGACAACTCCCGGCGCAACAGCGCTGATCGGCAGCGTTGCCACCGGCGGTGGCGGCGCCCCCCATTCCGCGAGCCACTGGGTCAGCTGGGCGCTCGAGGTGGCGTACGCGATGCGGCCGAGTCCGACCCAGGCGTGCGCGGCGGCGCACATCGCGCAGTGCTCGCCGGAGGTGTAGACGGTGGCGTCCGCCCGCTCGGCTGGCGTCAGGTTGGCCGCCGCCCAGCGCGCGATGGCGAATTCGGGATGCCGGGTGGCGTCGCCGTCGGAGACCCGGTTGCGGTCTTCGAACAGTGTCCGGCCGTCCGCGTCGACAAGGATCGAGCCGAACGGCTCGTCGCCCTCGTCGAGTGCCGCCCGCGCGAGTTCGACGCAGCGGCCGAGACGGTCGAGGTCGTCGTCGCTGATGGCCACAGGCGGGAGTTTACGCAGCGCGCTCGCGATGAGTCCGTGACACCGTGCCCGCGAGCGCTCACCTGCGTACGGTTTCGGCGCCGGAATGTACGCCAGTGAGCGCTCGGCAGGCATCCGCTGTTAACCGACCTCGAGCCGGCACGCACACGACGCGGCGATCGGTACATCGGCGCGTGCCACCGCCAACGCCAACTGCTGGCCGATGATGCCCGCCTCGGCGGTGCGACCGAGCCGTTGCAGGCACTCGTGATATCCGTGCAGGCTCCACACGTTGCCGGGGTGCTGGCACGGCCGGCTGAGGGTGGGATCGAGCCCGAGGTCGGCCGCGTACACCTCGGCGGCGTCCTCCACGCGGCCCTGCTCGAGCAACAGCGCACCGTACGCGTGGCGCGTCGGTTGCATCCACCCCCAGGGCTCGTCGTAGGGGAGTGCGTCGTCGAGTTCGATGGCGCGCCGCAGGTGGGCGAAGGCGGCGTCGAATTGTCCTTCCCGATAGGCGATTTCGCCGTCGAGCATCGCGGCGGCGACGGCCAGAATGTCGCGTGCGGTGTTGTTGAACAGGTAGCGCGATTCGGGAATGCGGTCGTATGCGGCGGCGAACGCCTCCCGTTCGGCATGCGCCTGCGGAAGTTGCCCCTTCGCGGCATGTGCGACTCCACGGCCGTAGTGAATGGTGGCAGCGGTCGTGCAATACAACCCGACGTCGTCGGGGACCGGCTGCGAGACCAGGTCGTCCCAACGCCCGAACCGGACCAGCACATGAATCCGCAACGGCACGAACGCTTCCAGCCAGTCCGCCATCGGCGGCGACTCTATTGCCAGGAGTTCGGGCGTGAGCTGTCCGGCGAGCTCGTCGGCCGCCCGCAGCGCGATGGCCGAGTTGCCCTCGAACATCGCCGAGTAGACGACGAAGTGAAGGTTGTGTGCGCGGTAGAGCGAATAGAAATTGAGCGGGCCCTCACGTTCGACGAAGAGCCGGTCGGCTTGCACGGCAGTCAGATTCGACACCACCGAGTTGCGGTAATCACCGCACAGCACGTCGATGTGGCTGGCCATGTGCTGCAGGTGGCCGGCGTCGGGTACCAGACCGCGCAGCAGGTCGGCCGCCGAGAGCGCGTCTTGCGGGCTGGCCGACATCTCCATCGCGTGCAGGTAGATGTGCAGCACGCCGGGGTGCTCGCGGCCTGCCGGGGTGGCGAGCGCGTCGTCGAGGATGCGCTTGGCCTCGACCACCCGTGAACCCGGCGCAGGGTCTCCCGTTGTGGTGTCCCACAGCGCCCATGCCGTGACGTTGACCAACGCGTCGGCGGCGAGCGCCTGCACATCGATGTCGTCGGGATATGCGTCCGCGAGCTTCGCCATCGCGTCGGCGTAGCTCGCGTGGCCCGCAAGCAACGCGTCGGTGTCATTCGGATCGTCGGTTGGGAAGCGGGCCTGCAGCGCTTCGATCAGCCCACGTTCCAGAGCCGAGGCCCGCGCGTTGCCCGCCAGCCCTAGTTCCATTCGCGCACGCGCCAATGACGCGGCGAGATCGACCGGGTCGAACGCCTCCCACGCCTTGTTGTAGTTCGGCCCGATCGAGTAGGCGATGCCCCAGCGGGCGATGGCGAGATCCGGATCCAGTTCGAGGGCACGCTCGAAGCAGCGGATCGCCTCGTCGTGGTTGAACGCATATGCCCAGACGAGGCCGCGGTCAGTCCAGATCTGCGCCTGCGGCGACGGCGTGTCGACCTGCCGGTGATAGGTGCCCAGGTCGTAATACGGTTCGACCTCGCCCAGCGAAACGCTCATAGACGGCACGATAATTCACCCGCGACGCCGTGGCGAGCGCCGCGAGCAGACAGCCGGCGGCACCCCATATCGCCAGCGTCAGCGGCGGTCTGCCGACTGGCCCCGCGGCGGCCGCGTTGCCGACGACCACCGGGAACAGGGTGAGCAGCATCGAGGCCGCAGATCCGAGTGCCGGCGCCACGCCGGTCACCGCACCGCCGACGGCCATCGCGTAGATCCACAGCGCACCGAACACCGCCCAGGTGTGGCCGGGCAACGTGAGCGTGCGCATTAGGAAGGTGGTCGGCCTGCGCACCTTGCCCATGATGCAGCCAAAGGCGGTGGCGCCCAACGATGCTCCGGGGATCGGCGCTGTTGATGCGTGCACTCACGTCTAAGACACCCATCTGGACAGGTGTGACGGGCGTGACGTCAGATGGTGTGCAACACGGCGGTCGCCGCGGCCAGGGCGACGCCGATCACGGCCGGAACCAGTTCGGCGAGGCGGTCGGCCGCGCGGAGGTGAAAGGCGACGGCACCGATCGACAGCAGGGCGAGCCCGATCGCCGCGGCGATGCCGATCGGCGCCCACAGCAATCCGGCCAGCACCCCGACGACGCCTGCGAGTTCGAGCGCTCCGATGACCCGCCACTGGATCGGTGACACGCCGAGATGGTCGCGGATCGCGAGGGATTTGGGGACACCGAGCAGTTTGATGCTCGACGAGAAGGTGAAGAGCGCTGCGAGCAACAGCGTCACGACTACGGTGGCGGTGTCCACCAACGCAGGTTACGACCGGGTGCGGACGCGAGGAGCAGGATTGGTCACGCACGCGAGGAGCCGAGAATGATCCGCTGCGTCCGACTGACGCCCCCTCACCCAAAGTCGACGCTGCCGCCGCTTCATGATCAAGCCGAACGGCTGATCTCGCTCGGCATTCAGCACCGGACCCGGCTCAGCGCCGAAGGGTTCAGGACCGCGGCGCTCAGTCTGCGGGACGGCGCCGGCCTGCTCGCCATCCGACATGACCTCGCACCACCTTCGGTCCTGGCCGACGCGCTCACGGTGAATGGCAGGAAAGGTTTCGTGGTGTCGGACATGACCGATGTCGACGAGTTCCTCCCCATCCCGTCGGTAGATCTGCCCGCCGCGCCGGTATATCTGGTGCGGGATCTGAACCGGGGCGATGAGATGGCCAACTGGAGTCCGGACGAGGCGCTGCCCGCGATCGAGGAATCCGGCCGAACGCCGCTCACCTTGACCGAGGGTCTGCATTGGCTCCTGCAACAACCCGAGGTGTTGGAGCGCGGGCACTGCTTCATGACGATCGGGTCCAGGCGTCGCAGGCCCGACGGCAGGCTCGACGCACGCACGCCTGCGGTGTGGCTCAGCAACGGCACCGGTCGGGATGGCCCGGCCAATCGCGGTGCACCGAAGGTCGGCTGGTGCTGGGCGGGAAATCGGCACACCTGGCTCGGCTTTGCGTCAGCAGGAGGTCGTGATTCGACTTCAGACTAGAAACATGTTCTAGTTTTGGGGTGCTGGAGTTCACCCACATCGGGGACCTGACTGCTGGGGAAGTCGACCGGATGCGCGCCGTGTACCAGCCGCTCGCCGAATCGGTCCGCGACCTGGTCGACGCGACGATCCGGACTGAGGTCGAGGCCGACGAGGTGGCGGTGATCAAAGCACAGATCGACGCATTGACCGCGCGGTTGCGGGCACGGCAGATCGACGGCGCGTTCGGGGTGCGCTACACCACCGGAGGCGACCGGATGGCGTGGGGTAATCCCGTCATCGGGATCCGCAACCCGATCGCCCCGCCGCTGGTGATCCAGCGCGACGAAGCGGGCGGTACGTTCACCGACTTCGTGATGGGTGCGCCATACGAGGGTCCGCCCGGTCACGTACACGGCGGGATATCGGCACTGGTGCTCGATCACGTGCTCGGTGAGGCGGCCAGCGACGGGATCACACCGCGGTTCACCGGCACGATCACGATGCGCTACCTGCGCACGACGCGGCTGGGCCGGCTGCACGCCGAGGCGCGTATCGACCGCACCGAGGGTGTGAAGACCCATGTCGTCGGCCATCTCTCCGACGAAGACGGTGTCACCGTAGAAGCCGAGGGCGTGTTCATCACGCCCAAGTGGGCCCGCGACGAGAACTGACGCGCGGGCTCAGGGCACTGCGGCGTCGTGGGTGTCGGCTGCGATACCGGCGAGGCTGCGGGTGATCGTGCCGATCTCGGCGACCAGAACACGTGCGGCGCCTTCGTCGATATGTGTTGCGGCGTCTCGCAATTGCTGGTCTGCGGAAACCAACTGCACCGTGTCGATGATCCACGGGGTCGCGGGGGTCGGTGGATCGCCGCGCAGCGCTTCGACGTAGTCGTCCACGGCCAACACGAACTCGCGGCTCAGCGCCGCGGACGGGTGCGGCGGCAGGCTTTGTTCCAGCGTGGTACACGAGGTGGTGACGGCATTCAGGCCCGCGCGAAACGACCTCAGCCAACGCCTCAGCTCCCGTGACTCGACGCGGGTCGCCCCAGCGGCGGCTTCGAACGCCGCGCGGGCCCGAAACGCGCGCTGCCACGCCGCGGCAAGCGCATCCGAGGGGTGGTCGAGGTCGTGCACAAACGCCTTGACCACGGTTGCGGCATAGTCGATCTCGGTCTTCAGCAGCTCGCCGGCACGCTGGCGCAGCCGAATCAGCGCGTCATCGGGAACCACCACGTGGAACAGCACGGCGAGGGCGCCACCGATAACGACCGCGAAAAGCAGGTCACTGACCGACGATGATGCATCGGTGATGTCGAGGAGCAACACGATGGTCGCGCCGAAGGCGGCCGTCACCGCGATGTAGCCCAGGATCGACACCGCGTATGTGATGCCGAGAAACAGCACCGCGAGAGTCGCTGCGGCCAAACCGCTCGGCTCCCAGAGGAGTGTGACCGCGGTGGCGATCACGACACCGACGCAGATCCCCGCGACACGACCGACACACCGGGTGTACGTGTGGGCAGTCTCGGGCCGCATCACGAGCAGCACTGTCAGCGGAATCCAGTAGCCCGCAGGCACATCGGCGAAATGCGCGATCGCCGTCCCGCAGGCGGCTGCGCCCGCGAGCCGCACGGCGTGGCGGAATATCGGCGATTTCAGGTTGAGATGTCCGGCGGCGACGTCGAACCCCGATCTCAGCACACCCGCCCAGTCGGTGAGATTGCGTCGGCCGAAGCGCAGCACATCTGCGCGGTGGAGTTGTCGCGAAAGACGCAGCGCCATCGGAGCGTCCGAGACGGCGACCGCAGCGACGGCTGCGTCGACGCCCCTGAGCGCAAATTCCGCGTCCCGCCGCGCCGTCCGGGTCTGTGCGGCGATCGCCACCAACATGTCCGACGCCGCCATCAACACGTCGCGGACCGCATCCTGTCCGGCGGCCTTGCCGCGAAATGCCATCAACGTCTTGGCGATCTGTTCGGGCAGCGCGTGCCAGTCTCGGTACGCCGGTGTGCGGCGGCCCGACTGGGTCTCGTTGGTGCTGAACGCTTCCTTGCACTCCAACAGTTGCGACGAGTCGACCTCCGCCGCCGGCTCGGTGGCCAGCTGCCGCGCGTCTGTACTCAGCGACCGGTACACCTTGGTGAGGGCTTCGCGCTCGAGCCGCCACCGACGTGGCGGCCACACCGCGATGAGCGTGGCCTGTGTCAGGCCGGCGACCACGGCGAAGAGAGCGGACGCAAGCGCCGCCAAGGCCGGCTGCGGGTGCTGGATGACCAACAGCAGACCCGACGCACCGGCGAGGAGCCCGGCGGGTGCGCCGACCGCCCACTGCATGCCCGCGAAGAAGCACCACAGCGCAATCACGATCACGAACACGATGCTGTAGCCGGCGGTTAGCCCCCCGGCCAACACGGCGACTCCCAGTTCGACGGAGACCGCGAGCACAATCGGGATCCGGCCGAGCGGATTGTCCTGCAGCGCGATGGCGCCCGCGATCGCGCCTGCCGCTGCCGTCGAGGTCGCAGCCCCCACCGGTCCCCAGAGCAGGGCGGCCGCCGTCAGCACCAGAACGCCGAGCAGGCTCCGGGCGACCGCGCCGTTGTCCGGCAGGTGCAGTCGGAGGCCCAGAGCCTTGGTCACCCGATCATTCTCACCCGGCCGCGGTTGCATCCGGGTCAAGTCGACATGTCGACATGTCCGCTGTCAGGCCCGGTTGAACCACTCCCGCACGATATCCATTCGCGACCGCAGGGGCTTACCACGCCAAAAGCAATGCGCCACAGTGCATAGATCACCTCTCCGCAGTAGGGGATAACCGCGGGCCGACCCATTCCGAATTTCGCTACAACAGCAACCATTCGGCGATAGAGTCAGCTAACGATTTCGGATCACGAAAGATCACCCACGAAGTTTGCCAATTGGTGTCGCGTACGCCGGCTCGACGTCGGCCGCGCGCACGAAGGGAGTCGCATGAGTACGGCCGCGGAGCGAGCAACTCAACTCGACCTGGTGGCCCGGCTGAAATCGTCGTATCCGGAGCTACCGGATGCACCGACGCCGGACATGCTTGATCATCACCGGATCACCGCCTACCTCAAGCCCGTCCACGACGTCGGCGGCGAGCCGTGTGCGCCGATGAAATACGAGAACAAGCAGTACGAGCAGTGGGAGGAAGAGACCTACATCATCTGCGAGACGCTCGGCTGGCGCGGCATCTGGCTGTCGGAGGAGCGCCGCCGAATGGGCAACGTCGACGTGGGCCGGGCCGAATACCTGGGGCTGCCGTACTACGGGCGCTGGCTGCTGGCCGTCGCGCGCATCCTGGTCGAGAAACACCACATCGGCCTGACCGAGTTGAGCGAGCGCATGGCCGAGGTCCAGGAGCGATACGCAGGCGGGCTCGACGGCAAGAAACTGGAAGCCAAGCCGAAGTCCGAAGGGGACGGATCGGGGGTCAAGCGCAACAACCACGCCGAGGAGGCGGCCGGAAAGGGCGACCCGCAGATGTTTGCCGGGCAGGCTGGAACACCGAAGTTCAAGGTCGGCGATCCCGTCGTGGTGCGCGAGCTTCCGGTGATCTTCTACACCCGCACGCCGGCGTATGTCCGCGGCGCGACCGGCCAGATCGAGACGGTGGCCTACGAAAGCCCGGCCGCCGAGGACGAGACGTGGGACCGGCCCGCGCAGGCCGAGTGGTTTTACGTCGTCCGCTTCACCATGGCCGACCTGTGGTACGGCTACACGGGAACCGCCGACGACGTCATCTCCACCGAAATTCCCGAACACTGGCTGCAAGCCGCCGAATGAGCCGTCCGGAAAGGTATTCGCATGTCTGACCACGGTCATGACCATGATCACGACCGCACCGTCGCGCCAATGGTCGACGAGATCACCGACTTCGAGGTCCTAGAGATCGCCCTGCGCGAACTGTGCATCGAGAAAGGCATCTTCACCGCCGAAGACCATCGCCATATGACCGAGTTCGCCGAGCACATCGGGATCACACCGGCGGCGCATCTGGTGGCCAAAGCATGGCTGGATCCTGAGTTCAAGAAGCTGGCGCTGACCGAACCGATGACGGCCAGCAAGGAGGTCGGCGTCGACTGGCTGCACCCTACCGGGTGGGGCACCCCGAGCGATTTCACCGCGTTCCAGATCCTCGCCGACACCCCGACGGTGCACAACGTGATCGTGTGCGCGTTGTGCTCGTGCTACCCGCGGCCGATCCTGGGCAACTCCCCGGAGTGGTACCGGACACCGAACTATCGTCGGCGTCTGGTCCGCTGGCCACGTCAGGTGCTGGCGGAGTTCGGGCTCTACCTGTCCGACGAGATCACCGTTCACGTCCAGGATTCGAACCAGAAGCACCGGTTCATGGTCATGCCGATGCGGCCCGAGGGCACCGAGGACTGGACCGAGGAGCAGTTGGTCGAGATCCTCACCCGCGACTGCCTTATCGGCGTCGCGCTGCCGAAAGCCGGTGTGACCACCAATGCGATCGTCGACACTCGACCGGCACTGCACCCGGGAACCGGCGGATGACGGAAGCCGACGCCGCGACAGGTCGCTCCCGGATCGCGCCGCTGGACGAAATCGTCGAACGCAATCAGATCTGGTCGGCGATGGCCGCCAAGTGGGGTGTCGAAAACCCTGTGCCGCCGTGGAAGACGAGCCTGGACGGGATGTGCGACGCGCTCGACCGGGCGGCCTGTGACGCGGACATCCCGGACTTCAAGCAACGGCGCGACGAGGAGGACGAGCTGTCGGCGACCCTCTACGCGGATCTGCCCTATCCGGAAAGCCAACTGGTCTCGCTCGCGCACTCCTTGGTGGCCCGCGGTGTCATCGACGAAGCCGAACTGAGACAACGGCTCGCCAGCATCCGCGAGCGGCTCGAGGCCTGAGCACCGCGATTGCCACTAGGTTCGCATCGTGGAAAAAGTCATCCTCACTCTGCGGGGAACCGACGCCGACGACGCCTGGTGTGCCAGGCTGCGCGCGCACGTCGCCGCGGACCTCCTCGACGTCGGTCTGCCTGGCCTCGCGATCAATGTTCGCGATGCCGAAGTGCGCGACTCGTTGATGACACTGACGACGATGGACCCAGCGGTGGTCGCCTTCGTCAGCGTGTGGGTCCAGCAGTCCTACGGCGCACAGGTGCAAGCGGTTACGGCGCTGCTGCAAAAGGAGTGCGATGACGTCGCGGCCTACCTCGTGACGGAATCCGTGCCGCTGCCGCCGCCGCCGACGGTGGCAGGCCAGCGCACGGCCGGGCTGGCCAACGTGGCGCTGCTCCGCCGACCCGCCGACCTGGACGAGGCGACGTGGCTGTCGCGCTGGCACATCGACCACACGCCGGTGGCGATCGAAACCCAGTCGACGTTCGGCTACACGCAGAACGCGGTGGTGCGCGCGCTGACTCCAAACGCGCCGGCTATCTCGGCGGTCGTGGAGGAACTGTTTCCCGCCGAGGCGATCTCCGATCTGCACGCCTTCTTCGGAGCAGCCGACGATGACGATCTGCGCAACCGGATGGAGCGCATGCTCGCCAGCACCGCCGCTTTCGGCGCCAATGAGAACGTCGACACCGTACCCACCAGCCGCTACGTGTACCGCAGCCCGTTCGACGAAGGAAGGCAGAAGGTGAGCAGATGACCACACTCGACGAGGCGGTGGCGTTGGCGCGCGGCGAGAGCGGCTTGACGGTCGTCTCGACGCTGCGGGCCGACAACACCATCCAGGCGTCCCTGGTGAACGCGGGCGTGTTGGCCCATCCCCAAAGCGGTAGTCCCGTACTGGCGTTCGTCACCTACGGCCGGGTGAAACTTGCAAACCTTCGGGCCCGCCCCCAGCTGGCGGCGACATTCCGCAATGGCTGGCAGTGGGCGACCGTCGAGGGCAACGCCGAACTCGCGGGCCCCGACGATCCGCAACCCTGGCTCACCGACGCAGACCAGCTTCGGCTGCTGCTCCGTGACGTGTTCTCTGCGGCGGGCGGCACCCACGACGATTGGGACGCCTACGACGCGACCATGGCCGAACAACGCCGCACGGCGGTGCTCGTCGCACCCACCCGGGTATACAGCAACGGTTGATGCTTAGGCTGCTGCCGTGACAGGCGCACGCGAGGAGCACAAGATGGTGTTGCAGAAAAGCGACGTCAACCGGGTACGGACACTCACCCTCGACCGGCCGGATGCGCTCAACGCGTTCAACGAAGCGCTCTACGAGGCGACGGCGATCGCGATCCGGGAGGCTGCCGACGACCTCGACGTCGCGGTCGTACTGCTGACCGGCAACGGGAGGGCGTTCAGCGCCGGAAACGATCTCAAGGAGATGCAGGCACGCATCACCGATCCGGCGCTGGCCAACCAGGGCAGCCACTTCACTTCGTTGATCGACGCCCTGACCGACTTCCCGAAGCCGTTCATCTGCGCCGTGAACGGGCTCGGAGTCGGCATCGGCACAACCATTCTCGGCTATGCCGATCTGGTGTTCATGTCGTCGGAGGCGCGGTTGAAGTGTCCGTTCACCAGCCTCGGCGTCGCACCGGAGGCCGCATCGTCGTATCTGCTGCCCCAGTTGATCGGCAGGCAGAATGCGGCGTGGCTACTGATGTCCTCGGAGTGGGTGTCCGCAGAAGAGGCGCTGCGGATGGGCTTGGTGTGGCGAGTCTGTGAGCCAGGCGAACTCCTGCCCGAGGCGCTCAGGCATGCCGAAATCCTTGCCGCCAGACCGATTCCGAGCCTGATCGCGGTCAAGCAGACGATCGCAGAGCCGTCCCGGGCAGGAATCAAGGCCGCCACCGAGCGCGAGAACGCTCATTTCGCCGAGTTGATGGGCGCCGCCGCCAACGCCGACGCCCTCGCCGCGTTCACCGACAAGCGGGGGAGGGCAGGCACCTAGCGTGGTCGCACCGCACGCCTCCGGCCGGCCTGCCGCCGGCTCGTCCAACGTGCGCTGGCTGCGATCCTGATCGCAGATTTTCGCAGTGGCCGCACGTTCGACGCGGGCTAACCGCCCAGGATCTGAGTTGACTAGCGACTGGCCGCCGACGGGGCGCCGTTGTTGGCGAAGTGCGCTTCGATGATCGCCCGCACGGTGCGCTTGCACCGCCCGCAGTCGGACCCTGCCCCACACGCGACCGCCACTTCCTTCGAGGTCGAGGCGCCCTTGGCGACGCACTCGCTCACCACGTGGCTGGTGGCTCCGGTGCAGAGGCAGACGAACATCTATCGGCCCATCAGTTCTTACTGTCGATGCTCATGAGATGGACGAACTTGCCGACGAACTGCGTGGGGTAGGCGCCGAGTCCTGCATTCGACATCCACTCCGCCGCGGCGTCGGGGTGATCGATCCATTGCCGCGCGCTGATCTCGTTGTCCATCTCCTGCAGGATCATCACTTCCTGCCCGTCGTCGAGCGCGCGGTAGACCCAGATTTTGCGGACACCGCCGTGCCTGAACCGGTCGAGGCCGGCATGCACCTTGCCCATCAGCTCCGACACATCGTCGACCGATGACATGACGCCGACCACGATCCGCCCGACGTGTTCTTCCGACGAGGGCGCGTCGAGGTCGATCTTCTCGACCACCTGGCCGCCGAAAATCGGCGGGATGTCGTCGAGACCGGCGATATCGAACCACTCGAATACCGCTGGGGAGCGGATCACGTCTCGAATTGAGCGGGCGTGCCGAATTCCGATTGTCACCAGCGCTCTGCCCGGTTCCCAAATCGACGTGTAAAGGACCACATGATGCGCACCGATTGATGCCAGATTGTCGCGATGACGTTTGAGCCAGTTCCACATTCTTTCAACATCGTCGACGCGAAAGTCGCAGGCGAGAATCAGTGAGTGCAAATTGCTCTCACCCATCGTTTTCCTTCGTTCCGCTGCGCTCGCAATCATGTTAGCGCAGTCTAACCTTAGTTAGGGCAGGCGTCCACCGGCCCCGGCCTCACTTAGCTTAGGCAGCCCATGTGCCAGGACTCATCTTCGTCCCGCGCGCCGAAGTTCATTGCCGCAACGGCTGAAACACGCCGCGCACACCGCAGAAGTTGTTCCGAGGATGCGCCTTCGTGCACTAGATTGGACCTTGTCAAACCAGCCCACCGACCTGACGAAGTGACCGGCGCTAAGGAGCCAGCATGCAAGGGGACCCCGACGTTCTGAAATTGCTCAATGAGCAGTTGACGAGCGAGCTGACCGCCATTAACCAGTATTTCCTGCATGCCAAAATGCAGGAAAATTGGGGATTCACTGAATTGGCGTCCCATACGCGTGCGGAATCTTTTGATGAAATGCGGCACGCCGAGACAATCACCGACCGAATTCTGCTTCTCGAAGGGCTGCCGAATTACCAACGGCTCTTTTCGTTGCGGGTCGGTCAGACCGTACGCGAGCAGTTCGAAGCCGACCTCGCGATCGAGTACGAAGTGGTCGCCAGGTTGAGGCCCGGCATCATCATGTGCCGCGAGAAGGAAGACGCGACGTCGGCGAACATCTTCGAGATGATCCTGGCCGACGAGGAGAACCACATCGACTACCTCGAGACCCAGCTTGAGCTGATGGGCAAGCTCGGCGAGGAGCTCTACCTGGCCCAGTGCGTGTCGAGGCCGCCGACCAGCACCGCCGGCTAGACATCTGCGCGTTTCGGGGTCGCTCACGCGTGTAACTCTGCGTCCGGCCGGTCGCCGTAACCTTTTTAGCCTGTCTAACGATATGGCTGGAGGAACGGTCGTCTCGGACGGAAGGCAGGTATGACGAGTCAGGCATCGACGACTGCTGTCTCGGACCCGGAGTCCAGCAGCCTCGGCATCAGCCTCCACCGCCGCAAGCTCATCTTTGTTGCGGTGCTGCTCGGCATGCTGCTGGCCGCGCTCGATCAGACGATCGTGGCCACCGCGCTGCCGACTGTCGTCGCCGACCTCGGCGGGGCCGGTCACCAGTCCTGGGTGGTCACCAGCTATCTGCTGGCGTCCACCATCGCCACCGCGATCGTCGGCAAGCTCGGCGATCTTTTCGGCCGCAAGGCGGTCTTTCAGGTCTCGGTGGTGTTCTTCCTCGTCGGGTCTGTGCTGTGCGGGTTGAGCGGGTCGATGACGACGCTGGTCGCTTCGCGGGCACTACAGGGCATCGGCGGTGGCGCGATCATGGTGACGGCCATGGCCGTCATCGGCGAGGTCATCCCACTGCGCGAGCGGGGCCGCTACCAGGGCGCGCTCGGCGCGGTGTTCGGCGTCACCACCGTGATCGGCCCGCTGCTCGGCGGCTTCTTCACCGATCACCTCACCTGGCGGTGGGCGTTCTGGATCAACATCCCAGTCGCGATCGTCGTGCTGCTGGTCGCGACCACGGCCATCCCGTCTCTGGCGAAGGCGGCCCGCCCGGTCATCGACTACGCGGGCATCCTGTTCGTCGGTCTCGGCGCCTCCGGCCTCACGCTGGCTACCAGTTGGGGCGGCGGCGAGTACGCGTGGACCTCACCTGTGATCATCGGACTGTTCGTGGCGTCCGCCGTGGCGCTCGCGATCTTCGTCTGGGTGGAAACCCGTGCAGCGGAACCGATTCTGCCCATCCGGCTGTTCGCGAGCCCGGTCTTCACGGTGTGCTGCATACTCGGCTTCATCGTCGGGTTCGCGATGCTCGGCGCGCTCACGTTCCTGCCGACCTTCATGCAGTTCGTCGACGGCGTCTCCGCGACGACCTCAGGCCTGCGCACCCTGCCGATGGTCGCCGGCATGCTCATCACCTCGATCGGGAGCGGCAACATCGTCGGGCGCACCGGCAGATACAAGGTGTTTCCCGTCGCAGGCACCGCGATCATGGCGGTGGCGTTCCTGCTGCTTTCCCAGATGGATGCCACCACGCCGACCTGGCAGCAGTCCGTGTTCCTGTTCGTGCTCGGCTCGGGGATCGGCCTGTGCATGCAGGTGCTCGTGCTGGTCGTGCAGAACACCTCCAGCTTCGCCGACCTCGGGGTGGCGACCTCTGGCGTCACCTTCTTCCGCACCATCGGAAGCTCTTTCGGCGCAGCCATTTTCGGATCGCTGTTCGCCAACTTCCTTGCCGGCCGGATCGGGCCCGCGTTGGCGGCCGGTGGAGCGCCACCGCGCGCGGCGGAGTCACCGCAGGCGCTGCACGCGTTATCGCCGGAAATGGCGGCTCCGATCGTGGCCGCCTACGCGGACTCCCTCGGCACGGTGTTCCTGTGCGCTGTCCCGGTCGCGGTCGTCGGATTCATCGTCTCGCTCTTCCTCAAGGAGATACCGCTTCGCGAGATGGAAGCGGTGTCGGCCACCGACCTCGGTGAGGGCTTCGGCATGCCGAGCACCGAGTCGCCGGAGAAGATCCTGGAGGTGGCCATCAGCCGCCTGATGCGCCACACGCCGGAGATCCGGCTGCGCAACATCGCCGGGCAGGCGGGCTGCGAATCCGACATCGCCCTGCTGTGGGCGCTGATTCAGATCTACCGGCAGAGCCAGGTTTTCGGATCGGCGCGGCTGTCCGACATCGCCGAGCGTCTTCGGGTACCGAGCGAGGTCATCGAGTCGACCTTCGAGCGACTTGTCGAGCGAGGCTATGCGCTGCGCACCGGTGACCAACTCTGGCTCACCCAATCCGGTGCCCGCCAGGTCGACTGCGCTTCGGCCGCGCTGGTGAGCCGGATCGTCGACAAACTCGCGACATCGCCGAGCTTCGAGGGCAGGCCCGATCGCGACGAGGTCGAGGCGGCGTTGGAGCGGATCGCCCACCAGGTCCTTGTGCAGCGCGACTGGGACGACGACAGGTCCATTCCCACCGCGGCCGCCAGGTGATCTAGCTGCGGTTATATTGCACTTTCTAGAACGTGTTCCACTTTTTCGGCTGTCGGCGTACGATTTCCGCCATGAGCCGAATCGGACCTTTTGCTGATGACGACGCCGCGGCCTGGGTGGCGAAGTCGCCCGACATCGGAGTGGCCATGGCCGGTTTCACGAACGCGGTCTACAACAAGAACCGGCTGCCGATGCGCGTCCGTGAATTGGCCCGGATGGTCATCGCGCTCGACAACGAATGCGTGGTATGCCAGAACACCCGCGACTCGGAGGGCATCGCCGCAGGCGTCGACGAGGACCTCTACGAGCACGCGGCCGAATGGCGGACATGGCCCGGATACAGCGCGCAGGAGCGGATCGCCGCCGAGTTCGCGCAACGCTTCGCCAACGACCACACTGGCCTGCGCGACGACGAGGATTTCTGGGAACGCGCGAGCGAGCATTTCAGCGACGAACTACTGACCGACCTGGCGCTGTCATGCGCGATGTGGCTGGGCATGGGCCGCATGTTGCGAACCCTCGACATCGGCCAAACCTGCAAGATCACTTTGTAGGTCGCGGTGCCGCAGCGGCAGAATAGCCGCATGGCAGCCAAACCCCTCGCCGCAGCGGCCATCGCCCAACTCGAGTCCGACGGGGTCGCCACGCTCATCGGCACGGTCGTCAACGCTGCCGGGCTGACGCATGCCAAGACGATTCCGCTGCGGAAGATGGGCGCGTTCGCCGATCCGGGGCTCGGCGCCAGCCCGGTGTGGCATGTGTTCACGATCGACCAGACCGGTATCGCGTTCGGCGACAACCTCGGCGTGGTCGGGGACCAGCGGATCCGCATCGACCTGGGGGCATTGCGCATCCTCGGGGACGGATTAGCCTGGGCGCCAGGCGCTTTCTACGACCAGGACGGCGAACCGGATCCCTACTGCAGTCGCGGCGCGCTGGCGCGAGTCGAACGCAGGCTCGCCGATGCCGGAATCGACGCACTCGTCGGCCACGAAATGGAATTCCTGCTCGTCGGGCCAGACGGCAGTCGGCTGCCCGCCCACCTGTGGGCCCAGTACGGGCTTGCCGGCGTGCTCGAGTACGAGGGTTTCGTTCGTGATGTTACCGATTCGGCGACAAGTTCAGGTGTTTCGATCGAACAGCTCCATCCCGAGTACGGGGTGAACCAGTTCGAGATATCGCTGACTCCGCAGTCGCCCGTCGCCGCCGCGGACCAGCTACTGATGATCAGGATGATCGTCGGCAGGGTCGCCAGGCGATATGGCCTGCGGGTCAGCCTGTCGCCCGTGCCGTTCGCCGGAAGTGTGGGTTCTGGTGCACATCAACACTTTTCACTGCAGAAAGCCGATAAGCCGCTGTTCTCTGGCGGCTCCGGCGCACGTGGAATGACTCAGGAGGGCGAGTCCGCGGTGGCCGGGGTAGTGGCGGGCTTACCCGAAGCGGAGGGTGTGCTGTGCGGTTCCATCCTGTCTGGGCTGCGGATGCAGCCAGGGCACTGGTCGGGCGCCTATGTGTGCTGGGGAACCGAAAACCGTGAGGCCGCAGTGCGATTCCTGGTCGGCGGAAGTAGCAATCCGCTCGGTGCGAATGTCGAGGTGAAGGTCATCGATCCATCGGCTAACCCGTACTTCGCGACGGCGACGATCCTCGGGCTCGCGCTCGACGGCATCGAGCGGAAGCTGACCCTGCCGACGGAAACCGCGGTCGACCCGTCCGCGCTGACCGATAAGCAGCGTGCCGACACCGGCGTCACGCTGCTGCCGACGAGTCAGGCCGAAGCCCTGGACGTGCTCGACGAATCGGCACTGATTCGCGGCATCCTCGGCGACCCGGCGGTCGATGCGATCGTCGCGGTGCGCCGCTACGAACAGGAGACGTACGGAGACCTCGGCGACGACGAGCTCGCCGACAAATTCCGCCTGGCCTGGAGCGTATGAGGGCGTCGTCAGACCAGGCCGGTCGCGTCGAACACCCACGACGTGTCGGCAGACGCGAAGCCGTCGGTGAACGATTGCGGCGCCTGGGATAACAACGTGTTGAAGTCCGAGTAGTCCTTCCACAGGGTGATCTTGTCGCCCTCCACGCGATGCACCGATACGAACGCCAGCCGAACGGTTTCCCCGCTGCGCCAGCCCCAGGTTTCGGAGTGCTCGTAGATGACGTCGACACCGTTGCTCAGCAGTAGACCATCGTGATTGACGTACGACGACAACGACTCCAGCCCGATTTTCAGTCGTGTGACGATGTTCTCGGGACCGCGGGCCGAGACGGCAGGCATCGGCATGTCGACGTACAAACAATCGTCGGACAGGAAGGACTTGACGGATTCCCAGTCGCGGTCGGACAGCGCCTTCCACATCCCGAGGACGATTTCACGATTGGTCGCATCGGAAGTCACTCAGTCAACCTACGTCCACCCGTCGGGTTGTCGACCGTCGATGTCGGTGAAGCCGTACTCGCGCGCCAGGTCGGCGGACGTCACCGAGCCCTGATTCCACCGCGCGCGATCTTCGTCAGCGGCGATCGCGGCGATGCCCCTGCCGACGAATCGCGGCGATTCCGAGTCGGCGAATGCCTGCGGTGCGGTCGGCAGTCCACCGCCACGGTCCGCGTCCAGGGCGCTACGCCAGTTGGCCTCGTCGACACCCCAGTTGTCGAGCATCATCTCCGAGCGCAGCCACCCCGGTGTCACGGCAACCGCGGTGGCGGCGTACGGCCGCAACTCGTGTCCGTGTGCGAATGCCAGCCGGTTCACCGCGGTCTTGGCGAGGTCGTAGAACACCGAAAGCCGGAAGTTCTCGTCGTTGTAGCGGCGGGTGCCGTCGGTGACCTCGACGAGCAACCCGCCCGGCCGCTCGATCAGCAGCGGATGCAGGCAATGCGAGGTGATCAGGTGGGTGTCGATGCCCAGCCGGAGGATCCGCAGCCCGTCGTCCAGGTCGTGTTCCCAGATCGGCCTGTTCCACGTCGGCGGCGGCCCCTTGAGCACCTCGGCGCCCCAGATGTCGTTGACGAGGATGTCGATGCCGCCGTAGTCGCCGCGGAGCCGGTGCGCCAGCGCGCGCACCTCAGCCGCGTCGAGATGGTCGACCTGGAGGGCCACGCCCTGCCCGCCGAGTTCGTCGACGAGCGCTGCGGTCTCCTCGATGGTTTCGGATCGGTCGTAATCAGACTTCTTGCCGCCCGACATTGAGCTGCGACCGGTACACACCACCGTTGCGCCCGCCTCACCGAGTGCGGCGGCGATGCCACGGCCTGCGCCCCGCGTCGCCCCCGCCACCACGGCCACCCGCCCGCGCAGAGCCTGGCCGTCGGGTGTCCAGTCCATTGCCCAAGTATCGCGCGAAATTTGAGGCATCTACCCGACTTCTGCATTCAGGCGCATACTCGCGAAGGTGACTCCACTACAGCGATACATCGCGGAAGAAATCGCTACCGACCATGTCGACGGACTGCTGTCCAGACGCGAGGCACTGCGCAGGCTGGCGCTGCTCGGGGTGGGCACCGCGGCGGCGACAGCGCTCATCGCCGCGTGCAGCGAGAACAAGCAGCCGGCGACGGACGCGCCTGCGACGACGACGGGCGCGGCGACACCGAGCGAGCCGGCCACCGCAAGCGCGCCACCGCCCGGATCCGACAAGGCGTTGCCCACCCAACCGATCACCTGGGCGGGGCCGCAGGGCGAGCTTCAGGCCGCCTGGGCCGAGGCGCCGAATGCCCGCGGCGGCGTGCTCGTGATCCACGAGAACAAGGGCCTCAACGACTGGGTCCGCTCGGTGGCGGGCCGGTTCGCCGGAATCGGCTACTCGGCGCTGGCCATCGATCTGCTTTCAGCGCAGGGCGGCACCGCGACGTTCGCCGACCCGGCCGAGGCAACGGCGGCGCTCGGAAACATCCCGCCCGAGCAGCTTGTCGCAAATCTCAAGTCGGGCATCGGCGAGTTGCAGCGGCGCGTGCCCGACAAGAAGATCGCCGCGGTCGGCTTTTGCATGGGCGGGGGACTGGTCTGGCGACTGCTCGCGACGGGTTCACCAGAGCTGGCGGCCGCCGTACCGTTCTACGGGCCGACTCCCGACAACCCGGACTTCGCCGGTTCCAAGGGTGTCGCAGTGCTCGGCTTCTACGGCTCACTCGATGAGCGCGTCAACAAGACCGAACCGGCCGCACGGGCTGCGTTGGAGCAGGCCGGGCTGGTCCACGAACTGGTCACGGAGCCCGACGCCAACCACGCGTTCTTCAACGACACGAACGCCGAGCGCTACAGCGCGACGGCCGCCGAAGACGCGTGGCGCCGCGTGCAGGACTGGTTCGGCCGCTACGTCGTCTGACCGCCGCGGACGTTGTTCACGAGGCGTTAAGACACCGGTCGCGGCGACGTCGATGACGGCACAGACGTGCCGGTTCTCATTCGAGTCATGCGCGTAGTTCAGGTCGCCAACTTCTACGGACCCCGCTCCGGTGGCCTGAGAACAGCCGTGGACCGCCTTGGCGCGGAGTACTCCGCCGCCGGCCACGAGGTCTTTCTCATCGTCCCGGGTCAGCATCCCGAAATGGTCGAGTTGCGATCCGGTGTCACCCGGATCTCACTGCCCGCCAGGCTGATTCCGTTCACCGGTGGTTACCGCGCTGTGTTGCCAAGGCCAGTGCGGACACTGCTGGAAGACCTCGCCCCGGACGCGATCGAGGTGTCCGACCGCCTGACGCTGCGGTCACTGGGCATCTGGGGCCGCCAACGCGCTATCGGCACGGTGATGATCAGCCACGAGCGTCTGGATCGTCTTGTCGGGCAGATACTTCCACGTCGTGTCGCCCGCTCCATCGCGGATTTCGCAAACCGGCGGACCGCCGCGAACTACGACGCGGTGGTGTGCACGACCGCGTTCGCACGCGCGGAGTTCGACCGAATTCACGCACCCAACGTGTTGACCGTGCCGCTGGGTGTCGACCTCGATCAGTTCCACCCGCGCCACCACTCGGAAGTGATGCGGCAGCGTTGGGCGCGGAGTGAACAGCTACTCCTCGTGCACTGCGGCCGGCTGTCGGTGGAGAAACATGCCCACAGGAGCATCGACACCGTTGGCGCGCTACGTCATTCGGGCGTGGACGCTCGACTCGTCGTGGTCGGGGAGGGGCCGATGCGTGCGCGGCTGGAGCGCCAGGCCGCCCGCCTGCCGGTGGACTTCACCGGGTATATCGGATGCCGCGACACGGTGGCGACCATCCTGGCGTCAGCCGATGTTGCGCTGGCACCTGGCCCACACGAGACCTTCGGGCTCGCAGCGCTGGAAGCCCTTGCCTGCGGCACACCCGCGGTCGTCTCGCGGACATCGGCACTCGCCGAGATTCTCACCTCCGAAAGCGGCGCGACGGCGGACAACGATCCGCGCGCGATCGCCCACGCCGTGTCGTCGATCATCAGCAGACCGGAAGCGCTGCGGCGCACCAATGCACGACGACGTGCCGAGCAGTTCACGTGGCCGCGTGCGGCTGCAGGCATGCTCGGGGCGCTCGGCGCGGTGTAGGGCGCTCGCTCGGTCGAGGCGCTACGTTCTCCCAATGACGGGAGCCGCCAGTGGCCCAGTGGACACCGAGCGGTCCAGGACCCTGTGGTTCGCGGTGCTGCTGACGCTGGCCAACGGGTTCCTGGATGCGCACACCTATATCGCTCGTGGCCACGTGTTCGCCAACGTCCAGACCGCGAACGTCATCTTCTCCGCGATCGATGTGTCAGTGCGGCAATTCTCTTCGGCGTTGGCGCACGTGTGGCCGCTGCTGGCGTTCATCACGGGCATGTTGCTGGCGTCGCACATCAAGTCGGGCCGGATGGAGCGGATGCTGCCCCACTCGTTGCGCTGGACCATGGGCGTTCAGGCGGTGGCCCTCGCGATCATCGGTTTCGTACCCGCCTCGGTGGACCACACCTTCGTCACCGTGCCGATCTCGTTTCTCGCTGCGGTGCAGATCGGATTGTTCCGCAACGTCGGCGACCTCGCGTACCTGCCCGTAGCCACGACCGGCAACCTGATGCGCTTCATGGAGTCGGCGTACGACGGCGTGGTGGAGAAACGCAAAGACGCCCGTCTCGCCGTCAGGGTGTACGGCACCTTGATCCTCGCGTTCGCCGGCGGCGCGCTGGCCGGCGCGATGGCCACCGACGCGTGGGGTGTGCGCGCGATCTGGCTGCCCGCAGGCTTCCTGGCCATCACGCTGTGCCTGTTCATCTACCAACAGCGCCAGTGAATGCGGTGGCGAAACTCCGATTGGATTGAACTTATTCGACCCGCTAATCGTGTCGCCTGAGGACGAAAAAAGTTAGGGGTCAGAATGAAGAAGATCGGTACGTTGTTGGCGGCCATGGCTGTGGTCGCGGCGCTCGTGACCGCGTGCGGCGGGTCCAGTAGCACGACTGAAACCACCGATACCGCAATGGCGAGCGAAAACAGCCCGACCGAAGTCGCGGGTCCGACGATAACGATTGCGAACATGGCCTTCGGTCAGCCGCTCACCGTCGCACCCGGCACCCAGATCAACATCGCGAACAACGACTCCGTGGAGCATTCCGTCACTTCGCAACCGGAGGGCGCATTCGATGTTCATGTCGACGGCGGAGACAAGAAGACGCTCACCGCTCCCAGCCAGCCCGGCGAATACCCGTTCTACTGCGTGTATCACCCGAATATGAAGGGCACGCTGATCGTCAAGTAGCTGCCGGCTAGCGAGGTGTCCAGGCGACGGGCAGCCGCTTGATGCCGTGAATGAAAGCGGAGTGCAGCCGGTCCGGCTCCTCCGTCGCCGTCATGTCTGGCAGTTGCCGGTGCAGTTCTTCGAACGCGACCGTGATCTCGCGGCGGGCGAGATTGGCGCCAAGGCAGAAGTGCGCGCCTCCGCCGCCGAATCCAACATGCGGATTCGGGTGGCGGCGCACGTCGAATGTCCACGGGTTGGCGAACTTGGACTCGTCGCGATTAGCCGACCCGTACCACAGCGTGACCTTGTCTCCCGCAGCCATTTTCACGCCGCCCAACTCGACGTCTCGGGTGGTGGTGCGGCGCATGTAGGCCACCGGCGACGCCCAGCGCACGATCTCCTCGACCGCCGTCGGCGCCACCTCGTCGTGGTTGTTCCACCAGACGTCGCGCTGTTCCGGATACCGGCTCAGGGACAACACGCCGTGGCTGATCGCATTGCGGGTGGTCTCATTGCCCGCGACGACGAGCAGGATGAAGAACGAGGCCACCTCGGCGGACGTCAGCCGCTCGCCGTCGAGTTCGGCCTGCACCAGGCTGGTGGTCAGGTCGTCGCCGGGAGCGTCCCTTCGGTCGTCGGCCATCGCAGTGGCGTACGCACCGATGTCGACCGCAACACCGAAGAACTCGTCGAAGTCGGTCGCGATGTCGGGATCACCGAAACCCAGAATGACGTTGGTCCAACCGAAGATCCGCTCATGGTCCTGTTCGGGAATGCCCATCAAATCGCAGATGATCTGCAATGGTAGGGGACCGGCCAGGTCGGCGACGATCTCACCCTTACCGTCGGGATTGTTCTTCAGCATCGCAGCCACCAGGCGGCGAGCCCGATCGCGCACCGAATCCTCGAGGAGCGCCAGCACGCGCGGAGTGAATGCGCTGCGCACGATGTTGCGCAGCCGGGTGTGCCGCGGGTCGTCCATCGCGATCATCGACCCGAAGTACTCGGCCAGCTCAGGGGTTTGGTCGCCGATCGTGATCCCACCCGCCGAGCTGAAGATCTCGGGATGCCGGCTGGCGTAGAACACATCGTCATAGCGGGTCAGCGCCCAGTGGCCGGCTCCAGGGGTGAACTCCTCGCCGACGAACGACTCGTGGAACGACACCGGGGCCTCTCGGCGCAGGGTGGCGAACGTGCCGTCACGTACGTCGTCGTCCAGACCCCAGAAGTCCCAAGACCCGAGGTCGATGTCGGACAGTGGCGCCTCAGCAGGGGCGGCGCCGTTCACCCTGGTCGCAATACCCACGCCGCGAGTCTACGGCCGAGCCTTCCGGCGTCGACGGGGATCGGCGCCCGTCTTCCCTGGCTCACCTCACCGAGACGAGATACCCGGCTTCGCCCGGGGTGGCATTCGCCTGCGCCCGCGCAGGTAGGCGTGATAGCACTTCAGTCGTGCGCAACCCACATGCCGGACAAGCGTTTACGACCCCCGATGAGCAGATCGCCGAGGCGCTTCTCGACGTCAGCATTCCAACGCTGATGCTGTCGCTGGTGCACATGTCGAGCGACGCCGGGTTGATCCGCGGCGACCTCAAGCCGGCCGGACTGTTCCTCAACGAGGTTCAGGGCTATATGTCTGAGGAGGATAAGGCCGCCGTCCGCAAGATCGCGCTTGAGGTCATCGCCGACTACCGCGATCGCGGCTGCCCGGAGCCCGAACCGATCGGCGCCGAACTGCTGCACGAGATGATGCAGTGGTTGGTGTGCGAACCGGTACCCGAGGAATACGTACCGATGGTGCTCGAGGAGATGGAGCTCGACGGTCGCGACGCCCGCGCCATCTCGACGCTGGAGAAGGCGGCGCGAGACGAGTTTCCCGTCGTCGTCATCGGTTGTGGCGAATCCGGTCTGCTGGCCGGAATCCGGCTGAAAGAAGCAGGGATCCCGTTCACCATCGTCGAGAAGAACGCGGGCGTCGGTGGCACATGGTGGCAGAACACATACCCCGGTGCACGAGTGGACGTCGGAAATCACTTCTACTGCTACAGCTTTGAGCCGACCGATGAATGGACGCACTTCTTCGCCGAGCAACCCGAACTGCAGGCCTACTTTCAGCGGGTGATGGACAAGCACGACATCGGCAGGCACGTGCGCTGGGAAACCGAAGTCACCGAGGCCGTCTGGGACGACGCGGCCGCGACGTGGGCGGTGACGGTGCGGGACCGCACCGGCGCGATGACGACGTTGACGGCCCGCGCGGTGATCAGCGCGGTGGGCCAACTCAACCGACCGCACCGTCCGGCGATAGCGGGCCAGGACCGCTTCGCCGGGCCCGCGTTTCACTCGTCGGAGTGGGATCACACAATCGATCTCCGCGGCAAGCGGGTCGCCATGATCGGCGCAGGCGCCAGCGGATTTCAGATCGCCCCCGCAATAGCCGAAGACGTCGCGCATCTGACCGTCTTCCAACGCACGGCGCAGTGGATGTTCCCGAACCCGAACTATCACCAACCGGTGGGTCCGGGCGTGCGGTGGGCGCTGCGGCACCTACCGTTCTACGGCCGCTGGTACCGGTTCCTGTTGTTCTGGCCCGGCTGCGACAAGGGCCTGGTCGCGGCGCGCGTCGACCCCGAATATCCCGACCAACAGCGGGCGGTCAGCGAGGTCAATGACATCGCGCGGATCATGTTCACGGCGTGGATCGCCAGCCAGGTCGGTGATGATGCCGAACTGCTTGAAAAGGTGCTGCCCGACTACCCGGCCACCGGAAAGCGCACCCTGCAGGACAACGGCAGCTGGCTTCGAACCCTGTGCCGCGACAACGTCGACCTCGTCCGCACCCCGATCGCCGAGATTGCCCACGATG
This sequence comes from uncultured Actinomycetota bacterium, assembly GCA_963716505.1. GTDB lineage: Bacteria > Actinomycetota > Actinomycetes > Mycobacteriales > Mycobacteriaceae > Mycobacterium. The sequence goes on from CAVQTL010000019.1 coordinate 41,100, forward strand.
CGGTCGTCACCGACGACGGCGTGCGCCACGAGGCCGAGGTCATCGTGTACGCCACAGGCTTTCAGGCCAACCGGGTGCTGTGGCCGATGACGGTCATCGGACGTGACGGCGAGCCGCTGACCCGACGCTGGGGTGAGCGGCCGTCGGCGTACCTGGGCATCACGGTGCCGGGCTATCCGAACTTCCTTCTGCATGACGGACCCGGCACCAATCTCGCCAGCGGCGGGAGCCTGATTTTTCATTCCGAATGCCAGATGCGCTACATCACCCAGTGCCTCGAGCTGCTGATCGCCGGCGAACACCGATATCTCGAGCCGCGCCGCGAGAAGGAGCAGGACTGGCTGGCCCGCAGCCAGTCCGAGATGGCGAAGATGGTCTGGTCGCAACCGTCGATCAAGCACTCGTTCTACAAGAACTCCGACGGCGACGTCTACACGCTCAGCCCGTGGCGGCTGGTCGACTACTGGGCGTGGACGCGCGAACCGGACCGGAGCGACTTCGTCATCGCCTGAGGACGTCAGTCCAGCTGCCAGTTCATGTTCTTGGCGAACGTGCGCGCATCGTCGGAGATGGTGCCGAGTTCGTGGCTGCGCTGGATGTACTGCTGAATCATCAGCATGAAGTTCATCGGATTGTAGGCGTCTTCCTCGTAGCTCCACTTGTCGTCGCCCGCGTACTCCAGGACGGTGATGACCGCCGCGCCATGGACACTGCCGTCGCCGGGATCCCTCATGGTGTTGATGTTCTTGAAGATGACCCAGCCCTTTTCGGTGTCGATCGAGTACCACTCCACCGGGTAGGACGGCATCTCGCTGCCGGGGAACATGTTCATCGTCGAGACGATCCACTCGCGAATGTTCTCGCGCCCTTCCATGTTTCCCAGCGCGTGCTCGACGTACTTCGCATCCTCGGTGAAGTGGTCGGCGTAACTGGACCAGTCCCACGTCTTGCCGACGTCGACGACGGATTCCTGGTAGCGGCGCCAGGCATCCTCGAGTTCCTCGCGTGACCATTGACCCATCGCCGGACTCCTTCGGCTCGCAGACGAAAACTGAAACCTGTTCCCACGAAACGCGCCCACGCCGCGGAGCCGAATCGGGGGCGCGTTACTGTCGGGCGGTGGCCCTCCGTCTGGATCCCCAGGTGCGTGCCGAGCTTGCGTCGCTAGTTGAAGCAGTGGGACGGACGACAGCACCTGTGGTCGGCGACGTGGAGGCCCGACGGGCAAAGGGCCACCGCATGATGGACCACGTCGCAGCGACCGCTACACCGGTCAATGACATTTGCACGGAACACTTTTCCCTGACCTCGAGCGACGGCACAGCACTGGACGCGACGTGGTATCGCCGATCGATGGGGGAGCCACCCGGCAGTGCCGCGCTCTTTCTGCACGGCGGCGGCATGATCTACGGCCTCGAGCACAATCGGCCCGATGTGCGACTTGTCCGTGCGGGATATGTCGCGGCGTCCGGGGTGCCGATGTTGGTTGTCGACTACCGCATCGCGCCCGAGCATCCACATCCGACGCCTGTCGAGGACTGCTACGCGGCGTTGCGATGGCTCGCGGACCAGGGCGACGACGCTGGGGGTTTCGATCCGGCCAGGCTGGCGGTGATGGGCGAGAGCGCAGGCGGCGGCCTGGCCGCCGGTGTCTATCCGCTCTAGCGTCTTACGCATGTCACGGTTGTTTCGCCGTCGGCGTAGTTGACCGCCGAACATCGAAAACAACCTGGGGAAACGAATCGTTCAGCCGAAACGATTCGGTGACGTCGGTGCACCGTCGGTAGGAGTGAACCGGTAGTGCCAATTGTTCACCGGTGTGTCGCCAACGAGCACCTCGAAGCCGAACTCGCGACCGGGGTCGCACGCGGTGACCCTGCAGGTCGTCCAGTACACGGGGCCGATCTCGTTGCGGCGCACATGTCCACGAAAACGTGCACCCAGCGCCGGACCGGTCGCGCCGTCCAGCCACTCGGCCTCGATCATCTCGGGCGAGTACTTGCCGGTGTTGCGGACGTCGGCGACGAGGTTCCAGATCTCGTCCGCCTGCGCCGCCATTGGAACCGTCACCGAGGCGTGCATTGCGACCTCCTGGGATGAGGGGTTTCCGGTTTATGAGAGCGATGAACCGGGGACCGAACGAATCCGTCTCACATAGTGTTACCCCATTCGTGTGTCTGGGCGCAGGGAGGAGCCGTCATGATCCATCGTCTACTACGTTTGAGCAGGTCGCTGGCCATCGCTATGGCCGCCGCCGTGCTCACTCTGGCGCTGAGCAGCCCGCCGGCCGCGCTCGCCGACGATCGCCTTGATTTCACCGGAACGACGCTGAGCGGTGCGCCGTTCGACGGTGCGTCGCTGCAGGGCAAGCCCGCCGTGCTGTGGTTCTGGACGCCGTGGTGCCCGTTCTGCAACGCCGAGGCGCCCTCGGTGAGCAGTGTGGCCGCCGCCAACCCCAAGGTGACGTTCGTCGGCGTCGCCGCTCGCTCCGACGTCGCGGCCATGCAGGGCTTCGTGTCGAAGTACAACCTGAACTTCACAAATCTCAACGACGCCGATGGCTCCATCTGGGCGCGCTACAACGTGCCGTGGCAGCCGGCGTACGTGTTCTATCGCGCCGACGGCTCATCGACGTTCGTGAACAACCCGACCTCGGCCATGCCACAGCAGGAACTGCAGGAGCGGGTGGCCGCGCTCACCACGTAATCGCCGCGCCGAGTGCAACAAGATCTGGTCGGGCTGGCGTTCGCCGCCGGACTGGTGGCCGCGCTGAACCCGTGCGGCTTCGCGATGCTGCCCGCCTACCTCGCGTTGGTGGTGCGGGGCAACGGCACGGCAGCGGCGAGCCGCGGTCGGTCGCGCCGCTCGCGGCGACGGCGGCGATGACGCTCGGCTTCCTCGCGGTGTTCGGCACCTTCGGGTTGCTGACCGTCTCGTTGGCGTCGACCGTGCAGCGGTACCTGCCCTATGTCACCGTGCTGATCGGCATTGCGCTTGTGGCGCTGGGTATCTGGCTGCTGGCCGGGCGTGAGCTGTCGCTGTTGATGCCGAACCGGTTGGCCCGCAGCGCTTCATGGGCGCCGACGCGCAGGCTCGGCTCGATGTTCGGCTACGGCGTGGGTTATGCGATCGCCTCGCTGTCCTGCACCGTCGGTCCGTTCCTGGCGGTGACCGGCGCCGGCTGTCGGCGGCACGTCCGTCGCAGGCCGGGTATGGATCTACGTGGCGTACGCCGCGCGGCTTCGCGTTGGTCGTCGGCGCGCTGGCCGTCGCGGTCGCATTGGCCGGTTCTGCGCTGGTCGACCGGATGCGGCGAATCCTGCCCTACGTCAACCGCATTGGCGGTGCGGTGCTGATCCTGGTCGGGCTCTACGTCGGCTACTACGGCTACTACGAGGTCCGGTTGTTCACGGCCGGTGGCAATCCCGCGGATCCGGTGATCGCGGCGGCGGGCCGACTGCAGGGCGCTATCGCCGGCTGGGTCCACCGGCACGGGTCGTGGCCGTGGATCCTGGTGCTCGCCGTGCTGATCGTGGCCGCGGCGCTGTGGGCTTGGCGCGTGAAAAGTGGCCTACTTGAGCGCACGTCCCACGGCAAGTCGGGCCACGGCGGACGACGAACCATAGCCAGCGTGGCGAGGGTCGCCGAGACCAGCCCGGTCAACTCACCCATCATCGCGATGCGCGTCGTGTCGACGGCAGGCACCCAGGATGCCTCGCCGTCTTTGATGACGAAGACACCGACCGGTTTCGCCGTCGAGGCGCAGGTCCGCGTCTCGCGCCCGGCTTGGTTCTGCCGCGCACTGCCTGCGCGACGGGACGATCGTCACTCCGTCCGCGGTTTCATACGGCTGCCCGTAGACGTGCGCAGCGGCCGGTCCGGCACGATCGAGTCGAGGGCCTCTCGTAGCTTCATTGCATCCCTTTCCGGTTCGTCGATCGATGACTTCGCCGATCGGCCCGTGGTCTTAGTTCGAGGTGAGTCGTTCGGACAGAGGAGCTACATCATGGTGATAGTCGCGGGACATGTCATTGTCGGTCGGGAGCAGCGCGATGACTATCTGGCCGGATGTGTGCAGGTGGTGCGAGCAGGCCCGAGGCGCGCCCGGTTGCCTCGACTTCTCGATCTTCGGCCGATCTGCTCGATGCCACGCCGCATCAACGTTTTCGAGCGATGGGACTCCCAGGACGCGGTCGAGGCTTTCGCGGCAGCGGCCCCAGCGACGACCAGGCCGACGTGATCGTGTCGGCGTCGGTGTCCGAGTACGACGTGATCGCGGCGGAACCTCACCTAGGGGCTCTCCTTCGAAAGTCGGCTTTTGCGCTTCAGCAACGTGGGAGCGACGCTCGATCAAGTCTGCATCCCCAAGTCGCGAAATTCCCAACACCCGGTCAGCAAAAGCGTCCTACACTTTATTGACAAGGGCGCCAAAAGGAGATTGATAGGGGAGGCGCTCAGCTCGAGACAGACGGAGACCGCCATGACCGTCTCAATTTCACATCCCGTATTCGACACTGTCGGACCGACCGCGCCGACGGTCGATCCACTCAACCCGCCACGGCTGAGCGCCCTGCTTCGCGAACTCGGCATGTCCCACGCGTGCGTCGAGAAGCAGAGGGCGGCGCTGGGCACCTGGCTGATGATCCACGAGGCACATCGGCCGCTCAGGATCAGCCTGCGGGAGAACGGCTACGGGCTTCTCCTGAAGCAGACCGACGAGGAACGCGCCAGGCCGCGCAGTCTTGGCCTGACCAGGCCGGCAGTCAGCGATCGAAGCCGCGGTCGTCGTCCCCGAAGGGGACGGCGATGGCCTGTTCGATCAGATCGGCTTCGTCGGCTTCCGCGCCGACCTCGGCCGGGTCCAGTCCGGCTTCCTCGTCGCCGTTGTCGACGGGGATGTCGTCGGGATAGGTCATGGCTATCCACTCCTTCCTCTTGTCGTCGACCGTCCTGCGGCACAGAGAAATTGTCTCTCGCCGCGCAAGGGTGTGTAACTGCTCATCCGTGGCGGGCGATATCCGCTGTCGGGGCTATACGCACGACGGGAAGTAACGCCATGAAAACCCTCCGCCGATTCTTCGCCGCCGCATTCGCGGCGACCCTTCTAGCCGGCCTGATCGGCGTCCTCGGTGGCACGCCGACGGCAGCCGCAGCGCCCGAAGTGCTGAGTGTGCCGTCGCCGTCGATGGGTCGCGACATCCAGGTTCAGTTCCAGGGTGGCGGTCCTCGTGCCGTGTATCTGCTGGATGGACTGCGGGCGCGGGACGACCGAAACGGCTGGGACATCGAGACCGGCGCGTTCAGCTGGTTCGACGGGTCCGGGCTGTCGGTGGTGATGCCGGTGGGTGGCATGTCCAGCTTCTACACGGACTGGTACCGGCCCGCGGTGGGCAACGGCACCACGCAGACCTATAAGTGGGAGACCTTCCTGACGTCGGAGCTTCCGGGCTGGCTCGCGGCCAACAAGGGCGTCAGCCCGACCGGAAACGCCGTGGTGGGCCTGTCGATGTCCGGGGGAGCGGCGCTGGTTCTGGCCGCCTATCACCCGGGCCAGTTCGTCTACGCCGGGTCGCTGTCGGGCTTCCTGAACACCTCGCACGACTGTGGCCGGTGCTTATCGGCATCGCCATGGCCGACGCGGGCGGCTTCAATGCGCTCGACATGTGGGGGCCATACGGTGGCGGCGCCTGGCAGCGCAACGATCCCATGCTGCAAATCCCGCGGCTCGTCGGCAACGGGACCCGCATCTGGGTGTACAGCGGCAACGGCAATCCGACGGATCTCGATGCCGGTCTGGGCAATGCCCAGATCCCTGCGCAGTTCCTCGAGGGGTTGACGATCAATACGAACAAGGAGTTCCAGGCCCGCTATCAGCGCGCGGGTGGCAGCAACGGCGTGTTCAATTTCCCGCCGAATGGAACCCACAGCTGGGGTTACTGGGGTGGACAGCTGCAGGCGATGAAGCCGGACATCCAACGCGTATTGGGCGCCGCGCCTGCCGTCTGATCACAGGTCGCGCGACCAGTACTCGCCGACCAGGTCGCGGCCGAATTTCGTGCGGCTCGCGGCGGTCGAGCTGGAAGCCGGCCCGCTGGTAGATCCGCCGGGCGGCAACCAGAACATCGTTGGTCCACAACATGATTCGCGCGTAACCGGATCGCCGCGCGAAACGAACACATTCGTCCACCAACCGAGTGCCGACACCGGCGCCGCTCGCCTGCGGTTCGACCAGCAGCAGACGGAGTTGCGCGGTGTCCGGGGCTTCCGATGCCGTGCAGAAGACGCAGCCGACGCGTTCGCCGTCGAGTTCGGCGATCCAGGCGGCTTCGGGCCTGCCGTCCCGACGCTCGCCGAAGTCGGCGACGATGCGGGCGACGAGGGCCTCGAAGCTGACGTCCCAGCCGTACTCGGTGGCGTAGCGGGCACCGTGGCGCTCGACCACCCATCCGAGGTCGCCGGGCTCGGGGGAGCGGAGAACGAGTCCGCGGCTGGGCGTCGTCGTCGAGCACCCGCCGGATCCGGCCCATCGCAGCGACGAGTTGGGAGCGCTGGGCCTCGTCCAGTGGCCCCACCAAGCGGTCGATCGCGTCCGCCTGCAACGTGTCGAGTTCGGTGAAGGCCGCATGCCCCGCGAGGCGTGAGGCGCACGAGTTGGCGACGCGCGTCGGTCGTCGACGGCTCGCGGTCGACGAGTCCGTCGGCGATGAAGCGGGACAGGATGCGGCTCAGATACCCGGCGTCCAGATCGAGCACGCGCCGCAACTCCGACACCGCTATTTGGTCGCTGTGCGCCAGTTCGTACAGCACCCGGGCCTCGGTGAGGCCGAACGCCGAGCCGGCCAGTTGCGGTCGCAATAACCCCAGAACGCGCGTGTAGAAGCGATTGAAACCGCGGACCTCGTTGACGGTCGAGACGGACATAGTTGACATCGTCAAATAATTCTTGACGTTGTCAACTATTGGCCGCGGCAAGGGCTATTAGCCAGACCCGCTATTCTCTACGCAGCCGACGTCGGCCGAGACCACCGTGCCGACATGCCGAAAATGGACGCCGAAAGGCTGTACCTTGCCAGAAACACCGACGGACACCCAGGATCTGAGGCCGCACTTCGAGGACGTGCAGTCGCACTACGACCTGTCCGACGACTTCTACCGGCTCTTCCTGGATCCGACGCAGACCTACAGCTGCGCGTACTTCGAGCGCGACGACATGACCCTCGAAGAGGCCCAGTTCGCCAAGATCGACCTCTCCCTCGGCAAGCTCGGTCTGCAGCCCGGGATGACGCTTCTCGACGTCGGTTGCGGCTGGGGCGCCACTTTGCGCCGAGCCATCGAACGCTACGACGTCAACGTCATCGGCCTGACGCTGAGCCACAACCAGCAGGCACACGTCGAGCAGAGCTTCGCGGCGATGGACAGTGCGCGCTCCAAGCGAGTGCTGCTGCAGGGCTGGGAGCAGTTTCACGAAAACGTCGACCGCATCGTCTCCATCGGCGCGTTCGAACACTTCGGCTTTGACCGCTACGACGACTTCTTCAAGATGGCCTACGCCGCGTTGCCAGCCGACGGGGTGATGATGCTGCACACCATCGTGACGCCGAGCGCCGAAGACTTCGAGGCGCGCGACCTCACAATGACGATGACACGCCTGAGGTTCTTCAAGTTCATCATGGACGAGATCTTCCCCGGCGGCGTCTGCCGGCGGTGGCCGAGGTCGAAGAGCATGCGACCAAGGCGGGTTTCGAGGTCAAGCTCGTTCAGCCACTGCGGTTGCATTACGCGCGCACGCTGGACACTGGTCGGCGGCGCTTGAGGCCCACAAGGACGAGGCGATCGCGATCCAGTCCCAGGAGGTCTACGACCGGTACATGAAGTACCTGACCGGTTGCGCAGACCTGTTCCGCGAGGGCTACACCGACGTCTGCCAGTTCACCCTGGTCAAGAGCTAGGGTTCACCGGCACCGACGGTGGCGATCGCCTCGATCACCGCCCCTGGATTATCCAGGGCCACAAACGTTTTGGCGTCGGGTACCTCGATCAGCGAGGAGTTCGGGAACAGCTCGGCCATGCGTCTGCCAAGCGACGGCTTGAAGCACCGGTCGCGCTGACCCCACACCAGAGTGACCGGTTTGGTGAACTGGGGGAGCAGTATCGACACGTCGGTCAGATCGGTCTTGGCGACGTGCCGCAGCAGGGTGGCCAGGTCGCGGCAGATGCGCGTGTCTCGGCGGCACGGTTCGAGCCAGCTGTTGGTGAGTTGCGGGTCGGGATCGTTCACCAGCAGTCCGAAGCCGAATGGCGAATGACGCAACGCCGTCAGCTGCATCTGGCCGAACAGGAGCTTGATCGAGGCATCGCCGCGCAGCAGCGCGAAGACGAGCGTGAACGGGAACGGCGGGAACTTGTCGAACGCGTCGCAGTTGGTCAGCACCAGGCGTCCGACCACGTCCGGATGAGCGTCGACGACGAACTGACACAAGCCGCCACCGGTGTCGTTGCCGACCAGCGTCACATCGGACAGGCCGAGCGCGGTGATGAAGTCGCGGATCAGCGTCGCGATGCCGCGCGGCGACAGGTCGGCGCCGCTGTTGACCGGGATGGTGTGCGAGCCGAGCGGCCAGTCCGGAAGGATGCACCGAAACCCTTGCTGCGCCAAGCCTTCGGCGACGCCTCCCACAGTCGGTGGTCGACCAGGATGCCGTGCACGAACAGCACCGGCGGATGCGGCGAGTCCTCTGGGCCGAGGACCTGGTATTCGATCGTGGCCTGCTTCAACGCGACCTGCGGCATGACTGACCTCTCAACGTGACCGTCGGAACCTCCGCCACAACCGTAGCGGCAGCAGCCTGATCAGCGGCGCGCGCTTAGCGAGGGGTGGCGGCGTACGTTGACCCTATGAGCGGCGGGAGCGACGAGTGGCTTCGCTCCTCGGCCGCCAGGGCGCTGGTTCTCACCGCCCACGTGATGTCGCTGGTGCTTGGCGTCGTGTTCGTCGTCATCACCGCGTCGCGCAGCGCCGAATCCGGCATGTTGGGCGATGCCGCACCGATGACGGACGAACAGGCCACGAACCAGGTGGTGGACTCGGCGCGGGAAATCGTCGACGTCGCCCGACTGCACCACGTCAGCGGAAGCAATGTCTTCCTGTCGTGCACGAGCCTGCACGATCCGCCCTATCAGGCAGCGGTCTACCTGAACTTCGGGCTGCCCGAGACGAATTCGGTCAAGCGCATCCGCGAGGTCGCTGCCGCGATGGTGGCGCACGGTTGGCAGGAGGCGCCGGCGATGGGCGAGCACTTCGGCCTGAAGCTGACCAAGAACGGCGTCACGTCGACGTTTCACGAGAATCCCGACGTCATGAAGTTCGCAACCATACGCATCTACGGGGAATGCCGGAACACCTCAGATCACGAAAACGACAACCCGGCTTTCACCGACATCACCGACCGGCTGAGTTGAGGCCGCGCTGAAGCAGAAGGGTGGGCCGGATCGTCGGTGGCTGTTGCCCACCGCCGTCAGCAGGCGACCGGATGCGACTCGCAGTACGGGGTCTTGCCGCGGAATCGGTAGCGATGGTCGGTGACCCACCGGTAGACGGCCTCCTGCACGGACCTCATACCGGAAATCCGGTAGATCATCAGCGGGAGGTTGGTGCCCAGTGCCGCCGAGACGGCCGCGTTCGCGGCCTCGGCCCCGCCGTACACCTGACCGGACGCATCCAACGACCAGATCCGCTCGATGAGATGGTCCGGCGCAATGTCGAGCCGCTCTGCGATGCCCGCTGCCTGCAGCGGCTCGGTGTGCAGATCGCCCGTGCGGTTGAGCTTCAGCAGGAAGTCCCTGGATCGGGTGCACATCCCACAGGCGCCGTCGAAGAACAACACTCCACTCGGTGCTCGACTCATAGCTCTAGTGTCCCCCCGGCGATAGATCCGCCACCGCCTGCCGGGCCGATGGGACCGAGTTCATCCGCAGCGCGGTTTCTCCTGCGTAGCACGCGGCACGATCCCCGCCGAAGCGGGCATTCCGCGGTCGGGGCGACGGGGGAGAACAACGGAAGTCGCGGATCTGCATCCGCAGGACCGACGTCGTCGCCGGAAGCCTGGCAAGAAACGCGCTGCCGGCGTTGATCCAGCGGGGGACCACCTTGGCGGTCCCGTCGCTCAGCCGGTCAACCAGGTCCATAGGCGGGTGGACCGGGCGGCTTGGGGTTGTCGGCGGCGTCGCGGCGGCGGGCCGCCATGCCCGCGAGCGCCTCGAAGACGACGCGGTGTGCGGCATTCACGGTGAGTTCGGCGTGGTCGTATGCCGGCGAAACCTCGACGACGTCGACACCGGCGACGTCGTGCTCGTAGCACAGCTGACGGACCATGCGGAGAAGGTCGGCGCTGGTGATGCCGCCCGGCTCGGGTGTCCCGGTGCCGGGTGCGTGCGCCGGGTCCAGGACGTCGATGTCGACCGACACGTACAGCTTTTCGGCCTTCGCGAGCGCTTCGCTGACCGCGTCGCGCATGACCTCCTTGAAGCCGCGCTCCCAGATCTCCTGCATGGTGTGCCACGTCATGCCCTGCTCGAGCATCCACTCGAAGGTGTCCTGCGGCGGCCAATATCCGCGCAGCCCGACCTGGACGAAGTGGGTGCCGGGCACTGCGCCGGATTCGATCAGCCGACGCATCGGGGTGCCGTGGCTGGCCAGGTTTCCGTCGATGATGTCGGCGGTGTCGGCGTGCGCGTCGAAGTGCACGATGCCGACATTGCCGTAGCCGTGCATGTCGGCGACCGCCGTTGCGGCGGGCCAGGTGATCGAATGGTCACCGCCGAGGATGACCGGCACGATGCCGCGGGACGCCACGGCGTGCACGCGCTCGCGGATGTTCCCGTGCGAGACCTCGGTCAGCCCGTGGGGGCAGAACGCGTCTCCGAAGTCGACGACCTCCAGCCAGTCGAAGATCTCCAGCCCGAGATCCAAGTGGTACGTGCCCGGTTCGTACGCCGTCGCCCTGATCGCCCTCGGACCGAACCGGGCACCCGGCCGGTTCGTCGTCGCGACGTCGAACGGTGCGCCGACGATCGCAACGTCGGGTTGCCAGGAGTCCAGCTGCTCGACCTCGGTGAGGAACGGCCGGTGACCGAACGACACGAGGCCCGAGTAGGGCAGGTCGAGCTGCTCGGCCATTCCCGGCGGCAAATCCCGCTGCGGCCCGTGGTCGTGCTGATCGCCCATGAGCGTGACAGTACCGCCCGGCGCGCCCCGATTCGGCGATACCGGAACCGGAGTTACTTCGCCGCGAACTCGGCGAACCGCGCCAAACCTGAACCCCAGCCGTCGGCCGCACCGACCGCGTCGGCCATGCCCTGGCCGCCCTCGCCGAGGCGCCAGAAATCCTTGTGCACCACGCTGACTCGCGTCCTGTCGCCCTCGGCGGTGAACGTCACCGCGACCCGCGACGCCTTCTCGACATCCGTCTCCAGCTGCCACACCCCGGAGATCATCCACGCGAATGTGAAGCCGGTGGGCGGATCCCACTCGGTGACCTGACCCCATGCCGATTCGCTGCCGTCCGCACAGGTGTCGTACATCCGCCCGCCGACCCGCGGTTCCACCGTCATCGCCACCACCGGAGAGGTCGCCAGATGGTGTCCGGCCGGCCACCATTCGGCCATCCGGTTGGTGAACAGGTCGAACGCCCGGTGCGGCGTTCCGACAACGGTGACCTCGCGACGGACATCGGTGATCGTGGTCATGAATCGTCTCCTGAATCGTTGGGTTGGGTGTCGGCGACTTCGCTTTCGACAAATGAAGCGAACGACGAAAGCGCGTCGCGCCACATGACGTCGAGCCACTGCCTGAGTACCTCGAAGCCATCGGTGGTCACGGTGTAGACGCGACGGGTCCCGACGGGATGGGATGTCACAACGCCGGCGTCCTTGAGGATCTTCAGGTGCTGCGAGACCGCAGGCCGGCTGATCGGCAGTTGGTCCGCGAGCTCCTGCACCGACGACGGCTTGCGGCGCACCAGATCGAGTACTTCCCGCCGAGTCGAATCGGCGAGGGAGTCCAAGACCCTTCCGTAAGTAACCACTTACCGTTCATATCAGCTTACCGACGGTCCGGTCAAGCAAGAGACGATCTTCGGCGTGACCACGCCGGAGTCGGGCCTGCAGACGGCGGTCGGCCTCGGTCATTTCACCGCTCCCCGAAAGCCGTAGCCGCCCTTCGCAGGACGACCGGCACGACAGCGCGGTGGATCGGCGCCACTGCCGCCCAGACCACGCGAGCCACCGGCCGCCGGTAGCTGACGAACGTCTCGAGCGCGGCGGACGATGGCGGGATGCGTTTCGCTACCAGCACGCCGTCGAGGAGTGGACCGGTGGCGCTCAACCTGATGCTATCGGGCCCGCGGTCTCCGATCTCCCAGCCGAGAAGGTGATTCGGCGCCGAGAGCGGGGCCAAGTCGAGCCTGAGCACATGCCGATGCACGATCAACACGGCGGCACCCATCCACCGGGGAACCCTTTTCAGGCCCGCGCGAACCAACTCCTCGGCGGACCGTCCGTCGGTCGCAGCCAGGGGGACCTCGAACGCGTCGGCGTAGTCGCAGCGCTCGGTCGCTACGATCGATCGCCGCTGTACGACAGCCACTTTCGACCAACTCCCTTCAACATCCGCGGGTAGACGATCAGGTACCGGAACGGGGTGATCGCCGTCATGTAGGCGCGGCCGAGCAGGCCGTTCGGCTTGACCAGGATCGCCATCTGGCCGCGGTAGCCCTTCTCGTCATCGCGAACCCAGCCCAGGTGAATGACACCGTGCACCGTCTGGTTGATCAGCTCGGCCGCCCACTCGTCGCCTGTCTGATACAGGGGAGTGAAGCCCATCGCAGGGGTCACGGCGGAAGGGGAGTCGCGTAGATCCGCAGGCAGCCTCTCCCGAAGGCTCGGGCGGGCGGGATCGTCGGCGCGTTCATCCCAGCCGAAGACCTGACCGAGCGCCTCCCGGATCGCAAAGAGGAACCCAACCAGGGAAAACCGCTGCCGCGCTTCGTCGAACGAGGCCACCATCGCGATCAGCCGGGGAAAGTCGTCCGGCCCGCCGGGCGTCGGCAACGCCCAGACATCCTCGAGCCGGAAGTCGCGGGTGAGGTCGTGAATACGCCACGGCCGCGAAAAGTGCTCACCGTTCGGGAGTTTCATCGGACGCCTCCTTGACCGCCACAGTAACATACGTACATGCACGTATCTATACCGGATTCTGACGCGCGGCCGCGGACGCAGGCCGAGCGCCGGGCGCGCACCAGAGCCGCCCTGCTCGAAGCGGGAGCGAGGGGCTTTTCGCGCTACGGATACGGCAATCTCGTGCTGGAGAAGGTCGCAGGCGATGCCGGATACACCCGCGGCGCGCTCTATCACCTCTTCGCGGGCAAGGAGGAGCTCGCCGTAGCCGTTGTGGACTGGGTCGCCGACACCTGGGAACGTGAAGTGTGGGAGCCCGCCCAGCGTGCGGGCACCCCGGTCGACATCCTGGTGGCGCTGGCGCGTGGGCACATCGTGTTCTGCCGCCGCGACGTCGCGCGGGTGATGATGGCGCTGCGGGTGGAGTTCGACGGCCGTGAACATCCCGTCGGCACCAAGGTCGCCGACATCGGAAAGGATCTCGCGATGAGGTTCGGCGCCGTGATCTCCACTGGCAGGCGGGACGGATCGATACCTGCAGGACCACCGGCGAAGACGCTCGGGGCGGCCGTCACCGCCGCCATGGAGGGTCTGGCCATTCACCTGGCAGGCGCCCCCCACGACGAGGCGATGGCCGAGCGGATGGTGCGCGGACTGCTTGGCGTCAGCACCGGTCGAAGATGACGGGCAGCTTATGGGCACACTGAAACCGTGCAACTGATCACCCTCGAGGACATTCAAGCGGCGGCCGACCGGATCAGGCACGCCGTCGTGCGCACCCCGCTGATCCCGGCGCGGTGGGCCGACGGCGAGCGGCCGCTCTGGATCAAGCCGGAGAACCTGCAGCCGATCGGCGCATTCAAGATTCGCGGTGCCTTCAACGCAGTCGGGAAGCTGAGCGAAGCGGACCGCGCGCGGGGCGTGGTCGCGTATTCCAGCGGCAATCACGCGCAGGCAGTCGCATACGCAGCCGCCGCATTTCGAACCGTCGCGCACATCGTCATGCCTCGCGAGACACCCCACGTCAAGGTGCAGGCCACCCGTGACTACGGCGCGCAGGTGGTGCTGTGCGGCCCCGGCGAGCGCGAGAAGGTCGCCGCCGAGCTGCTGGAGCAGACGGGCGGTGTGCTGATACCGCCCTTCGACCATCCGGATGTGATCGCGGGGCAGGGCACGATCGGCCTGGAAATCGCCGACGACCTGCCGGACGTGGAGAACGTGCTGATACCGGTCAGCGGCGGCGGTCTGGCCTCAGGTATCGGCACGGCGATCAGAGCCAGATGCCCGAAGGCCAAGGTCTTCGGGGTCGAACCTGAACTCGCCGCCGACGCCGCCGAGGGCCTACGGCGGGGCGAGCGGGCGGACTGGTCCATCGAGGATCGCAACCGCACCATCGCCGATGGCCTGCGCTCGCAACCTTCGGCGCTGACCTTCGCGCATCTTCAGAAGGTGATCGACGACATGATCACGGTGTCGGAGAACGAGATTCGCGCAGCAGTGCGGGAACTCGCCGTCAATGCCCACCTGGTCAGCGAGCCGAGCGGCGCGGTCGCGCTGGCCGCGTACCGGCAGGGCGCGACGCCACCGGGCCGCACCGTGATGATTCTGTCCGGCGGCAATGTCGAACCGTCGGCGCTGGCCGAGATCCTGGCGGGTTGAAATGTCGTTCCGCGACATTTTCTGGTTTGCTGCGTGAACTGTCACTCGTGGTCGCAACGCCGTGTCCGGCATCGACGATTTGCTCGGCATCGAGTGGGCCGTGGCGGCGACCGCCCGAGGACGTCTGTATCACCAGATCCAGGTAGTCTCACCCCCGATAGGTGACGTTGACCACGCCCGTAACTAGATGTCCCGAGGGGGTGCGGATGGACGCGGTGCTCGGACTGTCCATGACGCCGACCACCGTTGGGCTCGTCCTTGTCGAAGGCCAGGAAGCCGACGGCGCCACCATGGATAAGGACGAGTTCGCGGTTCACGAACGCGGCCTTGTCAGCGCCGTCAACACCTCCGAGAAGGCGGCTGCGGCCGTGATGCGCACCGAGGCGATCGCCGCGGCGCGCGGTCACCGCCTCCACTCGATCGGTGTCACCTGGAGCGAGGACGCCGACACAGAGGCTTCCCTTCTTCTGGAGTCGTTGTCGGAGTCTGGTTTTGACAACGTTGTAGCGGTGCGACTGCCCGAAGCCACCGAAGCGCTGGCCCGCGGGATCGCAGACGTCATCGGCTACCAGATCACCGCCGTCTGCGTCATCGAGCCAGATGCCGTCGTCGGGCTGGTGGTCGACACCGCCCACGGCGACGTGCAGACCGCGGTCAACCACTCCGTCACTACCGACGAGGACCTTGCCCGATGGTTGAGCGCGATCTTTGCGCAAGCCGACTGGCAACCCGAAGCCCTGGTGCTGGTCGGGTCGGGCAGCGACCTGGACGCGATCACACCGCATCTCGAGGACGTGCTCGCGGTGCCGGTGTTCGTGCCGCCGAGGCCCAGTTGGCCCTTGCCCGCGGCGCCGCTATCGCATCGACGCACGGACCCGACTTCTATCTCGACGAAGCCCGCGAGGACTCGGGACGCGTCCAGACCACACCTCGACGGCCTTCGCTGTTCCCGCGCGTCGGCGCCGCGGGTGCCATGTTGGGTGTCGGGGTCGTGACCTTCGTGGTGTCGGGATCGCTGGCGATCGGTATGCAACTCACCTCAGGTGAGAGCGCGAAGCCTGCCGAGAAGCCGCCCGCGGCAAGCACATCCGATGCGCCGGCCGCATTGAAGGCGACCCAGCCGGCTCCTGCCGCCACGCCGACCATTGAGGCGGCGCTGCCGCCGCTCCCGCCGCCGCCAGCGGAGCTCCCTCCACCACCCGTGTACGACGTCGAACCGATTCCAGTCGCCGACCCACTGGCGCCGGAGGCGCCGGCTCCCGATCCGCTGGCACCGGCCGACGGATCTCTTCCTCAGGGTCCGCTTGCCCCCAATGGCGTGCCGCTTCCCCCCGGTATCACCGACCCGGCCCCAGGCCTCGTGCCCGCACCGGTGACGCCGGTGCCGGAGCAGAGCGGGGGATTCCTGCGTCGGCTCAGAGACAAGATCTCCGGCATCGGCCAGCCGGACGAACCGGCGCAGGCACCCGTCGACGTCGTGCCGCCGCCGCAGGATCCGCTACTGGTACCGCCGGCTGCGGATGCGCCCCCGCCGCCTGGATAATGACTTCGTGCGGGTGCTGCTACGCGTTCTGATCGTCGCGACGGTGGTGATCGCGCTGATTGCCGTCGAGACAACATCGCGGTCCGGTGTGCTCTGGCGACTGACCACCTTCACCTACCAGGCCAACGTGCTCGCGGCGGCGTACTACCTATGGAGCCTGTTCTCTGCGCGCGCAGATAACCGAGTTGGCATTCGCGGCGCGGTCGTCCTGTATGTCGTTGTGGCAGGGATCCTCTGGAACCTGCTGTTGACCGACTACAGCATGGGGTACACCCCGGCCAACATCCTGTTGCACATCGTCGTCCCGGTCCTTGTCAGCATGGACTGGCTCGTGGTCCGACGCTGTCAGGGCGGTATCCGCTGGTGGCAGCCGCTGGTGTGGCTGATCTATCCGGCGGCCTATGTGGTGCTGGCATTGGTCGTGCTCAACAGTGCGGGGCGTCGTGCCCCCTATTACTTCCTGGACCCCGACTCCGTGGGAATGACCGTCGTTGTCACCAACATCGGCCTGCTCGCGGCGTTCGTTCTCGTTCTGGGATACGGGATTTCGGCAGTCGGCCGCCCCCGGCGAGCCGAGCCGACGGCGGTCGGTTAAACCTCGATCGCGTGCAGGTTCTTGGCCGTCGGTGATGTCTCGACCGTGCCGGGATCGGGGTAGGTGCCGAGCACCCGGTCGGCGGTGCCGGAACTGGTGACGGTGAACCAGTAGTGCTCGTTCTTGAAGTGGTGTTGACGGTGATTTCGCCAGATCGCGCGATAGAAACGGGTTTTCGGCTTGTAGTCGCTGTGGATCAGGTAGTGGGTCCACTCGTATCCGAGGCCGAGAATCATCAGGAATACCAGGTATGTCAGTCCGAGGCTCAACCGCGGAAAAGCAAGCAGCGCAATGCCAATCGCGAGCGGCGCCGCCCAGGGCAGAGCCTTCCACGGGATGAAGATCGTGGGAATGTCGCGCGGGTCGACGTGGTGGCGCCGGTGTTCACGCGCGAGTACCGGGTCGATCGTCAGCCTGCCGACGCTCTTCGGCCGCCAGTGCAGAACGAACACATGGATGACCCATTCGAAGAATGGGAACAGGGCGAGCATGACCACCGGCACCAGCGCGTCGCTGATCTGCCAGTCGCCGATTACGAGGCGCACCGTGAGCGCGACCGCCAGCACCGCGCCGATCACCAGGGGGAAGGGTGTTTCCAGAATTCGCGCCCTGCATCGCGCAGCGTGAATCCCTTCCGGGTCGGACGTTCGGCGGCGATGGTCAAGACAGTTCCTCCAAGTCGGTGATCACGGTGAGCATTGCGGCGGTGGCGGGTTCGAGAAGGTCGATCGCCGCCCTTTTCGCGGCATCGGGGTCGCCCGCCGAGATCATCTCGGCGAGTTCGCGGTAGGCCTGCGGGCGGCCGACCTCGGCGGCCATCACCACGGCGAGCGCGGGCAGCGCCGGCTCGTAGGTGGCCCGAAGCGTGTTGTACATCAGCCGGAAGACGATCGAGTCGGCTCCGTCGACGACGTGGTCCCAGAAGGTCAGCGCGTGACGTTGCCGCTCGACTGCATCGGTTTCGGACTCGAGCTTGCGGACGGCCTCGTCGAGGAGCGCGGCCAGACCTGGCTGGCGGCGCACCGCGGCCAGCTCGGCCGCCTTCGGCCCGTTGTGCAACCGGGCCTCGAGGATGCTGCGAACGACCGACAGGTCCAGCTCGCCTGCGCGGAGCAGCAGCCGGGGGAGAAGGTCGAGGCCGGCGTGCCTGCGGAAGTCGCGGACAGTGGTTGCATCGCCCTGTCGCACCTCGACCAGCCCGGCGGCCGACACCCGCTTGAGCGCCTCGCGTATCGCGGGCCGCGACACTCCGAGAAGTTCGGCGAGCCTGCGCTCGCTTGGCAGCGTCTCTCCTGGCTGCATCTCTCCGCTGAGCACGTCGGCGACGATCTGATCGAAGACGTCCTCGGGTACCGAACGCCGGTTCACCGGTTGAAGGGCCATCAGTCCAGAATGGCCGATCAGTGGCCAGAGGTCAAGTGGTCATACCAGTTGCCAGGTTACTCGTACCTCGAGTCTGCTGGGAGATCGTCAAACAGCGGGAAATCGCGATCTGTGAGCAGACTCGACTGCTCACTACCCCAGAGGTAATTGCATCCGCTACCTGCGGCGGGCACCGTGAAGTTGACGCCGAGAGGAGAACGACGATGGCTGACGGTTCCCCTGCGGACTCGTCCATCCCGCGTTGGCTGCGCTTCGTGCTCAAGTCCGACCGCGCGGGTTCGTCCTGGTACATCGGCACCGGCTTCTTCTTCGCGCCTGCGCTCGCGATCTTCTCGCCGTGGCCCACGGTCACCACGATCCTGTGGGCGGTGATCGCCATCGCCGGCCTGTGGCTCGGGCTGCTCGGCATCGCGATGGCGACCGGCCTTGCGGTCGTGCTGCGGTCGGGCGAAGAGATCCCCGAGGACTACTGGCGCTCGATCATCGACTACCCGACACCTACGTCGCGCTAGCCGTCTTTCCGGTGTAATCCACCTGCCAGTGCTTGATGCCGTTGAGCCATCCCGACCGAAGCCGCTCGGGTTTGGAAATCGGTGTGAGATTGGGCATTTCGTCGGCGATGGCGTTGAAGATCAGATCAATCGTCATCCTGGCCAGGTTCGCACCGATGCAGTAATGCGCACCGGTACCGCCAAACCCCACGTGCGGGTTGGGATCTCGCAAGACGTTGAAGGCGAAGGGGTCGTCGAATACTTCCTCGTCAAAGTTGGCCGAACGGTAGAAGATCACCACCCGGTCGTCCTTCTTGATCTCGACGCCGCTCAGCTCGGTGTCCTCGAGAGCGGTGCGCTGGAAGGAGGTGACCGGCGTTGCCCAGCGGACGATTTCGTCCGCTGCGGTCGCAGGCCGCTCCCGCTTGAAAAGCTCCCACTGGTCCGGGAATTCGGTGAACGCCATCATGCCCTGGGTGATCGAGTTGCGGGTGGTCTCGTTGCCCGCCACCGCCAGCAGGATCACGAAGAAGCCGAACTCGTCGTCGGTGAGTTTGTGGCCCTCGACGTCGGCCTGCACCAGCTTGGTGACGAGGTCCTCGCCGGGGTTCTTGCCCCGCTCGGCCGCCATCTGCATGCCGTACATGATCAGTTCGACCGACGCGGCCGTCGGATCGTTCCTGGCGTACTCAGGGTCCTGGTCGCCGACCATCTGGTTCGACCAGTCGAACAGCTTCATGCGGTCTTCCTGCGGCACACCCATCAGCCCGGCGATCGCCTGCAGCGGAAGCTCGCACGACACCTGCTCGACGAAATCACCGGAGCCCTCCGCCACGGCCCGCTTGGCGATGTCGCGCGCCCGATCGCGAAGCTCATCGCGAAGTGAGTCGATGGCCCGCGGGGTGAATGCGCGCGAGATGATCTTGCGCAAGTGGGTGTGATGCGGGGCGTCCTGGTTGAGCAGCACCACCTTGCCCGCCTCCAGCGACGCAGGTTCAGCCTCGTCGCGGTACCGCGGCAACGCGGTCTTCTTGTTGCTGGAGAACACGTCGCTCCGGCGGGACACCTCCTTGACGTCTTTGTGTTTGGTCACCACCCAGTAGCCGGTGTCCCCGAACGCGAGGTTGCCCCTCTCCTGTTCCTGCCACCAGATCGGAGCCACCGTCCGCATATGGGCGAACTCGTCGACCGGCAGCCGTTCGGCGTACATGTCAGGGTCGGTGAAATCGAACCCGGGTGGGAGGTTCGGAGATGCCATCGATTGGACTCCTCATACGACGTTGTCTAGTGCCCGTATGGCATTGCTACACCACAGATGGGACCGGGTGAAGGGGTTCTGAAAACTACGGAGAAACTCTCAAGTGAAACGTGTTCCGGCGCGGTCATCGTAAATGACCCCTTGGTCCCACCTTGCACAGGTGTAACAATCGGAGTACCAAGACTGAAGACCCCAATAGCACCGTGACGAAAGCCAAGGGGGTATCGGTGAGGAAGTCTGAACAGGTGTGGCCGCTGTCAGTGGGAGGTGGCGCGCTCGGAGTGCTCGCGGCGTTGATGCTCGCGGCACCCGTTGCGCAGGCCGATCCCGAAGTGCCGGTCCCGCCGCCACCGCTGCCGGGACCAGCAGAGCAGTCCATTGCCACTCAGGCCGCAGCAGGGGACCCGGCGCTGGCCGCTGCGACGGCAGGGGACCCGGCGCTGCCCGCTGCGGCGCCAGGGGACCCGGCGCTGCCCGCTGCGGCGCCAGGGGACCCGGCGCTGCCCGCTGCGGCAGCAGGCGACCCGGCGCTGCCAGCCCCGCCGCCTGCCGAGGTTCCGCATCTCTTTAGTCCCGAGAACCTGCCACCCGGCACCTCGGCTGTTCCGGTCGATCCGCCGCAAGGCAGGGGCACGTCGTACCTGCGCGACCTGTGGCACGCGGTGCAGACGCAGGACATCAGCGGCAAGGACGCTCTCCTTCTGCTGACCCAGCGACCACTCGACCCCAACGCGATGCCGACGAATGGCATGCCTACCGCTCCGCAGGCGCCGCCAGGAACTCCGCTACCTCTGGGTCCGGGACCCGATGCTCCGCCGCTGGACGGACCGCCACCGGGGCCGGTATTGCCCGACCTGGTGCCACCGCCGGCGACGCCCTAGGTCAGACGGCGGCGGCCTCGTTGAGTTCGTCCAGCCTGTTGGTCGCCTCGAGGTATTCCTGGACCCAGCGCTGAATGACCGCCGCCGACTTCTCCACCTTGGTCAACTGTCCGACGACCTGACCGACCGGGTTGAACGCGACGTCGACGCTCTCGTTCGGGTACTTGTGCGTGGCAGCGACCGCCATGCCGGACACCATGTACTGCAACGGCATGCCGAGCGGCTTCGGGTTGTCCGGCTGCTCCCAGGCTTCGGTCCAGTCGTTGCGCAACATGCGCGCCGGCTTGCCGGTGAACGACCGGCTGCGAACGGTGTCGCGGCTGGAGGCGTTGGCATAGGCCTGCTGCTGAACCGCCGTGTGCTCGGCTTCCTCGACCATCAGCCACTGCGAGCCGGTCCATGCGCCCTGCGCACCAAGCGCCAGCGCCGCGGCGATCTGTTCGCCGCTGCCGATCCCGCCCGCGGCCAGCACCGGAACGGGCGCGACCTCCTTGACGACCTGCGGCCACAACACGATTGAGCCGACCTCGCCGCAGTGTCCGCCCGCCTCGCCACCCTGGGCGATGATGATGTCGACGCCTGCGTCGGCGTGCTTGCGCGCCTGCGACGGTGAGCCGCACAGCGCCGCGACCTTACGGCCTTCGTCGTGGATGTGCTTGATCATCTCCGCAGGCGGAGTGCCGAGGGCGTTGGCGATCAACGTCACCTTCGGGTGCGCAAGCGCCACCTCGACCTGCGGGGTCGCGGTCGCTTCGGTCCAGCCGAGGAGTTGAAACGCGTCGGCGCCGCTGCCCTCGATCGGCACGCCGTGATCGGAGAGGATCTTCCGGGCGAAGTCGACGTGCTCCTGCGGGACCATGTCCTGCAACGTCTTGGTCAACTCGTCGGCGGACAGGTTCGAGTCCATGCCCTCGTATTTGTTCGGTATGACGATGTCGACACCGTAGGGATGGTCGCCGATGTTGTCGTCGATCCACTTCAGCTCGATTTCGAGCTGTTCGGGGGTGTACCCGACGGCGCCGAGCACCCCGAAGCCACCGGCCTTGCTCACCGCCACCACGACGTCGCGGCAGTGCGTGAAGGCGAAGATCGGAAACTCGATGTTGAGGTCGTCGCAGATGGCCGTGTGCATGGCTGCTCCTTGGGCGCGGTTTGACGAACTGAAACGTGTTCTAGTTTAGTACGCACCCGCCCGGGCAGGTACCCGGGTACCGACGACGGTTACTGCGCTTGGCGGTCGTCGCTCTTCGGGTCGGAGTCAGTCTTGGACTGGTCTCCGTACTTCGGGTTGCCGCCATCGTCGAGCCACTCGTTGACAGCCGTACCGGCCACGGTCCCGTCGCTGCCCGGCATGGTCACGGTGGGACGGTCGTCCTCGTACTCCTTGGCCATCTCCTTGGCCTTCGCCTTGTGCTCATCGGTGACCTGAGGCTTTTCGGTCAGCCGCCGATCGTCCTGCTGCTGACTGTCCTGCACTTGGGTCTGTTGCTGTTCGCTCGCCACAATGGCGCCACCTTCGTCTTGGGTTCCACGACGCGCTGTCGTGCTGTTAAGACTGCCCGCAAGCGTGACCTACGAAACAGCCCGCGTTCGCGGCACCGCCAACGAACCCAGCACGGCCAATGCGCCGACCGCCGTCAACGGAATGGACCAGGTCCGCCGGCTCGAGACCGCGGCCTGACAGTTCGCGACGAAATCGGTGTGCGGCACGATCTGGTTGAGGATCGGCACGTTCGCGACGGTCTTGTTGTTGGCGGCCTCGGCTTCAGACGAATCGGCCGCTATGGCGTTTCCGCAGCCGATCGATTCTCCGTCGCCGGTGATCGAGACCGGCCCCAGAAGAGCGATCACGCCTGCGACCAACAGCGCCGCGCCGACGAGCAGGATCAAGCGTCGCGCATTCACGTTCGGGTTCCTCGTTTCTCACCCGGGGATGGCGGGGATGGGCGGCGGGCTCGGAATCGCCGGAATCGCCGGGATCGCGGGCGGGCTGGGCACGGCAGGCGGGCCGGGCACGGCAGGCGCGTCCGGTTCCGCAGGAGCACCTGGAGCAACAGGAGCACCTGGAGCGACCGGCGTTGTCGCGGCCGGTGGCGTCGTCGTCGGACTCGGGGTGGTTGTGGTTGTTGTCGTCGTGGTGGAGGTGGTCGACGTTTCCTTGTCGGCGTCGTCACCACCGCCGCAGGCGGCCGCAACCGGCCCGATGGCGATGGCCGTCACTGCGACCACGACCGCCCGGCGGAGCTTCCATTGCGTCATATCGGCTGTTCTCCCTCTGTGTGCTGACCCGACTCCGCCCAGGGATTGCCCGCCGCAGCGCTCACCAAACCAGCAACAACACCAGAAGTGCCGACACCGACACCAGGCACACGATGTGGTCCCGGAAGATCGATCGCGCGAGCCGTGATTGCTCAGCCGGCCCGTCGGACCGGGCGCCCAGCCGAACGGCGTCGGGCACCGTCCGAAAGAGCGCCAGCAGGATGGGTACCGCGGCGAGCACGGCCGACACCGCGATCAGCCAAACCGGATCGTGTCCACGCACAGCGCGAAACACCAACGCGCCCAACAGAATCACCATGACCGTTGCGATCAGGCGGCTCATCGGACGTGATGTGGTCGTCGCATGGCGGTAGTAATCCGCGATGGATGCCAGGATCGGCTCAGGCAGTTCACCGCCCCGCACGGCGCGAACCTGGCTGTCGAAGATCAGGTCCATCCAGAGCACCGCGAGCAGGAAACCGCTGCAGGCCAGCGACAGACCTTCTGCGACGCCCATCCGAACGGGTCAGCCCTTCCGGCCCGCGGCGGCCACACGCAACACCGGCCAGCCGTTGGCCGCCGCCGCCGCGGCCAGGCCCGAGCGCGGGTTCACCGGCCGGGGATGGCCGATCACCGACATCAGCGCCACATCTTCGTCGCCGTCGGCGTAGAAGTAGCTGCGTTGCAGGTCGACGCCATTGTCTTCGCAGAATCGCTGTGCCGCATCGGCTTTCCTGCTACCCCAGATGATGGGCCGCTCGATGTCGCCCGTCAGCAGACCGTTTTCGTCGACGACGAAGTGGTTGCACAGCAGCCGGGTGATTCCAAGGGCACGGGCGACCGGTTCGGCGTGGATGGTCAGCGCCGACGAGCACAGCGCGACGGTGTGGCCGCGTTCCTGGTGCGCCGCGACCACCTCGCGCATGTGCGGGTAGACGCGGGATGCGATGTGTCGAACGAACAGCCGGTCGCCGAGCTCGTCGAGTTCACGCAGCGACTCACCCTTCAGATATCCCGCGGCCCGCACGATGAGACGCTCGAACTGCATGCGGCCGAGCCGATAGGAGATCGAGGCCTCCAAGACCCCGAGAATCTCTCCGATGCGGGCCTGCCGTCGCCGGATCCGATCGCCGGCGTGAGCCGTCGCGGTGAAGCCGGAGACCAGCGTGCCGTCCAGGTCGAAGAACGCGCCCACCTCGGCTCCCGCCGGGCTCGCGGCGATCTCCTCGACCCGACCCGAGGGCTCCGCGGTCATCACCCGAGACTACGGTTCTTGATCAAATCAGCACCGATTGCGTCCCCGACCGTAGTGTCGACGGAGCCGCGCACGCGTGGGGCAGAACCGTTCGAGAGGAGAGGGCTATATCGACCCGGCGCCGCACCATCCTCTCCGGACTCCTCGTCGTCCTGTTATTGCTGGCCTGCGCGGGATCCTTGCCGACCTTCGCCCGGCCCCAGCAGCCACCGGACCGCATCGAACTCGCTGACGGCTGGCAGCTCGCGTCTGCCACCCACCTCGGCACCGACGGCGCGACCGTGTCGCGGCCCGACTACCCGGCGCCGGGCTGGCACACCATCCGGCACATGCCGGCGACCGTCCTCGAGGCGCTGCAGGACGACGGCACCTATCCGGACCTGTACTACGGCAAGAACCTCCTCGACGAGGTGCCGCAGGACCTCTACAAGCAGGACTGGTGGTACCGCACGTCGTTCACGGCGCCCGCCGGACACACCACCTATCTGCTCGAGCTTCCTGGCATCAATTACCGCGCCGAGGTCTGGCTCAACGGCCACCTGGTCGCGGACAACACACAGATCGTCGGTATGCACAACGCGCACGAGCTCGACGTCGCGCGGTGGATCCTTCCCGGCGTACCGAACACCCTCGCCATCAAGGTCACGCCGGAGCGGGCACTGCAGGACATCAACGGGGTCGAGCTCGCGGACAGTTGGTGGGACTGGATCAACTGGAAATACCTGGGATACCAGGGTCCGGGTAAGAACCCCGACCGCGGCAATTCGTTTGTCTCCGACCGGAATGCGGGCATCTGGAAGCCGGTGTACCTGAAGGTAGCAGGGGCGGTGTACCTGGGACCCGCCGTCGTCAACACCGAATTGCCCTTGCCGCAAACCGATTCCGCGCGACTCACCATTCATACGTCCGTTCACAACAACTCGACGAAGCAGGTCCGGGGCGTATTGAAGGGCACCATCACCCGCGAAGGCAAGCCGAGCATCGACGTCGAGCAGCCGGTGACGCTGCTGCCAGGAGAGCAGCGCGAAGTCACGTTCAGCCCCGACCGATTCGACGGGCTGACAGTGCCGAATCCCGACCTGTGGTGGCCCTACACCCTCGGAAAGCCAGACCTCTACGACCTACGGCTGGAGTTCAGTCAGTTCGGGCAGATGTCGGATTCGTCCGACCTCCGGTTCGGTATCCGGACCGTCTCCCAGCACCGGGACTCCGACGGCGACTTTCCCGATCTGGGCAGGGGCGGCAACTTCTATCTGACCGTCAACGGACGCGACTTTCTCATCCGTGGCGCGGCCTACACGCCCGATCTTCTATTCGCCGACGACCCGGACCGCGAGGACGCGATCCTGCGCTACGTCAAGGATCTCGGCCTCAACATGCTGCGGCTGGAAGGCAAGTTCCCGGGAGAGCACATCATCGAGAAGGCCGACGAACTCGGCATCCCGCTCATGTACGGCTGGATGTGCTGCAACCAATGGGAGAAGTGGTCACAGTGGGACGACGAGGACCGAAAAGTGGCCGCCGACAGCCTGCGGTCGCAGATCCTGGTGCTGCGCTCCCACCCGTCGGTGTTCATCTGGGCCAACGGCAGCGACGGCAAGCCGCCCGCCGACATCCTCGCGAAATATCATGCGATCCTTGATGACTCGCACTGGCAGAACGCCACCGTCGACACCGTCTCCTCGCTGGCCAGGGACGCGACCGGCGAGCGCGACTGGGATGGCATCCACATGGCCGGTCCGTACAGCTGGCGGCCACCTGGCTATTGGTTCAGCGGACAATACGGCGCCACCCGCGGGTCCACCGCCGAACAGGGCGACAACGAGCACATCCCGCCGTTCGCGAGCCTGAAGAAGTTCATCCCGCCCGACAAGCTGTGGCCGATCAACGACACGTGGTCCTTCCACGCCGGCTCGAACCCGAAGAACGCCGCGTTGCAGAGCATCAAGCGTGCGGTCGACCGGCGCTACGGACGCTCCGACGATGCCGAGGAGTTCACCCGCAAAGCCCAACTGGCACACTACGAATCGACGCGGGCCCAGTTCGAGGCGTATGCCGCGAACGGATGGGCCAGCCACAAGATGACCATCTACTGGATGTTGAACAACCACTGGCCATCGTTCTTCGGAAACATCTTCGACTACTACCTGCGTCCCGGCGGTGCCTATTACGGCGCGAAGAAGGGCCTTCGGCCGCTGTCGGTGGTGTTCGACTCGTATGCCACGGCGGATCACACGAACGCGCACGTGACCCTGGTCAACCAGACGCCCGACGACCGGTCGGACCTGCGGGTCCGCGTCCGCGTTTACGACCTGCAGGGCAGGATGCGCGAAGACCGGACAACCGACGACCTCAGCGTCGCCTCTGGCGGAAGCGTCGAGGCCATGACCTTGCCGAGAGTGGCCAGGGACTCGAGCGTTTTCTTCGTGCGCTGCGAGGTGGTCGACGACGACGGAACCGTTCTTGCCGAAAACGTGTACTGGCAGTCGCAGCGGCGGGACGATCTTGGTGATCCGACGAACGACTGGGCCTTCGAACTGAAACAGGTGAGCTGGGCCGACATGACCGCGCTGAACTGGATGCCGAAGGTTCCGCTGCACGTGAGCGCGCAACGAAACGATGCGGCGGGGGAGAACGGTGTCACCATCCGACTGCAGAACCCCACCGGGCGGGTGGCATTCTTCGAGCGGGCCGAGATCCTTGGCGCGCCCGACGGAGACGAGATTCTGCCCATCGAGTACAGCGACAACTACGTGACGGTGTTCCCGGGCGAGACAGTCGAATTGCATGGCGTCGTGCCCACCGACCGCACGGTCGCCAACTGGGTACGCGTCGCCGGTTACAACACGCCACCAACAGTGGTGCCGATCGAATAGAGGTGAGGTGCCATGCACGAAGTTGACCAGAACACCGAGCAGATGGTGCGCAGCGTGTTGGCGTACGCGGAGAACCGGCTGCGGATGAACCCCGTTCCCCTGGACAAGGGGACGTTGCCCGCCGATGACCTGTACGGGCGGCTCGACGGCCTGATCCGCGATACGCCGCGCCAACCCGACGAGGTGCTCGGCATCTACACCTCGGTGATCGCGCCAAGCATCATCTCAGCGGACAGCCCGCGGTTTCTCGGCTTCATCCCCGCCGCCCCCACGAAGGCCGCCCTGTTGTTCGACATGCTGGTGTCCTGCGCATCAATCCAGGGCATCTCGTGGCTGGAGGCATCGGGAGCCATCGCCGCCGAGAACAGCGTGCTGCGGGTGATCGCCGACGAGGCCGGCCTTCCGCCCACCGCAGGCGGCTGCTTCGTATCAGGCGGCTCCGCCGGCAATCTGTCCGCCCTCGCGGCGGCCCGTGAGACCGCCAAACGCCAGGGCGCCACCGGGCGCCTGCGGGTGGTAGTCGGCAGCGATGCGCATTCGTCGATCATCAACACGCTGCGGCTACTGGAAATGGACGCAGTCGTCGTCGACACACCGGATCACCGGCTCACCGCTGAGACGGTCCGCGCCGGGGTGCCGCCCGACGCGTCCGGCATCGCCGCGGTGGTGTGCACGTCGGGCACCACCAATGCGGGCATCATCGACGACCTGGCCGGCGTCGGCGCCCTGGCGCGGGAGCGGGGCTGGTGGTTTCACGTCGACGGCGCCTACGGCGGCTCGGGGATCTTCGCTCGCTCGCTGCGGCCGAAATACGCCGGGCTGGAACAGGCCGACTCGTTCATCCTCGACCCACACAAGTGGTTGTTCACCCCGTTCGACTGCTGCGCATTGCTCTACCGCCAGCCGGAGCTTGCTCGCGCTACGCACACCCAGGACGCGTCGTACCTGGATGTCATCCACACCTCCGACGGCGAATGGAACCCGACCGACTACGCCTACCACCTGACCCGCCGCGCACGGGGGCTGCCGCTGTGGTTCTCCCTTGCGGTAAACGGCCTCGAGGCCTATCGCGACGCCATCGAGGTCGCCGTCTCACTCGCACGGGAGACCGCGGAGCTGATCAAGGCCGCACCGCAGCTGGAACTGATCCGCGAGCCCGACCTCGGGGTGGTGTTGTTTCGCAGGCTCGGCTGGAAGCCGGAGGACTACGACGCGTGGGCGCAACGACTGCACGCGGATCAGGTCGCGTTCATCCCGCCGACGAAGTGGGACGGCGAAACGGTCGGCCGGTTCGCGTTCCTGCACCCGCACACTCAAGTGGAGCTGGTTCGCGAGGTGCTGGCCAGGACCGAGTGACGAAGCGTCTTACGACTGGCGCAGCGCGGCGGCGATGCGCCGCCACTCCTGACGCGGGTACTCGTTCGGGTTGGCCGTCAGCACCTGCACGCATACGTGGTCGGCGCCGGCGGACAGGTGCTCGTTGACCCGGCCGACCGCCGAACTGGGCTGCCGCGACTGTGCGGTTTCGTACGCGTTCCTGGCGTGTCGCCTACGAAACCGCACAGTCGGCCCAAGTTTCATCCTCCATCGGCGGATTGCGCCTTGTCGCCGTACCGCAGCTGCTGGCTCCAGATGCCAACACCCGAGAGATCCATGCGTCCTTTTTAGCCGACGGCAGCGAAGTTGACGGTTGCCGTCGCACCGAGCTCGCCGTCGTCGCCGCGGTAGATGTCGACCTGGACGACGACGGATCGCTTACCGGTGCGCAGAATCTTGGCGACGGCCCGCGCCGGACCGTTGCGGATCTTGATCGGCCGCAGATAGCGAACGAACAGATCGGTGGTGGCGATGGCGTGACCGAACGGCGTGCTCCGCGCGGCGAGCTGGCCTGCCGTCACGTCGGCCATCGTGGCGATCAGCCCGCCCTGCAGGCCGCCGGCGGTGTTCGTCACCCGTTCGTCGACGGGCATCTCCATGACGACGGTGCCATCCGTCGACGGCACCTCTTCCAGTCCGATCTGGTCGAACAGCTCCCGCAGGGATCTCGGCGCCGTCACGAGAATGACATTACCGGTAGCGGAAATCCGGTCGGCCGGCTCGTATGCTCAGGGCATGGCTGAGACCACGCGCGTCGAACTGCCACCGGGGCCGCGGCTGCCCGCCGCGGTACAGGCCGCACTGATGGCCCGGTACTGGCCGCGCTTCATCTCGGCGTGCAGGCGGCGTTACGGAAGCGCGTTCACGATGCGCATCGCCAGCATGGGAACGCTGGTATATCTCGACGATCCGGCGGAGATCAAGAAGGTGTTCGCGGGCAGTCCGAGCGTCTACCACGCAGGTGAGGCGAACTCGATGCTTGGTGGGATGCTCGGCTACAGCTCGGTGCTGGTGATCGACGACGACGTCCATCGGGAGCGTCGGCGGCAGATGCTGCCCGCCTTCCACCGCGACGCGGTCGCGCGGCAGACCGCCGTGATGGCCGAGATCGCCTCCGCGAACATCGCGACGTGGCCGGTGGGATCGGAGTTCCCGGTCGCTCCGAAGATGTCGGAGATCACCCTCGAGGTCATCCTGCGCACCGTCATCGGGGCGTCCGACCCGGACCGACTCGCGTCGCTGCGCGCGGTGATGCCGAAGCTGCTCAACGTGACCCCATGGGCGTCGCTCGCGATCGCGAAGCCGAGCCTGCAGCGACTCGGGCCGTGGCGCGCGCTGCGTCGGCACCTGATTGAGGCCGACCGCCTGCTGTACGCCGAAATCGCCGACCGCCGAGCCGATCCCGCCCTAGCGACGCGCACCGACGCACTGGCGATGTTGGTCCGCGCAGGCGAGGACGGCGGCGGCACCATGACCGACAAAGAGCTGCGGGATCAGCTGATGACCCTGCTCGTCGCCGGTCACGACACGACGGCGACGGCGCTCTCCTGGGCATTGGAGCGACTGACCAGAAACCCCGCGATCTTGGCCAAAGCGGTACGTGCCGCCGAAGCAAGCGCGGCAGGCGATCCCGCAGGAGACGAGTTCCTCGATGCGGTCGCCAAGGAGACGCTGCGGATCCGTCCGGTCGTCTTCGACGTCGGCCGCGTCGTGAAGGAGCCGGTCGAGCTCGCGGGCTGGCGCCTTCCGCCGGGGATCATGGTCGCACCCGGAATCGGGTTGGTGCACAGCAGTTCGGCGCAGTATCCGCAGCCGGATCGGTTCGACCCCGACCGAATGGTCGGCGCCACACCGGGTCCCACCACGTGGCTGCCGTTCGGCGGAGGCAACCGCCGCTGCCTCGGCGCGACGTTCGCAATGGTGGAGCTGCGAGTCGTGCTGCGTGAGGTGCTGCGCCGAGTCGAGCTGTCCACCACGAAGGCCGCCGGCGAACGCCAGCGAGTCAAACACGTCATCCTTGTGCCGCACCGCGGCGCACGCATTCGCGTGCGGGCGCGCAAGGACGTTCCGGCGACGGCTGAAGCTGCGGCGAACACGTCGTCGTGTATGCATAGTTCGTGAGCGCACGCGCGGGCATCGTTGTCACCGGGACAGAGGTTCTGACGGGACGGGTGCAAGACCGCAACGGGCCGTGGATCGCCGACCGGCTGCTCGAACTCGGCGTCGAGCTGGCGCACATCACGATCTGTGGCGACCGGCCGGGTGACATCGCGGCCGCGCTGCGCTTCCTGGCCGACGAGGGTGTGGACCTGATCGTCACCAGCGGCGGACTCGGGCCGACGGCCGACGACATGACTGTCGAAGTCGTCGCGCAGTTCTGTGGGCTCGAACTGGTGCTGGACGACGTACTCGAGGAGAAGATCGCGGCGATCCTCAAGCGGCTGCGGGCACGGTTCACCGAGGTGGACTTCGATGCGGTGCGGGCCGCCAACCGCAAGCAGGCCATGGTGCCCGCAGGTGCACAGATCCTCGATCCGGTGGGCACGGCACCCGGCGTCGTGGTTTCGGGCAAGCCGACGGTTGTCGTGCTGCCAGGACCGCCGCGCGAGCTGCAGCCGATGTGGCACACCGCGGTGGGAAGCCAAGGGCTGCAGGAGGCGATCGCCGGCCGGACGGAGTACCGGCAGGACATGGTGCGGATGTTCGGGCTACCCGAGTCGGGGCTGGCCGAGACGCTGCGCGAGGCGCAGGGTCACATCGACGGGTTCGAGCGGCTGGAGATCACCACCTGCCTGCGCCGGGGAGAGCTCGAGATCGTCACACGCTACGAGCCGGATGCCGCGCCGGTTTATGCGGAGCTGTTGGGCGTCCTGCGCGAACACCATGCCCGCCAGATCTTTTCGGAGGACGGCGCGCTGGTCGACGATCAGGTGGCGGCGCTGTTGGCGGGCCGCCGGATTGCGACGGCTGAGTCCTGCACGGCGGGTCTCGTCGCTGCCCGGCTCACCGACATACCGGGTTCATCCGACTACGTCGCGGGTGGTGTGGTGGCCTACGCCAACGAGGCGAAGTCGGGCGTGCTCGACGTCGATGCCGAAATCATCGAAACGCATGGGGCGGTGTCCGAGCCGGTGGCGGAGGCGATGGCCCTCGGCGCGCTGCGGCACTTCGACGCCGACACCGCGGTTGCGACTACCGGAATCGCCGGGCCCGGTGGCGGCACCAAGGACAAGCCGGTCGGGACGGTGTGCTTCTCCGTGATGCTCGCCGACGGCCCGACGCTGACGAGAACCCTTCTGCTGCCTGGCAACCGCTCCGATATCCGGGAGCGCTCGACCACCGTCGCGATGCACCTGCTTCGACGAGCGCTGCTCGGCGCGAAAGACCCTGCGGTTCTTCGGGACTGACGTCGGGCCGACGTCGGCCGCACTCGTTTCAATCGTCGTCGGTGACGGTGAACCCGGCCAGCCAGTCCTCATGCATCTCGTCGTCGATCGACACTCGCCACTGGTAGCGCTGGCCGGCGGTCAGCGCCAGGGAAGGGATGGTGGCGGTGAACGGGATGGTGACCGGGGTGCCCGCCGGGTGCACGGGTTTGTGCTTGGCCTTGATGACACCGTGCTCCGTGTGCGCAACCCGAACGCCGTCGCTGTCGACCAGCTCGGCGCGGATCGGGAACGACTTGTTGAGCTCCGCCCACTCCACTTCGACGAAGATGACAAGCGCGTGTTGGGGAACCGGTGTCGCGCTTGTGGTCCAGCCGAGGCCGAGGGCGTGCACGGTGCCCGCCTGGTCAAGCGCGGCGCTCTGAGCGAGCAGCACGATGGCTCTCATGTGCTAATGGGCGCCGACGCTGTCCCACACCTCGAGCATCGAGCGCAGGATCTCCTCGGCGCGGCCGAGCCCGCCGAGGTGGCTTTCGCCCGGCATCGGGAACAGCTCGGCGTCGGGCAGCCGCGCCACCACATGCTGTCCGTGCGCGTACGGAACGATGTGGTCGGCATCGCCGTGCCACCAGCGCACGTGCACCTTGACCTCGTCCAGCCGGAAGCCCCAGTCCCGTGCGAACGCGACGACGTCGTAGAACGGTGCGGCAATCTGCCTGCGGCTGCCGTTCAGCAGATCGTCGAGGAACATGGCCTTGATCTCGGGCCGCGCCAACAGCGCGCGGTCGGCCGGCGGCGACACCAACCCGTAGAGGTCTGCCGCAGGGCCTCCGAACGGGCGAATGAATCGGATCAGCGTGGTGGCCACGATCCCGATCGGGACCTTCGCCACCTGAAGAATGGGTGCGACGCGGGTTCCGACGTTGCCCATCACGCCGCCGCCGATACCGTCGGCGCCGATCGTGGGTGCGACCCCGCCGACGACGCCGGCCACCACCACGCGCTCGGGCATCGCCGCGGCGCACGCCAGCGTGTAGGGGCCGCCGCCGGAGAGACCGACGACGGCCATCTTGTCGATGCCAAGGATGTCGGCGATGGTGCGCAGGTCCTCGGCGAACTCGAGGACGTTCTGATACTGGTGCGGGGTCGACGACCCGATCCCGGGCCGGTCGATGCCGATCAGCCGGATGTCGGCCTCTTCCGCATACGCCCTGGCCTCGATGGGGATCTGCCTGCGGGCGCCGGGGGTGCCGTGCAGCCAGAAGATGGTTCGGCCCTGCGGTGCGCCGAACTCCGCGAACCCGATCTGGCGGTCCTCGCCGACGGCGATGTTTCCTTCGAGCTTCGGGCGATCGATCGCGACAACCATGCGCAGAGTGTCGCATGCCGACAGTGACCGTCTGTCCAGCGTCTGGACTTCAAGGCGCATCATGGCGTCATGGCCGGTGACGAGCTGGACGAACTCTACGCAGTCAAGCCCGAGGAGTTCACTGCACTGCGCACCGAGCTCGCCTCCGCAGCCAAGAAGCGCGGTGACGCTGCCGCAGCGAAGCGGATCTCGGCGGCACGCAGGCCGACCACGGCGGCCTGGGTGGTCAACCTTCTCGTGGGTAGCAATGACGACGTCAAACATTCGCTGACCGATCTGGGGGAGCGGCTACGCGCGGCGCACGCCGCGATGGACGGCGCCGCCATCCGCGAGTTGTCCGCGGAACAACGGTCTCTCGTCGACGAACTCGCCCGCGCTGCATTCGAGGGCGCCGAGGTGACGAATCCATCGGCGACACTGCGTGAGGATGTCACGTCGACGTTGCAGGCCGCGGTCGCCGACCCCGATGTAGTAGGACGGCTCGGCCACCTGGCCAAGGCCGAACAGTGGTCGGGCTTCGGCGATTTCGGCGCGACCACAGCGGTATCGGCCACTGCGCGCGGCGGCAAGGCCAAAACGGAACCCACGAAGGCGCGTCAAGCGGCCCGCCCGGGAGCAGCAGCGCGACGAAGACCGCGAATCCGCCGACGAGGTGGAGGAGGCGAAGGCGGCCTTGGCCGCCGCCGAACGCGCCAAAGACGATGCGGACAGCGAATTGTCGGATCGGCAAACGGATCTGGCGGTCGCACGGCTGCGTCATGACGAAATGAAACAGCGCCTCTCGGAGGCAGAGCGCGCCCTCGGCGCAGCCGAGCGGGCCTATGGCGAGGCCAAGCGGGCCGGCCGTGACGCCTCCGAACGGGTCAAGGAAGCGAAGGCGCGACTGACGAAATCCAAGCGCGCGAAATAGGTCAGGCGATGGCCGCTCTCGCGTCCGCGAGGCTGTCTGCGCCCAGCACGAGCCGGGTGTTCGTTGCGAGATAGGCAAGAGTCAGATTCACCCGTTGCGTGCCGAGTTTGCGTGCGACCTCTCCCAGCGCACCCGGTCGGTCCTCGACCTTCAGGACCAGTACCTCCTGCTCCGCCACGATTCTGACGCCCGCAGCCTGCAGTGCTTCGAACGCCGCCGTCGCGTTGTCCACCAGAATGTGAACCTCGGCCTGCCCGCCGCCGGTTGTCACCGCACAAAGACCGGCGATGTTCGCGCCCGCCTGGCCGAGCACGTCACCGATGCGTGCCAGTTCCCCGGGTTGGTCGTCGAGATAGAGCGTCAGGTCGGTCGCCATGACGGGCTCCTTTTTTCGTCGGACTACCGATCATCATGCTCCGACAGCGACGGCATAGCCGACGCCGCCCAGAAAGAATGCGACCGCGGCGAGGTCCGGACCGGACATCGGTCGCCGGGTGGACGGGCTGGCGGGGGAGACCATGCCCGGATGGTATCCCCCGCGGGGCGTCGCGGGGCCGCCGTTGCCGGTTCGGGGCCGCTGGTCGCGTACCCACTGATCTGCAATACTGCGACGATGCGACGCGCATGGCTGATCCTTGCCGCCGTGCTGGCTGTGTTCGTCACTGGATGCGGCTCCAAGATCAATCCGGATGGCGCCGCGAAATCGGTTGTCGACGTCGTGTCGAAGCAGACGAAGTTCAAGCCGACAGATGTCAGTTGCCCGTCGGGAGTGGACGCGGAGGTCGGCGTCGAATTCGACTGCAAGTTCACCGGACCCGAGGGTGTGGAGTACACCGCGCACATGAAGGTGACGAAGGTCGACGGTGACAACGTGGAGTTCTACGTCCAGTCAAAGCCCAGCTGATCCGTTCTTACCGAGCCACCTCGCGGTATTCGATCATCGGCTCTTGCTTGATGACAGTGCTGCCGGCTGTGACTTTCAATTCGCTTGGAGACACGGCGTAGCGCACCCCTGCCTTCTGCGCGAGAAAGCCGCGCGGTGAATCGGTTGAGGCGGTTGTTCGCAATATGGCCGCGTCTCTCAAGCGGACGCCGAGGTACTCGTACTGTCCGGTTTGTTCGCCGCAGATCACGACGAGCGACCCCTCTGTGCGGCCGATCGCGAATGCCGGCTGTGATCCCGGACAGCGCGCCGACGAATTGATGAAGCCTCTGTCATCGGACGGGAATGGCGCGGCGGGTGCGGGCAGCGGCGGTGCACCACGAGTCTCATTCGGCGGCTGCGCAATTGGTGCGCTGTTCAAAGGCGGCGACGGCCGCCAAGCGCCCGCAACGGGTACCGAATCGTCCGTCGCCCACTTCGCGATCAGCCCGGCGAGTCCGAGCACAGCGACCAACAATGCTGCGAGCGCGCCTACGAAAGCCGGTCTGGCTGCGGAAACCCGTTGACCCGCAGGCTCTTTTCGATGCGAGGGCTGTTTTCGGTGCTTGCCCCTTGTGTGCAACCGACCTGGCGACGTCGCAGGTTTGGTGACCAAAGTCGCTCCCGTCATGCAGCATCGTCACAAGCTGTTAGGCCATTTCCGGCGCGGTGACTATTCTGCACGACGCGAATACGAGAAATACGGACCCTCGCCCGCGTTCCCTCGGCTTTTCGAGTCAGGTTTTACGTGGCTACACAACGCGAATGCACTGGCTGCCGATCAGGCAACCAGCTGCATGCGCGCGACGTGGTGCACGTACGGTCGCGTCCAATTGGCGAGCATTCGCCGCAAGCCGTGACCGCAATTCCCGCAAGGTGGCGGATTATGCGACG
Source organism: uncultured Actinomycetota bacterium (assembly GCA_963716505.1). GTDB lineage: Bacteria > Actinomycetota > Actinomycetes > Mycobacteriales > Mycobacteriaceae > Mycobacterium. Next base: position 77,331 of record CAVQTL010000019.1, read on the forward strand.
ACTGGCGGAGGCGCGAGCTCGGCACCAGGAGGCGGGACGGCGCCGGGAGGCGGTCGGCAGCCGCAGGAGGTGGCGGCAGCGGTGCGCCGGGAGGCGGAGCGCAGCTCGGCACCGGGAGGAGGCGGGAGCGGCGCAGTCGGGAGGCGGAGGCGGAGGCAGCTCGACCCGGGCAGGCGGCGGCAACGGCGCGTCAAAGGCGACCGGCACGACGACGCCCTCCGGCGGCATCGGCTCACCGGGCGGCGGCGGCAGCACGCCAGGGGGCAGCTGCTCCTCCGGCGCAGGCGCCGCAGGCGCCAACTCGAGGTACATGTGCTTGGAGAACTGCTTCTGGTAGGCACCTCCACCACCGACCTTCACGCCGCCGCTCTCGCCGGACGAGACTGGCGTGCCGTCGGGCAGGGTCGCGGCGGTGTGGCCGCGGTTCCATCCGACGTTGAGGGCGCCCGGCTTGGTGCCGTACTGGAAGCCCCGCGCCTTGAGGGCGCTTTCGATATTGCCGGTGTTGAACCGGTCGCCATAGATCGGACGACCGGTTGCGGCGTTCGTTACGAAGGACACCAGGCCAGAGCAGTCCGTGCCCGCGGCGGAATTTCCACCGGAGATATAGGGCGTGCCGGACAGCTGCTGGACAAGCGTCAACAGTGATGCGGTTGCGACAGCAAACATGACGTCGGACAGTAACAGAGCTGCAATTCCACCTTCAAAATCTGTGATGCCCTTCACAATTCGGTTATCCAGTGGCATCTTTCACTTTGTGCGATATATGAACAGTGTTGGTGCACAACACTTTTCAGAGTCAACGTGCGATACACGTGACTGTCGCCAGCCGCATAATCGACATGAAATTCGTTGTAGCTGAGTATCTTTCATGTCCGAAGATCATATTTGCGTCGATTCCGCGGCTGGACACGTTCCACGCAACCGTGCATTCGTCACGCAAACGTGCAGTTTCAGCAAATTACCCTTGCTGACCATTGACATGCAGCCACCTGGCTGCATATTGGGACACATGCAGCCAACTGGCTGCATATCGTGAGAGAATTGACGGCGATGGACGACGTGTTCAAGGCGCTGGCCGGTCCCCAGCCGACGTCTTCTGCTCGACAGCCTGAACGAGCGAAACGGACAGAGCCTGCGCGAGTTGTGCGCGGGGCTTTCGATGGCTCGTCAGTCGGTGAGTAAGCATCTGGCGGTGCTCGAGTCCGCCAACCTCGTGATTACGGAGCGGCGGGGTAGGGAGAAGCTGCATTTCCTCAATGCCGAGCCCATCAGGGCGATCGCCGAACTCTGGATCAAGCAGTACGACCGTGCGCCGGAGCAGCCGCCGTACGACTGGACGTACTGGCGCGATGCGCTGGATCAGCCGTAGGCCAGTAGTAGAGGAATGTGCTGCTCGGCCGTCGTGAGCGAGCCATGGTGGCCGACCAGAGACGACTCGAGCGGTTCCACGGTGCGCCGGACCATGGTCGCCGACCCGCGGGCCGCCGCGACGACATCGCCGATGCGGCCCCGAACTCCGTCGCGGACCCGCTCGCCGAACCACCCGGCCTCGATCGCTTCGTCACGCGATGCGACCCACGCACGGTCCGCGAGCACCTCCCGCCACGTCGCGAGCACCGCATCGGCGGCTCCGTCGTCGACATAGACATATCGGGCCCGCGGTTCCCCGCCGATGGCCTGCACGCCGTCGAGCAGCGCCGCACTGCTGTCGATATCCACGACCTCGTCGTCATCGACGGCCACCATGCCGTGATCGGCGACGATCGCGAGCAGTCCGCCGGGCGGCAGGCCCTCGACGAGGGATTCCACCAGCCGGTCGACCTCCCGCAGCTGCATCCGCCAAGCCGACGAGCCCGGGCCGTAGAGATGCCCGAGCAGGTCTACCTCGCTGTGATAGCCGTAGCAGAAGCCTCCGTCGGCGACGGCGGCCCGCACACCCGCGGCCAGATCTCCGAGCGCCTGCACCCCGACGTAGCGGCCGCCGCGCAGGACCGCGCGGGTCAGTCCGGAACCGCTGAACTCCGCCCCGGAGACGACACTCACGGCGACGCCGGCCGATGCGGCGCGTTCGAATGTCGTCGCCATCGGCTGCACCTCCTCGGGCGGTGCGGCTTTGCGAAGATCGTCGCCCCATGGGTGCGGGCGCCACCGCAACGGGTTGATCACCCCGACGCCGGGCAGCCGGAACGACAATCCGACCATTCCGTGCTCGCCGGAACGGCAGCCGGTGCCGACGGCGGCCAGCCCGGCCACCGTGGTCGACGGGAACCCGGCCTGCAGTGTCTGCCCGCGCAGCGCCGCCATGACCGGGGCGTCTTCGGCGTGCGCGTCGAGGAGTTCAGCACCGAGACCGTCGACCAGGAGCACACATGCACCGCGAATCCCGCCGGCCAGGTCGATCCGGTGTTCGAATCCGGTCACACCCATCGCCGCCAGCACGGATGGCACCACGTCGGCCAGATGGGGAGTGTGCGGGTCCGGCTGTGGCAGGTCCACATCGCGAGCCTGCCATATTGTTTCCGTTATGCCGCTGCGGATATACACGGTCGCGGGCATCGGGCTCACACTGCTGCTCGGTGCCTGCAGCCCGTCGAACCCGACGGCGGCGCCGGTACCGGCCGCGGGCAGCAGACCCCTGGCCACGCCCGCCGCCCAACAATCACCGGTCCCCGACGACGGCACGTTCTCGATCGGCCCCGCCGCCACCGACACGATCGGCGGATACCTTCCCGACGGCCAGACCATCTCGCCGTTCGACGCGACCAACCCGGTGATCGCGTGGCTGGATCCTGCGTTGCTTGCCGCGATCCAGAATGCGGCCCGCGGTGCCGAGGCCGACGGCGTCGGCGTGCAGATCACATCGGGCTGGCGCACCAAGGGTTTTCAGCAGCGGCTGTTCGACGATGCAGTGCGAACGTACGGAAGCGTCGACACCGCACAGCAGTTCGTCGCTTCACCCAATACATCACGGCACGTGGTGGGCGAGGCCGTCGACGTTGGGCCGGTCGAAGCCGATACCTGGTTGATTCGCAACGGTTCTCGGTTCGGCCTGTGCCAGATCTATGCGAACGAGATATGGCACTTCGAACTCGCCGCCGACAAAGACGGCGACTGTCCTGCGCTGCGGCCGAACGCGGCCGGCTGACCCTTCGAGCCGACCGCCTGTAGCATCTCCCCAATGCCGAGAGAGGACAGCCTCTCCAGTCGGTTCGACTACCTCTTCGAGCCCCTCGATGACCAGGAGTCGGCCGACCACGCCGTCGATGCCGAATCCGCGGCCCACGAATCGTCCGACCCTGACAAGGGCGCACCGAGCGCCGCACCCGTGAGGATGGCCTTTGCCGCCTTCGTCCTTGGCACGCTGGGGGTGGTGGCCGTGATCGCCGCTCTTCTCCTGCAACAGCCGAACGGGGCCACCGATCCGGTCCAGGCCCCGCTCGATCCCACTCCGTTGTCGACGACGGTGCCCATGGTTCCGAGCCAGGCCGCACCCGTTCCGCCGCCGCAGGCGCCGGAGCCGACCGAAGCCCCGCAGACGCAGACCGTCGAGTCCGTGCCCGAGCAGCAGCTGCCCGCCCAACCGCCTGCGCCCCAGAGCCGCGCGCCCCAGACGCGGACGACGAAAACGCCCGCCACCCGGGCCCCGATCAGCGTCGCACCCGAAATTCGCGCACCCGCAGCCGGCCAGGGGCCGGGAGGGGATGGCGGAGGTGGCGGCCTCCTCGGAGGTGGCGGCCTGCTGTGAGCTCCGCGCGCGACTCATATGAGCGGCTGCGAGCCGCTCACCTACACGCCGTGCAAGGCGCCATGGCGGATCACATCGGGCGCGTCGACTGGTCGCGGGAACAGATCGAACACCACCAGACCGAGCGCCTGCGCTCGCTTTTGGCATACGCCAGGGAACGGTCGCCGTTTCATGCCCGGCGGCTGCGTGGCATCGATCCATCGGTGGTCACGGCAGCCGACCTGGCAGGCGTGCCGATGATGACGAAGGCGGAAGCCCAGGACGAGTGGGATGACATCGTCACCGTTGCCGACCTCACCCGGGAGCGCGCCGAACGGATTCTGGCTGAGCCAGCTTTGGTTTTCGTACACACCGAGCGATCAGCAGATCTTCAGTTCCGGTGGGTCCAGCGGCGTGCGGGGCGTCTACGTATGGGACTGGCATTTCTTCGTGTCCATCGCCTGTCTGGCCTGGCGCCTGCAGGCGCGCGAAGAGCGGCGGGCATCGCACGCACCTACGAGGCTCGCCGTTCTGGCGGCGGGTATGCCGCCGCACGCCAGCACGCCGCTGTTCGATGTGCCGACGGCGCCGGGGATGGAAACCGTCGTGATACCGGCGGGAGCGCCGATCGACGAAACCATCGCGGCCGTCGCGGCGGCCGAGCCCACGCACCTGGTCGGCTACGCCACCGTGGTCGGGCAACTCGCCCGTGCTTCGTTGGCCGGAAGCCTCGACATCCGTCCCGTGCGGGTGAGCACCAACTCCGAACCGCTCCTCGACGAGGACAGGCAGGCCATTCGCGAGGCATGGGATGCGCCGGTGCACAACCTGTGGGGGTCGACCGAGATCGGCGTGCAGGCGGTCGGCTGCGCACGCGGCGAGGGTCTGCACGTGTGCGAGGACGAGGTCGTGCTGGAACGCGTCGACGAGACCGGCGCACCCGTCGGCCCGGACGAGCCGGCCGCCCGAACGCTTGCCACCGGCCTCGCCAACCGCACCTTCCCGTTCATCCGCTATGACCTTGGCGATCAAGTCGATTGGCTGCCCGGCCAGTGCGCGTGCGGAAGCGTGTTCGCGCGGGTGGCCGACATCGGCGGCCGACGTGACGATGACTTCCGCTACGGCACCGCCACGATCCCGGCGAGCGTGTTCCGCCACGTCCTCGGCACGGATCCCCGCGTCTCCGAGTACCAGGTGCATCAGACCGTCCGCGGCGCCGATGTGCTCACCGTGGGGGTGCCCGACGGGGACGGCGCTGGCGTCGGCGTTGGCCGCCGCGCTGCGCAGGCACGGGTTGTCCGACCCCGAGGTCGAGATCCGCGTCGTCGACAGACTGCAACGCCACGAGTCGACCGGCAAGCTGAAACGCTTCGTTCCCCTCGGCTAGTCGCGCGCGAAACCCTTGCAGCGCATCAGGAAATCGGCGAGGAACCCGTCGTGCGGGATCCCGGGCGCGGTGTAGTAGGTCGGATACCGGCCGCTGTACACGTTGGCGATGCCGGGCTCGGCCACCAGGTCGTCGATCAGGGCTTCGTCGCCGGTGATGGCGTTGACGACCAGCGACTGGCGCAACGGGGCGATGCCGTCGTCGCGCGACCACGGGGACACCCACACGCATGGGAACGCCAACTCGGTGTTGAGCACGTCGGGTTCCGGCCCGGCGAGGAGGTGCACAGCCGGGCGCAACGCGGCACGGCCGTCGCCAAGGTCGGCGACCACCTGGTCGGCGCCGAGAACGGCTGTCGTACCGGCGGCCTTCGCCGCGAGATAGTCGGCCAACGCCTGCGCCTTGGCCAAGGGCTGAGTCGGTAGCACGGCTCGGTCGTCGGTAATCGGTAGCGGCGCAATCGATGACAGTCGCTCGGCGATCGCATTCGCCAACGCCGGGGCGTCGTGTTCGCAGAGCACCGCTGTCGTATTGACGCATGCCATCCCACCGAGGTGGGCGATCGAATCGACGATCACGTCGAGATAGTCGCGCCAGTCCCGATCGTCGGTGATCAGGATCTTGGTTCGGCCGGGTCCGTTGACGAACACCGTCGGGTCGTCGGCGTACCTGTCGACGACGTCTTGACCGCCGTACACCATCGCGAGGTCGGCTCCGCCGACGAGTTCGTCGGCGCCCGCATAGTCGGTCGGCAGGAACAGCGCATCGTGATCGCGAAAACCGCTCTGTCGCAATGCATGGACGAGACGGTGCCCGGTGAACGGCTCGCGTCGCGACGGGCGGACTGCGACGCGGTAGCCCAGCGCCAGTGCCTGCGGCCACAGTGCGTGCACACCGGGCGCGTTCCCGGATGCAAGCACGGCGAACACGCCTCCCCGGCGGGCCCACACGGCACCGCCGCCACGCCGCTGATCGCGCCAGTCGGCGGTGGCGCCCGACGGGCACGCGGGGCGTACCGCGTCGAACGCGGTCGACAGACCGTCGGCCACCTCGCGCGCCCCGTGTCGCGCCGCGGCGATCGGCAGGCCGGACACGCGGCTGGCGAGTCGCACATACGCTTCGAAATCCAGCCCGCAGACTGCGGAGTTCAGGAATGCGTCGGCGGCTCGGACAAGGGCGGCCTGCCGCTGCGGTGCGGCCAGCGGCCGTGTTCTGCGTTGCGCGTTGAGTGCCCGCGCCACGTACAGCTTCGGCGCGATGGTCAACTCGGCGACCGCAACGCCTTCGCTGTCGGTGATCAGTTCGCGGTTGCGCGAGCGGTACTCACCCGTCGGGCCGAGCGCATCGATCTCGATCAATAGACACCCTCGACGACGGGCTCCCCGTCGAAGACCTCGACCGGCTTGACCTCGGCGACCGAGTCGCCGATCTGGCCGTCGGGTCCGGCGAGGCGGATTGCGGTGTCGCGTTCGACATTGTGGGGGATGAACATGCCCTTGCTGATGTGGTTCATCACGATCTGTCCCCGCTCGCCGTACGGCACCGGCTCGCCGGTGCCCGGATCGACCACCGAGAAGACGACGTAGGGCGTCCGCGGATCGAAAGCGAACGCGGAACAGTCGTTGTCAACGACGCGGGTGGTGGCCTGCGACAGAATCATGGTGCTGCCGAAGGCCATCGTGATCGTCGTGCCCGGGAAGATGTCGCCGCAGCACGTCGAGCGTGTCCGAGTCGACGTGCGCGCCGCTGAGGAGCAGCCAGCGGATCTTCTGGTTGATCAGGTCGACGTCGGCGTCGTTTCGGGCGATCGCCTCCAGCAGCGGCGGGGTGGTGTGCATGTTCGCGACGTTCTGGGTCTGCAGAATCCATCTGGCCTGCTCGATGACATGCTCGACGTATCCGGTCACCTCACGGGTCCCGTTGCGGATGGCCAACTTCTTCACCCACCGGGGGTCGAGGTCGATCGGGTGAAAGACCGAGCCGAGCCGCTCACAGACCCGTCGCGAGAAGTAGCTGACGCCGTGTGGTCCGCTCGGCATGAGGCACAGAAACCCAGCGCCTCGCACGAACCCGCCGCCGGTGAAGTCTTCGGTCTGCCACTGGGTGACCTGCTCGACCCAGTCGGGCAGCTGGGCAGTCCGCTTCGGTGCCCCCGTCGTACCACCGGATTCAAAGATCTGGGGCAGCGGCGGCGGCGAACCGTATCCGCGCGGGATCAGATCCTCGACCGGCGACGTTGCGCAACGTGTTCACAAGGTTGGGAAAACGCCGCAGATCCTCGAACGTGTGGATGTCGGCCACCGGGTCGAATGGCAGGTCTTCGGCGGCCCGTAGCCAGAATGCGGAGCCGGTTTCCGCACCGAAGTGCCATGCCATCGCGGTGCGCAGGAAGGCCTGCGCGTCATCGACTGGCGCGTTTCGTGGCACATCCAACAGCGAAAAATCGACGTCCGGCACGGCACCGATGGTGTCGCACGCCCGACGACGCGGGCAATCGTCGGACCCAAACGTTTCCCGCGTGTTCACCCCGCTAGCGTGGAATCCTCGCAGGGAGCCGACAGAAGGGGAGCCATGCCCGAGGAATTGCACGGACAGGCGAAACTGTTCGATGCGCTGACCACCAAAGGCACCGCATTCACCCGCGAGGAGCGCCAGAGATACGGCCTGCTGGGCCTGCTGCCAACGCTGGAAAAGACTCTCGACCAGCAGGTCGAACACTGCTGGAACGAGTTCTCAACGCGGCGAGACGATCTCGACAAACACATCTATCTCCGCGCGCTGCAGGACCGCAACGAAACCCTCTTCTACCGGGTGCTGCTTGACCACATCTCCGAGACGATGCCGATCGTCTACACCCCGACCGTCGGGGTGGCCTGTCAACGCTTCAGCGAGATCTACCGGCGGCCACGCGGGCTCTTCGTGTCCTATCCGGACCGGGACCGGCTCGCCGAGGTGATCAACAACCGTCCCCACCGCAGCCCGGACGTGATCGTGGTGACCGACGGTCAGCGCATTCTCGGCCTGGGGGATCAGGGCATCGGCGGGATGGGCATCCCGATCGGCAAGCTGTCGCTGTACGTCCTCATCGGCGGGATCGATCCGGCCCGCACCCTGCCGATCGTCCTCGATGTGGGCACCGACAACGTCGAACTCCTCGAGGATCCGCAGTACCTCGGCTGGCGTCATCGTCGGATCGAGTGACGACGAGTACTACGCCTTCATCGACGACTTCGTGAGAGCCGTGCAGGAGCAGCTGCCCGACGTGTTGCTGCAGTGGGAGGACTTCGCCACCGCGCACGCGCAGCCGATCCTCGAGCGCTACCGCGACAAACTGCTCACCTTCAACGACGACATCCAGGGCACCGCGGCCGTCACGCTCGGAGCGCTGCACGGCGCATCGCAGGTGGCGGGCCGTCCGCTGTCGCAGCAACAGGTCGTGATGCTGGGCGCCGGCTCGGCCGGCATCGGCGTGCTGGGCATGGTGCGGCGGGAGATGGTGGCGCAGGGGTTGTCCGAAGCCGAAGCCGCAGAACGGATCTGGGTTGTCGACGTCGTCGGCCTGCTCACCGACGACCGAACCGACCTGTCCCCGGGACAGCGGCAGTTCGCCCAGCCGGCGAGCCGGGTGGCGGGCTGGCACCTGCCGGGACACGCCCAGCTCGCCGACGTCGTGCACAACGTGGATGTCGGCATCTTGATGGGGTTGTCCACCGCGGCGGGCGCCTTCACCGAGGAGATCGTGCGCGAGCTCGCGGGCAAGACCGAGCGCCCCATCATCTTCCCGTTGTCGAACCCGACCAGCCACGCCGAAGCGCATCCGGCCGAGTTGGACGAATGGACCGATGGGCGCGCGTTGGTCGCGACGGGCTCACCGTTCGCACCGCTGCAACGCGATGGGGTGACCCGGCCCATCGCCCAGTGCAACAACGTCTACATCTTCCCGGCCATGGGGCTGGCCGTGACCGCGGCTCAGGCCACCCGGGTCACCGACGACATGATGAGGGTTGCGGCTGCCACGCTCGGTGACGCGTCGCCTGCGTTGTCGGACCCGACAGCGCCACTGTTGCCCGCGTGGTCGGACTGTCCCCGACATCGCGCTGCGCATCGCCCACGCCGTCGGCCGACAGGCCATCGCGGACGGCGTCGCGCCCGCGCGCAGTGACGAGCAGCTGTCCGAGCGCATCGCGCAGGTGCACTGGGCACCGGAGTATCCGGCGTAGGGTTCGGTCACCTTCGCCGGGTGTAGCGTTCGACGAACCGCCGCAGGATTGTCGGCGGGTATTCGATATGTCGTTTTCGCGCAGCTGTTTTCAGTGACTCAGCCGACTCGGGTGCGAAGTAGCCGTGGTTCTTGTACACGTCGATCCTGGTGAGGATGCCGTCGAGATCCAGTTCGGGATGGAACTGGGTCGCGTAGGTGTTGGTGCCGACCCGGAAAGCCTGCACGGGGCAGTCGGGCGACGATGCGAGGCATACCGCATGCGAGGGAAGCGAACTGGCCGCCTCCTTGTGACCGCCGAATGCGTCGAACACGTCGGGCAGGTCGGCGAACAGCGGCTCGTCGCGGCCGGCCTCGGTCAGGGTGACCGTGACGGCGGCGACCGGTTCCGGGTAGCTGCGGTCGACCGTGGCACCGATCACCGAACCGAGCATGCCCACGCCGTAACAACATCCGAGGAACGGGAAGTCGCGGTCCACGATTTCGGAGATGAGGGACAGCAACTCGGACTCGGCGCGTAGCTGCGTCGACGATTTCGAGTCCGGTGGATCGCTTGCGTTATAGGGTCCGCCGCCCAGGATGATGCCCGACCAGTCGTCGAGATCGATGGGCCCTAAGGGTCTGTGGGTGAGGCGGATTCGGTGCATCCCGTCCTCGTCGAGCCCGCCGAAGCGCATCATCGCCTGATACTCGTCGTCGGCCGCCGCATCCTCGCCGCGAATCGACAGCAGTAGAAACGGGGCGTGATCGGGTTCTGTCGGCATTCGTATCCCGTTGAAACCTGTCAGGTCAGCAGAAACCAAAGCAGCCGCGGCGCCGGGGTTGCTCGCCAGGTGAGTTGCCGGGGATGCTGGAGTCGCTGCCGGGAACGGGCTTTGGCACGGGAGCGACACTCATCGGCGCCCGGGTGACGTCGACCCTCGGTTTCTGCGCCGGCGTCGGCGCGCTGTAGCGCGGTTCCGAATACTGCCGCTGGGGCGCGGAATACGTGGGCTCGGCCGACGGTGGCGGAGGAGGCGGCGGGGGAGCCGGCGACGGCCGGGGGGCGCTCATTGCCGTTGGCGCAGCCGTGTTCGGTGCGGGCGGTGCGCTCGTCGGCGCGTCGGTCGACTGGTCGGCCGTCGTGCTCGGGCCCCGGAACGCCAGCCAGCCTCCACATACCACTGCGGCGATGATCGCGGCGACGAGTACGGCCGCCGCCGGCTTGGTGCGATACCAGGGCGCAGCCTCCGTCGCGGCGAAGTCGAGGGACGGCTGGACATAGGCGCCGTCAGCGACGGGGCGCGCGCGCAGCGGGGGCCGTTCCGGCACGGGAGCCGGCGGCGGGGCTTCCTCGGGCGTGTCCCATCCGTAGTCATCGGGCGGTTCGGTCAGCGCGTGTTCGGTCGCCGCAATTTCTCGGCCGTCGTCCCATTTGGGTTCGTCGGGTTGGAACGGCACCAGGTCGTAGACGTCGACAGGCGCGGGTGGGACCTCGACACTTTCAGCCACCGGAAGGCCCTCGTCGGGCCAGCCATAGTCGGCGGGCGCGAGATCGCCGGCCTCGACGACCGGAATCGGATCGGTCGTCGGCTCGTGATCGTAGGACGCGTCGGACTCGGCCGGTTCGGCGCTTTTGTACTTGAAGTCTTGGTCAGGCCGGCCGCCCGCCTGGCTCGGTGTCGCATTTCCCAAGGTGGTCAAGAGGGCCTGGTCGGCTGCGCGGCGTAGGGCGCGACGTTCCATCAGCCGATTTACCCGCCCCATACAGACAAGCCTAACGGGGCGAGAACTGCCGCGTGTACGCCGATACGAAAAGGCGTTCAGTCATTCCCGCGCGGCGACAAACCGCAGTCAGTCCTCCTTGCGGATCAGCCGCATCAGCGCCTCGCGATCTGGCGCGAGTAATTCCTCGATGCGCGGCTGGTTCACTTCGGCGACGACGATCTCGCCGACGTCCTGCTGGACATCGCGGAAGATGCCGTGCGACTTCATCTTCTCGGTCTGGTAGAGGTTGTCCTCGGTCGGCGTGACGTAGTACACCGCCTCGGCCTTGAAGCGGTGGATCAGCCACAGATGAATCAGCGTCATCAGGCGCTTCTGGCGCAGCTGCTCGGCGAATGTGTTCTGATCGCGCACCGTCAGGATGCTGCGGCCGTTCCGGTCCTTGATCGGGTCGACGAGTACGTTGGCGAGCTTCTCTTCGCCGCCGCCGCGTTCGCCGTAGATGCCGAGCTCGAGCACTTCGCCACCCGCACGCAGCGGTCGGAACTGGATGCGGAACTTCTCGCCGAGGTGGTAGTGCTCGCTCCACAACGACAGCCATTCCTCAAGCAGCTTCTTCGGCACCTCGGTCTGCACGAGGTGCTGGCTCTGCGTCGAGCCCTCGCCCATGGACTTGGTGGTTGCCGTCCGGCCCGAGGAGGCGGCCAGGGCGGCGTCGCTGCGCGGTCCGCCGACCAGGGTTTGCGGCGTGCGGTAGGGCGACTCCACGAGCCGCATCTTGCGCTGCAGGCGAGCCAGCGACAGCATTCCGTCCTGCTTGAGAGCACCTGCGAACTCCTCGGCGGCGACACCGTCGATCTGGTGCCCGCCGTAGGTCATGAAGTTGAAGACGAAGCCCATCTTGCCGATTTCCTCTGGGAAGCGGCGCATCTCGTCGTCACTCATGCCGGTGGTGTCCCAGTTGAACGAGGGGGAGAGGTTGTACGCCAGCATCTTGTCCGGGTACACGGCGTGGATCGCGTCGGCGAACTCCTTGGCGTCGGCGAGGTCCGCGGTCTTCGTCTCCATCCACAGGATGTCGGCGAACGGCGCTGCGGCAAGTGATTTGGCGATTGCGTACGGGATACCGCCACGCAGCTGGTAGTAGCCCTCCGGAGTCTTCACCCGCTCGCAATCCCAGCCGGCGTCGGCGCCCAGCTCCTTCGCCTTCTCGCGGGCCTCATACAGCGACGCCTTATCCGCGAACTTTCGCCAATCCGCCGCGCTCATCTCGAGCGATTCGCCCTCCCGCTCGCGGAACTCGATCAGCTCGGCGACCGCCGCGCCGTAGGTCTCGAGCCCGGCATCGTTCTGCCAGGCTTCGACGAAGCGCGATTCGACGTTGTCGAAGAGGGCGTCGACCGCCGCGTCTCCGTCCCGCTGCCAGGACGTCGCCGCCTCGGCGATGAGAGCCAAAATACCCTGGCGCTCAAGCCAAGTGGTCGCTGTGGCGTACTCGCCTTCGGGCAGCGCGTAGAGCAGATGACCGTTCAGGTGCGTCATCCCCGACTCGTAGAAGTTGCGCACCATCGCAAGGAAGCAGGATTTGTAGGAGGGGATCTTGAGGTTGGTGGCGCCGAGCAGGAACGGCTGGTCACGCTCATCGGCCCTGCTGTCGATCAGGTTGGCGGCCTCCGCATCGGTGCGCGCGACGATGATGCCGGGCACCCCCATGATGTCGAGTTGGAAGCGGGCGGTGTTGAGGCGCTTGATCTGTTCGTCAGAGGGGACGAGCACCTTGCCGCCCTGGTGGCCGCATTTCTTGGTGCCGGGACGCTGATCCTCGATGTGGTAGCCGGGCACGCCAGCCTCGACGAAACGGCGAATCAGGTTGCGCACGTGTGGATCTCCACCGTGACCGGTGTCGGCGTCGGCGATGATGAAGGGGCGGTAGTCGACGGCAGGCGTTGCGGCGCGCTGGTCGTCGGTCATTCGCAGGCGCAGGTATTGCTGGTTGCGGTCGGCGGTGAGCAGTGCCCGCACCAGCCCCGCGGCCTCGTCGGGCACCTGGCTCAGGGGGTAGCTCGCGAGGTCAGGGCCGGGGTCCTCGCTCGTGGATCCCTTGGCCGAGGTCGCCCAGCCACCGAGGTAGATGCCCTCGATACCCATCCGCTTCATCGTCACGGCCTGACCGGGCGAGTACGGCCCGAAGGTGGTGATGCTTCTGTGCTCGGCGAAGAGTTCGCGTAGGCGGTCGTAGAAGGCCGCCGCCGCCTGCCGCGCGACCGGGTAGTCGGTGGGGATCGTGCCGCGTTGCTCTACGACCTGGCGCGCCGAATAGAGGCGGATGATCCCGTCGAAGCGTGGGCTGTCGAAGTACCGCTGCATGGCGGCGACATCCTGCTCGAACGGGGTTTGGGGCTGTGCATCAGCTTCGACGATGGCCATATGTCAACAGTACGGCGCACGTTTCGCCGAGTGTGCGGAATCCGCACGCCCTGGCGCTCACCTGTCAAAGTGTGGCGACCTGCGGCGGCCGTGACAACTGAGCCCTCGCGGTCCGCGTCAGCTCGTCGGCGAGGATTTCCGGTTCGCCAGCGAACAGACCGTCGAGCGCATGGGCGGCGACCACCGCGGGATCGGTCTTCTGGTCGTCGCGCACGAACCCCGCCATGTCGGTGTCCATGAAGCCGACGTGCAGCGCGGCGACGTGGACGCCACGCGGCGCGAGTTCCTCGCGGAGCGCATCGGTCAGCGCCCAGCCCGCCGCCTTGGCCGCGGCATAGGCGCCGAACTTGGCCGCGTGCACCCAGGACAGCACCGAGAGCACATTGAGGACTGCTCCGCCGCCGTTGCGCTCGATGACCGGAACGAATGCGCGGGTCACCTGCAGGGTGCCGAAGTAGTGGGTCTCCATCTCGAGCCGGATGTCGTCCATGGCACCCGACAACAGATCCGAATGTGTTGAGACGCCTGCGTTGTTGACCAGGACGTTGATATCGGACGCGACTTCGGCGGCGCGGCGCACCGACTCGGGGTCGGTGATGTCCAGCGCGACGGGTATCACCCCGGGGACATCGACTGTTTCCGGCCGTCGCGCGGCTGCGTAGACCTTGGCTCCGCGGGCCACCAACTCGGCGGCGAACCGCTTACCCAGGCCTCGGTTCGCGCCCGTGACGAGCGCGATGATCTTGCCGTCCGTCGGGGTGATCGCGGTCATTTCGTTGCCTTCCGATTGTCATTCTGTACCAAACGGTCAACAACGTGGGCGCGGCGCTATTCCCGGGCGCTGCGCAAGCTGGCCTCCAGCGCATGCGGGTCGGCGACGGTGACGGTGAGGGCGGAGTGGTCGCGAAGACCGATGACGCGCTTGATCCTGTCGCGGAAGTGGACGCAGAGCCCTGCCCGGGGGTTCGTCCCGAACGTCAGACCGTCGTCGGCGAACGAGATTCGGGGGCCGACCGCCGTCCACCATCGGTAGGGACCGGTGACGTGCGTGTCGGAGATGTTCACCAGCGGTGTGTCGACTCGGAGCAGGCCGAAGGTCGCGACGAACCTGCCGTCATCGGTCAACGTGACGCCATCGCGCCACGGCAGCGCACCGGCACCCAGCCACATGGGCACGAACCGCCGATCGAAGCGGTAGGAAAAGAACTCGCTCACCGCGATATGCAAACACATCGGTCACCGTTGCGTCACGGTATGGCCACTCATTGACGATGTGCCGTGCGGCGCATGGCAGCTGGCGAAAACGGGTTGTAGAAGTAGCTGTGGTGACTCCGCCCGCCTGGCGGCTCACCCGCTGTGGTCGCGGTGACATCTCTGAAGAAAGTGAACGCTCGACATGAAACGCATCTACGCCTTGGCCGTCGGCCTTGTCGTGTTGTTGGCGACGCCCGGTCTGGCGACCGCCGACATCACGAAAACGCTCAGCAGCCAGCAGGCCGTCCAGTACGTGATCGCGCGTGCCCTTGCGCAGCGCGGAGTGCCGTTCTCGTTCGGCGGGGGCGATGTCAATGGGCCGACCCGCGGCAGCGGCCCGACGGACAACGCCGTCGGGCTGGACCGCGCAGGCCGCGTCGTCGGGCTGGACCCGGCCGCAAGCATCGTCGGTTTCGACGCTTCCGGCCTCGTGCTGTACTCGTTCGCCGGTGTCGGGATCAAGCTGCCCCGGTCGTCGGGCGCGCAGTACAACGTCGGCCGCAAGGTCCTGCCGCAGCAGGCGCTTCCCGGCGACCTGATCTTCTACGGCCCCAACGGCAATCAGAGCGTCGCCTTGTTCATCGGCAACGACCAGATGGTGGAGGCCGGCGATCCGGTCGTGACGGTCTCGCCGGTTCGGACGAACAACATGGCGCCCTACCTGGTTCGGGTCATCGCCTGAACTGGTGCGGTTGCGCGCGACGACGTCCCGCGAGCGCTACGTACGGATTGCACCCGAAATCTGTACCTCAGCGAGCGCTCGGCCGTCGATCATTGAGCCATGGACAGAACTAAAGAGGCGGTTGCAGGCACCGGGCTCCTGGTGGCGGCGATCCGCGCCATGGAATCCACGCGCGAGGACCGGCTGTTCACCGACCCGTATGCGGACAAACTGGCCGGGGACACCGGCCGGGCGCTGCTCGCGGCGGCGATCGCCGAAACCGGGGAGCGCTCGACGGTTCAGATCGTCGTGCGCACCCGGTTCCTGGACGATGCCCTGCTACGGGCGGTGCGCGTCGCGGCGCAGGTGGTGATTCTCGCTGCCGGAATGGACGCGCGGGCGTACCGGCTGGCCTGGCCCGACGGCACCACCGTCTACGAACTCGACCAGCCTGCGGTGATCGCCGCCAAGGGCGACATCCTTGCCGAGGACGAGCCCCGGTGTCGCCGGGTGGCGATCGGTGTGGACCTGGCCGGCGACTGGCCCGCCGCGCTCACGGCCGCGGGCTTCGATCCGCACACACCCACGGTCTGGCTGATCGAGGGCTTGCTGCAATACCTCGATGAAGGCATCGTGCGGACACTGTTCGATCGCGTGCACACTTTGTCGGCGCCCAACTCGACCCTGCTGTACGACGTTGTCGGCAAGACGCTGCTGGAGTCGCCGATGATGGCGCCGCTTGTGAGGGCAATGGCCGAGCAGGGTTCGCCCTGGCTGTTCGGCACCGACGAACCGGGGGAGTTGGCCGAGCGCCACGGCTGGTCGGCGACGGTCACCGACATCGCGAAACCGGGCAATGAATGGGGTAGGTGGTTCGCGCGCGCAGCACCGATGGATGTGCCCGATGTGCCGCGGGGCTATTTCGTCGAGGCGACCCGCTCGTAGCTCGCACCGAATAAAAACCGCGGGACTTTCGGGGCCCCCACTCAGTAGCGTCGCGCAGATGGCGGTGCTGACTGCTCAGCAAGAGGACTTTCCACGGTGGTACCAGGACGTACTCACCAAGGCGAAGCTCGCCGAGAACGGTCCGGCCCGCGGAACCATGGTCATCCGCCCGAACGGATATGCGATATGGGAGCGGATGGCCGACGAGGTCGACTGGCGGATCAAGGCCGCAGGCGCGCGCAACGCGTACTTCCCGTTGCTGGTGCCGATGAGTTTCTTCGAGCGCGAGGCCGACCATGTCGAGGGATTCAGTCCTGAGCTGGCCGTTGTCACGCACGGCGGGGGTAAAGAACTCTCCGAGTCGCTCGCCATCCGCCCCACCAGCGAGACGGTCATCGGTGGATACATGGCCAAATGGATCGACAGCTACCGCGACCTGCCGCTGCTGCTCAACCAGTGGGCGAATGTCGTGCGGTGGGAGATGCGGCCGCGAATCTTCCTGCGCACCACTGAATTTCTGTGGCAGGAGGGCCACACCGCGCACACGACGGAATCCGATGCGCGGCAGTACGCCCGCGGAATCCTGCACGACGTCTACGCCGATTTCATGCGCAGCGTGCTGGCCATACCCGTCATCGTCGGTCGCAAGACCGCAAGCGAGCGCTTCGCCGGAGCCGCGAACACCATGACGTGTGAGGCCATCATGCGCGACGGTAAGGCGCTGCAGATGGGCACGTCGCACGAATTCGGCCAGCGGTTCAGCCGGGCCTTCAACATTGGCTACCGCAGCGCCGAAGGCGCAACGGAGCTCTGCTGGACGACGTCGTGGGGTTCGTCGACCCGCATGCTCGGCGGGTTGATCATGTGCCACGGCGATGACTTCGGTCTCGTGCTGCCGCCGATGGTCGCACCGGTCCAGGCGGTCGTCGTGGTGGTCAAAGACACCGACGGTGAGGTCGCCCGCACCGCCTCGGCATTGGTCGACGAGCTGACCCGGCGCGGCGTTCGGGCGCGCCTCGATGACGACGTTGATCAGGCGTTCGGCTGGCGCGCCACCGAGTGGGATTTACAGGGTGTGCCGATCCGCATCGAGATCGGCCCGCGAGACATCGCCGACAACGCCGCAGTCCTGTACCGGCGCGACACCCGCGAGAAGACCAAGGTCACGCTGGACACCGTCGCCGACGAGGTGCAGCGGCTGACCCGCGGGGTCCAGACCGACATGCTCGATGCCGCAACGGCACGACGCGATGCGCTCATCTCCGACTGCACGACGCTGGACGAGGTGCGCGACGTCGCGCGCACCGGCATCGCCCGCATGCCATGGGGTTCGGTCGGCGTCTCCGGGGAAGAGATCCTCGCCGCGGGCGGCTTGACGGTGCGGTGTCTGCAACGCGACGACGGAACGCTGCCCGACACCGACGACGACGCACGCGCGATCGCGTATATCGCCCGGGCCTACTGACTCAGGTGCGGACGGCTTCCAGCGTTCCGTCGATGACGAGCGCGCGCAGGCCTTTTCGGTTGAGCTTTCCGCTCGGCAAGGTCGGAATCTGGTCGCTGGTCGCCAGCACCCACCGCGTCGGAACCTTGTAGGCCGACAATTGATCCCGCGTCCGCGCGGCAACCGATTCGATGTCGATCCCGGTAGCGGCCGGTACCACGACGGCGCATACTTCCTCGCCGCGCACCGGATCGTCGATTCCGACGACCACGCACTGTGCCACTTCGGCGAATTGCTCGACCACCCCCTCGACCTCGAGAGGCGACACGTTCGCACCGGCGGCCTTGATGAGATCGCTTGTGCGGCCGACATAGAACAACCGCGGATCGTCTTCCCTGCGGTAGACCCGGTCGCCGGTGTGGTACCAGCCGTCGTCGTCGAACGTCTCCCAGCGCTCGCGCTTGTTGTAGCCCGCCATCACGCCGATACCCCGAATGTGCAGCTCGCCCACGGTTCCGTCGGTGACCGGTTCACCGTCGTCGTAGACGATACGTATCTCGGTGAACGCGAAGCCACCTGCGGTCTCGGACATGGTGCGGTGCACCGGGAATCCGTCGGGCACGTCGGTCATCGCGATGTCCAACGGACCGTAGCGCAGCATCGGCGCGCTGGACAGGTCACGGCTCGCAAAAGATGGATGCTCGCGTAGCCGCTGGAAGGCCGGCCTCGGCGAGTACTCACCGGAGTACATCGGGGGGATGTTGACTGGCTCCGGGCTCAACCGAGGGCCGGTCCCATCTGCAAAAGTATCAACATGGTTGATACCCGGCATTGCGGCCAGCGGGTCAATCGCAGTGAGGCTGGCAGCCACGGAGAAGGTGGGGCGGGCTTCGATGTCAGCGGGCACTTGCCGGGACATCCTTGAGTGTGCGTCGGCGGCCTGGCCATAGAGAGCTGATTCTCCCCCTGCTCCCTGGGCCGCCGACGCCCTAGTTGGGCTATAGGCATCGTCAGTTGGCCCACAGTGACACCGTTGTCACCAAGGGCCTGCGGCTACCCGATCACGGCATTCCGCACGTATACACCGCGCCGAATCCGCAGGGCGGTATCGCCTTGACGGGTGCGACTGGGCCGGGTGCAATCACGAGGCTGGTGACGGGAATGTTTTCCCGCCGCCGCCGACCTCTTGCACCGCGGTGGCACCGGCACCACCGACGCTGTTTGTCGAGGCCGCCTGGGCCTCTCCGGTGACCGCTGCGCCAACACCTAAGCCCAGCAGTGACGCGGCACCGATGGCCGCGCCGAATAACTTAATTCGGTTCCTAATTTTCGTTCCTTTGTGTGATGGAGCAACGGCCACGCAGCGGCTGCCTGAATTCACTGCGCCATCGTGCGCAGCGAGCCACCGAGGCTTGTCCCCAAAGCATCGATCAGTCAGAGGGGTTGGTGTGCATCTGCTGGCACCGTGATGCCCGTCACCTGCGGGATGGCTGGGAGTCGGATTTGCGCTACTGCGCGGCAAGCCTGGCGAGATCTTCATCGGCGCGGGCGGGGGAGTAGGCCCACACCCTGGGCTGCGGCTCGTAGTCGCAGGCACCTCGTCGTGGGTGATGCCCCGGGAATCTCCACGGCCATGATCCGCTCGTGGTTGTGTCGGGCGATCCGCTGCGAGGGAGCAGTGTCTCGACGGCCCGACCGTTGATCAGGATCTGCAACGCCTTTCGGTCCACGCCGCTTCAGAGTGCGGGAAGTGTCGGTCGGGGATCAGTCACTCGCCGATCCTCTCCGATGAAAGTGACCATGACCACAGCTCAAGTTAGTGCAACTGACCGTAACAGTAACTTATGCTATGGGTATGACCGGCGACTCACGGCCTCACCTGGGTCTACTACGGATCGAGGACTGCCTGGATGCCGCCGGAAATGTCGCGTTGCCGGCCGACATCACGCTCATTTCGCTCATCGAGCGCAACATCGGCAGCGTCGGCGACTCGGTGGCATACCGCTACCTGGACCACACCAAGTCGGAGTCGGGTTTCGTCACCGAACTGACCTGGACACAACTCGGCCGCCGGATACGCGCCATCGGTGCACGGGTTCAGCAGGTCGCGTCCCGAGAGGACCGGGTGGCGATCCTTGCCCCGCAGGGCCTGGACTACGTCGCGGGCTTCTTCGCCGCCATCAAGGCGGGCACCATCGCGGTGCCGCTGTTCGCGCCCGAGTTGCAGGGTCACGCGCAGCGTCTCGCGATAGCACTTCACGATTCACGCCCTACTGTCGTGCTGACCACGTCGGCGGCATCGGCGGCCGTCGAGGCGGCGCTGACCGAGATCGGGCTCGCACCACGACCACACATCATCACCGTCGACGATGTACCGGACTCGGCCGCTGACGCACTGGTTCCCGTTCACATCGACGCCGAGGACGTCTCCCACCTGCAGTACACGTCGGGATCCACGCGGGATCCCGCCGGTGTCGAGATCACCCACAGAGCGGTCGGCACCAACCTCACGCAGATGATCCTGTCGATCGACCTTCTCGACCGGAACACACACGGCTGCAGTTGGTTACCGCTCTACCACGACATGGGGCTGTCGATGATCGGCTTTCCCACCGTCTACGGCGGCCACTCGACGCTGATGTCACCCGCGGCGTTCATCCGGCGTCCGGAACGCTGGATCCACGCATTGGCGGCCGGGTCACGGGAGGGTCGCGTCGTCACCGCCGCACCCAATTTCGCATGCGAGTACGCCGCGCAGCGCGGCGTGCCCGCGCCGGGGGACGACGTCGACCTGAGCAATGTCGTGCTGATCCTCGGTTCGGAACCGGTGAGCCCGAGGGCGATCGAGGCATTCAATACCGCATTCGCGCCGTTCGGTCTGCCGCCGACGGCGATCAAACCGTCGTACGGCATCGCCGAGGCGACCCTGTTCGTCTCGACCATCGCCCCGACCGCCAGCCCTGCCGTCATCCACCTCGACCGCGAAATGTTGGAGAAGAGGCGAAGCCGTGCGGGTCGCCGCGGACAGCCCCGACTCCGCGGCACAGGTGTCGTGCGGCCAGATTGCTCGCAGTCAATGGTGCGTGATCGTGGATCCCGGCACGGACAGTGAGCTCCCCGATGGCCGGGTCGGCGAGATCTGGTTGCACGGCAACAACGTCGGCCGCGGGTATTGGGGACGTCCCGAAGAAACGCAGCGGACGTTCGGCGCGATTCTCCGCTCGGACACGGGCGAGGGCAGCCACGCGCACGGCGCTCCGGCAGGCGCGACGTGGTTGCGGACCGGGGATCTGGGGTTCTACCTCGACGGCGAGCTCTATGTCACCGGACGCATTGCGGATCTGATCACGATCCACGACCGTCAGCTCTACCCAGAGGGTATCGAGGACACCACCGCGGAGGCATCGCCGATTGTGCGTCGCGGATATGTCGCCGCGTTCACCGTGCCGTCCGGTGGCGGCGAGCAGTTGGTGGTCGTCGCAGAACGGGCGTCGGGCACACGCCGCGCGGACCCGGCTCCCGCCGTCAAAGCCATTCGCGCGGAAGTGTCGCGAGCGACACGGCCTTTCGGTCGCCGACGTCCGGCTCGTACCTGCAGGCGCGATCCCTCGCACCACGAGCGGCAAGTTGGCCCGTCGGGCGTGCCGGGCCGCGTACCTAGCCGGCGAGTTCGGGGAGTTAGCGGTCTGCTCATCTGCACGCGGCTAGTGGTCAACCGAATGACGTCGATAGCCGAAGCGCCTGACCGGGTTGTCGGGTTGGCCCGCGGAATGCGGGACCTCGTGGCCGCCGAAGCCGCCGAGTCGGAGCGAAACCGCACCCTCACCCCTGCGGTCGTGGAGGAGATGTGGGCATCCGGGTTGATGTCCGCATTCAACCCGCGTCCGGCGGGCGGTGTCGAGCCAACGTTTTCGGAGATGATCGAGACGTGGATCGAAATGGCTTGGCAGGATGGCTCGTTCGGCTGGATCGGCATCGCGAACCTGCCGTCGTCGTTCGCCGCCGCGGCGTATCTGCCCGATGACGGCTTCGCGGAGGTGTTCACCGCCCACGACAACCGCGTCACGATGGGCGGCCAGTTCTTTCCCAACGGCCAGGGGACTCGTCGTCGATGGCGGCTACCGGCTGAGCGGGTCGTGGAGCTTCGGCTCGGGCACCGGCCACTCCGAGTACGTCGCCGCCGGCTTCTTCCCGATGGTGGACGGGGAGATGCGCTGGATCAGCGAGGGCGTGCCCGATATGCAGATCGCCGTGGTGCCGCGGGAGGAGATCTCGTTCGACGACGGCTGGTTCGTCCAGGGCCTCAAGGGCACTGGCTCCTATGACTACAGCGCCGCGGACGTGTTCGTCCCCGCGCATCGCACCTTCGCCCTGTTCTCCCGCGAACCTCTGCGGGGACGTTCTCCGGCTACCCGCATGGGGCTGATGCCCGTCACCGCCGCCGGCCACGCATCGTGGGCGCTCGGCGTGGCCAAGAGCATGCTCGACGATGTCCAGGAACTCGCCGCCACCAAGTACCGGATGAGCGACATGGCGTCGCTGGCCAGCCGCCCGACCTTTCAGAAGGGGCTCGCGCATCACGTTTCGGCGTGGCGGGCCGCCCGCCTCCTGGTTCTCGAGGCGTTCACCACCGCCGAATCTGCCGTCGCCGCAGGCGAAGACCTGACCCCGACGCTTCGCGCGGATATGCGGACGGCCGCCGTCTACGCCACCGACGCGGCACGGGAATGCGCCGAATGGGCGCATCTGGTCGCGGGCACCAGCTCGATCCGCGAGGGCAGTCGACTGGAGCGGGCGTTCCGCGACATCTACACGGGCACCCAACACGCCTTCATCAGCGAGAAGGTGGCGATCGACGCGGCGCAGATCTGGCTCGGCGTCATCGAGGATCAGTTCGGCCTGTAACCGCCACTCGCAGAAAGGGTTTGCACATGCGCGATCGCACCGGCGGCCTGTCCACCGCCGCGCAGCACGCCGAGGAATTCCTCGGCGGCCTCGACGAGCGTCCGGTGGCCGCCCGCGTCGACGCCGCCGGTGTTCGCGAAGTACTCGGCGGCCCGATGCCGGAGCACGGTGAGGCCCCGGACGCCGTCATCGACGCGCTGGTGGCCGGGGCAGAACCCGGCCTGGTGGCCACCGCGGGCCCGCGCCATTTCGGTTTCGTGATCGGCGGCGCACTGCCCGCCGCGCTGGCCGCGGACTGGCTCGTCTCGGCGTGGGACCAGAACGCCGCGTACCACTCCCTGTCCCCGGCGGCCGCCGCCATCGAGGAGGTCACGTCGGCGTGGACACTCGACCTGTTCGGGCTGCCTGCCGATGCCGGCGTCGGCTTCGTCACCGGGGGCCAGGGCGCGAACACCACGTGCCTGGCCGCAGCCCGTCACGCGGTACTCGCGAAGGCCGGGTGGGACGTCGAAGCCGACGGCCTCATCGGGGCACCACCGGTACGCATACTCTGCGGCGAGCAAGCCCACGCGACGATCTACACCGCGCTGCGCCAACTCGGGCTCGGCGCCAGCACATCCGTTCGGATCGCCGCCGACGACCAAGGCCGGATGCGGCCCGATGCGCTGAGCGACGCGCTTGCCCAGTCGAACGGTCCGACGATTGTGTGTGCCCAGGCGGGCAACGTGGCCACCGGTGCTTTCGACGCTTTCGAACCGATCGCACAGGCCTGCGCCAGTCACGACGCGTGGCTGCACGTCGACGGCGCGTTCGGACTGTGGGCCGCCGCGAGCCCGGCCTTACGACACCTGACGGAGGCCGTGGAGCAGGCCGACTCGTGGGCCGTCGATGCTCACAAGTGGCTGAACGTGCCCTACGACGGCGCGATGGCCATCGTCGCCGACTCCGACGCCCTTGTCACCGCGATGAGCCTGGCGGGTCCCTATCTCGTCGCCGATCCCGGCCAGCGCGACAACACCAACTATGTGCCGGAGAGCTCACGCCGCGCGCGCGTCGTGCCGATATATGCGGCCTTGAGGTCGCTGGGCCGGGCCGGAGTGGCCGAACTGGTCGAACGCAACTGCGCCCAGGCCCGGCGAATGGCCGCGCGACTCGCAAGCATTCCCGGTGCGCGGATCGTCAATGACGTGGTTCTCAATCAGGTGCTGGTGCGACTGCCGGGCGGGGACGACGCCAACAGGGCAGCGGTGGCCGCCGTCCAGCGCGATGGGACCTGCTGGCTCGGCGGCACGACCTGGCACGGCGATTATGTGCTTCGGGTTTCCGTCTCGAACTGGTCGACGACCGACGAGGATGTGGACCGGTCAGCCGACGCGATAGTGCGAGCGGCGCAAGCGATTTCACCGCACTGATTGACCATACTTCACCTCGTACCGGACGTGTAGAGCGTCGGGCGACTCGAGGGTGCGGACCCGCTCCAGCTCGATGCGGTGGGGTCCGAGTTGGTCGAAGAGTCGCCTGCCCTCGCCGAAAAGGACTGGGATGAGCGAAATCTCGAGCACATCCAGCATTCCTGCACGCAGCAATGCCTGTGCCGTGGAGGCACCGTGCAGCATGACATCACGATCACCGGCAGCCTTCTTGGCCTGCTCGACGCACGACTGGACGCCGTCGGTCACGAAATTGACGTCACCGGGGTAGGTGCCGGTGGGGGCTTGATGGGTCAGGACGAAGATCGGCACGCCGTCGTGATGATCGCCGTCCCAGTAGTCGGCGAAGTCTGCGGTGCGACTGCCGGTGATCACGGCGCGGGTCGCCAGCAACTCGTCGAAAACCGTTCGACCTGCCTCGTCGGCCGGTCGATAGCTCGTTGGATCGTCACCGCCCTCGGCCAACCACCTGTGCAGCCTGTCGCCCCCATTACCAAGGGCATTGCCCTTTGTGTCGTCGGGGCCGGCGATGAAACCGTCGAGCGACATCGACATGTACAGCACGATCCGCGAGGTATCCATATTCACAAGTATTCCGACTCGTCCGCCACCACGGACTAATCGCCAGACCCTAGGCTGCTGCACATGTCCATAGACCGCGCCGCACTCGCCGTCGGTGGTATCCGCCTGGCGTCGGGAATCTCCTTTCTCGTGGATCCGCTCCGCGCGAATCGCCTGTGGGGCGATCCCGACGAGCCGGCACCGACGGCACAGCTGCTCTTGCGTTCGATGGGTTATCGCGACGCGCTGATCGGCGGCCTGCTGGTGTCGGCGGCCATCCGCGGAAAGAACACCCGCGGCTGGTTCCTCGCGTCCGGCGGGGCCGACGCCTCGGACTTACTGGGCGGGATGAGCGTTCACCACGACATGAAGAAATCGCAACAGATCATCGGGCTCGGCGGTGCAGTCGTGGGCATCGGCGTCGGACTGTGGGGCGCTACCCGTCGGCGAGGCGACTCCGCAGCGGCGCCAGAAGCGCACTGAGCCCGTACTCGAAAACCGCGTCGTAGTCGGTCGGGGACTGCAGCGCCTCGACCAGCGCCCGGTCGGGCCAGTCATCGGTCCACAGTGAGGGGTCCTCTTCGTCGTGCTTGGCACCGCGAACGGCCGAGAACTGCATGACGGCAGAGGAGATCACGTGAACCTGGATCGCGCGCAGGATCAGAGCCGCATCGGTTCCGGTGACACCCACGTCCGCCAGCTGCGCCGCGAGCGTCTGCTGAATCGGCAGGAACAGCTGAGGGGTTCGGTCACGCTCGTGGGCGATGGCCGAGGAGGTGTTGCCGGTCGATCAGTGCCTTGCGCTGCGAGCGGGCAAGTGACGCAATGCGATCGACGGGAGTGTCACCTTCAGCCGGTAGACGCGCCATCTGGCTCAACAACCAATCGACCAGGCTGTCGAACAGCTTGTCCCGGCCGCCGACATGCCAGTAGATGGAGGTGGCGGCTACCCCGAGCTCGTCGGCGAGACGGCGCATGGTGAAGGCATCCACGCCCTCGAGCTCGATCAGGCGAGCCGCGGTGTCGAGGATCGCCTCGGCGTCGATCGCTTCCTTCACGGCGTCTCACCTCCGGTCATGCACTCCGACTCGGGCAGATCCAGATAGCGTTCGAGGTTGCGGTGCATGTTGATCACACGGCGCTCCTCGTTGGACAGTGTCAAATGGGTCAAACCGGGCTGGTGCAGACCGCGTTGGAGACCCGCGAGCACCGCGATGTCCTGGGTCAGCACCAGACCCGGGTGCGCCTCATCGGCCGTCATGTGCATGTCGGCCGGCTTGACTCGCGGCGCGCCGGGAGGCATCCGCATCCACAGGATCATCACGAGTTCGCCGTGATCGGGGTCTGGCCCTGGACGTGCGGTCAACACCGTCAGGTGATCGGCGTTGGTCAGAAGCGACATGTTCGGGAAGACGTTGTACTGGTGCAGTCGCAGGATCTGGTCGGTGCTGGCCCAGCTCAGGTCGACGCCGCGCTCGGTGGCGAAAGCCTTTGTGCGCTCGGCGATCACATCTGATACCGATTGACCGGGCCGCCGCTCATCGGCGGGGAACGCGGCGTCCTCGGCGAGGCCCATCAGCGCGCCCTGGGTGGTCACGTACGCGTCCCACACATCGGCGTCGGAGAGCGGCTCCTTGATCTGCGGGCTCGGCACGCCGTACATCTGCTCGGACTTGCCGGTGTGTCCCCAGATCACCTGCGGTGCATAGACGTCGTCCATGCACCTGTGCAGTTCGGGATGCAATGTCTGGATGTGATAGGTCTCGCTGAATCCGTCGGCGATCGTCTTCCAGTTCGCGTCGACCTCGACGGTCATGGTTGCGTAGCAACGGAAGTCGCCGAGCCGGCACCACGCGATGTCGTCCGGCATCGCCTCCAGGAATTCGCCCAACGGCATCGCATCGATATCGAGGTTGACGAAGACGAGCCGTTCCCAGGTGTCCACTTTGGCTGCGAGCAAGGGAAACTCAGACATCGGCAGCGCGCCGAACCCCTTGCGGTTGGGCACCCGCTTGAGCGAGCCGCAGAGATCCCACGTCCAACCGTGGTATCCGCACTTCAGTTCGCGTAGTTCAGATCCGGAGCCGGTGCACAGCGAGTTGCCCCGGTGACGACACACGTTCTGGAACGCGCGCAGAGCGCCGTCGTCGCCTCGAACGACGAGCACCGAGTAGGTGCCGCAGCGATACTCGAAGTAGTCACCGGGCTCGGCGACGTGGTCGACCGTGCAGGCGACCTGCCAGACCTTCGGCCACATCCGCTCGACCTCGAGCTGCGCGAAGGCCGCGGAGTGGTAGCGCTCGGCAGGCACCAGGGTCGGGCCCTTCGGAGGCGTGCCGATCGCGTCTTCCCGGTGGGCGTGCGCGGGGTTGCCGACCGCGAGGCTCTCCTGCGCTGTGTGCGTCACGACTAGCCCTTCCTGATCCGGCGCCACCCGTCTGTAACGGTGTTACATTGGCCACCGTAGCCGCTCGGCCGGCTACGTGGGACAGAAGTAGCGGCTGGCACGGCGTTCGAGGGAGTAATCGTGTTCGACCTCAAGATCACAGGCGGAACCGTCGTCGACGGCACGGGCGCGGACCGGTTCGAGCGCCGATGTGGCGGTCAAGGACGGCAAGATCGTCGAGGTTCGCCGTCGCGGGCCTGGGAGCCCGCCGCTGGAGGGCGATGCGGCCGAGACCATCGACGCGACCGGGAAGATCGTCGCGCCTGGCTTCGTGGACATCCACACCCACTACGACGGCCAGGTCAGCTGGGACAGCCTGCTGGAGCCGTCGAGCGGACACGGCGTGACCACCGTGGTCGCGGGCAATTGCGGCGTCGGCTTCGCGCCGGTGCGGCCGGGCCGGAGGATTGGCTGATCGGCTTGATGGAGGGGGTCGAGGACATTCCCGGCACCGCGCTCACCGAGGGCATCTCGTGGGGCTGGGAGACCTATCCGCAGTACCTCGACGTCATCGAGAAGCAAGACCTCGCGATCGACGTGGGCAGCCAGATCGCCCACGGCGCGGTTCGCGCCTATGCGATGGGTGAGCGCGGAGCCCGCAACGAGCCCGCCACACCCGAGGACATTGCTGCGATGGCGCGCATCGTCCAAGAGGGAATCGAGGCGGGCGCGCTCGGCTTCTCGACGTCACGCACGATCGGTCACCGGGCCATCGACGGCGAGCCGGTTCCCGGCACCTACGCCGCAGAGGATGAACTGTTCGGACTCGGCCGGGCGATGGCCGCAGGCGGGCGGGCCGTCTTCGAGCTGGCCCCGCAGGGGGTCGCGGGCGAGGACATCATCGCGCCCAAGAAGGAACTGGAGTGGATGCAGCGCCTCGGCGCCGAGATCGACCGCCCGATCTCGTTCGGCATGATCCAGGTCGACGCGGCGCCCGACCTCTGGCGCGAACAACTCGACATCTCGGCGGCGGCTCACGCGGCGGGCAGTGAGTTGTATCCCCAGATCGCCGCGCGACCGTTCGGCATGTTGTTCGGCTTCCCCGGCCATCACGCGTTCACGCATCGTCCGACCTTCCGTCGCCTGAAGGCCGAGTGCAGCCGGGAGGAGTTGGCGCAGCGTCTCGCCGATCCCGCCGTGAAGGCCGCGATCCTTGCCGAGGACGATCTACCACCCGATCCGAAACTGTTGTTCGACAACATGTTCGCGCTCGTGCAGTACTCGCTGGGCCGCATCTATGCGCTCGGCGATCCGCCCGACTACGAACCGACCCCTGATCGGGCCGTCGAAAAAATCGCCGCCGAGCGCGGTGAGGACCCGCTATCCACGCTGTACGACCTGATGCTGGAGGCCGATGCGGGCGCGATGCTGATGCTGCCGTTCTACAACTACTACTACGGCAACCACGACGCGATCCGGGAGATGCTGACTCACCCGGCCGGGGTGTCGGGTCTCTCCGACGGCGGCGCGCACTGCGGCATGATCTGCGACGCCTCGTACCCGACGTTCCTGCTGACGCATTGGGCCCGGGATCGCCACCGCGGCGACAAGCTGCCGCTGGAGTATCGTGGTGCGCAAGCAGTCTCACGACACGGCGCAGCTGTTCGGGCTCTCCGATCGCGGTGTCATCGAGGTCGGGAAGAAGGCCGACGTCAACGTCATCGACATGAATGCGCTGACACTGCACCCCGCTCGCATGGCCTACGACCTGCCCGCCGGCGGTCAGCGTCTGGTCCAGGGAGCGTCGGGCTACACCGCCACGATCGTCAACGGGGTCGTCACCCGACGCAACGGCGCCGACACCGGCGCGCGTCCAGGGCGTCTTGTCCGCGGGGCACGCTGAACGCACATAATGTGTGATGCGAGCGATCGTCACGCATGACCGCGCGGCCGGTATCTCCGGTCTTTCGTTGGCCGAGATGCCCTACCCGCACATGGCGGAAAACGATGTCATCGTCGAAGTGCACGCGGCTTCGTTCACACCCGATGAACTCAATTGGCCAGGAACCTGGACCGACCGGGCGGGGCGCGACAGGACACCGACCATCCCTGGACACGAAGTGTCCGGCGTCGTCGTCGAGCTGGGTTACGGCACCACTGGATTGGCGGTCGGCGAACCGGTGTTCGGGCTCACCGACTGGACCCGCAACGGCACCCTGGCGGAATACGTTGCGGTAGAAGCCCGTAACCTCGCTCCGCTGTCGGCCGACATCGACCATGTCGCCGCCGCGGCGCTGCCGATGCCCGGGTTGACCGCGTGGCAGGGGTTGTTCGACCACGGACATCTCGCCGGCGGCCAGACCATCCTGATTCACGGCGCCGCGGGCGGTGTCGGTTCGATGGCCGTGCAACTGGCGCTGGAGGCGGGAGCCCGGGTGATCGGCAGCGGTCGCACGGCACAGAAGGAGACGATCCTCGGCCACGGCGTAGAGACGTTCCTCGACCTTCAGCAGGACCGGCTGGAAGACGTGGGCGACAGTGGATGTGGTGTTCGATGTTCTCGGCGGCGAGATCCTCGACCGCTCAGCACAACTGGTGCGTTCGGGCGGCTCGCTCGTCACCATCGCCGAACCGCTCCGGGTGCGGCCCGAAGACGCACAAGCGATTTTCTTCATCGTCGAGCCCGACCGACCACAGCTCGCACATCTGGAACACAGGCGCCGCGACGGGCGGCTACGCCCCTCCGTGGGAGCGGTGTTCGCGCTCGCCGACGCGCCGTCGGCCTTTGACCCGGCTCACCGGGCGCACGGCAAGACCGTCATCCGCGTCGTCGAGCCATAAAGGCGTTACCCGCCGAGGTCGTCCGACCGTCCGGCTTCCAGCCGCGACCACTGGGCGATGGGGCGTCCGTCGATCCGGGTGTTGGACCCGTCGACCATCCACCTCTGCGGCCAGCCGGCGGGGGAGTCCTCCCACGGCTCCTGACGTCCGTACACAGTGAGATCCATCAGCGCGAGGCTGTAATCCATCGCCTCCACGCCGCGCATCGTCGTCCAGTACGTCTCGAAGACGCGGTCGCCGTCGCGCAGGTAACAGACGATGTGCATCATCCCCGCGGTGCGGCCGACGAGAAGCTCGTCGAGTGAGGGGAGTGCCGAGTACCACGGCACGCGCCAATCCATGAAGTCGCGGTAGCGCTCACCTTCCTGGTAGGGGCCCTGACAGAAGACGGCATAGGTGATGTCGCGGGAATGCAGGTAGCCGAGCTCCTGCACCTGCGTGGTGACCCAAGTACAGCCTTCGCATTGGTCGGCCGCGGACTTGCCGGGGTTCCACATGAAGTAATACGCCAGCAGCTGGCGTCGTCCCTCGAAGGCGTCCAGAAGCGTGACCGGTCCGTGCGGCCCGATCAGCTCGAGGCCTGCGTCGACCTCGACCATGGGCATGGCCCGGCGGGCCGCGGCGATCGCGTCGCCTTGCCGGATGTGCGCCTTCTCGCGGGTACGCAGGCTGTCGATCTCGGCCTCGAAGGTCGCTCGGTTGACGGTCGCGGGGGTCGGCGCTCGGTTGACTGAATCACGATGTGGTGAGCCATTTTTCATCGTGGATCACTCCTCCGGCGTGGACTCGCCATACGCGTCGTGCCAGCGCCACCATTCGTAGGGCTTGGTCTGCGGGTAGCCCTCCGGCGAGTCCTCCCACGTCTCCTGTCGCCCCAGCGCGGTCATATCGAGGAAATGGAAGGTGTTGTCGAACACCTCGTCACCGCGACTGTCGATGAAGTACGTGCGGAAAACGCGGTCACCGTCGCGGATGAAGGCGTTGGTGCCGTGCCATTCGTCCACACCGAAATCCGTGTCGAAGGCTCCCTCCGGTCCGGGAACGATGGTGTACCACGGGTGATTCCAACCCATTCGGGCCTTGATCCGCGCGACGTCTGCCTGCGAACCGCGAGATGCGTAGACGAGCGTGGTGTCGCGGGCGTTCAGATGCGCGAGGTTGCCGATGTGGTCGGCCATCAACGAGCAGCCGACACACCCGTGCTCGGGCCATCCGTGCACACCTGGGTCCAGGAAGGCGCGGTAGACGATCAGTTGGCGCCGACCTTCAAAGAGGTCCAGCAGGCTGACCGTGCCATCAGGCCCCTCGAACTCATACTTCTTTTCCACCGCCGTCCATGGCATTCGCCGTCGCTGTGCGGCCAGCGCGTCCCGCGCCCGGGTGTGTTCCTTCTCCTTGACCAGCATCTCCTGGCGCGCAGCCTCCCACTCCTGCGCCGACACAATCGGAGGCGTCTTCATGCTGTCTCCTTTCAGCGGGCCATCGTAAAAAACATTCAACATTTCAGTTGAACAACTTTGTTCCAGCAGATCACGGACAGTCGTTATAGTCAACAAGATGGTTGAAGATTCGGTCCTGGACCGTGCGTACGGCGCGCTCGCAGATCCGACCCGGCGACTGCTGTTGGAGACGTTGCGTCAGGGGGACGCCCGCATTTCCGACCTGGCCGCACCGCTGCCGATGACATTCGCAGGCGTCTCGCGCCACATCGGCGTGTTGGAGGCGGCCGGGCTGGTACGGCGCGAGGTGCGTGGCCGCGAACACTGGCTTTCCCTGCAACCGGACGGACTCACGATGGCCCAGCAGTGGATAACCGAGCAGACGGACTTCTGGTCGACGCGTGCGGACGCGCTGTCGGCGCGACTGCGCAGGAAGAGTCGAGCGCGATGACCGAAGCGGCGACCGTCCGCGTGCAACGCGTCATGCCCGCGGCGCCAGATGTCGTGTTCGACGAGTGGCTCGACCGAGAGTCGTTGCAGGAGTGGATGTGTCCCCGGCCCGTTCGTGTTCTCGACGTCACCGTCGAACCGCATGTGGGTGGAACCGTACGCTTCGATATCGACGATTCGGGCACCCGCGTCCTGATCACCGGTCAGTTCCTGACCATCGATCGCCCGCGCCTGCTGCGCTTCACGTGGGCCAACTCCAATTGGCCGGATCCGACGACAGAAAGTGTTGTCAACGTCGCCTTCGAACCGGTCGGTGACGATGAGACACTCATGTCGATCGAGCATTCTCTGCTTCCCCCAGAGGAATTCGAGAGCTTCGACAGCGGGTGGACGCTCACCGTCGAGCAGCTCGCGGCCGTGCTGGGCGATCGATGACGCAGCGCTGGATCGTCGACGCGATGAACGTGATCGGCAGTCGGCCGGACGGCTGGTGGAAGAATCGTCGAGCAGCGATCACCAGGCTGGTCGACCAACTCGAACATTGGATCCCGACGCAGGACCACCCGGTGACGGTGGTGTTGGAACGGCCGATGTCGCCGCCGATCGAATCTTCGGTGATCGAGATAGCGCACGCGCCAAGGGCGGCCGCCAACTCGGCCGACGACGAGATCGTCCGGCTGGTCAAGGCCGACCGCGAGCCGCAGGATCTCACCGTGGTGACGTCGGATAGCGTCCTGGCCGAACGGGTCCGAAGCGCAGGCGCATCCGTCTATTCGGCGGCGAGCTTTCGCAATCTCATCGATTCGGTTGGGCAAACGTCGTGAGTGAGGATCCGCTGCGCGGTCGGCGCTCGACGACGACGCAGGCGCACCTGCGTGGTGCGCGACGATCAAACGGGTCTGACTAGGGGCCGATCAGCCGTTCTGGGACATTCCGTAGCAAGCGCTCCAGTGCTCGGGCGTGCAGGGAACGCCGTTGACCGTGTCGAATCCGTTCGGATTGTTGACGATGTTGGCGCCGCCTCCCGCCGGCGGAGGGACGGGTATGACCGGCGCGGAGCCGCCGCCTGCGCCGCTGATGCACACGCCGGCGAAACGGGTCGGCTTCGTACCCCACGGGCATTCGGAATCGGCCGAGGCCGGCGATACGACCACCAGCGGGGCCGCGACGAAGGCCACAGCACACCCGAAAACGACCACACCGCGCTTCAAACTCACCATCTAAGCTCTCCGAACCTCTCACCCGACCCGGCCCAGCCTAACCCGCGGACCGCCGCGTTGTGGCCATCGGCCACTTTTGCCCTGGTAGCGCTCGCTTGTCCCGGTTCTCAGCGGGGGAGAAGGGGAGAGGTAGTGGTGCAGCCGGCCTCCTCTTTCCTGGCGCGAGCGGGGAGGACTTGACCCGAGTGCGCAAACTCGGCTCAAAAATCGTCAGCGCAGGCCCGCGCGCCACTTGTCCAAAAGTCGACGGTCCCGTTTGGTCGGCCGCCCGGCACCGCGATCACGGGTCGCCACGGGAACGGGTGGAGTCGGAGGCGGCGGGGGTGTCCGATCGAGGTAGCAGGTTACGGCATCGGCAGCACCAACCCGCTTCTGGATCACCCGTACCACCTCGACTATCCGCGTCGTATTTCCGACGAGGGCGCGCACCTCGTCACCGGGGGACACTGTCGTCGATGGCTTTGCCGGCCGATCGTTGACCCGGACATGCCCACCTCGGCACGCGGCGGCGGCATCCGGCCGGGTCTTTGTGAGCCGCACCGCCCACAACCACCGATCCACACGGGTCGACTCCATAAAGTCCATCATGGGCCGTCAGCCGTGCAGTCGGCGGTAGGCATCGACGGCGCCCGGGTTCAGCGGTATCAGACCGGTCTGGATCATCGACGGCGCGTCGAGGTACTGCAATCCCCGGACATAGGGCGGCACCAGTTGGGGCGCGTCGGTCGCCAGCACGTCGACGATTGCGCCAATCAGGTCGGCGGCAATGCCCTGGCGGCACAGCAGCAGATCGGGGACGCCGATCGATTTGATGCCGCGCGGCACGTATTCGCATGTCGGTACGAGCCGAACGGCGTACGGGTAATCGGCAAGGCTGCTCATCGGTGCGGCCACCGCGGCGATGTCGAGCATTCGGA
Source organism: uncultured Actinomycetota bacterium (assembly GCA_963716505.1). Classification (GTDB taxonomy): domain Bacteria; phylum Actinomycetota; class Actinomycetes; order Mycobacteriales; family Mycobacteriaceae; genus Mycobacterium. The sequence continues at coordinate 111,248 of CAVQTL010000019.1, forward strand.
TCGGGATTTGGGTGTCCAGCTCGGCAACGGCGGGCGTCGGCACTCCGCCCGACCACACCAACGCGTCGACACCGCCGTCCTTGAGCCGGGCCAGCCCATCCTTGAGGCGATAGTTCAACATGTCGACGCGGATGTGAAGTCCGGCGGCCTCGAACAGCACCTGGCTGGTGGCTGCAGCGCCCGATCCGCGGGGACCGATCGAGACCCGTCGTGCCTGAAGATCTGAAACCTGTTGCACGGCAGCATCTTCGCGGACGATGACCTGCAGGTAGTTCTCGTAAACCCGGGCGACGGCTTGGGGCGCGGTTCCGGCGGCGACCGGTGGTGGCGTCGCGTTCGGCGACGTCGGCCAGCGCAAGGCCCATATCGACGTCGCCCGAGCGGAGGCGGTTCAGGTTCTCGACGGTGCCCTCGGTGGGTAGCACGTCGACGGTGATGCCCGGATATCGGGACTTCATCTGTTTGGCGAGAATCTCGGCGAATGCGAGATACAACCCGCCCGGATCTCCCGCCGCCAGCCGCAGTCGTCCGCTCGTGCCGCTGCCAATGCACCCGGCGGCCAACGCCGTCGTCGCGACTAGGAATGCGCGGCGGCTTACCCGGGCCGGCCGATTGCCTAGCACTGCGAGTCACCCGCCAGCGGTAGACGGAAACGGACCAGGAGGCCGCCTTCTGGCGCCTTCTCCACGCCGACCGTGCCACCGTGGCCCGCGGCGATCTCGGCGGCGATCGCCAATCCGAGGCCGGTTCCCGCGCTGTCGTCCCGCCCTCGCCAGAACCGTGCTGCCGCCCTCGACAAGTCTTCGTCCGGAAGGCCGGAGCCGTCGTCACTGACGATCAGGTCGGCCGTCTCATCGGACTGTTCGGTGGACACCGTGATCGTCGTTCCGGGTCCTGCATAGCGCAACGCATTGTCCAGCGCGACATCGAGTAGTTGCTCCACATCGTGGCGGGCGAGCTGTACCGCGAGGCCGGGATCGGCTCGAGCGGTCGAGCAATTGCTGCTCCTGGCCGTCAGCGACCGGCTGCCAGAACGCGATGCGCTCCGCGGTCACATCGCGCAGATTCGTTGACTCGTCGGCGGTCGCGGACAGACCGACCTGGCGGCTTCCGCTGACCTGCTCGGCGCGCGCCAGCCGCATCAGCTGCCCGAGCAGATTCTCCAAGCGGTCGAGCTCCGCCGTCATCGAGCGATACGTCGATTGTCCGGACTCGGTCACCGAGTCGGCGAGACTGTCTGCGCGCAACCGGACGGCGGCCAACGGATTGCGCAGCTGGTGCGATGCGTCGGCGACGAGGCGTCGTTGACGGTCCAGCGATGCCCGCACCACCTGCGCCATCGTGTTGAACGCCGACGTGTAATGGCGTAACTCCGGCGGCCCCGCCACGTTGGCGGGGGGACCGGCGATCCCTTCTGTCATCTCGGCGACCGCACGCTCGAGGCCGTCGAGTGGGCGCAGCACCCACCTGGTGAGCGCACGGGCGACAATCGCAGCCACCACGAGCACGACAAGACAGCCGGCCGCCACCCACAGCCAGGATCGCGCGATATCGCTCCGGGCCGCCGTGGAGTCGACCGCAAGCACGACGGCGCCGGTGAGCTCGCCGTCCTGGCGGACTCCCGCCGTGGCCACCAGCGCGCGCCGGTCCCACGGCATGATCGGAGCCCACTGCGAAGCAGGCGCGTCGACGAGGGCGTTTCTCGCGGCCGTTGCGAAACCGGGGTCGGAGACACTGAGCCCGCGCGAAGCCAGCGTTTGCCCGTCGGCATCGATGACCAGCAGGCCTTCGCCGTACACCTCGTGGTAGCGGTCGATCAGGTGCTGTAGCGGGGTGTCGAGCATCGCCGCCGCATCCGCCAGCGCGGCGAGTTGCCTGTCCCGTTCCGCGGCCAGCGTTGCGGTTCGGCTGTTCGCCAGACTCAGCGCCAGCGGAACGGCCAGCGCGGCGACGGCCAGGAGTGACAGGACGACGAGGACGATACGAACACGCAAGCCCATTTCAGTTGTCCAGCCGAAAACCGAAGCCGCGCACCGTCTGCAGCGGCAGCCCGGCGAGCTTGGCCCTCAGCTGTCCGATGAAGAAGTCCAACGATCTGGACCGGCCGACCACTGCCGTGCCCCACACCTCGAGCATCAGCTCCTCGCGACTGACCGCTTCGCCTTGACGCGCCGACAAGGTGGCCAGGATCTGGAACTCAGTCTTGGTGAGCGCCTGTGGTTTTCCGTCCAGTACGACTTCACGGCGCTCGCGGTCGATGGTGACCGGTCCCGCGGTCACCGGACCCGAGGTGGCCCCGTTGTCGCCTCCGTTCCGGCGCACGCGTCGCATCACGGCGTCGATCCGCGCCAGCAGTACCGCCTTTCGGACCGGCTTGACCAGGTAGTCGTCGGCCCCCGCACGCAGACCCAGCACTACCGCGCCGTCGCTGTCTCGTGCGGTCATGATGATCACCGGCACTGCCGATGCGCGCCGGAGGGTACGCAGGACGTCCAGACCGTCCATGTCGGGCAAGCCCAAATCCAGCAGCACCAGATCGCAACCCTTGACGCGGTGGAGGGCGTCGGCGCCCCGGCTGGTGTGAATGACGGAGGCGCCGGCGTGGCCAAGGAGTTCGGCCAGCGCCGACGCGACCCCCTCGTCATCCTCGACTAGCAGAACGTGCATGGCGCTGATGCTAGGAACCCGGGGACGAAACCGGTGCAGTGTTGGCGAATTCGCGCTCCCCGGCTTGAAGTTCGCGGGTCTCGCGCTCGAGGTGCGAGCGGCGTGATGGCTCACCCATGAACAGGTAGACCAGCAGCGAGATCAGTCCGCATCCGGCGACGTAGAAGAAAAACCAGCTCTCGTGGCCGATGTTCTTCAGCCCGAGCGCGACGTACTCCGTGGTGCCACCGAAGATCGCGACCGTGAGCGCGTAGGGCAGCCCGACGCCGAGAGCCCGGATCCGCGCCGGGAACAGTTCGGCCTTCACCACGGCATTGATGGACGTGTAACCGGACACGATGAGCAGCCCCAGCATCATCAATCCGAACGCGGCCAAGGCCGAGTCGGCCCGCGACACCGCGGTGAGCAACGGGACGGTGCACAGCGTCGCGCCGATCCCGAACGCGATGAGCAACGGGCGGCGGCCGATTCGATCGGACAGCGCGCCGAACGCCGGCTGAATGCAGACGAAGACGGCCAACGCGATGAAGTTGATCCACGTCACTTGCTCCTTCGGAAGACCGGTCGTGTTGATCATGAACTTCTGCATGTACGTGGTGAACGTGTAGAAGGCGATGGTGCCGCCGAGGGTCAGGCCGACCACGGTCAGGCACTCCCGCGGATAGGCGAGCAGCACCCGCAAGCTGCCGCGTTCGGTGTTCTCCTCGACGGCGAGGGTGTAGTTCTCCGATTCGTCCATGGTGCGCCGCAGCCACATGACAGTCACCGCGGCCGCCGCCCCGATGACGAAGGCAATCCGCCAGCCCCAGGCATGCATCTGGTCCGCGGTGAGCAGTTGCTGAAGGACGATCTGAACGCCGAGCGCGAGCAGCTGACCGCTGGTGAGCGTCACGTACTGGAACGAGGAGTAGAACCCGCGCCGGTGCGGCGTGGCGACTTCGCTCAGATATGTCGCCGAGGTTCCGTATTCACCGCCCAATGACAGCCCCTGCAGCAGCCGCGCGGCCACCAGCAAAACCGGTGCCAGCGCACCGATCTGCGCGTATCCGGGCAGGACGGCGATGCCGAGTGAGCCGACGCCCATCAGCGTCACCGACAGCGTCAACGCCGCACGACGCCCGTATCGGTCGGCATACCTGCCGAACAGCCATCCGCCGAGGGGGCGGATCAGGAAGCCGACCGCGAAGATGCCCGCCGTATTCATAAGTTGTGCAGTGGGATTGCCTGTCGGGAAGAACACGCTGGCGAAGTAGATGCTGAACGCCGCGTAGGCATACCAGTCGTACCACTCGATCAGGTTTCCGAGCGATCCGCGAACAACGTTGCCTGCCACCGATCTCATAGGTGCGCCCCTCATTGCTTGTAGGTGCGCAAATCATGTGAGGGTGCATCTCGGTACGGAAGCCGATATGTCCCGGCGACGGCCGTTCCTAGCGCAATCCACAGATTGGGCTCCGCCAGGTCCCGATCAGTAGCCGACGTTCACCCGCTTCAATCCCGGCGGCGGATTCAGCCCGGGCAACGGATTCAACTTCTCGATATGCCTGGTCGGCGGCTCAGGCTGCGGGTCGAAACCCCTCGACTGCCCGGGCGGGTCGGGCTGCGGGTCGAATTCGGTGGCGTGCGAAATTCCCGCGCCGAGCGACAGCAACGCGGATGCCGCGGTGCCTGCGACGAATGCGCCCAGTGCCGCGGTGACCGACTTCCTGCGGGTAGCGGTGGTGTTCATGATGTGCTCCTTATCCTCGACGCCCGGCGGCGTCGGCAGTGCACACAGTGAAGGCCGCGGCGGCGGCTACCGATCCCAAACTTGTGTCGCTGCGTTGGTCAGGCGCCGTCCCAGCTCTGCAGGAATGACTCCGTGACGATCGCGGCGTTGTCGGCCGCGATCTGCTTGTAGACGAAGAACGTGAAGGGGTAGCCCGGCAGGTTCAGCGGGTCGCCGGGCCGGTCGGACATTCCACGGATGCCGAGGAATGGAACGCCGTGCGCGTCGGCGACCGTTTGTGCCGCGGCAGTCTCCTGGTCGACGGCGTCAACGGGCGGGCTGGTTGCCGTCAGGAACCCCGTTAGGTTGCTGACCACTCCTCGGATCAGGAACGTCCCTGCTGCCTGGAAGAAGTTGCCCGTGAACAGCGGCGAGAAGTCAGGTGCGGCAAGTGGTTGAGGACCGAAGACGGCCCCGCCGAGCGGGATGGAGGGGAACGCCGCCCCGTTGTTGTTGTCGTCGCTGGAGCCGTCCCCACCTACGTACAGTTGCGGCTCGCGATTGAGGTTGACGAGCCGGAGGCGCGACAGGGGACCGCAGATGCGGCAGAAGGGGTCGGCGATGGTGTCGGTGCTCTGCAGATCCACGTGGAGTTCGTCGGCCGCGTCGAGCATCCCGGGGTCGACCGCATGCCAGGTTGCTCCGTCGTCGGAGGTCCACTGCGCGGGGATGGCCACATCGCCGATCTGGGTGCGTCCGGAGCCGCCGGCGACGCCGGCGAAGACCATTGCGTCGATGGAGACACCCGACTCGGGAGTGAAATGGGTCAGTGCCGTTTCGGTGGTGTCGGCGGAGTTCTCCATGCCGATGCCCGTCATCGTGACGATCACCTTCTTGCCGCCGAGCGTGCCGAGGTAGTAGTGCCTGCCGTCGACGACGACAACCGGATTCTCGTCGAGCGTGGTGCGGGCGAGAATCGCATCCGCCTCGGCGGGAAAGGCGGTCAGGACCAGGGTGCGCTGTTCGGGTTCCACGGCGGTATCGGCGATCATCGTCTCACTTCCCCGCACGCGATTGGCAACGTCTACTACCGAGCGTAGTATTCGCGGTACGCCCTACCGAATACACCCCGGAGGTGCCTCGTGAAGTGGAGTTTCGCCCAGATCGGCCTGCTGATCATCGCCGCGTTTCACGTCATCCAGGCGGTGATCGGATTCATCGTCGAGCCGAGCTTTGCGACCGGTCCCGACGCGCCGACCGCCCAGGTGCTCGGCATGGACTACAACGGCTGGCATGCGGTCGCCGGCCTGGCCTTGTTCGCGCCCGGCCTGGTATTCGCACTGCGCAAGTCGTGGTCGGTGCTGTACCTGCTCATCGCTGCGGTAGCCGGCGCGCTACCGGGCATCTGGGCGTTCTTCTCACATCAAGTCGCGTTCGTCTTCACCTTCCCCAACAACACCACCGACGCGATCGTGCACCTGGTGACCGCGGCCGTGATGATTGCAGTCGCCGCAGTACAGATCCGCATCGACGGCGGGCTGAAGAACTCGCTCGCCGATCTGCGTAACGAACCTCAGGTGACCCGAAAGACGGGATAGTCGTTGACAATCCGCTCGAACTCGCCCAGTGGCGCGCGGCGGTCGACCGGAAAGAACGGGCGTGCGCCCGGGGCGAGTTCGAGGTAGCGACGCAAGATCGCGGCCCGGTCGTCGGAGAAGTCCTCAACCAGTGACACGTTATCGCGCTTCCTGCGCATCAGCAGGACGGCGTGCCCATCGGCGCGCAGGTTGCGCGCCCACTTCGTCTGCTGGCCGAGCATGGCCACCAGATAGCGACCGCCCTGATAGTCGGCGACGACGACAGGGAAGGAGATCGTGCGCCCGGTCTTTCGGCCGAGAACCTCGAGTGTGGCCGCATGGCGCGGTCCGATGCCCGCTGCAAAGGCGATGGCGCTCAGTCGGTTCGAGGCACGCGCCGTCCAACTCGGACGACCGCCGCGGTAATTCCACCGCTGGAAGGTGCTGAGGGCGTCGCGCAGCATTCTCAACTCGACCCGACTCGGCGACGCACATACGTTTTGAGTTCCGACGACAGGGCATCCGCCGCCAACAACCGTGGCAGCAGATCCGGGTCCGACATCCGGGCGCGGAACACCATACCGATCGTCACATCGTGGTCGGGGCGGCGGTCGATTGATATTTCGTCCCCTGCGCGCAGCACCCCAGGGGAGATAACCCGCAGATACGCACCGGGTTTCGCAGCGTTGGTAAAGGTCTTGATCCAGTTGCGCAGCTCCAGGAATGCCGAGAAGGTGCGACACGGGGTACGGGGAGCGGACACCTCGAGCAGCGGTCCGTCGCTGCCGATGCGCCAGCGTTCACCGATCAGTGCCTCGGTGACGTCGACCCCCGACGTGGTGAGGTTCTCACCGAACATTCCGTTGGTGAGCGGACGGGCGAGCAGAGCCTCCCACTCGTCGAGGTCTTCGCGCGCGTAAGCGTAGACGGCTTGGTCGTCGCCACCGTGGAGCTTCTGGTTGCCGATGGTGTCACCGACAAGCCCGCTGCCGAGACCCTCTCGCATCGGTCCCGGTGGCCGCACCATGACCGGCTCTTCCACCGCTGCCTTGTCGATGCCTGTCAAGCTCGACGGCGCGTCGGGATTGGGGCGCACACGTGCGAGGTTGACCGACAACACAAATGCCACAGACTCAGGGTATTGGTCGCCTACGACACGCGCTCCTCGGCCCGCGCTGACCCCCGCCCGTCGTCCCAACCACTAGGCCAAACCGCGCCCGCGGCACAAACCGCGCCCGCCACGTGTTGCGATGTGGGTGGGTATCTGTGATGCGAGGAGGCGCGAGTGAAAATCCGTTTCGGAGTCGGGCTCGGAGCCGACATCGGCCCGGAGCACCTGGCCGAGACCGTCGACCATCTCGAGAGCGTCGGCATTGACTCGCTCTGGTTCTCCGAGCTGGTCTACTCGCACCTCGTCGACCCGTTCGTCGGCATGGCGTTCACGCTTGCCCGCACGACCCGGCTGAAGGTGGGCACCTCGGTGGCGGTGCTGCCCGGCCGGCACCCGGTGTTGGTCGCCAAGCAGCTCGCCTCGCTGTCTGCTGTCGCGCCCAAGCGGGTCCTGCCGGTGTTCGGCCTGCGGTCTGCGTTGCCCGTCGAACGTGACTTGTTCGTGGTGCCCGACGGAAAGCGTGCCGCCGTATTCGACGAGTCGCTGAAGCTACTGCGCATCGCGTTGCGCGAGGACAACGTCGACTTCTCGGGTGACTACTTCACCGTCCGCGGGGTGCAGGTATTGCCGAAACCGACTCCGCCGCTGGACATCTGGATCGGTGGGGCGACTCCGGCCGCGTTCCGGCGCATTGGCGCCCTCGGCGACGGCTGGCTGGGCAGCTTCCTGACTCCCGCCGAGGCGGGTCAGGCGCGCCGAGCGATCGTCGCCGCAGCCGAGGACGCGGGCCGCGAAATCGAACCCGATCACTACGGGATCAATCTCGCGGTCGGCAACGGTGACCTGCCCGCGCCGGTCCTGGCCGCAATTCGCAAGCGCCGACCCGATCTCGATCCGGCAGAGCTCGTGGCGGCCGATTGGCCGACGCTGCACCGTAGGCTGGACGGCTACATCGAGGCAGGGTTGACGAAGTTCGTCATCCGGCCGGCAGGGGACATCAAACTCCCGGACTTCGTCGAAAACTTCGACACCGAACTGATTCCGCGGCAAAACTAGAGCCCATGAGGTCGCGATGATCGAGCAGCTATCGGATATGCCGCACGGAGTGACCGGTATCCGCGTGTCGGGTCGGATTGGTGGCGACGAACTGCGCCAGTTCAAACCGGCCATGGAAGAGCTCATGCAAACCGGCGAGATCAGAATGGTCGAGGTCATCGCGCCGGACTACGAGGGCTTCGGCCCCGGCGGGCTCGCCGAGGATCTCAAGCTGGGCCTCGGCCTGCTGGCTCGGCATCACTCCGCGTTCAAGCGGATCGCGGTGGTATCCGACAAGCAGTGGGTCGCCCACGCGATGCACGCCTTCGCATGGATGGTTCCCGGTGAGCTGGCGATGTTCGGTCTAGACGAGCTCGAGCGCGCCAAGGAGTGGGCCGCAGGCGGATAGCGGCCATCGCTTTGATGTGCCCGTGATCATCGTGGCAGACCGACTCTTTGCAGGAACGGCTCGGCGAGGGCGAGGAAGCCGTCGGGGTCCGAGGAGAACACTACGTGGCCGGTATCGAGCACCTCGAACTGCGAGCCACCGATGGCCGTGTGGCTGGCACACCCAGCGCTGAACGGTATCGCAATGTCCTTCTTGCCCCACACAATCAGCGTCGGAGCGGTCACCTCCGCGGCACGGCCGCGCAGATCGTGCCCAGGCCGAGCGAAGCTGCGCCACAGGGCAGAGCCGGTACGCATGCCGTCTGCCGTCTTCGCCTTCGCGATCGCACGTGCGGTGACCTCCCGGTCGCTGTCGGTCGTGGACTTCATGTAGCCGCGCACGAACAGGGGAGCCGACCACCGGAACAGCCGCGGTGTGCCGATCACTCGGCAGAACAGGCGCGAGAACGGATTCAGGGACACAAATCCGCCGGCATTGACCAGGATCAAGCCGGCAACACGTTCGGGATGTTGAATGGCCAGCCGCGCGGCGGCGAACCCGCCCACCGAATTGCCGATGAACACGGCCCTTGGTATCTCCAGGGCGTCGACAACGTCCTCCAGCACGTCGGCGAACAGCTCAGCGCTCGGCTCGATCGCCGCATCGACGGCGTCGGACTGGCCGTGCCCGGGCCAGTCGACCGCGATCGTGCGGTACTGGCGGGCCAGCGTTGCAACGATCGGGTCGAAGTCGTGGTGGTCGTGCAGATTGGCATGCAGCAACACAACCGGAGGCCCGCTGCCCAACTCGCTGTAGGCCACGCGTCCGGCTCTGGTCTCGACAAACGTCATGTGGAGTCCTCTTCTGATCGCTTGACCGACCGGTCGGTCACCCGTTAACGTACATCAGTCTGAAACCCCGAACAAGGAAAGAATCGGAGATGGATCAAGCACCATGAGACCGCCTGAGCCCGGTCGCCGATCGCTGCTTGATGCGGGCCGCGCCCTGTTGGCCGAAGCCGACCTGCCACGGCTCTCGGTTAACGCGATCGTTGCCGAAGCCGGTATGGCCAAAGGCAGCTTCTATCAACACTGGGCAAGCCGCCGGAACTACCTCATCGCTCTGCACCGTGCATTCCATGACCAACTCGCCGAGACGGTCGAAGCGGCGATGGCCGACCTCCCACCCGGGTTGACGCGCCTGGATGCCGGCATCACCGCCTACCTCGACGGCTGCCTGGCAAGCCCGGCCACGAAAGCGCTCCTGGTACAAGCTCGCACCGACGCCGACCTGGGCGCAGAAGTCGCCGATCGCAACAAGGCGTTCGCCGCGTTGGGCGCCTCCGACCTCGCAGTGCTCGGCTGGGACCCGGTCGAACCGATCGCGACCCTCTTCGTCGCCGCCATCGCCGAAATCGCATTGCAAGAACTCGCCGCGGGCGGCGCACCACGCGAAGACCTTCGCGAAGCCGCACGTCGACTGGTCAGCCGACCGCCCCACGGTGCAGGACCCGTTGGCTCCGGATAGCGCCTATCGTGGCCGGAGTGGCCGAACCGTCCGTCGCGGAGTTGCGTAAGCGCCTCGACGAACTGACCATCCGCGACGCAGCGCGGCTCGGTAGGCGCCTGAAGAACCTTCGCGGTGCGAAGCCGGAGAAGCTGGCGCAGCTTGCCGAACAGATCACCGCGGGCGAAGCGCTCGTGGCCACCCGCCAAGCCGCCTTGCCGACGATCACGTACCCGGACCTACCGGTCAGCGACCGGCGGCAGGAGATCGCCGAGGCAATCCGGAAGCACCAGGTGGTCGTGGTCGCCGGCGAGACGGGGTCGGGTAAGACCACCCAGTTGCCGAAGATCTGCCTCGAGATCGGCCGCGGTATCCGCGGAACCATCGGACACACCCAGCCCCGACGGCTGGCCGCCCGTACCGTCGCTCAGCGCATCGCCGATGAACTGGGCACACCGCTGGGCGAAACCGTCGGCTACACAGTCCGGTTCACCGACCAGGTCAGCGACCGCACGCTGGTCAAGCTGATGACCGACGGCATCCTGCTCGCCGAGATCCAGCGCGACCGCCGGCTGCTCCGCTACGACACCCTCATCCTCGACGAGGCGCACGAGCGCAGCCTCAATGTCGACTTCCTGCTCGGCTATCTGCGCGAACTGTTGCCTCGTCGTCCCGACCTCAAGGTGATCGTCACATCGGCGACCATCGAGCCGGAGCGCTTCGCCGCACACTTCGGCGAAGCCGAAAATGGGCTCAGTGGCGGTGCCGAACATGGGCTCAGTGGCGGTGCCGACCATGGTCTCAGCAATGGTGCTCCCATCGTCGAAGTCTCGGGGCGCACCTACCCGGTCGAGATCCGTTACCGCCCATTGGAAGTCCCGGTCGCGTCATCAGCCGATGACGACCCCGACGACCCCGACCACGAAGTCGTGCGCACCGAAATGCGCGACCAGACCGAGGCCATCATCGATGCCATCGGTGAGCTCGAGTCCGAACCGCCCGGCGACGTCCTTGTCTTCCTGTCCGGCGAACGCGAGATCCGCGACACCGCAGAAGCTCTGCGTCATCTCAAGAACACCGAGGTGTTGCCCCTCTATGCACGGCTGCCGACAGCCGAGCAACAGCGGATCTTCGCGCCACACACCGGCCGCCGAATTGTGCTCGCGACCAACGTCGCCGAGACGTCGCTGACCGTGCCGGGCATCCGGTATGTCGTGGATCCCGGCACCGCGCGAATTTCGCGGTACAGCCGACGGACGAAGGTACAGCGACTGCCGATCGAGCCGATCTCGCAGGCCTCAGCCGCTCAGCGCGCGGGCCGCTCGGGGCGGATGGCGCCAGGTGTGTGCATCCGGCTCTACTCCGAGGACGACTTCGCGTCGCGACCGCGCTACACCGACCCCGAGATCCTGCGCACGAACCTCGCCGCGGTGATCCTGCAGATGGCGGCGCTTCAACTCGGCGACATGGAGAGCTTCCCGTTCCTCGACCCGCCCGATCGGCGCAGCATCCGCGACGGTGTGCAACTGCTGCAGGAACTCGGCGCGTTCGACAACGACGGCGCGATCACCCCTGTGGGCCGTCGACTCGCACAGTTGCCCGTCGACCCACGCCTGGCCCGGATGATCCTGCAGGCCGATACCGAAGGCTGCGTCCGCGAAATGATCGTGCTCGCGGCGGCACTGGCGATTCCGGATCCGCGTGAACGACCCGCGGACAAAGAGGAGGCAGCGCGACAGAAGCACGCGCGCTTTGCCGACGAACATTCCGACTTCGTGTCCTACCTGAACCTGTGGCGCTATCTGAGAGAACAACGAAAGGAACGGTCGGGCAACTCGTTTCGGCGCATGTGCCGCGAAGAGTTCCTGCACTACCTGCGCATCCGCGAATGGCAGGACCTGGCCGGGCAGCTGCGCAGCATCGCCCGCGACATGGGGATCCGGGAGCAGGACGAGCCGGCGGACGCCGCCCGTGTGCATGCGGCGGTGACCGCCGGGCTCCTGTCGCACATCGGCCTGCGCGAAGGTGATTCGAGGGAGTTTCAGGGCGCGCGCAATTCGAGGTTTGTACTCGCGCCAGGCTCGGTTCTCACGAAGCGCCCACCGCGCTGGATCGTCGTCGCCGACTTGGTCGAGACCAGCCGGCTGTACGGACGGACCGCCGCACGCATCCAACCGGAGGAGATCGAACGCGTCGCGGCCCACCTGGTGCAGCGCACGTACAGCGAGCCGCACTGGGATACCCAGCGCGGGGCGGTGATGGCCTATGAACGGGTGACGCTGTACGGCCTGCCGATCGTGGCGCGTCGTCGCGTCGACTACGGGCCGATCGAGCCACAGCTGGCCCGCGAGCTGTTCGTCCGGCACGCGCTGGTCGAGGGGGAGTGGCAGACCCGCCACCACTTCTTCCGCGACAACGCGCTGCTCCGCGCGGAGCTCGAGGAGTTGGAGGAACGCGCCCGCCGCCGTGACCTACTGGTGGGTGACGACGACATCTATGCGTTATACGACGCCCGCATCCCCGCGGATGTCGTGTCCGCGCGGCATTTCGACGCGTGGTGGAAGAAGCAGCGGCACCAGACCCCGGACTTGTTGACGTTCACCCGCGACGACCTGCTGCGCACCGACGACACCGCCGACGCCGACCGGCCGGACACCTGGCAGACGGGCGATGTCGCGCTGCCCCTGACATATCGTTTCGAGCCCGGGGCCGTCGACGACGGCGTCACGGTGCACGTGCCGATCGATGTGCTCGCACGCTTGGGTGGCGACGAGTTCGCGTGGCAGGTGCCCGCGCTGCGCGAGGAGCTGGTCACGGCGCTCATCCGCTCGCTGCCGAAGAATTTGCGTCGCAACTTCGTTCCCGCTCCCGACACCGCACGCGCGGTGATGGCCGGGATCGACCAGGGCGCTGAGCCGCTGCTGGAAGCGCTGCAGCGTGAATTACGCCGCCGCACAGGAGTTTTGGTGCCGATCGACGCCTTCGACCTGGAAACGCTGCCTGCGCATCTGCGGGTGACGTTCTCGATCGAGTCGACAGACGGCGCGGAGGTCGCCCGGGGTAAAGACCTCACCGCGTTGCAGGACCGGCTCGCGACGACGGCTCAGAACGCCGTCGCGCACGCGGTCGGCGGCGAGCTGGAACGGACGGGACTGCGCGCGTGGCCCGATGACCTCCACGAGGTTCCCCGTGTCGTCGAACGCACCGTCGGCGGACGCGCGGTTCGCGGCTTCCCCGCCTTCGCCGACGTGGGCACCGCCGTTGATCTGCGTGTGTTCGCGACGTCGGTCGAGCAGGACCGAGCGATGGCGCCCGGCACCAGACGGTTGGTGCGGCTCAGCGTGACGTCACCCGTCAAAGCGGTGGAGCGGCAACTGGATCCGCGGACGCGCCTGACGCTAGGCACGAACCCGGACGGTTCGCTGACCGCACTGCTCGACGACTGCGCCGACGCCGCGGCGGACGCGCTGGTGCCTGCCCCGGTGTGGACGAGCAAGGACTTCGCGGCCCTGCGTGAACGCGTAGCGGCGGATCTCGCGTCGACGACCATCGACATCGTTGGCCGCGTCGTGAAGGTGTTGTCGGCTGCGCACGACGTGCAACTGCTGCTGCCCGGCCAACCGCCGCCCGCCCAGGCCGACGCGATCGACGACGTCCGTGCGCAGCTGGACCGGCTGTTGCCTGCTGGGTTCGTCACCGCCACCGGACGCGCGCAGCTCGCCGACCTCGCCCGCTACCTGACTGCAATCCACCGGCGCCTCGACCAGCTGCCCCACGGGATCGAGGCCGACCGGCAGCGCATGGCGCGCGTGCATGCGGTCGAAGATGCCTACGACGAACTGGTTCGCGCGTTGCCGTCGGCACGTCAGGAAGCCGACAGCGTCCGCGACATCGCCTGGCAGATCGAGGAGCTGCGGGTGAGCCTGTGGGCCCAGCAGCTCGGGACAGCACGTCCAGTCAGCGAGCAGCGGATCTACCGGGCGATCGACGCCGTTGCGAGCGGCAGATGAGCGAACCGGCCGGCCTGCTTGATTCTTGGGATCGGTAGCCCTCCGGTCCTTGTGTACTTGCCGCAACGCCGCATGAGGTGGCGACTGAGCAAGGGAACACGCCATGAACAAGCGAAAGAGGATGATCGCCGGGGCAGTGATGTCGGCCGGCGTGGCCATCGCCGGTTTGGGGCTGGGCCAGGCGACCGCGCAGGCCGTGCCGGGTGGTCCCGTACCGCTGAGCGCATGGCCAGGATGTCCTGAGGAAAACCCATCGGGCCCGTGTCACTGGTGCCCGGGAGATCCGCCGGTGCAGACCGGCAATCTTCGGGTCTACCCGGTGGTCTGGGACAACAACGTCTGCCACACCTACTGGTACGTCTACAGCGGGCAGGGCAATGTGGCTCACAACATCTTCGAGGGAGAGGTTCCGCCGGCGCCGCCGCCACCTCCGCCGAACCTGACGCCGCCGCTTCCGCCGGGGTGGTGCTGGTCGCTCTTCATTCCGACGACGAGCTGCCCGAACGGCTGACGTGCGCCCTCGCAGGAGCCTGGACCCTGTGAGCGGTTCGCGCACGTGGGTCAATCGATGCATAAATCGCTAGGGCGCAACGCCACCAGTCCACTCTGCCAACAGCGACGCGAGGGAAATCCATTGTCCGAAACGAAGATCACGGTTATCTACGACAACCCCATTGATCCCGACGCCTTCGAAGCTGCCTACGAGTCGGAGCAACTGGAGGCTGCTCGCCGGATACCGGGGCACATCCGGTTTGAGGCCTCCAAAGTGTGGCCGAAGGAAGACGGCAGCCCTACGCCCGCTTACCGTTCGATCGACCTCTACTACCCTGATTACGCCTCTGTCAGCGAGGCGGTGACCACACCGGAGGCGGGTGCGTTCTTCGAGGCCATGGCGCGACTGTCGACGGGTGGCGTGCGGGTGCTGGTCTCCGAGATCGAGGTACCGCAGCGCTGATGAGCACCGATTCGGTCGGAGTAGCGTCACGCGCGTGACGGTGTACGCGCTCAACTTGTTTGATATCGCCGACCGCGACGAGTACCTGGCGTACTCCAAGCGCTCACCGCAAGAAGTGGCCAAGCACGGCGGCCGCGTCGTCGCCCTCGGACAGTTCCGCGAATCGGTCACCGGCGAGATCGAGCCACGCAAGGTGCTGATTCTCGTCGAGTGGGAGTCGAAGGACGCCTTCGACAGTTACTGCAACGATCCCGAACTGGCCGATCTGCACGCCCACCGGGAGAACGGTTCGTCGTCCTACATCTGGCACCTGTTCGACCGCCTCGACGACCTGCGGCCGCTGCTCAAGCCTTGGCGGCGACGAAAATCGGGTGCGCCGCGCCTCGCCGACAGGCAAGATCTCGGTCATGGGTCACCTGGATGTGTCACGGGTGTCATATGCGCTGCCCGACGGGACACCGTTGCTCGACGACGTGTCCTTCCGCGTGCCCGCCGGCGGCGTCGTCGCCTTGGTCGGAGCGAACGGCGCCGGCAAGTCCACACTGCTTCGTCTGATCGCCGGCGAAATTCCGTTGCAGACGGGCACCGTCACGACCAGCGGCACGATCGGTGTCATGCCACAGTTCATCGGCAGTGTGCGCGACCGATCCGTTGTCCGGGACCTACTGCTCGCGACGGCGCCGCAACGACTCCGCGACGCAGCTGCGGCCGTCGACGCCGCCGAACTGGCGCTGATGGAGGCCGACGACGAGCCACTCCAGATGAGGTACGCCCAGGCGCTGTCTGACTGGGCAGATGCCGGCGGGTACGACCTCGAGGTGCTGTGGGACACCGTGACCGTGGCGGCGCTGCACGAGTCCTACGAGCTGGTCGAAGTGGCGGGACGTCTCGTCGCTCTCCGGCGGGGAGCAGAAACGCCTTGTGCTGGAAGCACTTCTGCGGGGTCCGGACAGCGTGCTGCTGCTCGACGAGCCGGACAACTACCTCGACGTACCCGGGAAGACGTGGCTGGAAGACGCTTTGCGTGAGTCGCCCAAGACAGTGTTGTTCATCTCCCACGACCGCGAGTTGCTTGCGCGGGCCGCGACCGCCGTGGTCACGGTCGAGCTTGGCGCCGCAGGCAACACGGCCTGGACGCACCCCGGTGGGTTCGCCACCTACCACGACGCCCGGGCCGCGCGGTTCGAACGGCTCGACGAGCTTCGGCGCCGCTGGGACGAGGAACACGCGAAGCTCAAGGCGCTGGTCCTGATGTACAAGACGAAGGCGGCCTACAACGACGGGCTCGCGAGTCGATACCAGGCGGCGCAGACGCGTCTGCGGAAGTTCGAGGAAGCCGGTCCTCCCCAGGCCACCGCGCGAAAGCAGCGCGTGACGATGCGCTTGACGGGTGGCCGTACCGGAAAGCGTGCGGTCGTTTGTAAAGACCTGGAGCTCACCGGGCTGATGCGCCCGTTCGACGCGGAGATCTGGTTTGGCGAGCGGGTGGCGGTTCTTGGCGCGAACGGCAGTGGGAAGTCACATTTCTTGAGGTTGTTGGCAGCGGGCGGCACCGATCCGGAACGCGAGCACCGACCGGTCGGCGATGTCGTTCCGGACTCGGTCGCTCACACCGGCACGGCGAAACTCGGCGCTCGGGTTCGTCCGGGTTGGTTCGCTCAAACACACGAGCAGCCGCAGCTACTCGGACGCACACTGCTCGACGTCCTTCATCACGGCGACGAACACCGCGACGGCCTGCCACGCGAAGCGGCCAGCCGCGTGCTCGACAGGTATGAGCTCGCCGGAGCGGCCGAGCAGACATTCGAGACCCTGTCCGGCGGACAGCAGGCCCGGGTGCAGATCCTGCTGCTCGAATTGTCCGGTGCCACCATGCTTCTCCTCGATGAGCCGACGGATAACCTCGACCTCGCGAGTGCGGAGGCACTCGAGGCGGGCATGGCGGCATTCGAGGGAACAGTCATCGCCGTGACGCATGACCGGTGGTTCGCGCGACAGTTCGACCGCTACCTCGTGTTCGCCGCCGACGGCAGCGTCCGCGAGACCGACCAGCCGGTGTGGGACGAGCGCCGACCCGCCCGCACGGCTGGCTGATCAGGTCGAGGCGTCGAGGATCTTGAGCGCGAAGACGAGCGAGTCACCCTTCTGAATCCCAGCGGCGGGCTGACCGTCGGGGTAGCCGTCGGCAGAGGTCATTGCGACAGCGACCGTGGACCCGACCTTCTGTCCTGCGATGGCCTTCTGGAAGCCCGGCACGACGCCGTCGAGCGGGAAATCAGCCGGGGTGCCCCGTTCGTAGGCGCTGTCGAACACCGTCCCGTCACGTCCGTTGACGCCCATGTAGCAGACCGAAACCGTGGCCGTGTCCGCGACGACAGGCCCGTCACCGGCCTGCAGTGTGTGCACCTGGGTCTCGGTCACGCTGAACGGTGCCTGCACGTCGACGCGCGGCGCCGTCGTATCGGTGGATCCGGTGACCGCGACGCTGCCGGTGGCCCCGGGCAGCGTCCACTCCGGTGTGCCACCGTTCGCCGGCGCTGCCGTCGGGCACGTGCTGGCCGCGATCGGCGCTTCGGGGACGGGGGAGGAGGCGAGCGGTTCGGTGACCGAGGACGTGCTCGCTTCTGCGGCGGAGGACGTGGTTGCCGATGACGTGTCCGTGTCGGAGCCGCAACGCAGCGAGCAGGATGGCAGAGCGATGCGGCGGACGCGACAAGCGCGGCGGGAGACATGCGAGGGAAATTCACCGTCGCCACGCTACAGCCGCAGTGACGATGAATTTCTCCTGCCCTCGAGGTCCATCTGATATGGGAACAAAGCCTTCGCGCGGTCACCTGCCGATAAACGGGCTGAACCTCTATTACGAGGTGTACGGCGAGCTCGGCGCGTCGAAGCCTCCGTTGCTGTTGATTCCCGGCGCGTTCATGGCCACCGACTCGATGACGGTGTGGGCGGAGGCCTTCGCACGCGAGCGCGCCGTGATCGTGTTCGATCAGCAAGGGCACGGCCGTACCCCGGACACCTCGCGGGAGATGTCGTACGAACAGTTCGCTGACGATGCCGCGGCGTTGCTGCGCGCTCTCGGGGTGGAGCGCGCGGATGTGATGGGCTACTCGCAGGGCGGCGGGGTCGCGCTGCAGCTCGCGATCCGTCATCCGTCGCTTGTGAGCAAGTTGGTCTCGATGTCGGCCACCTTCCGCAAGGACGGTTGGTACCCGTCGGTGTTCGAAGGCATCGGGGGCCTCAGCGCCGAAGCGTTCGCCGGCACGCCCGTCGAGAAGGCATTCAAGGAGCACACGCCGGACGCCGAGGCGTTCGACGCCTACCTCGAGAAGATGAAGGTCTTGAACATCGACGACCAGAACATCAGCGACGACGAGATGCGGTCGATCTCCGCGAAGACGATGGTCATCGTCGGTGATGCGGACGGCGTGAAGCCCGAACATGCGCTGGCGATGTTCAAGCTGCGCGGCGGAGGCGATGAGGAGGCAGCGGCAACGGGAGTATTGCAGAAGGTTCCGGCCGCACGCTTGGTGGTTCTGCCGGCGATGTCGCACATTGGCATCTCGGGGGAGTCGAAGGTGCTGGTGCCGATGGTGAGTGCATTTCTCGATGACGTGCCACCGACGACGCCGGAGCTCTTCTAAGCGCCGCGTCCGTTCGCGCATAGGCTGCGCGCACCAGCAACTGTCTTACAAAATGTCGTACACTCTTGTCATGGCTGACACGATCACCTTCCGGCCCGACGAAGACACATCGAAGGCGTTGGAGGTCTTGACCAAGGACGGCACGCCCGTATCCGCGGCTGTTCGAGCCGCATTGATCGACGCCGCACGACGAAAGGCCGCCGCCTCGATCCGCGCGGAGGCGGAAAGGCTTGCGGCGGACGAGGCAGACCGCGCCGAGGCGGCGCAGGTGCTGCGCGACATGGAGACACTGCGTGCGTGGTGAGGTGTTTCAGTTGCACGCCCCGCGGGGGAGTCGCGGCCACGAACAGTCTGGCTCCCGCTATGCCGTCGTAGTCCAGTCAGATCAATTGCCGCTGTCGACCTGGCTGGTCGCACCGACGTCCACGTCAGCTCGTGCCGCGAGCTTTCGGCCCGACGTCGAAATCGGTGGCACGAACACCCGGGTACTTGCCGAGCAGGCCGCAGCCGTCGACCCGGGCCGGCTCGGCAAGAGTGTCGGATTCCTCAGCTTCGACGAGATGCGCCGCGTCGACGCGGCACTGCGCATCGTCCTAGATCTATAAACGGGCTTGGTTGGCCTTTGCGGCAGCTACTCTCGCCATCCGAGGGTCCGTGGGCTCTAGCGTTTGGTGGCCGTCAGCACCTCCAGGGTGAGTGGTTCGGTGAACCGTCCTTCCGGGTCGATCAGCGGGTTTAATACGTCGAGCGATCGCTTGTTCGAACGCGCTGCGCCTGTTGCCTCTAGTAGTCGGCGAAGTGGCAGCGAGGTGGAGTAGAGGTAGCCGATGACCTGTTCGACTGTCCATGGACGTGTGGATTCGTAGATCTTTCGATTGCACATGCCGAAAGGGTGAGCGGGCCAGTATCTCCGCGTGCGGCTGGTGGTCGATGGCCGCGTTCATGCGGCCAGGCAGCGGGTCCGGCAACATCAAATCCGAAGGCAGGAAGCGACGTTGGATTTCCTCGATGGCTTGCTGCCACGCGGTGGTCGGCCGAACGAGGCAACTGTCGTTGGCGAGCACGACGCCGCCGTCGTCATCGACCATGTCATCGAGGACCGCCAGGACTTGTTCGCGGTCCATCCAGTGAAACGAGCGACCCATGGTGACCAGCCGGAAGTGCCCGAGATTGCCTGGGAGGTCTGTCGAGCTGCCTCGGGCCCAGGTCACGTTCGTGATGCCGTTCGCCTGGGCTTGTCCGGCGGCTTCGGCGAGCATCTCGGGCTCGGGGTCCATGCCGACGGCTTCAGCGACGCGTTGTGCGAGCGGGAGAGTCAGTTGGCCGGTGCCGCAGCCCAGGTCGAGCAGGCGCCCGGTGCCGTCGAGGTGGAACTGCCGGGCGATGTCGTCGACGAACGCCTGCGGATCGCCTGGCCGATATCGTGCGTCGTGCCAGGCGGTTCCTGCGAACAGATTGCTGTTTGATCTGCCGACTGGATCGGTCACGCACACCTCACTGACCTTTCTGGCGTAAGGCAGTATTTATTGCGCCAGAGTAGGTGCGCACGGGTGGTAGATCTTCATCTGATGCAATATGCAGTGTTCTACGGGTATCCCCGCCTCAATACGTTATGCCGCTTCAGGAGCACGCAATGCGACCACTTCGGTATTCCATCAACGTCACATTGGACGGATGCTGCGATCATCGTGCGATGGTCCCCGACGAGGACTTGCATCGTCACGCGACGGAAAGCCTCGACGCGGCCGACGCCCTTTCTGTTCGGCCGCGTGACGTACGAAATGATGGAGGCGGCGTTTCGGTTGCCGACTGGATCGTCAACGATGCCTGAATGGATGGACTCCTGGATGGAGCCCTTCGCCCGGACGATCGACGCGGCCAAGAAGTACGTCGTGTCGAGCACTCTGGACCGGGTGGACTGGAACGCGGAGCTCGTGCCCGGCGATCTGGGGGAGGCTGTTCAACAGCTCAAGCAGGCGTCGGGTTATGGACTGTTCGTGGGAGGCGTGAAGCTTCCGCTGGCGTTGGCGGAGCTGGGATTGATCGATGAGTACGAGTTCGTCGTGCAGCCCAGGCTGGTGGGCCACGGGCCGACGTTGTTCGCGGGGCTATCGAAGCATGTCGACTTGAAGCTCGTGGGCCAGCTGGAGTTTGGCTCCGGGGCGGTGGCGTTGCGGTATGAGCCGAAAAGGTAGCTTGTCGCGACAGATGCTGGATTCGGCCCTGGCGCTGTTGAAACGGCAACGGAACCCGGCTGACCACCTATGCGTTGCCTGCGAGTTACTCCAGGCTGAACCGGTCGGTCCTTACTGGGCGATCAAGGGTGAGCTGGTCGGAGCTCTCCCGCTAACAACGACGAGTCGACCATAAGCACCGTCACCAGCCGGACCGGTTCACTCGTCGGCCAGCTGTGCCCGTTGCTCGGCGGTGAATTCGGGCATCGCCGCGACTGGATTAAGCCGCTTGGCGTCGCGGTAGCCGCGGACGTTGCCCGACGCCGCCAGCATCGCCTCGCGCGATTTGCCCCTCGCGTACGTGATGGCCTGCCCGTCTTTGACCCCCAGGCCCTTGCCCACCTCGACGGCGTCCTGATCGGTGCCCATGTAGAGGAACTCCCACCCGTTGTCGTTGGTTTGTTGCTCCACGAGGGCTTTGATATCAGGCTGTCGCCATTCGCGGCTGGCGTTTTCCATACCGTCGGTCATGATTGCCACAATGACCGTGCCCGGCTTGTCGTCCTCGGCTAGTGCGTTGATCTCCGCGGCCGTGTCTGTGATGAGCTTGCCCATCGAGTCCAGCAGCGCCGTACGGCCGCGCGGCCACAGCGCCAGCGGAGGCACCTGCCCGAGAGCGATGCCGCCGTAGACCACCTCGTACTCGTGGTCGAACTGCGCCAACGTCACGGTGCACAGACCCTCACCTGCACGCTGCTCGGCAAGGAATGCGTCGAATCCGCCGATGACATCGGACTTGATCGATTGCATCGAGCCGGAGCGGTCGAGCAGGAACACGAGCCGGGTGAGATTCGGGTTTGACATGAGAATCCTTTCGAGATCGCTAGGAGGGGTCGGCTTTTCGGCGCGGTTTGAATCGCATCGGCTCAGCGGGGGCTGCCGGCGGCAGCGGCTTGCGGGCGTACTTGTGTTGGCGGGCACGTTTGACGTCTTCGGCGGTGACGCGGCCTCCCGCAGTGGCATACGGGGCCAGTCTGGCCGTGTTGGCCAGCCGCGGCCCCACCGCATTCTCGGTGAGACCGGCGTGTTTCCCGGCCGCCGCGAGCGACAATTCGTCGTCGACGACGGCACTCGCCAGCTGCTCATCGAGCAACTGACCGACCTCCATCAGAACAGACCGAAGGTGTTGCAGCACATGGGCTGCGGAGTCGGCCGACTCTGCCTGGTCAAGGTGCGTACGAATCAGCTCGTATCGGTTGGACATGACCCAATATACCGCAGAATCTGCGGAGTCCGCAATAACTGCGGATCGGGACTATAGCGCCTGCCGCCCTAGGCCGGGTCACCAACGACGCGCCGATCTAGAACCTGGGAGTCGTCCTGTCCAAGGCGGCAGGGCAAGGATCCGGTTGCACCCGAAGGCGTGCCCCGCGTTCGTTTGCTGAACACGCGGGACGATCCGCAATCACCCTATGTCTACCTTTCGTCTACACTGGCTCCATGGCAGCAGAAACCACAACTGTCCGAGTCCGCCGTCCCGATTCTGAGCGGCTGCAATCTCTAGCCAAGGCTCGTCAAACCGCCGTCGTCGACGTCGTGCACGCAGCCATCGACGCCTTGGAGCGGCAGGAATTCCTGCGGGGGCTCAACGGGGATTACCAGCGCCTGCGCAACAACCCCGAACTGTGGGAGCAATACCTGGCCGAGCGTCACGAGTGGGACGCACTGGCTTGATCTGGCGAGGGGAGGTCTACCACGTCGATCTCGGCCAGCCAGTCGGACACGGTCCAGCCTTTCGCCGCCCGGCGGTGGTGGTGTCGGTCGACATTCTCAACAACGGACCGGGCGGTCTGGTGGTCGTCGTCCCGATCACGACCGCTGGTTACGGCGTGCGAAGCCACGTCGAACTTGAGCCAGCGAGCAGCGGGCTGGACCACACTTCCTACGCTCGCTGCGACCAACTGCGAGTGGTCTCCGTCGAACGACTGTCATCTCGCCAGGGAATGATCGGCCCAGACCAGATGCGGGCCATTGACCAAGCACTGCGCTTTGTGCTCGACCTGTGATGTCGAGCTGCCCGCTTGTGCATCCTCAAACGGGCGGTCGGCCACTGAACGTGAGAGCGTGGTTCATGTTGAGCTGGACCGCGCCATAGCGATAGGTGCAGCTGCTGTCCGGTCTCAGTCAAGTTGGCGGTCAATTGCTGTTGTGCGCCAACTTAACTGAGACAAATCTGCCGTTAAGCGTCTCGATATAGTTGCCGGTTCCGTACCACCGGCCAAGCAACACCGAAGGCACGCGGAGTTCCATCAGGCGTGGGCGTCAGACTGTTTCGAGCCTTGTGGCGCGGAGGTGGTTCAAAACGGGGATCAGGAAGTTGCGCGCGTAGTTCTCCGGGCCGTCGGGCTTTTCGAGTCCGAGTTCGGTCGAGGGGATGAGGATCAGGGTGTGGAAGGCGCGCGCTACGTGCTCGGCAAACTGTGTGCGTGTGGCCCCGGAGTGGTCGTCCTTCAACTGGAATGATTCGACGAAACGTAATGCCGAGATTCAGTGCGTAGCTGTCGTGTGTGATCACGTACGGCAGGAAGATCTCAGGTTTGAGTCGGAGAATTGGGCTGACGGCCGGGTGGTGACTGAGCACTCGATAGGCGTGGGCGAAGCCATGAGACGCTCGTCCGGGTCGACGTATCGCTCGACAACGGATTGGACCTCGGCGAAGACTTGGCGAGTTCGGTCTGCACGACGGCGCCGATGAGGGCGTCGCGTCCGGGGAAGTGTTTGTACAGGGTGGCCCGCCCGACGTGAGCGCGGCGGGCCACCTCGTCCATGGCTGTCTGCCGACTGGGAGAGTAGGTGACGTGTCAGCAAGTCTTCT
Organism: uncultured Actinomycetota bacterium; assembly: GCA_963716505.1. GTDB lineage: Bacteria > Actinomycetota > Actinomycetes > Mycobacteriales > Mycobacteriaceae > Mycobacterium. The sequence continues at coordinate 134,901 of CAVQTL010000019.1, forward strand.
CGTGCGTTCGGCTTCAATGCGAACTGGCGGATGCTCGTCAGACCTACGGCGTCAACGTGGCTGTCACCAGTGTGGACGCCCGCAACGTCAAGTTCGACATCAAGGTCGACGACCAACCAAAGCCCTGATATGACCCTGTCGCCACCACCTCGCGCCGAGGTCTACTTGGTGGAGAACCGCCTCAACCCGATCTCAACGCGAGCCGCGCTCGAACTCACCGATGACAATTTGCGCTGCACAGTCAAGGAGTACTCGAAGTGGGTCGAGAAGGCCTTGGGGATTTCAGATCTCAGGTCTCGGCTTCAAGCAGGCGAGGCGGTTGCGGCGTTTGATTTCCGGCGTGATCAGCTGAAGATCAAGTGGCTCAAGCAATTTTTGAAGGCGGGCTTTTCCGTTAGTGAAGGCAGCTCGCGCCGTTGGCTGGTGTCCCTCGTTTATCCCACTGGAGTCATGGCATTGGTGGAGGTGGTGGACGGCTGGGACGTCCACAACGAATGGCGGCGGGCTCTGCCTCCGACCTGACCCGCGGGTTCCGAAATCAACCACGGCCCCGGCAGCACCGCGTCTACCGTTGCTTGGTGATCGTCGAGCATGCACTACGACTGGTTCGCGCCGGACTGAGCGATGAATTTCGGGACTCTGCAACATAACCGCAGAGACGCCAATCTCGGGTGCTAAGACCGCTAGGTTGACCGAGAATTCTGATTCGATCCGTCGACGGCCAGGTTTGATGCGATAACTGCCAAATTCACTGAGACCGGATAGCTGCTGAGCATTGCTGTCCGGTCGCAGTCTAGTTGGCGGGCGGTTGCTGGTAACCGCCAGTTAGTTTGAGACCATGAGAGCTGTTATGTCTCAATATAATTGGCGGTTCCGGACAGTGGCAGCGTACTGGACAGAGGGGAGCGGTAGCCCAGGGTGGTCGGCGAGCGCTGGCTGGCGGCCCTTCCCGCACCACATCAGGAAGAACGAGCCCAACAAACGCGGGTGATCGCGTTGAAGGCGCCGAAGAAGCTGCCTCGGGTAGCTGACGCCCGCCGTGGCCGAGACAGGCAGCGTGTCCGACGAGGACTTGGTTCGGGCCAAGAGGGTGCCCGTTCGGGCATCGCGTCGGGGGGTGGGTGATCCACTTGCCGGCCGTGGTCTGCAGCAGCTCGCCAGCACGTCTATCACCCTAAGTCGGCGAGTCCTCGCATGGCACCGTGGCGCGGCGGACGCGCTCGATCGCGCAGCAGGATTGCAGGGAACCGACACACGGCGCAGTGCACGTCTGACCTTCTACTCGGCCCGCCGCCCCCTCCCTGGTGGTGGGCCCGTCTGTCGAGCACAAAACGGGGTAGTCGACTACTCGCTCGTCCTGACCTGTCCGGTGGGAGCGTTATGGTCATGACAGCGAGTCTGACCTCTCGCCCTATGAATCGCGACGCTCGGGACTCGGGTGCCTCGCTGGTCGAGTTGCTGGCCGCGTTCTCTTTTGCCATGGACCTCGGCCGTGGGCAGCCGATGGAGCACGTCCTGCGGTCCTGGCGGCTTGCTGCGCGGCTGGGGGAGCGCGTCGGGCTGAGCGCGGAGGAACGGGCGGGCCTGTCTTGCACAGCGGTGCTGGCATCGGGTGGGTGCGTGGCCGATGCACCGGAGGTGGCGGCGTGGTTCGGCGACGACATCGCGTTTCGCGCCGACAGCTACAACGTCGACCTGCGCGGGGTGAGTGGCGCGGTCTTCATGCTCTCGCACGCCGGTTCGTCCGGGCCGCTGCTGCAGCGCGTGCGTAAGGTCGCCACCCTCGTGGTGACCGGTGGCCGCGACGTCGAGCGCGGACTTATGTCGCACTGCCTGACCACCTCGACGATGGCCGAGCGACTCGGGCTGGCCCCGAATGTTGGTGACGCGTTGCGCCAGTTCTTCGCACGTTGGGATGGCAAGGGCGTACCGGGCGGGGTCGCCGGCGAGGAGATCGCGTTGCCGATGCGGCTGTTTCATCTCGCCGACGTCGTTGAGGTGCTGTATCGCAACGCGGGCGTCGACGCCGCGGTCGACGTCGCCCGGTCGCGCCGCGGAACGCAGTTCGACCCCGCACTTGTCGACGCGTTCTGCGCTGCAGCCGGCGACCTACTGCTCACCGACAGCGACGAACCCGACTGCTACGAGTTGATCGCCGCGGGCCGGCTCTGCAACGCCACCTCACCGGCGACGAGTTGGACGGGGCACTGGAAGTGGTCGCCGATTTCACCGACCTGCGCTCGTCTTACCGGGCGGGGCATTCCCGCGCGGTCGCCGACCTGGCAGCGCGGGCCGCTTCCGTCGCCGGGCTGACGAATTCCGACACTACGTTGCTGCGTCGCGCTGCGCTGTTGCATGACATCGGCTTGCACGGCGTGCCTACACCCATCCTGGACAAGCCGGGGAAGCTGACCACCACCGAGTGCGAGCGGCTGCGGCTGAACTCGTATTACACCGAGCGGGTGCTCGCACGCCCGGCCGCACTGGCGCGAATCGGTGCCGTCGCCGCCCTGGCTTACGAACGTATGGACGGCTCCGGTGCGCACCGGGGGCTGTCGAGACCGTCGATTCCGATGGCGGCCCGCATCCTCGGCGCTGGCGACAGCTACCAAGCGATGACGGAGCCCCGGCCGCATCGACCAGCGCTATCGGCCAAGCAGGCGGGAGCCGAACTGCGGGCCGAGGTGCGCCACGGGCGCCTGGATGCAACGGCCGTCGACGCCGTCCTCGCCGCGGCCGGTCAGCCGCGAAATCGGCGCCGGTCCGGCCCGGACGGCCTGACCCCCCGCGAGATCGAGGTCCTGGTCCTGGTCGCGCGCGGTGCATCGACGCGCCGGGTCGCGCAGGCCCTGGGAATCAGCCGAGGACGGCCGGCACCCACATCGAACGCATCTACACCAAGACCGGGTCATCGACACGGTCCACCGCGACCCTCTACGCCATTCAGCACGGCCTGTTGAACACCTTGTCCGACGCCGATTTGTAGGGAGAACGCCCGACGACATGCCGCTTCGCGGCTCCTAGCGTCGGCATCATGTCGAAGCCGTCCGGGCCACGACCTGAGATAAGGAACACATCATGAGCACCAACCACAACACCAAGACGAAACTGCTTGCCAAGCCAGATTTGGCCGACGTTGAGGTCAGCGTCGGCCAACCACCGTCCGACGGGGACGCCGGAACCGACGCTGATGTTTCGGACCTCGTGCTCGTCGGGTTCGGCGGGTGGCTACCCTTCAAGTTCCTCTTCGCCGGTCGCAACCTCGCCGGTCAGGACCGCATCTACGCGGTGAACAGCGCCGGCCAACTGCTGTCCTACGGGGACAACGGAACCGTCGGCAATGTTTCGGACCCCGTTGACCGTCGGGTTCGGCGGGTGGCTACCCTTCAAGTTCCTCTTCGCCGGTCGCAACCTCGCCGGTCAGGACCGCATCTACGCGGTGAACAGCGCCGGCCAACTGCTGTCCTACGGGGACAACGGAACCGTCGGCAATGTTTCGGACCCCGTGACCGTCGGGTTCGGCGGGTGGCAGAACTTCAAGTTCCTCTTCGCCGGTCGCAACCTCGCCGGTCAGGACCGCATCTACGCGGTGAACAGCGCCGGCCAACTGCTGTCCTACGGGGACAACGGAACGTCGGCAATGTTTCGGACCCCGTGACCGTCGGGTTCGGCGGGTGGCTACCCTTCAAGTTCCTCTTCGCCGGTCGCAACCTCGCCGGTCAGGACCGCATCTACGCGGTGAACAGCGCCGGCCAACTGCTGTCCTACGGGGACAACGGAACCGTCGGCAATGTTTCGAGACCCGTGACCGTCGGGTTCGGCGGGTGGCAGAACTTCAAGTTCCTCTTCGCCGGTCGCAACCTCGCCGGTCAGGACCGCATCTACGCGGTGAACAGCGCCGGCCAACTGCTGTCCTACCTCCACGGGAGGACGGTTCAGGTAACCGTGCATCGCCACACCAACGTTGCCTTCACTGACGCGGACGCCGATCGGATCCTCCGCGACATGGGAACCGTTGTTCAGCAGTCGCATTCTCCTTTGGACATCGCGACCGGGGTCCAGTTCGTGCGCAACGGGGCGGTTCGGGTGTTGCCGGGGATTGTCGCCGGGACGATCCAGACGCAGGCGGAATGGGATGCGCTGATGAGCGCGGGCACAGGGGTCAAGGTCGTTCAGGCCATCCGGTGGTGTAGTGGTCCCGGCGGGTCGATCATCGGATGTGCGCCCGTGGGGAACCCCACGGTCAACTTTGCGGTCGTCCGGTTCACTGCCAACCAGGAAGGGATCCTCTGGGTTCACGAGTATGGCCACAACGCAGGCAACCCTCACCGCACAGATGACACAAGGGCAGTCATGTTTCCCAGCATCGGCTCGGATCACAATGTGGTCGACGGTACCGAGTCAGAGCGCTACGTCTCCGGCCCCATCGCGATCACCGAGGCCGTCATGCCGATGAGTACGGGTTGCTGCCAGGGCACCGCGATCGAGCCGCCGGAGGATATCCGGGAATTCGTCTCCCAGCACTGGATTGAGGGGGTTCCCTACCAGGCCGCTTCGCAGTACGCGGAGGAGGACGCCCGGCGACTCGTCGAGTGGATTGTCGAGGAGCCCGAGAAGCATGACGAGTTCCTTCCGGAGATCGTGACCACGCTCTGCTTCATCGGGAGCGAGGTGGCCGTCGAGCCTCTCATCACCCTTGTGGAAAGCCCACGGACCGGTCGGGCGGTTTTCGACGCGAAGAACGCCGCGCTGATCCACCTCGGCGACCTGATCAACAAGTCCGGAAACCAGGCCGCCCTTGACTTCCTCACCCGCGTCGCGACGGACATGGAGACGGCGAAAGCCCTCGCCGACCCCCAAGCTTCCGTGGGGGCGACCGAGGCGGCTGAAGTGGGAGTTGTGGCTCCGACCGTCGAGGCCCTGGGGGCCGAATTGGCCGTGTCTGCGACCTTTGGCCTATCACTGGCGGGCAACCCGCCCGCTGAGGAGACCATCAACCGCCTCAGGGATGACCCCAATGCCTTTGCCGCCGTCAATCAAGCAGCAGCTGAGGCGGCCGAGATCTCCCGGACTGTCCGAGCCCGCGGTCAGAAGGAGTACTACAGGATGAAGACCGAAGACAGGAATGGCGCGTAGTTCGCAGAGGCGCCGGTGTCACGGTTGTCTTGACGATGTGGGAGCGTCGTCAGGACAACCTTGACGCATGTTTCGAGGAGGTTGACGTTGCGCGAGTCAACGCCGACATCTTCGCCGAGCCCGTCACCCGGCTCGTCTACGACCTGCTTACCGTCGTCATCACCCGCGATCAACCCGACTCCTACCGACGTCTCGTCGCCACCACCGAACGCCTCGCCGGTTACGGCGACAGCGAAACCCTGTCACGCGCGTGACCGAGTACCTGCGCCGTGTGTCCGCGCGAATCGACTCCGGTGAGATCGACTGCAGCCGCATCGAATCCATGCGCGACATCATTGACGGGTACGTCGATCTCATCGGTATCGACGTGATCCGCGGTTGGTCACCCGAATACACCTACGGCACCCGCGTCAAGGACCCTCATCGACTCCAGCCTCGCCTACGACGACAGCAACCTCGACGCAGGATGCCCACCCGCGCAGGCTCTAACGACGACTGGCCGAGACTGATGCCATCCGACAAAACCCTTTGCAGCCCTGCGTGGTACGGAGCAAGTCTGTTTTGCTGAAGCGTGCGATCGGCGTGGTGCATGAGCGTTCCCTCGGTTCGGTCGGATCGAGCGACGAGGCTTACCACCTACACCGGGGCCTAGGCGCTCGTCGCGTTGCAGCCCACGAAAAAAATTGGGTAGAGTGGTGATATGGCTACAAAGAAGGCTGGCGGCGCCAAGAGTGCGCCAAAGAAGGTGGCCGTCAGAGGTCCGGTGAAGAGGGCGCCCACCGCAAAGGCGGCCGTAGTCGGGGCTGCGCGGGGGGGCCGGGTCGCCGCTGACGATCCATTGTCTAAACAGCGGGTCCTGTACCTCGCAAACGTGTTCTCGCGTGCACAGCTGGCGAAGTTGATTGGCGTCAGCCCATCACAGACTTCCCGATGGGCGTCAGGTGAAGAGCGTCCTGGCCCCGCCGCAGCTCCGGCGCTAATTGATCTAGAACGTGTGTATTCGCGGGCGCGCTTGGTATGGGGTGGCGACTCAGCGCGTATCTGGATGGAAAGCGCTAACACCTTCCTCGGGGGAGCCCGGCCTCTTGATGTTCTAGTTACCGAAGGAGCCGCTCGGGTTCTTCAAGCACTCGACGCAGAGATGTGGGGCGGGGCGGCGTGAGTGCTGGTATATCGCGTCTTTCCCTACCTTGAAACGGCTCCGCTCGGCGAGCCAGGGCATCCCCTGTATGAACACCGCCCGCAGCGCGGTGGCCGGGCTGATCACCCTGACTATTACGCATGGTATGTGGCCCGCCAATCCGAAGCCGCGTGCGGCGAAGCGTTTGGCAACCTGTCGCGCTGGGTCGACTCAATGTTCGATTTTCCGGCAGTGCCCGGTGCACGAAAGACGCTCGGGGTGTACGAACTGCCCGACGATCTGCGGATTTGCGACCTTGATGATCCGCACCGCCTCGTAGAGCTAGGGCTTCGACCGACACAGATCGTCACTCGCAACCTGGCAGTCACTTCGGAGTGGGCGCACCGGATCTGGTCTCAGCGTTCTCCTGCCATTGACGACCGAAAATCGCAGGCGGTGCAGTGGTGGTCCTTCCATCGGCCAACTTGGACCGTCATCGCCAGTTGGGAACAGCCCAAGCTCGTCGAACTCGAGCATCTGAACCTCGACCACCCGGCCGTTGCCGCGGCAGCTAAGAGCCTCAACCGGCCTCTTTAGATAATCTGGCTCCGGAAGCGGATCGGCGACCTACCTGACGCCCTCCAGGCTTACGCGCATATTCATCATTGGCGATGAAAACCGTTGGACTGTAGGATAATACGGCGTAGTTCACTGGATATCGGTGGTATCGACGTGGGTCGAAATTCTTGATTCGCCGTGGGGTGGTCCCGGCTTATCGGTTGGGCTGTTTCAGCGCGGGGTAGGTGGCCATGGGTACTGGCTGGTCCGGCTGTGGGCGCTCACGCTGGTTGAGGAGCTCGGTCGCCATCATGGTGTGGTGGTCACTGCCCTCGATCCGGCGCATCGTTCGCTTCAATAGCAGAGCTCTGCCTGAAAGCGGTTAGGCTCCAGCGTTTCTCGGTCGTGCGGCTACTCGACGGGCTTCCCGTCGTAGCGCACGTCAATCGAATCGCCGCCACTGTCACCAGGCGCCTGGCGCATGTTCTTGGTCCTCAACGATGATTGCTTGCAGCGTTGCGTGTGGATCTGACCCCCCGGATCGGTGTCGGCATTACCGCTAGGCAAGTCGATGCCGCCGTCCACAGCGATGATCGTCCGCGGGCCAATACGTGGTGGAGGCAACGGCATGTTCACCGCGTATGTCGGTGGATTGGCTCGCAATCACATCTGCTCGGCCTCGAATACGAGCAGGTCAGGCGCTCCGAGCGCAGACCGTTTCAAACTGTGTTGATCCACGGCCCGTGAGCATTTCCTCCGGCGACCTCACGTCTGAACGTCAGTCGGCGTCTTCCTTGTGAGCGCTTCCACCCGGCAGTGCTCAGTTGCCAACGTGGGAAGGAACATTCAATGTCGATCGAGGAGAACAAGGCGGTTGTCGGACGGTGGTTCACCGAATTCTGGGGCGAGAACTTCAACCCCGATGTCATCGGCGAACTGGCAGCACCGGACATCCGTTTCGAGTACTCACTGCACACCCCCTGCCGTGGCCGCGACGAGGTAAGGGCCTTCGCCACCAAGTTCCGCGCGGCCTTCCCTGACTTGGCGTTCGGCGCTACCGCTGATCTGATCGCCGAAGGCGACTACGTGGTGGGCCAGTGGATCGGCGGCGGCACTCAGACCGGTGAAGCTTTCGACGACATGCCAATCGGTGCATTGCCGGCCGGCACCAACAAGACGATGCGGTTCACCGGAACGTCGGTTCTCAAGATCGTCGACGGCCTGATCGTCGAGGAGATCGGGCTGGACGACGGAGTGACCGTCCTGCAGCAGCTGGATCTGATCAAGCCGGCCTAACCCCGCGATGCGCGTGCACCCGGCGGTCCATGATCGCTCAGGTGGCGTGATCGGCTCATCAGTGGGCCGCGGCGAGGTACCCCCCACTTCGCCGCGGCCCGCGCCGCGACCGACGGGATTGGTCGCCTCGCCCGGCAGGGGAGTGGTCGCGTGGCGCAGATCCATGCCAGGAGGTGCTGGCGTGATCGTGATATCGCGGAAGCGCACAGGTCTGCAATCGCACGATTCGTCGATTGGCTGCGCAATGCGTTGGGCCAGTCCGGATTGAGAAAATGGCGACACACCGAAGACCGCCAGATATTTTGCGAAACCCGCCAGGTATATCGAGACAGGCCAGTAGAGAGACAACAGGCGCTGATTCGTCTGATGCAATAGGCGGTGGTTCACCTGACATAATGTGGCTTATCGGCATTTAACTAGTGCGAGTGCATTTAGTGAAAGTGCTCGCACCACTTGGTTGTTCCGATCCGGGAAATGGTGAGAGTAATCCGGGAAAACATGAGAGCTGTCCGATTCGGGCGAAAATCCGCTAAGACCCGCGAGCTGCGAGGTCGCACTGACTCCCGACCGCCACGTCGATCAGGTCGACGCTCGCGCCCGCAGCCCGATGACGTGCAAAGCTGTGAGGATCTACGTCACAGTGACGTAATGGCTATGACTAGACCGAATGGGGCCGCCTGGAGCCTGAGAGGGTGAATTTACTTCCCGCGCAGCGATTTCCACGTGAGGTTGCGGATCATCGAAGTTGTCGGGGACTGAGAGACTCAGGACCTGACCGAGTCCCCGCGGAGTGTTTGTCGCGGGCGGCACATTAGGCGTCGGGGCCTCATCCCACGCCTTGGCCATTGACACCGGATCACTCAGGCCCGACAACTCTCAGTGCTCGCCGTAGGTGGTCCACCGTCAGCCGTTGCGGCTCACCTACGGGTTTGTCGGTCTCGCCCGTCTCGGTTTCTGGTCGGACATGGCGGCTCTGATGTTCCGGTTAAGGCGGATGGTTCAGCTCCCAGATTCTACACCGTGTAAGGGCCCCAATTTGTCACTGTGACGCTTCTCCCCTCGTCCGGACCGCCCAAAGCCACGGTCTGGCGACGAAATTCCCGTGTTTGATGGATTAGATTGATTATCCATCTTTTCGGGCGACAGTGAAGTATGTCCGATGGCCGCGGCCCGTAGAGCCTCCGGTTCGCATCGACGCGAACCCCGAGTCCGCCGAGGCCGATTCCGTCCCCAAGTGGTTCGCATCGCCACCAATACGTCACCGTGACGAATTGGCTTGGGGCGCGGGGGTATTGGGTGACTGCGTCGACTTGGCCGCCTATTGCTCAGCGGGTGGTCAAAGGTCCAGCACGCGACGAAGTCCCCGGTCAACTTCGTGCATCAAGCTCGGCGGCACCTCCCCGACTCGATCGGTGAGGTCGGTCTTGTTCAGCGTGACAAGCGCCGTGATGTTGACGACCGAATCACGTGGCAGTCTCGTTGTGGCCGCAGGCAAGAACACGTTCCCAGGCATCGTCGCCAGCGCCGTATTGGACGTGATCACCGCCGCGAGCACAGTGCCAAGGCGACTGGCGTTGTATGGATCAGACTGGATGACCAGCACCGGACGGCGCTTGGCGGGGCGGCTGCCGGACGGCGGTCCGAGGTCGGCCCAGTAGATCTCAGCGCGGCTGATCACCACTCATCGTCCACAGCGTCTAACAGCCGACGCCCGACCGCTACGGCGGCGGCCTCCGCCTCGTCGGTGCCACGGAGGCGCTCGAGAGCACTGTCGATCTGTCCAGTCAGCGACTGGGCGTCCAACTCGTCCAGGTAGCGCTGTGCAGCCCGGGTGAAGAACTCAGACCGACTCATGCCGAGGTCACTCGCACGCCGGGATACGCGATCGAACGTCTCATCAGGCAGGGAGATTGCCGTTTTCATCAGGCTAGTATAACTCGGTATAACCAGGGCGACTCACTTGCCGCGCCCTGCGCCGATCAGCGAGGTCGGGCAGGCCACTCCCCTCACGCAGAACTCGCACCTCGTCAACACGCACCATTACCAGATGCAATGGGCACGCATCGGTACCGGCTAACTACGCCTCAATATAGACCTAGTACCGGCCTAAATTAGGGCCTATCATGACGACATGCAGATTTTGTCGATCTCGAAGCTCAAGGACAAACTCAACGAGTTCGTCGATGCCGTCACGCTGACGAGAGAGCAGGTGACGATTACCAAGAACGGTTCGCCCGCTGCGGTGCTGATCGGTTTCGAAGAGTGGGAATCGTTGCAAGAGACCCTGTACTGGCTGTCGCAACCCGGCATTCGGGACGCGGTCGCTGAGGCGGATGCAGACATCGCCGCAGGTCGAACGTATGACGAAGGCCAGATCCGCTCTGAGTTCGGAGTTCCACGACAGCACCGGCCGTGACAGATCCTCAAGGGCCGTCCGCGGCTTTCGAGGTTCGTTTCACTGCCGCAGCGCGACGCGGTCTCAACGCGATCCCGCCTCGCGTGCTGTCGGCCATCGTCGAGTTCGCCTTCGGCGATCTAGCCCGTGAGCCACACCGGGTCGGCAAGCCGCTACGAGACGACCTGGCCGGTCTGTTCAGCGCCCGCCGCGGGCCCTACCGTGTGCTCTATCGAATCGACGACGCAGCTCGCATCGTCTTCGTCGTCCGAGTGGACCACCGCGCTGACGTTTAACGCCCCTAACCGATGACGACCGGATAGTGACCGTCGAGCGCCGGGAAAATCTGAAAACCGGTCGGTTAGGGAGTTGCGACACATGGCTGTCGTACTACCCGTCTCCGCAGTCGCTCCTCTCGAGCACGCAGCGTCTCCGATTAGATATGAGTTGCGGATCGCCCTTCGGTCCAACGCAGGTGCTTGCGTTCCTGGCGCGGCTGCGCAATGTGTAAGCCGCGTAGCCGGCCGCCTCGGATATACCCGCCGATACACGCGTCGCTCACTCGACCGCGGTTGATCCCCGTCCACGCTCCCAGGCCGGCGCCACCCAATACGTCACAGTGACGTTTTGATGATGGATGGGTTTGTCACGGAAAATGCTGTGAGACAGGTACTTTCGACCAAAAGTCGTATTCACTGTTTGCGCTTGCGCCGCTCTCGGAATCCCGCTGAGCCTGGTGGTTAGGGGCCCAGTAGGACGTCTACCTGCAACGGCGCGCAAAGATCGATCAGCCAAAGTTGGTCAGCACCTGTGGCGAAGAGCCGCCCGAATGTGGAGTCCTGAATGAACGCATCGTCGCACCTATCACCGAAGAACACGTAGGCCTTGTCGTCGTTGCACAGCCTCGACATCCACACCAAACCGTCGAACTCGGCGTCGTGGGCGGCTTGTGCCCACTTGACCGTTTCGGGATAGGTCTCGGCGCCGCTGGCGGTGAGTTCGGCGACGGTGACCTTGAGCTGCCGCAGCCCGAGCCCATGGAGAACGCCGACCCTCACCGGGCGGGCCACTTGCAGGCGCGCCATCACCGTCCGCGCGTACTTGTCGTACGGGAGGATGCCGCCGCTGACCGGGATGTCGTGCAAGAGCGTTTCGGCGACGGCGGCCTCCTCGGTGGCTGACGCGTACAGGACGGGAATCACAGGGGTGCCGAAGAACGCGAATCTGGTGGGCGCTCCGAACCCGGGATTGAACGTCGTGGCCGTACGGCCTTCTGCTCCCGGTGAAGACTCGGTACAGCTGCGTCCCGACGTCTAGCGTTGCGGTCTGCGGGTTGAAGGGCTTCGGTGGGACGGGTGTCACCACTGGACTGTCCACGCCCGCCGGGCCGAGTCCACGACCCGGTCGGGGTCGCTGGCCAGCAGCTCGACCGGACGCAGTCCGCCGAGATAGGTGGTCGGCGCGCACAACCACTGCACGACGCCGTTCTCCGACCACTGGGCTTCGTCGGCGAGGTCACGCAGGACGCGGATCACCGGAAGCGGCCGCCCATCGGAGCCGAACTGGAATCCCGGATATAGCATCTGGCGCCCGCGTGTGATCGCCAGTAGCGCTCTGTTGCGGCGAGTCGCGACGGCGAGATTGCGTGGTGCGGTCGACCTCGAGCCCAACCGCCTGCCAGTCTCGGCGCTGGTGAGCAACCCGAACTCGGCTTCGATGCGGTCGTATAGGTTCCGCTCGGCTTGCACGGCACGCGCGAGTGCCGGTTCGGTGTACACCTTCACCGCGTCCAGCGCATCGCCGAGCGCCGTAGCGCTCTCCCTGATGCGGTGCGCTACGTCAACGAGGTGGTCATATGCAGCGGTCATTATCACCCACCGAACTGAAACGTGCGAATCATGCAGTATCAGCATAGCGCATGATTCGCATGCGCGGCGTCGCCAGCTCGAAAATTGAGCGCGGCCCGAGCAGAGGCCTGCTGCGAATCCGCTTGGCAGATCACTCGTGCGAGATCGGCTGGCGCGCAGGGTTTGTCGGATGATAACTAGTCGATTGGCTCCCAGGTCAGGATGCCGCTGTCGGCGAGCAACGCCAGGTGCAGCTGGCCGTCCCTGAACAGGTACGTTCGTACGTATTGCATTGAGGTAGAAACCTTCTGATCGATGGTCGGCTCCGGGCACGCCATCATCGTGAGCGCGATCGGGCCGAACGCCAGCGCCCCAGAATCGTCGCTGCTGGGGGTGGCCTCCCACGAACCGCTGCCCTGATTGCAGTCGATGCGGAATGTGGCTCGTCCGTCGGTGCCGAACTCCATGGTGTATCTGCTGGGATCGGGCACGGTGGTCGTGCCCTGCTCGTCGTCCATCGACTGTATCGAGACCAGCCGCCAGCTGGTCCCGTCGAGGGTGGGCGGTGTCGCCTCGGAGACGGAGCAGCCGACCAGTGTCAGCGCGGCGGCAAGCACCATGGCAAGACTCGGCCACCGCTGTACGTTCATCACGACAAACTATCGGCATCGCCGCCCGAGCGGAGGCTGGCGCGTAACCACTATCCTCTGTTTCGATGAACGACCGGCGTGCGATCGACCCGCTCGATGAACTGCGCTCACTGGCGGGCATGCTCAGTGGATTGGACACGGCGGTGGCCGAGACCCAGTGGGTCGATACCGAGGCGATGCGCGGTGTTGTCGCGTCAGCGCACTCGGCACTCGCCCACCGTGACGTCGCCGACATCGGCGTGACCGCCGCGCGCAACGATGCCGAGGCGGCTGCGATCGCATCAGTCGGCCGGGCCCGCGTCGCCGTAGCCGAAGCGGTCCTAGCCGTCGAGCATGCCCGACGCCGCTCGACGGCAGCATCTCCCGGACCCGGAAATCCGCTCCGGGCGGCTGCAGCGGTTGTCGCATCCATCGGTCGCGGCATCGTCGAAGAAGTCCGCCACATCGCCGCGGACAAGCCCCGGTCGATTCTGCTTCGGGTCGTCATCACAGTCGCCATAGCCCTGTCGCTGGTGGCGGCGTTTCACGTCGTCGGCATGAAGAGATACGACCTCAGCGGTCTGACGCTGTACCTCTTCTCTGCCGTCGTGGGCAGCGTGATCTGTACCAACTCACTGTGTTTCGAGGCTGAACGGATCCGCACCGCGCTGGCCCGTGGCCAGCGGCTGTGGCGCATCCTGGCTCAGAAGAACCTGGCGATGCTCGTCCTCATCACCACCGCAGGCCTTCCCGTTGTTGCGGCCTTGACGTGGGTGGCCGACGCCAACCCCGTCGCACTGATCGACCAGCTGGTGACCATGGTGTTCATCTGGCTGGGTGTCGGCAATGTACTTTCGGTCGTCTATCCGTTGCGCCACGAACCCATGACGGCCCGCTTAAACGACGGAACGTGGCTGCCGTTCCTGTTCTCGTTCGCTCTGTCCTACAGTGTCGGTCTCACCGTCAACCTGACGATCTATTGGCGCCTGTGGGCACGCCAAGCGGCAAACGCCCACATCGCCGGCGGCGAATGGGCCGCGTTCGCAATGGTCTTGGCCAGCGCCGTTCTCAGCTGGATGCTGCTCACCGTATTCGCAGTAGCCTGCAGCCAGCAGCCCGCCATTCGCCGCAAGCTGTCGCGCGAAATGATCACCTATCGGCAACCCGCCTAATTGCCAGGTGAGCGCGGAGTCACTCCGGCACCGCGAGCATGACCGCTTTGCCCAATCAGCAAACAGTCCCACCGCGGTGCGGCAGAGTTGCACCCATGACGAGCCGCAAGATCCCAAGCCCGAAGGACATCAAGGACGCAACCCAGGCGGCTGCTGAAACCGCACAATCGATCGCCAGCGGAGCGATGCGCATTCCGCCGGCCTCGATAGAACTCGCCACCCAGCTGCCGGCTCTGTTGGAGAATCTGGCCACTGCCACCCAACGCCTCAACGAAGCGATCGATCGTGGAGAGCGCTACCTCGCACTGGCCGCTCCGATGATTCGGACCATGGATGCGCTTCTCCCCCAGCTGGAGGCTCTGGTCGCGACGGGCGATGACGTTTTCAACGCGGTTTCGTCGATACCTGGCGTCTCCACGCTGGGCCGAATCGCCACCCGCGGTTCGAAGCCGGCGACGCCAAAGCGAACCTCTAGCAGGCGTTCTGGAACCTAAGGATCGCAATTCGTCACAGTGACACTTCGACATCAGAGGGCAGATGACCAACGCCGACGGAGTCGCCGCGACGACAGCGGTCGGGCGTCGACCACCCGGCCCGCGGGCGATTAAACCGCTCCGCCCGCTCGTCGCCGCCGCCTGCGGCGCCGGCTATCTGGTCGCAGGAGAATGGTTGGTGCGACGGCTGTTCGCCACCTACGGACCCATGGTGTCGATTCCGCTGCCGGGCATCCCCGTGGTTCTCATCAAGGATCCGGAACTGGTCAAGCAGGTGTTCACCGAGAAGCCCGACATCCTGCTCGGCGGCAAGGGTGTGCGTCCGTCCGCGCTCATCTATGGAACCGGCTCGATGTTCGTTCAAGAAGAGCCCGAACATCTGCGACGTCGAAAACTGTTGACGCCACCGCTTCATGGCAAGGCCCTCGAGAACTACCGGCCGATCATCGAGGACAGCACGCGGCACGCGCTTGCCGCCTGGCCCCAAGACAAGCCGTTCAAAATGCTGCACGCAGCCCGCGAACTCGCCCTGGACGTGATCGTCCGCGTCATGTTCGGTGTCGAGGACCGCAGCGAGCGCGACCGGCTCGGCCGCCCGTTCGAGACGCTGCTGGACCTCGGGTCGTCGGAGCAACTCATCTTGCGCGTCGCCATGCACTCGGTGGGCGGCTTGAAGCGGTGGCGCAAGCTCGACCGCGCGAACCAAGGCATCGACGAGCTGCTGACCCCGATGATCGCCGCCAGGCGTCAGGACGCCGATCTGCACGAGCGCACCGACATCATGTCGTTGCTGCTCACCATCCGCAGCGAGGATGGGGAGTACCTGACCGACAAAGAGATTCGGGACGACCTCGTCACCTTGGTGCTCGCCGGCCACGAGACGACGGCCACCACGTTGGCCTGGATGGTCGACTTGTTGCTGCACCACCCAGACGTGCTCAGCCAAGGTGCAGGCCGAGGCCGAAGCCGGCGAGTCGACGACGTACACGCAGGCGGTGATCAACGAAACGCTTCGCATTCGGCCCCCCTCCCCCTTCACCGGGCGCTACACCGCCGGTGACTACCGACTCGGCGGGTACACGGTGCCTGCCGGGACACGGATCGTCCCGCACATCGGCGAGGTCAATCTCAACGCCGAGACGTACGACCACCCGCACGAGTTCCGGCCGGAGCGGTTCCTGGACACCAGCCCGCCGACCTATGCGTGGATCCCGTTCGGCGGCGGTATCAAGCGTTGCCTCGGCGCGAGCTTCAGCCTTCTCGAGCTCACCGTCGTTCTTCAGACGCTGCTGCGCTCCGGCACGTTCGAGGCCGTGCACGACGATCAGGATCGAGCAGGTCCGTCGCGGAATCGTGTTGCTGCCGCATCGCGGGGTTCCGGTCCGCTACCACTCGCTAGCGGGTCATAATCTCCCGAGCGTTTGCTCAGAGACAAAGGAGTCTTAATGGAGATCGACCCTGCCGCAACCGCCTGGGTGCTCGCCTGCACAGCAATGGTCCTGTTGATGACACCCGGCCTGGCCATCTTCTACGGCGGCATGGTCCGGTCGACGGGCGTGCTCAACATGATCATGATGTGCTTCATCTCGATCCCCGTCGTCACGATCGCGTGGTTGCTCGCCGGCTATTCGTTGGCGTTCGGCCATGACGCCGGCGGCGGCCTCATCGGCAACCTCGACCACTTCGGCCTGCTGGGCATCGACCCGACCACGGTTCGGTCCAACATTCCCGAGCTGCTCTTCGTGACGTTCCAGCTCGGCTTCGCGATCGTCACCGCCGCACTGATCTGCGGCGCCATCGCCGACCGCGCCAGGTTCTCGGCGTGGATGATCTACATCGCGGTCTGGACCGTGGCGATCTATGCACCGGTTGCGCACTGGGTCTGGGGACCCGACGGCTGGCTCGCGTCTCTGGGCACCGTCGACTACGCGGGCGGACTCGTCGTCGAGATCGTGTCCGGGGCGTCTGCACTCGCGTTGGCGCTCGTGCTCGGGCCGCGCATCGGGTTCAAGTCCGAGGCGATGCGACCGCACAACCTGCCCGTTCGTTCTGCTCGGCGTGGGATTGCTGTGGTTCGGCTGGTTCGGCTTCAACGCGGGCTCGGCGCTCACCGCGGACGGAAAGGCGTCCGTGGTGTTTCTCAACACGCTGATCGCCGGGTGCCTCGGCATGCTGGGCTGGATCTTCGTCGAACGCGTCCGCGACGGCCGGCCCACGACATTCGGTGCGGCCTCGGGCGTGGTGGCGGGCCTCGTCGCGATCACGCCGTCGTGCGGATTCGTCGCCCCCATAGGCGCATTCGTCGTCGGACTGGCGGCAGGCGTCGTGTGCTCGTACGCGGTCGGCTGGAAGTTCAAGGCCGGTTACGACGACTCCCTCGACGTCGTCGGCGTCCACTTCGTCGGCGGCGTCGTCGGCACCTTCCTGATCGGACTGCTCGCCGCCGAGGTGGTGTCCGGCGGGGTTGAAGGACTGTTCTACGGCGGCGGACTGTCACTGCTGGGCAAGCAGACACTGGCCATCCCGGTGGTCGCGATGTACGCCTTCGTGCGTCTGGGATCGGCTTCGAACGATCAGTCGCCCACGAGCTCTAGATATCCAGTACCAGCAACCTGTTACGGGCTTCGGCGGCTGCGGCCGAGGATGAGACCTCCGTCATCGATAAGGATCTCACCGACGAAAGCTATGCCCGCAACGATAAGCCCGCCCCAAGCAAAGAAATGAAGAATACAGACATCTGCCTGCGCTTCTGTAGCGCCCAGCGCGGCACCGATCGCGACTACGGCTGCAACCACACCGAGCCCGTGAAAGAAGCCACGCAAGGGCATCTGTTCACTAGTTTGCGTTTCGCGACTATGCAATCGGTGAGAGACCACCTTGGCGAATATCAGCACGCTCGCGACGGCGGCGACATTGTTGAAAAAGTCGGGCTGAGACTGCTCTGGACCTGGCACTGTCGACACCTCCTGTCTGTGATGCGACGATATTTCACACCAGGCGGAGGCGGGTCCGAATCACACTCTGGCAGCGACTTCTACGGCCTCGATACGGGCCGGCACATGCTTGTGCCACGGTGTGCCCGCGTAGGCGTCTCGCCACTCGGTTGACGTGAGCGCGTTCGGGGCGACGCCTGGAACATGCGTCTGGCCGTCGTCATCGACGAAGTCAAGACCCAAGCCGTTGGGCAGCGACGCGTGGCCGGGAAGCATCGCCTCGCTGATCTCGACGCTCGCTTCGGCGCTGCCCGCCGCGGTGGTGATGCGTGCGCGTCCGCCGGCCACCAGACCCAGCGCTTGCGCGTCCTCGACGCTGACGCGCAGCGCACCTTCGGCGTCGCGCTTGCGCCAGCTCGGATCGCGGAAGATGTCGTTGGCCGTATACGCCCGGCGCTCGCCCGCCGACAGCACGACCGGGAACTCCGGAGTGGTCAGCGCCGATGGCGCATCGCCCAATCCGCGTATCTCGTCGAGCATTTCGGGCATCGCCAATGCGATCTTGTGGTCGGCGTGAGCGATCAGATCGAAGTCGTCCTCGTACTCGTGCACGGTGAACGTCACGCCCGAACGACTCTGCAGGATCGCCTCGAAGAGCGCGTTGCCGTCGGCGTGGCCTGCCCGCCGCACCGCTTCGGGATACGTCATCGCCGTCTTCTGCGCCAGGCCCCACAACGCCGCGGCACCCTTGAGGTGCTCGGGCAGCGTCGGACCCAGCGTCTCGTAGAGAACGAACGGCAGCACCCGCGCACATCGCGGGGTTGGCGCTGACCGCTCCGAGGAACGCCTGCGCGTAGGCCTCCAGACCTTGGTCGGCGGCCTCACGCAGCGGCTGCGAGGTCGGCGTCGTCGACGACATCGAGCGCCCGCACCAGTCGCGCCCAGATCTCGGGCTCGGGCAACGTGCCCGGCAGCGGCTCGAGGAGCGGATGCCGCAGGTGAAATGTGTTGTGCGGGAACTCCAGATTGAAGAACGTCGCTTCCGGCTTCTCGAACTGGCTCGCCGCAGGCAGGACATAGTGGGCGAGCCGAGCCGTCTCCGTCATCGCGACGTCGATGACCACCATCAGCTCGAGCGACGCGAAGGCCTTCCGGCAGGCGGCCGAATCGGCCAACGAGTGTGCCGGGTTGCTGGTCTCGACGATCATCGCCCGGAACCGGTCGGGATGGTCGGTCAGGATCTCCTGCGGCACAACGTTGGACGGCACCAGGCCGGAGATCACCGGCGCGCCCGTCACCGGGGTCCGGCCGACGCCGCCGAAGCGTGAACAGTGGCGCGAACGACGAATGCAGATGCTGCCCACCGCGTTTGGCGAAGTTTCCGGTGAGGATCCACAACAGCTTGTTCAGGTAGGAGCACAGTGTGCTGTTGGGCGCCTGCTGAATGCCCGAGGTCCTCGAAGACCGCCACGCTTTCTGCGCCGGCGATGCGTCGCACCGCGGTGCGGATCAACTCCTCGTCGACGCCGCACCGCTCCGCGTAGTCGGCCACCGGCACCTGCCGGAGCACGTCCCGCACGTCGTCTGCGCCGTTGACGTGGTCGGCCAGAAACTCTTCGTTGCAGAGGTTTTCCTGTACCAGCACTGCGGCCATCGCCGCCAGGCACCACGCGTCCGTGCCTGGCCGCACCCGCAGATGGAAGTCGGCCATCTTGGCGGTATCGGTGATCACCGGATCGATGACGATCATCGCGCGTGCGGGATCCTTGGCGATCTCGTTGAGCACCGTGCGGGCACGTGGGAAACTCTGCGACATCCACGGGTTCTTGCCGACGAAGACGGACACCTCGGCGTGCTCGAACTCACCCCGGGTGTGCCCGCCGTAGAGGTGGGCGTCGACCCACGCCTCTCCGGTTTTCTCCTGCGCCAACGCATTCGACCGGTAGCGGGCGCCGATCGCCTTGAGGAACGCACCGGCGTACCCGCCACCCAGATGGTTGCCCTGTCCGCCGCCGCCGTAGTAGAAGACCTTGTCGCCGCCGTATGTGTCACGGATGTGTTTGAAGCCCTCGGCGATCTCGGTGATCGCGGTGTCCCAGTCGATTTCCTCGTAACTGCCGTCTGGGCGTCGGCGCATCGGGGACGTCAGCCTGCTGGGGTTGTTCTGGTAGTGATCGAGCCGCAGCGCCTTATTGCACGTGTAGCCCTGCGACGCCGGGTGCTCCTTGTCACCGCGGATCTTGGCGAGCTTGCGGTCCTCGAGTTGCACGACGATGCCGCAGTTGCACTCGCAGAGGATGCAGGCGGTCGACTGCCATTCACCGGTCATCAGGACTTCCTTTCGGGCGTCTCGGCCTGCAGCAGTGCGCGCAGCTGACGCTGGACGAGGTCGAGTGGTTTCACGTCGCGGGATGCGCGGGCGACGATGATCGCGCCCTCGATCGAAGTCGTGATCAGCATTGCGAGTTCCTCCGCACGCGAGGCTGCGACGCCTTCGGCCACCAATCGTTGGCCGATCAGATCGGTCCAGAGCGCGAACGCGGCCGCGGCACGCTCGATGACCTTCGTGGTGCGTTCGGGATTGTCGGGATCGCCTGCTTCGACCGTGACGGCGACGATCGGACAACCCGCCCGATAGTCACTGCGGATCAACTGCTGGCGGTACATGTCCGTCAGGTCGTCCAACAGCTCGACGGCGCTCTGTGCCGCCGAGATCTTGCCCGCGATGTACGCCCCCGCGTACTCCGTCGCCTCTTCGAGCAGCTGCATCCGGCCGCCAGGGAAATAGTGATAGGCCGATCCGCGCGGCGCGCCGCTGTGCCTGAGCACATCGGAGATGGCGGTCGCCTGGGCGCCGCGTTCACGAATCAACAGCGCGGCGGACACCACCATCCGCTCCCGCGGGTTACTGACCACGCTATATATGATGGCATACATAACCAGCGCTGGCGAGAGCCAGCATCCGACCCCGAGCGATCAGCTACGTACGGTTTTGGGTCGGAAATCTGTACGACGATGAGCGCTCGGCGGCTATCGCAGGGGTAACCGCCAGATCGGTCAGGATTTGGCTGGTTGTTCTTCCTCGCCGGCCCGCTCTCCCGCATCGTCGGTATCCCGGCGGCGTTCACGCAGCACAAATGCCGCCACCGCCAGCGCCAGGACCACACCGGCCAGCACGCCGATCTCGACCACCGCGCGGGAGAAGGCGGGGCCCTTCTCGAGCAAGGTCGCGGCCTCGACGGACAGCACGACTATTTCCTTGATGCCCGCAAGGATGCCGACGATCAGAAACGGCTCGGCGACGATCTCACGTGACCTCAGGCAGGCTCGCACCGCGTAGAGCAGCTCGACGAAAATGAAGATGAGCAGCAGGCCGTCAAGGATGTCGAGCATGACGGTTTTTACGGGCGCCTCGCGCAGCCGCAGCATGGTGTTGAACTGCGCGATCAACAGCGCGACCGACCCGATGATCAGTACCAGCGCGATCCCCCAGTAGACCGCGTCTTCGAGCCTGCCAAGAACCCGGTCGGCTAGGCGCTGCCGATCCTCTTCGTCTTCTTCGTGTTCGGACTCGGACTTGGCCATTGGGCAACGCTACGACCGATCGGTCATGGTCAGCGGTTCAACGACCAGATCCGCCAGCCGATGTCACAAACTCGGCCGCTGCATCCGTCTCATGGTCAGCAAGTCGACGAAGACCCGAAAGGACACCACGATGACGGAAATCCTCATCCTCGGCGCCGGATACACCGGCATGGGCGCGGCGATGGGCCTGGCCGGCCGATTGACGGGCCGTGACGA
Organism: uncultured Actinomycetota bacterium; assembly: GCA_963716505.1. GTDB lineage: Bacteria > Actinomycetota > Actinomycetes > Mycobacteriales > Mycobacteriaceae > Mycobacterium. Next base: position 156,282 of record CAVQTL010000019.1, read on the forward strand.
CGTCCGCATCACCCTGGTCAACCCGCAGACCCGGTTCACCGAGCGGCTCCGGTTGCACCAGACCGCCTCCGGTGAGGAGCTGGCCGATCTGCAGATCCCAGACCGGCTGGCCGGTACCGATGTGCACTTCATCCAGGGCTGGGTGACGTCCATCGACGCCGACGCGCAGACCGTTCGCGTCGACGACGACTACGAACTGCGCTACGACGCCCTTGTCTACGCGCTGGGCAGCGTCGCCGACACCGAGTCCGTTCCCGGTGTCGACGAGTTCGCCTACACCCTGAACAGCGCGCAAGACGCCGAAACGTTCGCCGAACAGTTGGACCGGCTCGGCAACGCCACCGTCGTCGTGGCAGGCGGCGGTCTGACCGGGATCGAGTCTGCCGCCGAGATCGCCGAACAGCATCCCGACGCCGACGTCGTCCTGCTCAGCCGCGACGAGCCCGGATCGATGATGGGCGCGAAGGCGCGCGGCCGCCTGCACGCCGGCCTGACCCGGCTCGGTGTGCAATTCCGGGCAGGCGCCGACATCGTCAAGGTGATGGCCGACGGCGTAGCCCTCGCCGACGGCGAGGTCGTTGCCGCACAGGCGGTTCTGTGGACCGCGGGGGTGCGGGTCTCGCCATTGGCCGCGACAGCAGGGCTGCAGGTCGACGACCGCGGTCGCATCATCACCGACGAATCCCTGCGCTCGGTATCGCATCCCAACGTCTATGCCGTCGGCGATGCGGCGGCGATTCGGCAGAGCTATGGGGTCATGCACGGCACGTGCCAGAGCGGCATCCCGACCTCCCTGCACGCCGCCGCCTCGATCGCGCGTGAGCTGAACGGCAAGCAGCCCAGGCCGTTCCGCTTCGGCTACGTGCACCAGCCCGTCAGCCTCGGCAGGCACGACGCCGTCATCCAGTTCACCCACGCCGACGACACCCCGGGCCGGTTCTACCTCGCAGGCCGACTCGCCGTGGCGTACAAAGAGACGGTGAGCTCCAGCCCATGGTCCACCTATCGACTGATCAGGGCGATACCGTCGATCGGATCGATGACATGGCGCCGCGGCGGTGGGCAGGACCAGTGACTCGCCGACGATCAGACCTTCTCCGAACATCGAAAGCTGTTGTTCGCCATCGCTTATCGGCTGCTGGGTTCCGCCGCGGACGCCGAGGACGTCGTCCAGGATGCCTGGTTCAAGTGGTCGGGTGCCGACCGCACGCGGGTTTCCGATCCGAAGGCCTATCTTGCGCGAATCGTGTCCAACCTGGCGATGGATCGACTTCGGTCCACTCGGCGCCAACGGGAGACCTATGTCGGGCCGTGGCTGCCGGAGCCGATCCTGACCGAATCGGATGCCTCCGATGATGTCGCGGTCGCCGAGTCCGTTTCGGTGGCCATGCTCGTGGTCCTCGAAACGCTCAGCCCGTTGGAGCGCGCGGTCTTCGTGCTCAAGGAGGTCTTCGACTTCTCCTACGCCGAAATCGCAGACGCCGTCGACCGATCGGAGTCGGCGGTGCGTCAGGCCGGCCACCGGGCCCGCAACCACGTTCAGGCCCGCAGACCGCGCTTCGAGACCGACCGGAGAAAGAAGCGTGCGGTCACCGAGCGGTTCTTCGCCGCCACCACCGGCGGCGACATCAACGCGCTGATGGAACTGCTCGCGCCCGACGTCACGCTCTGGACCGATGGCGGCGGCAAGGTCCGGCAGGCGATGCGGCCGATCGTCGGTGTGGAGAAGGTCGTCCGGTGGCTCGCCGGCGCGGCCAGCCGCCCCTACGAGGGTGTCGAAATCACCGACATGACAGCCGAAGTCGTCGAGATCAACGGCGCACCCGGCGTCGTGCTCAGCGGAGCCGGCCGGACCATCGCCACGCTGACGGTGGATCTGGACGCCGACGGCCGGATCGTCACAATCCACAACGTCGCGAACCCCGACAAGCTCCACGCGATCGCCGATGGCATCACGCGCGGTTGAGCTAGCGTGGCCGGATGGCGACTGCGTGGCGGCTGCGGGTAGGTGGCGCCGACGACCTGGATCTCGTAGGGCCGCTCTGGGTTGCGGTACATCACCGCCACCGCGAGAGCATGCCCGAGCTTGCGCCGTACGTGGATGACGCGGAGACGTGGCGCGCCCGCAGGAAGCTCTACGAGGAGCTGTTCACCAAACCGGACACCCTGCTGCTTCTGGCCCTCGTCGCCGACGAACCGGTCGGATACGGCTTGACCCATGTGATGCCCGTTGCCGACTCGTGGATCGAGGACACCTGGCAGACGGGCGACCGGATCGGGGAAATCGAATCGCTCAGCGTGCTGCCCGAATACCGCGGCAGCGGGCTCGGCTCAGAACTTCTCGAGCGGCTCGAGACGCATCTGCACGAGCGTGGCGTCCACGATCTCATGCTCGGCGCGCTCGCAGGCAATGCCGACGCGATACGACTGTATGAGCGGCGCGGCTACCGGCCCACGTGGCTTTACCTGTCCAAATTCGCGGGACGAGAGCCCAGGCGCGAGCCCAAGAGCCGATAGCCGCCGTAAAGAACCGCCGCGACAAGGAAATTGACGAAGTAGGCGACGTCGGCGCCGTGCCATGCCTCGGCGACCGGACCGGTGAACAGCGAGGTGTTCATGAACGGCACCGCGGCGGCGTAGGCGAGCACGAACGCGACCACCGCGGCGATGGCGTTGCCGCGGTCGGTGTGTTCCTCGGCGGGATTGACCGTCGCTCGACCGCGTGCACGAAGCGCCCAGTCGATGACGACCACGGCGACGAACGCCGGAATCCAGTAGCTCACCAGCAGCAGCACATGCTCGAACCGGGATGCCGTCTCTCCGGCGTGCAGCCACAGGATCAAGGCGAAGGCGGCGACGGTGACGACGACCGCCGAGATCGGCCTACGCACCCGCACACCGATGGTTTGCAGCGCCAACGACCCGCTGTAATCGTTCATCACTCCGGAACCGATGGAGGCCAGCGCGATGACGAGCAGTGCCAACGCCCCCAGGATGCCGCCGCCCATCACCGACCGGACGCCGTCCGCGGTGTGCTCGGACACCAGATCGCCCGCCGCGATGCCGATTCCCTGAACGAAGATGTAGGCCAACACGATTCCGGCGAAGGTGAACCCGAAGACCCGGGCCCGTGACGAGTCGGCGGGCAGGTAGCGGCTGAAGTCCGCCGCGTAGCTGGCCCATGAAATCGACAGGCTCAGCGCAATGGTGACCTCGAGGATGAACGCGCCGACCAGGTCGGCGCCGTGCACGGTCGCGGGCGTCACGATCTGGTGGCCTGCGGCGAGCTTGATTGCGAACACCACGAAGGTGGCGAACAGGACCACCGTCAGCACGGCCTGGATGCGGTGGATCATCTCGTAGCCGAAGAACCCGACCACGCCCTGCACGCCCAGCACGATGAGAACCGCACTCCAGAACGGAATGCCGAGCAGCGTGGCGAGCGCTTCGCCGCCGAACAGGCCGACCAGCGCGTCCCACGCGATCGACGAAAGCCATTGCAGCGCACCGGGAAGCACCACGCCGCCGCCGAATGCCATCCGCGAGTTCGGCAGCTGCGCCGTGCCGGTGCGAGGACCCCACGTCGACAGATAGCCGACCACCAGGGAGCCGAGCACCGTTCCGATCACCATCGCGAGCATGCCGAGCCAGAACCCCAGCCCCAACGCGATCGCCAAGGCGCCGGTGAAGACACCGGTCATGTTGACCTGCGGCGCGAACCACACGGTGAACAGCCGCCGCGGACTGCCGTAACGCTGGTCCTCTCGAATCGGTGCGATGCCGTGCGTCTCGACGGACAGATCACCGATGCCGGACGGCGTACGGCCGCTGAAGGTCGGTGCGGTCAGCGCGCTTCCCGATTGGCCCCCGTGTGTCATGGGTCCATTCGATCACGCCGGGATCAACTGGCCGACGGGGTGTCCGAACCGACCGGCCGTTCGGCACCGCCATCTGACAGCACCGCCATCACCTCGGCACGGGCTTCTTCGATGTGCGCATCCATGGCCGCAGCGGCGCCTACGGAGTCGCGCTTGCTGATGGCGTCGATGACCCTCGCGTGGCCGCGGATCGACGATTCGTAGATCACCGCGAAGTCGTACCTGTCCAGCCGGGAGGAGACCGCCGCCCGCACATCTTCGACCGCCTGGCTCAGCATGCTGTTACCGCTGATCCTGGCGACAGTCAGGTGAAACTCCGAGTCGGCCCTCCGAAAGGCGTGCACATCGCCGCTCGATTCGAGCGCCCGTTGACAATCCACCAGACGCTGAACTTCTTGTGGCGTCACCCGTTGCGCCGCCAATCGCGCAGCCATCGTCTCGACGGCAAGCCTGAGCTCGAAGACCTCGGCGATCCGCTTGTCGTATTCGGCGTGGGCTTCCCAACGGGCAAGCGTCGGTGACACGACCGTCCCACTGCTGCCCCGCTTGGTCACCAACAAGCCCTCGCCTTGAAGCACTCTCAACGCTTCCCGAACGGTGACGCGCGAGACACCCAATTCCTCGGCCAGTACCCGCTCCGCAGGCAGCCGGTCGCCGGGCAGCAAGACCCCGAGCGCCAAGGCGCGCCGGATCCGGTCGACGACCGCGGCATACGCCGGCGGTGTGTCGAGCGGCCTCAACAGAAAGTCATCAGGCATCCCTTGAAGGCTACCGGGCATGGACCTATTGTCTACTGGTGTGAAAGGCAGACCATGAATGCAGGTCTCCCGATCGCCGATTTCAACAACCACCTACCGGTGCGCATCACGTTCGGCGACGGCATCGCACACCGTATACCCGACATCGCCCGGGACGCCGGTGCAACTCATGTTCTGCTCCTGACCGACGAGCACGCCGAAACCTACAACCCGGCAATATCGCGTGTGCTGGACACGCTGCGCGCCTCGGGCTTGGCCATCACGCGGATGGAGAAGGCGGCCGGCGAGCCGACCATCGCAATGGTGGACGCCGCGACCGCGCGGATGCGGGACGAAGACACCGACGCCGTCATCGCCCTCGGCGGCGGATCGGTGATCGACACCGCCAAAGCCGCACGACTGTGTCACCAACTCGACGTGTCCTTCGTCGAATTCCTCGAAGGCGACCGGGTCTACCCAGACCCCACCGTTCCGCTGATCGCGGCGCCAACGACGGCGGGCACCGGGTCCGAGGTGTCGGGCGGTTCGGTGGTCTCGGATCCCAACGCGGGACGAAAGGCCGGCATTGCGCACCCCAACCTGCGTCCCCAATATGCGGTCGTCGACCCCGAGCTGACTTGGAGCATGCCCCCGGTCATGACCGCCAACACCGGCGTCGACGCACTGGCGCAGGCCATCGCCGCAACCGTTGCCAAGGTTCGCACTCCGATCGGCGACGCGATCGCCCTCGAGGCCGTCCGCCTGATGGGCGACTCCCTCCTCACCGCGTATCGCGACGGCTCTGACGCGGCAGCGCGATCGAGGATGTCGTGCGGCGCCATGATGGCCGGGCTCGCCATGAACATTTCCGACTGCGCCGCAGAGCATTCACTGGGCCAAGCCATCGGCGGTCTCACCGGCGCGGCGCACGGCCTGACAATCGGCCTCGTGCTCGTCGAAACCCTGGACAGGGAACGTCGTTGGGTGCCCAAGCAACTCGAGCGGGTCGCCGAAGCGTGGGGGCTGCCCGAGGACGGCACACGTGACGGTTCGCGACTGGTGACCGCTGTCGCGACGTTACTGAGCGAGCTGCAGTTCCCTGTCCTGTCGGACCTCGGCCTGACCGACGCCGACCTCGACCGGCTCACCGACCTGGCGCTCGCCGACTACTTCATCTCCATGTCACCGCAACCGTGGGACCGCTCCGAGGTGCTCGCCGCATTCGCGTCCGCGCTCTCGCTGCGCGAGCGCCACCTCACCGCGGCGTCTGGTTAGGAGACCGATGGGTAGCGCACTGCCGTCAGACCGACGTGCGCACGACCGCGTCGACGTCGTGATCATCGGTGCCGGCTTCGCCGGGCTGTACATGCTGCACCGCGTCCGCGGACTGGGCACGACTGCGCGCGTCTTCGAGCGAGGTGACGACGTCGGCGGCACCTGGTACTGGAATCGCTACCCAGGCGCGCGCTGCGACATCGAGAGCATCGACTACTCCTACTCGTTCGACGAGGGCCTGACCCGCGAGTGGCGGTGGACCGAGCGCTACGCGACGCAGCCGGAAATCCTAGCGTACCTGCGACATGCCGCGGACCGCTTCGACCTTCGTCGCGACATCACCTTCGGCACGACCGTCACAACAGCCGATTGGAACGACGCCGCCAACGAGTGGACGCTTCGCTGCGATACGGGCGAGACGGTGCACGCGACCTACTGCGTGATGGCCACCGGGTGCCTGTCGGTTACCAAGCGACCGGACTTTCCGGGTCTCTCCGACTTCGGCGGCGAGTGGTATCACACCGGCCGGTGGCCCCACAGACCCGTGGACTTCACCGGCAAAACGGTTGCGGTGATCGGCACGGGCTCATCGGGAATCCAAGCCATCCCGCGCATCGCCGCCACGGCTCGGCACCTCTACGTCCTGCAACGCACCCCCAACTACAGCATGCCCGCGCAGAACCGCCCCCTCGACGACATCGAGATGGCGGCGGCGGTGTCGACCTCCGCCGAACGGCGCAGGATCTGTGAGCACTCCGACGCCGGTGTGCCGCACCCACCTCCGACCCAGTCGACCTTCGAGCTGTCCGCTGAACAACGGCGAGCCCGATACGAGGAGGGTTGGCGGCGCGGGGGTATCAACGCCCTGTCGGCGGCATTCACCGACTTCTTCACCGATGAAGCCGCGAACAGGGCGGCGCAGGACTTCGCGCGCACCAAGATTCGCGAGATCGTGCGCGATCCCGAAACGGCAGAATTGCTGTGCCCGCAGCACCACATCGGCACCAAGCGCACCTGCGTGGATATCGGTTACTTCGCGACCTACAACCAGGACAACGTTGAGCTCATCGACACCCGCACGCACGGTGTTCAGCGCCTCACACCCACCGGTATCCAGCTTTCCGACCGGCATCTCGACGTCGACATCGTCGTTTTCGCCATCGGTTACGACGCCATCACCGGCGCGCTGATCGACATCGACATCCGCGGGACCGACGGCCGCCTGTTGCGGGACAAATGGACGAACGGCCCCAGCACGCTGCTCGGACTGCAGACGGCGGATTTTCCCAACCTGTTCACCGTCACCGGTCCGGGCAGCCCGTCGGTACTGAGCAACATGGTGGTCTCCATCGAACAGCATGTTGACTGGATCACCGATTGCCTGATTCATCTTCGCAAGCTGGGTCTCACCCGCATCCAGGCGTCGCCCGAGGCCGAACAGCGATGGATGGACCACGTCGCCGCGCTGGCCGACGAAACGCTGTATCCCCAAGCGAATTCGTGGTATCTCGGTGCGAACATCCCCGGGAAACCTCGTGTCCTCATGCCCTACGTTGCCGGCTGCGGTCAGTATCGGCGTGAGTGCGAAGAGGTCGTCGCTCGCGGGTATGCGGGGTTCCTGCTCGGCACCAGTCGGATCACGGTCAGCGAGGAGTGCCACTCATGACGGCGGACATCTCACCTGCCGAGGTCGTCGAGCGGCTGACATCCGATGGCATCTCCACCGTCGTACTCGGCGGGTGTGATACCCACGGGGTGATGCGGGGCAAGCGGATTCCGATCGGTCAGCTGCCTACGGTGCTGGAACACGGTCTACCGATCTGCGACGTGTTCTGGGTGTTGCACGTCGACGAATCCGACCTGGTGACCAGACCCGACAACCACGCCGGCTACTTCCCCACCGAAACCCAGGGCTACCCAGACATTTACGCCGTGCCGGACCTCGACACCCTGCGAATCGTTCCTTGGCATTCGAATACCGCGCTGATCGTCTGTGACTGGGAGCTGCCCGAAGGCCGCGGCGCAGTGCCGATTTCGCCGCGAGGCCTGTTACGCCGCGTCGTCGCCCGCGCCCGAGAAATGGGCTACGAATCGATGAGCGCCCTGGAACTGGAGTTCTATCTGCTGCGGGAGACGGCCGGCACGGCACATCGCAAGCGTCCTGACGAACTCGTCCCGCTGCAGGAGGTGCCGAGTACCTACGGCGTGGTGATGGGATCACTTCAGGAGGACATCGGCTCGATCATCCGGACCAACATGCTCGAGTACGGGCTGCCGATCGAGGCCTGCAACCCGGAGACGGGGCCGGGTCAGTTCGAGATCACTCTGCGATACGGCACCAGCCTGGCATCGGCCGACAACGCCTTTCTTTTCAAGTCTGGTGTCAAAGAGCTTGCCGCACAGAATGATCTGCTGGCGACATTCATGGCCAAACCCACCACCAGTTGGGCTGGCAACAGCTGCCATGTGCACATCAGCCTGCGTGACGACAGGGACCGGGGCGTGTTCTTCGACGCCGATGATCCCGAGCAACTGTCCACCACCATGCGGCATTTCGCCGGCGGCGTGCTCAGCACCATGCGCGATTTCACCGCGCTGATGGCACCGACACCCAACTCCTACCGCCGCTACGTCCCGTACTCCTGGGCGGGCACCACGGCGACTTGGGGTGTCGACAACAGATCGGTCGGCCTCCGGGCCATTCGCGAGGGCGAGCACGGAACACGACTCGAGCAGCGCCAACCGGGCGGTGACGCCAACCCGTACCTGGCCACCGCCGCGACGCTCGCGGGCGGACTGCACGGTCTGGTGAACGAGATCGACCCTGGCGAACTGAACAAGGGCGACGTCTACAGCCAGACCGCCGAGCAACTGACAATGCTGCCAACCGATCTCACCGAGGCCGTCGAGTTGCTCGAGGGCAGCCGGGTCGCGCGCGAATGGTTCGGCGACGACTTCGTCGACCACTACGTCCACATGAAGCGCGCCGAGGTCAAGGCACAGTCAATAGCGGTCACCGACTGGGAAGTCGCGCGCTATCTGGAGGCGATGTAGCCCAACCGAGCACTACCCGCGTGGATCGCCACGCTAGATTTCTGTCCGTGAACGCGACACACACCGTCGACGGCAGGCCGCGGGCGCGGGCGCTCGGCATCGCTCCGCCCGGCCTGCCGGGGCCGCTCAACGCCATCACCGACGTCGGTGGCATCGAGGTCGGCGTGACCACAATGATCGAAGGCGAGGGCCCGCTGGTGGTCGGCAAGGGTCCCGTCCGCACCGGCGTCACCGCCATCCTGCCGCGCGGCCGCGCCGGAGTCGGCGAACCATGCGCGGCCGGCTGGTATTCGCTCAACGGCAACGGCGAGATGACCGGCACCACGTGGATCGAGGAAGCCGGGTCGTTCAATCTGCCCGTCGTGCTGTCGAATACCCACGCGATAGGCGCCTGCCACAGCGGCGCGATCCGCTGGGTCAACCGAGTCAATCCGCTGCTCGCACACCAGTGGCTGCTGCCCGTGTGCGCGGAGACGTGGGACGGCTATCTCAACGACATCAACGGCGGCCACGTCCGCCAGGAGCACGTCGAAGCGGCGCTTGACGCCGCCTCGACGGGTGCGGTCGACGAGGGATCGGTCGGCGGCGGCACGGGCATGAACTGCTATGACTACAAGGGCGGCAATGGCACGGCTTCGAGGCTGGTCCGATACGGCGACGAGACCTTCACCGTGGCCGCCTTCGTCCAGGCCAACTTCGGCTCACGCGCCGAATTGACCGTCGCCGGAAGACATGTCGGCCCCGACCTGCTTGACGACAATCCACTGGACAAAGACTGGCTCGGGCTCAAGCCGCCGGCCGGAGCGGGATCCGTCATCGCCGTCATCGCCACCGATGCGCCTCTGTTGCCCGGCCAGTGCAAGGCACTCGCCCGACGTGTCCCGCTGGGACTGGCGCGAACAGGTACCTCGGGCAGCCACTTCTCCGGCGACATCTTTCTGGCCTTCTCCACAGCGGATGTGCCCGGACTGGCGAGCGCCTTCCCCATCGGCCCGGTCGGCGTCGACGAGTTCGGCTCGATCTCCTTCGTCCCGTGGGGCCGCATCGACGACCTCTACACCGCCGTCGTGCAGTCCGTCGAGGAAGCCGTGCTGAACGCACTCGTCGTCAATGACGAGATGGTCGGCCGTGACAGCCACCGCTCCCCGCGCCTTCCGCACGATCGGTTGTCGGCGCTTCTGGGCCACCCGACATAATCGGGTAGAACCGAAGATGGGCTAACGATCGGAGCATGGGGTGGTCAGGGCGCAACCGACTCACTCCACGGCGGGCGATCGGTCGGTTCGGCGGCCCGCAGGGCTGATCGTCGGGCTGAGCATCGTCGTCCTGACCGTCGCCGTCCTGCAGACCGCCGTCGTTCCGGTGCTCGGCATCATCGCCGACCAACTCGACGCGTCCATCGTCGGTGTCAGTTGGGCGGTCACCGCGAACCTGCTCGCCGCCGCCGCTGCCACCCCGCTGATCGGCAGGCTCGCCGACCTGCACAGCAAGAAACGCGTGCTGTTGTGGGTGCTCGCCGTCGTGTTGGTGGGTTCCGTACTCGCGGCCACCACGTCTTCGCTGGCCCTGCTGATCGTGGGCCGGGTTCTGCAGGCGGCGTCGTTCGCGCTTTATCCCGTTGGCGTCGCCATCCTGCGCGAGGAGCTCGCCGAAGACCGCATGGTGTCGGCGATGTCGGTGCTCTCCGCGATGCTCGGCTTCGGCGGCGGAACCGGACTGGTGGTCGTCGGCCTGCTGATGAACAACGGCGCCAACTACCACCGCGTCTTCTGGCTCACCACCGCATTCACCGTCGTCGTCATCGCGATCGTGGTCTTCGTCGTGCCCTCGCGACCGCGCAGCACGACGGGAACGATCGACTGGCTGGGCGCCGCGGGCCTCGCCGCCGGACTCTCCGCGCTCCTGTTGGCGATCACGCAGGGCAACAGCTGGGGCTGGATATCGCCGCGCACCCTGTCGTGCGCTGCGTGCGGCATCGTCGTCCTCGCCGGCTGGTGGATCTGGGAGCGCCGGCTCGAGCAGCCGCTGGTGTCGACGAAGATGCTGAGCCGACGGCCGATACTGCTCACCAATCTCGCCACCGTCTTCGTGGGCATGGGACTGTACTTCGCATTTCTGGGCTTGACGCAGTTCGTCCAAATCCCCCACGAGGCAGCGGGATACGGCTTCGGCGCGACCGTGCTCGAGGCCAGCGTCATCTACCTGCTGCCGGGTGCGGTCACCGGCTTCCTTGTCGCGTTGATCAGCGGCAGGTTCATCGACCGCTTCGGCGCCCGGCCGGTGCTCGTCGTCGCGGCGGCGGCGGGCATCACCGGATTCCTGTTCATCGCCCTGGTGCACTCCGCCCCGTGGCAAGTCATCGCGGCCAGCATCCTCGCCAATGCGTACATCAGCCTCGGCTACGGCGCCCTGCCTGCGCTGGTCGTCAGTGAGGTCACCGCGGGCGAAACCGGCGTTGCCACCAGCATGAACGCGATCGCCCGCACGATAGGCAGCTCGACGGCGGCCGCCCTCGTCGCTGTCCTGCTGTCCCATTCAGCCGATGGCACATCGGTGCCGAAGGAAAGCAGCTTCGTCGCGATCTTCATCGGCGGCGCCGTGACCGCCGCGCTGGCGATGGTGCTCATCGCGCTATCCAGGATCCAGGCGGGCGGTATCGAAACCGTCGAGGCGCGCTACGAAACCCGCGCCATGAACCACGAATGGGGTTAGCCGATGGCCGGCACTGCCACATCAATCGTCGCCGTTACGTTACGTTCTCCTGCCCCGGAAGACCGAACGCAAAACTAAACTGTGAGTCTTCGCGCCTCACCTTGCGTCCGCCGGCTGCCGACGGCAGCCGTGGCCAAGGTGCGGCCCAATCCGCGAAATCTGTCCCCGCGACGCCGCTCGCACGAACGATTCCATCGTCGAAATGTAAATTCGTTGCGGAATCGCTTGCGAAGGACGACGGAATCCGCGATTGTTTACCCGAAAGCTACGGGGGCTTTAGGGAGGACTTGCCCTGACCGGGACACACACCACCGCCGCAGATCAGACGACGGGACAAGACGGGGCCGCTGGCGCCAAGGGCGGCCCGGTCGTCGAGATCGACAAGGTCACGAAGCGTTTCACCGACTACGTGGCAGTCAACGAGGCCGACTTCTCCATCGCCTCCGGCGAGTTCTTCTCGCTGCTGGGGCCGTCGGGCTGCGGCAAGACGACCACGCTCCGGATGATCGCCGGATTCGAGACCCCGACCGAGGGCGCCATCCGGCTGGAGGGCAAGGACGTTTCGCGGGTGCCGCCGCACAAGCGCAACGTCAACACGGTGTTCCAGCATTACGCGCTGTTCCCCCACATGACGGTGTGGGACAACGTCGCCTACGGGCCGCGCAGCCTGAAGAAGGACAAGGCCGAGGTCAAGAGACGCGTTGACGAGCTGCTCGAAATCGTGCGCCTCACCGATTTCGCGCAGCGCAAGCCCGCGCAGCTCTCCGGCGGCCAGCAGCAGCGTGTCGCGCTGGCCCGCGCGCTGGTGAACTACCCGAGCGCGCTGCTGCTCGACGAGCCGCTCGGCGCGCTGGACCTCAAGCTGCGGCAGGTCATGCAGTTCGAGCTCAAGCGGATCCAACGCGAGGTCGGCATCACGTTCGTCTACGTGACCCACGACCAAGAGGAAGCGTTGACCATGAGCGACCGCATCGCGGTCATGAACGCGGGCAACGTCGACCAGATCGGCAGCCCAACGGAGATCTACGACCGGCCCGCGACCGTGTTCGTCGCCAGCTTCATCGGCCAGGCCAACCTCTGGGCGGGCCGCCAGACCGGCCCCGCCAACCGCGACTTCGTCCAGGTCGAAGTCCTGGGCAGCTCACTGAAGGCCAGGCCGGGCGAGACCACCATCGAACCCGGCGGCCACGCCACCCTGATGATCCGTCCGGAACGCGTTCGGGTGTCGATGGACGCGCCGACCGGCGATGTCGCAACTGTGACCGCGACGGTCACCGACCTCACCTTCCAGGGACCTGTCGTGCGGCTCTCGCTCGCTGCTCCCGACGACTCGGCGATCGTCGCGCACGTCGGACCCGAGCAGGAGCTGCCGCTGCTGCGACCGGGCGACCAGGTTCACGTCAGCTGGGCACCCGAAGCCTCGCTGGTGCTTCCGGCCGCCGACATTCCCACCACCGAGGACCTCGAGGAGATGCTCGACGACTCGTGACGGCTCGGCCGTCAACCGTCCCCCTTTCCCCCGGAATGCACGAAAGGCACAGTCGCCATGCCCAACGAAATTGATCCCCGGTTCCTCGCCCGACTCGCGTCCAACCGCACCTCCCGCCGGCGCTTCATCGGCGGCAGTGCGGCCGCCGCCGCGGCGGCTGTCCTCGGCCCGTCCTTCCTGGCTGCATGTGGCTCGGGCGGCGGCGGCGGTGGCGGTGAGGAGGCGGCCTCCGGCTCGCTGCGCATTTCCAACTGGCCCGCGTACATGGCACCCGATTTCGTCAAGGGGTTCCAGGACAAAGAGGGCATCACGGTCGACTACAAGGAAGACCTCAACGACAACGAGGAGTGGTTCGCCAAGGTCAAGGAGCCGCTGCAGCGTGGGCAGGACATCGGCGCGGACCTTGCCGTGCCGACCACCTTCATGGCCGTCCGCCTGCAGCAGCTCGGCTTCCTCAACGAGCTGAACCATGCCAACATCCCGAACATCGAGAACCTGCGGCCCGATCTGCTGGAAGCCAGCGTCGACCCGGGACGCAAGTTCAGCGCGCCGTACATGTCCGGCTTCGTCGGCATCGGCTACAACAGGGCGGCGACCGGCCGCGACATCAAGACGCATCGACGATCTGTGGGATCCCGCCTTCAAGGGCCGGGTCAGCCTGTTCTCCGACACCCAGGACGCATTGGGAATGATCATGATGTCGCAGGGCTCGTCGATCGACAAACCCGACGAGGCGACCATCCAGAAGGCCGTCGATCTGGTCAAGGAACAGAAGGACAAGGGCCAGATCCGCCGCTTCACCGGCAACGACTACCTCGATGATCTCGCCGCAGGCAATCTCGTTGTCGCCCAGGCATATTCGGGTGACGTCGTGCAGCTGCAGGCCGACAACCCCGACGTGCAGTTCATCATTCCGGAGTCGGGTGGCACGACGTTCGTCGACACCATGGTGATCCCCAAGACCACGCAGCACCAGGAATGGGCCGAGAAGTGGATCAACTACATCTACGACCGGGCCAACTACGCCCAGCTGGTGTCGTTCGTCCAGTACATCCCGGTGCTGTCGGATATGACGGAAGAGCTGGAGAAGATCGACCCGGATAGCGCCAAGAACCCGTTGATCAACCCGCCGGCGGACATGCTCGCGAAGGCGAAGGGGTGGCCCGCCTTGACAGACGAGCAGCTGCAGAAGTTCAACACGGCATACGCCGCGGTCACCGGCGCCTGACCCGATGGCAGGTGTAGCCACCAGCAGTCGACAGCGGAGCAAGATCGCTCCGTACTTGATGATCGCGCCTGCGCTCATCTACCTCGGGATCTTCTTCGTGTGGCCGTTGATCTCGCTGGCAATGACGTCGCTGTCGACTTCTGGTGGCTCGGTATTCCTGCCGACGATGGAGTTCTCCTGGAAATTCGGCAATTACGCCGACGCGTTCAGCCGCTACCAGGACCAGATCCTGCGGTCGTTCGGCTACGCGCTGACGGCGACGGTGGTGTGTCTGCTGTTGGCGTACCCGCTGGCGTATGTCATCGCATTCAAGGCGGGCCGGTACAAGAACCTCATCCTCGGGCTGGTGATCCTGCCGTTCTTCGTGACGTTCCTGATCCGCACCATTGCATGGAAGACGATCCTGGCCGACGACGGCTGGGTGGTCAGCGCGCTCGGTTCCGTCGGCCTGCTGCCCAGCGACGGCCGACTGCTGTCGACCAGCTGGGCGGTGATCGGCGGCTTGATCTACAACTGGGTCATCTTCATGATCCTGCCGCTGTATGTCAGCCTGGAGAAGATCGATCCGCGGTTGATCGAGGCGACGAAAGATCTGTATTCGTCGAACACCCGCAGCTTCACGAAAGTGATTCTGCCGCTGTCGTTGCCGGGCGTGCTGGCGGGAAGCCTGCTGGTATTCATTCCCGCGGCCGGTGACTTCATCAATGCCGAATACCTGGGCAGCACGCAGACCACGATGATCGGCAATGTCATTCAGCAGCAGTTCCTGGTCGTCAAGGACTATCCGGCCGCCGCTGCGCTGTCCATGGTGCTGATGCTGATCATCCTTGCCGGCGTCCTGATGTACACGCGGGCACTCGGCACCGAGGACCTGGTATGACGACCCAGGCAGGTGCCGCGGTGGCCAACGCGGCCGATCAGCCCGACAAGGCCCCGAAAACCGTTAAGGGCAGCCCGAAGTGGGGCGACCTCGTCCTGCGGGTCGTCGCCGGTTTGGTGTTGCTGTACCTGTTCCTGCCGATCTTCGTGATCATCCTGTTCTCGTTCAACAACCCGAAGGGCAAGTTCAACTACAGCTGGCAGGGCTTCACACTGAAGAACTGGCTCGACCCGTTCAAGTACCCGGCGCTCACCGACGCACTGATGCTCAGCATCAACGTCGCGGCTGTCTCCACCGCTATTGCTCTGGTGCTCGGCACATTGGTGGCCATAGCACTTGTCCGGCAACGGTTCCGGGGCAGTCAGGCCGTCGACACGTTCCTTGTGCTGCCGCTGACCGCACCCGAGGTCGTGATGGGCGCATCACTGCTGGTGCTGTTCCTCGACCTGGGCTGGGCCACCGGATACACGACGATTCTCCTGGCGCATATCGCCTTCGAGGTGAGCTTCATCGCGATGACGGTGCGGGCGCGCATGCGCGGATTCGACTGGACACTGGAGGACGCGTCGATGGATCTGGGCGCGAATCCGACGCGCACGTTCTTCAAGGTCACGCTTCCACTGATCGTCCCCGGCATCATCGCCGCGGCGATGTTGTCGTTCGCACTTTCACTCGACGACTTCATCATCACCTACTTCGTCAGCGGGTCTGCGGTGACGTATCCGCTCTACGTGAACGCGTCGGTGAAGGCCTCGGTGCCACCGCAGATCAATGTGCTGGCGACGGCCATCCTGCTGATCAGCCTGATTTTGCTTGCCGCGGGAACGCTTTACCGCCGCAAGAGATTAGACGCCTGACTCGTCGAGATCTGCGTAGCGGCTGTATTTTTCCGCGGTTCGCAGCATGGTGCAGATCTCGCCGTAGGCTCCCGTCAGCCGATTTCGGCGGGTACGGGCGTGGGCCGCCGCGCTCCCGTGCGCGCAGCACCGATGCCCGCGGCGACCACCAGGCAAATTCCGACCACGCCTGCCGAACCCGGCACTTGATCCAGGATCACCAGACCGACGATCATCGCGCACGCCGGTTCGAGGGCCATCAGCGTGCCGAACGCGGCCGTGGTGAGTCGGCGCAACGCCAGCATCTCCAGTGCGAAGGGGACGACGGGCAACATGATCGCCAGCCCGATTCCGATCAACAGGATCTCCGGCGTCATTCGCTCGAACACGCTCGGGCCGACGACGACCGTCGCCACCAGGCCCGCAACCGGCATCGAAACCGCCAGGCCGTTGATGCCCGCGACCTCGTCGCCCACGCGTTGGGTCAGCAGGATGTAGCAGGCCCAGCACGCGGCCGCGGCGAGCGCGTACATCACCCCGACCGGGTCGATGGTGCCCTGCCACGGCTCGGTGAGCAGGACGACGCCGAGCGCCGCGAGGCCCGGCCACAACAGCCGAGCCCTGCCCTTGCCGTGCGCGACCGCGACGCCCAACGGCCCCAGGAACTCCAACGCGCTGGCGGTACCCAACGGAATTCGATCCAGCGCCGCCATGAACAGCATGGTGACGGCGGCGGTCACCACCCCGAGCGCCACGCACGCCAAGAAGGTGGACCGGGTGAACGCGGCCGCCCGGGGCCGGACGATGACGAGCATCAGAAGCCCAGCCCAGGCCAGTCGCAGCCAGGCAGCGCCCTCGACGCCGATGCGATCGATCAGGGTTACCGCGATCGCCAGCCCCACCTGCACAGACAGCATCGACCCCAGCGCCATGAAGGCGCCGGTGCGGGCTTGGTCGTCGCTCACACTTGCATTGAACGGCACCGGGACCGTTCACGTCCACGTGATTTTTCTGGACATATCGTTCGGTAATCATGAACGATGGGCTGTCATGGAGATCTGGGAAGTGGTGGTCCGAGAGTCGGTGCGGCAGACGCTCGCCGACTACACCGCGGGGACCGACCGCAACAGAATCGAGGACGTCGCGTCCTGCTTCGCGCCCGACGGCGTCCCTCCGGTTCACCGGCGGGGAGCCGATGGTCGGGCCGGCGGCCATCGTGGCGGGACTCGGCACGCAGGTGAACCGCTTCGCGGCGGGTCCGGTCCCCCTGACCCACGTACGCCACCACGTTTCGAGCGTCCGGTTCGGTGCCGTGGCTCGCGACCGGGTCGAGGTGAGCAGCTACTTCCTCGCGCTGACCAATATCGGCGTCGACCACTGGGGGCGGTATCGCGACGTGCTGGTACCCGTCGACGGCCGCTGGCTCTTCGCGTCGCGCGAGGCGGTCGCTGACGGCTTCTCGCCCGAAAGCCTGATGCGGTAGTCATGGACACTCGACGACTTCAACTGCTTCTGGCCCTGTCCCGGCTGGGGTCGATGCGTGCGGTCGCCGAGGTTCACCACCTCACCACTTCCACCGTGTCCCAGCAGATCGCCGCTCTCGCAAGGGAAACCGGCGCCCAGCTCATCGAGCCGGAAGGCAGGCGGGTCCGTTTGACGCCCGCCGGGCAGCGTCTTGCCGACCACGCCGTCACGATTCTGGCCGCGGTCGAAAGCGCCCGCCTCGACCTCGATCCGGACGCCGAGCCTGCCGGGACGGTCCGAGTCGGCGGCTTCGCCACCGGCATTCGCGTCTCCCTGCTTCCGATAGTCGCCGACCTGGCGAAGCGGTATCCGAAGGTCGAGTTCGTGATCAGCGAGTACGAGCCGATCGAAGCGTTCAAGTTGCTCAGCAACGACGACCTCGACCTGGCGCTGACGTACGACTACAACCTCGCCCCGGCATCCCCAGGTCCCGTCCTGGAGACCGCCCCGCTGTGGTCGGTCGAGTGGGGACTCGCCGTGCCCACCGAGTCCGCCGACGGCGACCGCAGGCATCGGCAAGTATGCGGATCAGGCGTGGATCGTCAACTCCCGCAACACCGCTGACGAAGACGCCGTGCGCACCCTGGCTTCGCTGGCCGGATTCACCCCGCAGATCGCCCACGAGATCGACAGCCTCGATCTGGTGGAGGATCTGATCGTCGCCGGATACGGCGTCGGACTCCTGCCGATCGGCAGGCCGACACACCCTGACGTCACGGTGCTGCCGCTGTCGGATCCGAAGGTCGAGATGACCGCCTACGCCGCGACCCGGCGAGGCAGATCGACGTGGCCGCCGTTGCGGGTGGTGCTCGATCGGCTGAGCCCGCCGCGGGGCGAGCCGTTGCCGCGGCCCGACTGGCCACGGCCACTCGCCTGACGGGTCAGGCGGCCTTGCGCTGCCGCATGGCCCGTCGGCGGGTATCCGTCGACCACAGGTAGGCACAGGTCGGGCACTGCATGTGCACCAACAGTGCCCTGATTGCTCAGCAGGTACTGCCAGTGCGTCGCACAGTTCGCGCTGCTCTGGCAGACGGTGCAGGCCCGGCCGTGCTCGCAGCGGGGGCACTCCAGCCAGGCGCGACGGGCCCGGTCCGCGGTCGGGTCAATCGGTAACACGATCGCCATCCCGTTCGGGCAGCACACCGGCGCTGACCAGCTCGTCGTAGATGCGCTGCTGCTCCTCGTCGAGGTTGGAGTAGAGCATGTCGTACGCCTTGTTCTCCTCGGCGAGCACCGCGATCGGGTCCCAGTCGTCGCCGATCGCCTCGAGCACTGCGGTGCGTCGGCGGGCCTCGTCCAGCGTCAAGTCGTAGGCGAAGTCGAGATCGGCCATGGGGCACCTCCCATCGTTCAGTCACGCGAATTAAAGAAGTTAGGGTGCCCTATCTCCAGCTGATTAGGCAATGAATTACGTCACGCCAATAGTGCGAAATTCGTCACACTTGACCGCGGAGCCACTCCTCGTTGACGCTGCACGAAATCGGCGTCGACGACGGCGCCGTGCCCGGGAACGAACGTCGCGTCGGGTCCGCCTGCGTCGAGCACCCGGCCCAGCGTCGCCGGCCAGGCCCGCAGGTCCGAGTCTCGATCGAAGACGGGGTCGCCGGACTCCTCGACGAGGTCGCCGCAGAAGACGACGGGCGCCTCGGCGTTCGCCACGACGACGATCAGGTCGTGACGGGTATGCCCACGGCCGGGGTGGCTGATCGCCGCCGTCTTGCCGCCGAGATCGAGTTCCGCATGGCGGACCGGATGCTCGGGCGTCCGAAGCGCCGCGACGGCGTTCGCCACCTCGTCTGGGTCGGCACCGTAGCGCACCGCATCGGCACGCAGACCTTCGGTTCGATTCGCGATCGTCGCCGCCACCTCGGGTGCGCAATACACGGCAGCGCCCGGTGAATGCCGACGAGCCGAGGATGTGGTCAAAGTGGTTGTGCGTCAATACGATATGGCTCACCGCCCCACCGGTGATCTCTGCGACGTCGGCCTTGATGGCGTTCGCCTCGGCCAGTGTCGTTCCGGTGTCGATCAGCAGCGTGCCCGTCGTGCCGTACACCAGACCGACGGTGACGTCGAGAAACGGCAGCCGGCAACGATGAACTCCGTCACCCAGCCGTTCCCAGGCGAAGTTCACGGGTCAGGTTTGGCCCAGCGTCAGCGGCTGGGCCAGCCGATACTGGTCGACCACCTCCGGCGTCGGGTCGGCGGTGAACATCGTGGTGATTCCGAACGACCACCCCGGCGGCGAATCCGATTGGGACAGCGTCCAAGCCGCCTGCCGGGCCGCGCCCAGCGCCACGTACTCCGCCGGGTGTCGGCACCAGCACGGGCTTGCCGAAGATCGCGGGTGCGACCACGCGGACCGCCTCGGAGCGCGCCCCGCCGCCAACCAGGATGATCCGCTCGGCATCGACGCCCTGGGCCGCGATCTTGTCGAGGCAGTACGCCAACGAACACAGCAGCCCCTCGACACCGGCGCGCGCGATGTTGGCCGCGGTGAGGTTGCGCGCCGTCATCCCCTGCAACGCACCGGCGGCGTTCGGCAGGTTCGGCGACCGTTCCCCCTCCAGATACGGCACCAGCGTGAGTCCCCCGGCGCCCGCCTGCGCCGACAGCGCCAACCGGTCCAGTTCGTCGTAGTCCACGCCGAGCATCGCCGCGACAGCGGCCAGCACCGGTGCGCCGTTGAGGGTGCAGACCAGCGGCAGCTGGCGTCCCGTCGCATCGGCGAAGCCGGCCACGATTCCCTCGGCGTCGTGCGGTGCGGCGTGACCCACCGCGCTCACGACACCGGAGGTGCCGAGCGAGACGACGCAGTCGCCGGGTTGGGCGCCCAGACCCAACGCCGCGGCCGCGTTGTCGCCCGCGCCCGGCCCGAGCGTCGCACCGTTGGATGTCTGGCCGGCGGTGTCGTGCGGGCCGAGCACCGTCGGCAGCCCGGGTCGCCTTCCCCGCATCGCCAGCTCGAGCAGATCGTCGTGGTAGGTGCCGGCCTCGGCCGAGAAGTATCCCGGTCCCACTGGCATCGCTGCGGTCGGTACACACCGCGCCGACATCGGTCGAGCCGCTCAGCCGCCACGTGAGCCAGTCGTGCGGCAAGCACACCGCGGCGGTCGCGGCGGCGTGTTCGGGATTCGTTGTCGGCGAGCCAGCGCAGCTTGCTCACGGTGATCGCGGCGACGGGCACCACGCCGATGCGTTTCGCCCATTCCCCGGCCCCACCTAGCTCGTCAACGAGGTCGGTCGCCGCGGTACTGGAGCGAGTATCGTTCCACAGCAACGCATCCCGGACGACCTCGCCCGATTCGTCCAGGCACACCATGCCGTGCTGCTGGGCGCCCACCGAGACGGCGGCTACGTCGTCGAGTCCGCCGGCATTCTCGACGGCCGTCTGCAGGGCCATCCACCACAGCGCGGGGTCGACCTCGGTGCCGTCGGGATGCGGCGCCGTTCCCGACCGCACGATCTCACCGGTGTCCCCATCGCACACCAGCACCTTGCACGACTGCGTGGACGAGTCGACACCGGCGACAAGGGACACCCTTGCGAAGCTACCCCGAACCGGGCGATTAGTTCGCCCACGCCGTGAAGTCAGTACAGGTATGCGAAAACTCGTGATCACCCAGAACGTCACGCTGGACGGGTCGATCGAGATGCTCGACGACTGGTTCGACCCGCAGTTGCAGGACGACGATCTGCTGGCCGAGACACACCGCCAGGACGCGGAGTCCGACGCGCTGCTGCTGGGGCGCCAGACCTTCGAGGACTTCCGTGGTTACTGGCCGCACCAGCACGACGACCCGACCGGAATCACCGCCTACCTCGACGGTGTGGCCAAATACGTGCTCTCGACGACGTTGACCGATCCGGCTTGGGCGAATTCGACGGTGATCGCAGGCAACCCGGTGCGGCGGGTACGCGAGCTGAAGACGGAGCCCGGTAAAGACATCGTGCTCACCGGCAGCATCAGCCTCGCCCACACCTTGATCGCGGCGGGCGTGGTGGACGAGTACCGGCTGTTGGTCTACCCCGCTGTTCAGGGTCGCGGTCGCCGTCTGTTCCCCGACGGCGTGTCGATGTCGACACTGGCGTTGGCCGAGGCGCCGAAGTCCTTCCCGTCGGGCATCACGTTGCTGCGCTACGCAGTCGGCTGAAACCGCCGATCGGGCCATCGGTGACGACTCCCCTGCGACAATGAGCGCGTGGACATGGAGGGTCCCGAAGCGGAAAAGCAGTGGGACGCGGATCGCGATGAGACGGAAGCCCAACGGCTGGACCGTAATTGGTCGAGCCTGCTGCAAGAGCTGAGAGTCACGCAGACGGGTGTGCAGCTGCTCACCGGATTTCTGCTGACCCTGCCTTTTCAGGCCCGCTTCACTCAACTCGACGGCACCATGCGCGCCGCCTACCTCTTCACGGTCGCGTGTTCACTCGGGGCGACCGTGTTGCTGGTCGCGCCGGTTGGCATGCACCGGGTGCTGTTCCGCAGACACCGACTGGACGCCATCGTGTCTGCTTCGCACGCCTGCGCCATCGCCGGACTGGTGCTGCTCGGCCTGGCCCTCGCAGGCGTCGGCGTCGTCGTGTTCGACACGGTCGTGGGACGGACCGGTGCGTGGATCGCAGGCGGCGCCACACTGGCGGCGTTCGTCACGTTCTGGTTCCTGATCCCGCTGCCGCTACGCCGAAAGACCGACAGCTCCTACTAGTTTGTGAACCCCTGACCTGGGGAACACCTGACCCATGTTGATCCGACGAATCGCACGCCCTCTTCTGTCAGTGGCATTCATCGGGCAAGGGGTGGATGCCCTTCGAAATCCCAAGCCCGCCGCCGACGCGGCACGCCCCGCACTCGACGGAATGCGCAAGCTGCCAGACCCGATCGGTACGAACGTCCCGTCGAATGCCGAGACCTTCGCACGTGCCAACGCCGCGGTACAGATCGGTGGCGGCCTACTGCTCGCCACCGGCAAAATGCCGCGAATAGCGTCTGCGGCGTTGGCGTTCACCGTCATTCCCGGCAGCATGGGCGGCCACATGTTCTGGAATGAAGCTGACCCGCAGCGCAAGGCCGATGGGCGGCGCGCCTTCATGACCGACCTCAGCCTTCTCGGCGGGTTGATCATCGCCGCCGTCGATACCGAGGGCAAACCCTCGCTCGGATGGCGGGGCCGTCGCGCCGCCCGCAAGGTATCCGAGGCAGTCAGCTCCGCTCTGCCGGTAGGTGCGGCCTCCGGCGGTGCGCACGTCGACAGCGCGATCGCCGAGAAGCTGGGCCATGGCCTGCAGATCGGCGCCGAACGCGGCCGCGAGTTCGCCCACGTCGCCCGGGAACGAGGCGCGGAGCTGGCCGAGGTGGCGCGGGAACGCGCGCCAGAGATCGCGGAGGTTGCGCGCGGGCGCGCCGCCGAATTCGCCGACGTGGCCCGCGAGCGGGCACCCGAGCTGGCGGAGGTGGCGCGGGAGAGGGCCGCAGGTCTGGCCGAGGTGGCGCGTGACCGAGCACCCGAGCTCGCCGAAGCAGCGCGCGAACGAGCCGAGGTCGTTCGCGACCGCGCCGGCGATCTGGCCGACACCGCGAGGACACACACGAAGAAACAGAGCCGCCGCCGGAGCTGACTCACGCCGCGTCCGCGAGCCCGTCGGTAGATTGGCGACCATGACCACCGATCCGGCTCCAGGACCGTACGGCAGTGATCCGCGGGGCTATCCCCCACCGTTTCCCGCGAACCTCGAACCGGGCGGGCTCGTGGTCCGGTTCGTCGCCCGGCTGATCGACGGCATCCTCGTCGGCATTGTCAGCTTCCTGCTGAGCTTCTTCACCGACACGCTGTCCAGCATTTGGGTGACCGGATTCTTCACCGGTCTGCTGATGTTCGTCTACTTCGTGGCATTCGAGACCGCTCAGGGATGGACGCCCGGCAAGAGGATGCTCGGGTTGCGCGTACACGGCCCAGGCGGGGCACCGAAACCGACGGCACAACAATCCGCGATCCGCAATGTGTGGACGCTGCTCCCGATCATCCCGATCATTGGTGGCCTGCTCGCTTTCGTCGCGATGATCGTGATCGCGGTGACCATCAGCGGCAGTCCGACCAAGCAGGGCAAGCACGACGAGATCGCGGGCGGAACCCAGGTCGTCAAGGGCTGATCGGCGTCAGATAAATATCCCGAGCAACAGCACCAGGATCAGCCCGGTGACCGACAGCACCGTCTCCATGATCGACCACGACTTGATGGTCTGACCCACGCTCATCCCGAAGTACTCCTTCACCAGCCAGAAGCCGGCGTCGTTGACGTGTGAGAAGAACAGGGAGCCGGCGCCGACGGCGAGCACGATCAGCGAGACCTCCCCGGTGCTCATGCCCTCGACCAGGCCGAGCATCAACGACGACGCGGTGATGGTGGCGACCGTCGCCGAGCCGGTGGCAAGCCGGATCAGCACTGCCAACACCCAGGCGAGCAGGATGACCGAGATGTTCGCCGCGGTGGCCCATTCGGCCAGCTTGGTGCCGATGCCGGTGTCGACGAGGACCTGCTTGAATCCGCCACCCGCGGCGACGATCAGGATGATGCCTGCGACCGGCGGCAGCGACGTCTCGATGCACTTGGTGATCTGATCGCGGGTCATCGCGGCACCCCGGCCCAGGGTGAACATCCCGACCACCACGGCGATCAACAAGGCCATCAACGGTCGGCCGAGAATGTCGAAAGTCTGCCGCAGCAGGTTGTTTTCGTCCTCGATGAAGATGTCGACCAGCGCCTTGCCCATCATCAGGGCGACGGGCAGCAGGACCGAGAACATCGTGATGCCGAAGGACGGGCGCTGCCGTTCGGTACGGGTCGCGGTCTGGGTTCCCGACCCGGTGCCGTCGCCGCCTTCCTCGGCCGCGACAGCGCCGCCCCCACCATTGCGGGCGAAGTCGTCGGCGTCGAACCGGTCCGGCACGTCAAGGACGACCCAGCGTCCGGCGAGCCGACCGAACAGCGGCCCGGCCACGATCACCGTCGGGTATCGCGACCGCGACGCCAAGCGCAAGGGTGATGCCGAGATCCGCGCCGAGCAGATCGATCGCGGTGAGCGGTCCCGGGTGCGGCGGCACCAGGCCATGCATGGCGGAAAGGCCTGCCAGCGCCGGGATTCCGACCGTGATAAGCGATAGCTGTGATCGCTTCGCCACCAGGTAGATGACCGGCATCAGGAGCACCAGGCCGATTTCGAAGAACATCGGCAGCCCGATGATCGAGCCGACGAGCGCCATCGCCCACGGCAGTGCTCGCGGTGAGGCGTGGCCCACGATGGTGTCGACGATCTCGTCGGCGCCGCCGGAATCGGCGAGCAGTTTGGCGAACATCGCGCCGAGTGCGATCAATATCCCCACCCCGGCGGCGGTGGTGCCGAACCCGTCGGCGAACGACTCGAGGACGTCGCCGATGTTGACGCCCGCCACGATGCCGACCGTCAGGCCGCCGAAGATCAGCGCAAGGAACGGATGCAGCTTGGCCACCGTGATCAAGACGACGATCAGCGCGATGCCCGCCAGCGCGGCAAGCACCAGCTGCCAACCGGCCGCGACGGGCTCGGCCAACTCGGTATCGGCCGCCAAGACGGTGAGTGCCGGGGTCATTTCTTCTCCTGTTCGGTTGCGCGCGAGGCAGATAACGCGAGATACATCTCAACAATGGAGTCGATGTCTTGGTCGACGTCGATGGTGACGCCGCGCTCGTCGGCCTCAAGCGGCTCGAGCGTTTCGAACTGTGATGCCAGCAATGATGCCGGCATGAAGTGACCCGGGCGGCTGGCCTGACGCCTGCCGATCACCTCCGGCGAGCCGGCGAGGTGAAGGTGAATGACGTCCGGGCAGTGTCGCCGTAGTTGGTCGCGGTACTTGCGCTTGAGCGCCGAGCAACTCATCACGCCGCCGTCGATACAGCGCGCGCTCAGCCACTCTCCGATCGCCTCGAGCCACGGGTGCCGGTCGTCGTCGTTCAGCGCCTGACCCGACGACATCTTCTCGATGTTCGCCGGCGGATGAAAATCGTCGGCGTCGGCGAACGGCACCCGCAAGCGCTGACCCAGCGCCGCGCCCACCGTCGACTTACCCGACCCGGATACGCCCATCACGACGATCGGTGACCCCATCCACTCCACCTACCCTCTTGTGCTTGGTGTCACACAGCATGCATCAATAGTCATACGATTGCAACACCATCACGAAAAGATATGTTCTTAGTGACCATCAGCAAACGTATGACAGGATGTATAGATGGCTTCGCCATCAAACGTCGGCGCCTTGCACCGCAACCTGGTGGCGGCGCTTGGCACCGCCGTCGCCTCGGGGACGTACCCGGCGGGTCAGGTGCTCACGCTTGACGGCGTCAGCGCCGAACACGGCGTCTCCCGCAGCGTCGCCCGCGAAGCCATCCGCGTGCTCGAGTCGATGGGCATGGTCGCGTCCCGCCGCCGGGTCGGCATCACGATCCAGCCGTCCGAGAAATGGAATGTTTTCGACCCGCTGGTGATCCGCTGGCGATTGGAATCCGGCGACCGCGCAGCGCTCTTGGTGTCACTCTCCGAGCTGCGGCGTGGCTTCGAGCCCGCCGCCGCGGCGTTGGCCGCCCGCCGGGCGGATCCGCATCAATGCCGGATCATGGCGGCGGCCGTATCGGACATGGTGATTCACGGCCGGTCCGGCGACTTAGAGTCGTATCTATTGGCGGACAAGGTCTTTCACCGCACACTGTTGGAAGCCAGCGGCAACGAGATGTTTCGTGCGCTCAACGACGTGGTGGCCGAGATCCTCAGCGGCCGAACGCATCACCACATGATGCCCGACAATCCGAATCCGGTGGCCATCGAGTTGCACGACGAGGTCGCCCGCGCGATCCGAATGCGCGATGAAGCCGCCGCCGAACGCGCCATGCGCGCGATCATCGACGAGGCGGCCGCAGCGGTGTCCGACGAGTTCTCAGCGATCCCGACCAGGACTTGCGTTCGTAGTGGTTGAGCGAGTTTTCCCCGACTGTGCGGCTTCGGACATCGGCGCTGCGTGTCACGTACGACACCGCACAACCGGTGAGCTAGTTCGGCCAGACATCAGGAATACTCGGCGAATGCCAAGGACACCGGAGCTTGCGCGGCGCTTCTATGACCGGTTCGAGCCGGTGCACGCCGTGACCTACTTCTCGCCGGAAAGCCGGGCGGCATTCGACGGTCTCGGCTACCGCGGTTTCTGGATGGGTTACTTCGCGGGTCGGTCCGCGCCGCTCGGCGTCGTACCGACAGAAGTCGTCAGCGCGATGTTCTACAACTTCGCTCCCAGTCGGGTTGCCAAGGCGCTACCCGCCGCGTGGGAAGTCGCCCCGCCCGGTTCGGCGCTGCGCGCCCGTGAAGATTCCGCGGTCGCCACGTTGCGGCGGTACGGACTGACGGACGACAGCGTCCGCACAGCCGCCGACCTCGCGGCCAAGGCGGCGCGCCACGCACCGCTTGACGGCAGGCCGATGTTCGCCGCGAACGCAGCCCTCCCCTGGCCGTCCGAACCGCTGGCCGCGCTGTGGCACGCGACCACACTGCTTCGCGAACAGCGCGGCGACGCACACGTGGCGGTGCTGGTGTCGTCGGGGTTATCGGGCCGCGAATCCAACGTGCTGCACGCGGCGGCGGGCCGGGTGCCTGCGGCGATGATCATGCGCAGCCGCGACTACGACGAAGACCAATGGCGCGACTATCAGAATCGACTTGCCGAGCGCGGCCTGCTCGACGGGCACGGCGCTCTCACCGAAGCCGGTCTCGCGCTCAAGCAGCACATCGAGGACACCACCGATGCGCTATCGCTGAGCGCTCTGGACGCGCTCGACGACGCTGAGGTCGAGCAGCTGTTTCGAGCTCTGACGCCGATCGCAAGGGCGGTCGTCGCCGGCGGCGACGTTCCCGCTGCCACACCGATGGGGCTCAGCCGAGACGACCTCGACGACGGCGGCGCCCATCTGGCCTGACTTGCACCGCGAGCGGCCGCATTTGTACGGCAGAACACGGCGTGTCGGCGTACAGACACGGCCGCTCGCGGTGCGAGTCCGTTCCCTCAGCGCGGCGCGTACATGATGAGGCCGACGCCGACGAGGCAGATGAGGGCGCCGGTCACGTCCCAGCGATCGGGGCGAAAGCCGTCGGCGATCATGCCCCACAGCAGCGAGCCGATGATGAACACCCCGCCGTAGGCGGCGAGCACCCGACCGAAATGTGCGTCCGGCTGAAATGCGGCGACGAATCCGTATGCGCCGAGCGCTATCGCGCCCGCACCGACCCACAGCCACCCGCGATGCTCACGCACGCCTTGCCACACCAACCAGGCGCCGCCGATTTCGAACAGTGCGGCGAGGACGAAGAGGGCGATCGACTTGAGCACCGTCATCGTTGGCTGCGGTTCCACTCCAGCCAGCCGACGCCGGTGCGGCCGTCGGCGGTTTTCACTGTTGCCCACGCGCGCGGAAACTGGCTCACCCTGCCGTCGGTCGCGGTGAGCAACACCGGTGCATGGCCCTTGATCTCAACCGTGGCTGTGACATCTCCCGGCTTGAGCTTCAGTTCGGTGGTCACGGGTAAGTCGTTGTCGCCGAACGCTTCCCGCGCTGTCACCGCCTGGAGCTCGATCAGCGGTCCGCCGGGCGGCTGGAGGTAGCCGACGCCCATCGGTGGCGCTCCGGGAATTCGCAGGTCGACGCCGTGCAGGTGGGTTCCGTCCTGCAGGTGCAGTGCGCTCCACACCCAATCCATGCTCCACCAGTCCCGCACCCCCCACGAGTGGTCGCGCTGCCCCGGCACGCCGGTAAGCGCGAACGTGCGGCCGTCGGCGACGACGGTTCCCGACACCGTGCACGGGATCTCATACCGGGGCGTCAGGCGATACTGATACGGCGTGCCTGCCGTGGTCCAGGTGAGATCCATCGACAGCTCGACCGCTCGCCCGCCTTCTCCCCGCAGCAGCGCGGAGGGGTCCTCGTATGCCTGGCCCCGTCCGCGCAGTCTGACGTGGTAGGTCTGCAGCGGTTCGGCGGCGGTGTGGGTGAGTTCGACGGCATCCGTGCTCACCACACCTGCGTCTTCGGGTAGCGCCGCCTCGAAGTCGTTGACGGCGACGGTGGGAATGCCGGGTCCGCACAACAGCGCGTTGACCCAGGCCCTGTTCTCGTTGGGGATCAAGCCCAGCCGGAACCAGCCGCCGACGCCCTGCGCTTCGTCGACGAAGTCGGCATACCAGCTTTCGCTCCACAACGGCTCCGCGCCGGGTTGGTGCGCACCTTCGTCGGCCGCGGACGGTTGCAGCGCTTCGGGCACGGCGGGTGCGGGCAGCGTCGCCAATGCGTCGGTGTCGATGACGTGTTGACTGTGCCTGCGCAACATGGTCATGAACATGTCGTCGCCACGCTCGGTTCGCTCGACGAGCATCGACGAGACGATCGCCATCATCACACCGAAAAAGGCTTGGCGGCGAACGCCTTCGCGAACGTCGTGCACAGTGAGCGCCGCATCAGGACCGAGCGCTTCGTGGTATGCGCCCAGCAGCGCATCGTAGTTGTCGCGGCGGACGTCATCGGCCAGCGCACAACCCAGGAAATAGGCGACGTCGGTCGTGGCCGGACCCCAGCTGACGGTCTGCCAGTCGACGACGGTGACCGGCCGGTCGGCGCCCTGCTGCCCGAACAGCATGTTGTCCAGCCGGTAGTCGCCGTGCACCAGCCCGTGAACTCGATTCGCCGCCGCCTCCTGCGCGAGGTACGCGTCGAAGCCGGCGACCAGGCGCTCGCACACCTCGCGATGTGCCTGCGTGACGTCGTCGCCGTAACGATCGACGAATCCGGCATACAGCTGCGTGATGAGCGCCTGGTTCATCGGCGAGTCGCGGTTGAGCCACTCCACGTCGGCCATTGCGGTCTGGCCGAGCAACGGCGCGTGCAGCCGCCCGAGCTCGGTCATCGCCAGCATGGCCTGTTCGACTGTGGCGCCGCGGATCTCGTCGCCGACGACGGCTGGATCGGCGTCCCCGAGCAGCAGGTGGAACACGCCCGTTTCGCTGTCGAACGCCGAGCTGTAACAGGGCGCGACGGGCCCGTCGATGCCCGGCGCGATATCGGTGTAGAACCGCACCTCGCGTTCGTAGAGGCCCAACGCGAGACCCGTCTGCCTGCTCGCCGGATCGGTGGCCGCGACCTTGAGCACCACCGACTCCGGCCCAGCGGCACCGTCGGCATAGGTCAGGGCCACGCGGTAGCACTCGCTCATCTGGCCGGTGCCGATCCGCGCGGTGCGGAACCGTTCGACAGTGCCCGCGCCGATGGCAGCCGTCAGCCACTCGGCGGTCAGGTCCTCCGGCCGCTCGACGCTAGTGACCGGCACTCGTGCTGTCCGTGTGGCAGGTGTCCGGCGGGGTGCCCACGACGTCGAGCGCGGGGTTCCGGTCGAAGAAGCCATACGGCTTGAGCCAGAACGACACCACGTCGACCGGCATCACCGGCCAGTCCTCCGGCCGGGTGATGTGGTGGATACCGAACACGTACCAGAGCACCACATCGGTGTTCTCGATGTTCCGGTCCGCCTTGGTCCATTCGGCGAGTCCGGTGTCCTTAACGGATTGGTTGACGAATTCTCCTGCGGGCCAGCGTTCGTCGGGATTGTTCGGTGTCACCCACAACGTGTGTCCGATGACGGTGGCGCGCTGGAAGACCGGCGAGGCCGGGTCGAGCATCATCGGGATCGCGCCGCTGGGCACCAGTTTGTAGGACGGGTGCGTTCCGAGACCGTTGACGACGTTGGTGTTGACCACTTTCCACGCCCGCTGAGTCGCGAAGTTGACGTCCTGTTTGCCTTCGGTCTCCGTTTTCAGCGGGACATTTCGCAGCACCACCGAGAGTCCGTACGGGTTGTCCGGTCCGATCGGCTCGGCGTAGGACTCCGACATGTAGACGGTGTTGTCGCCGCCGTCGACGTCCATATCCAGCCGGGCCACCAGAAAGTGTTGGTGGAACGGCGCATACGTGCGTTCGTCGACCAGCGTTCCGTTCGGATGCGGCTGACCCTCGGCGACCGGCGTGGTCACCATGATGCCGGTGGCCCGGATCTCGCACTCGATGTTGCCGTCCTGATAGAGCCGCCAGTAGACGAGGTACTCGTAGTTGGCGACGGTGACGTGGAACGAGATCGTCAGCCTGCGCATCCGCCGCACCTCGGCGCCTGCGTCGTGGTCGACGTGCTTCCACAGCACCGCGTTGTCTTCCTCGTGGATGCAGACGGCGTTGGTGATGGTGTACGGCTCGCCCTTGCTGTTGTGCAGCACCGCATCCAGATAGCGGATCTCGCCGAGGCAGTCGCAGCCCAGCTCCAGCGACGTCGTCATGAACCCCAGGCCCCACTCACCGATGTCGAAGGCGGTGCGCCGGTAGTGGTCCTCGGACGAGTCGCGATAGGGCACGATCATCTCGGCCAGTGAGATCCGGTGTGCCACAGAGCGGGTCCGGTCGCCGTCGCGATAGGTGATCGTGTGCAGCGTCATTCCCTCGCGGTGGTTGAACCCGATTCGCAGCGACCAGTTCTGCCATTGCAGCAGGTTGCCGTCGAGGGTGAACGACACCCCTTCGGGCTGGGAGAGGTGCAGCGGCTTGAGCGGTTCGCGTCGCGACGCCGAGCGGATCTGCTCGGGGATGTGCTTGGGCACGTACTCGCCCATCACGTTCGGCTCGTCGACCCCGCCGTTGTCCTCGACCCGCAGCACCTCCATCGAGTTGACGTCGATGACGCAGTGCAGTCCGCTCACCGGATGGGCGTAGGGACTCTGCCCGGGTCCGTCCTTACGCCAGGTGTCCGACCAGCCGAGGCGCCGATCGCGGAACTCCGGCGGTGCGACCGCGTCGCCGTAGGTCCAGGTGTCCACGAACACGTGTTCCAGATCGATGATGCCGCGCTTGGCCAGGGCCGCGATGAACTCCGGATGCTTGCGCACCAGCTCGTCGCACTCGAGAAACTCGTCGACGGTGAAGTTGGCCTGCACACCCGGGATGTGGTCGAACGACTCGACCCGGTCGCCGTCAAGGGAAATCACGCCCTTGTAGGTGGCGTTGGCGGCGCGCTGCAGGCAGACCACCTCGGCACGCCGGGCCGGCCGCGCGCCTCCGTCGTCGAACGCCGCCAGCTCGGTCTTTGTCGGTTCGATGAGTTCGATGGAAGCGATCCGCCAGCCCAGGTCCGATGTCGCCGGCCCGCCGGCTCCCTCCCCTACCCCGTGCTCGCGACTCAGGATCGCTGCCACCGCAGTGAACTCGTCGGCTGATAACGGATCCAATGGGTAGCTCACCCGATCACGCAATCACATCGGCCGATTTCGCGCAGGCAATCCGGCTAGCGTGCCGTCAACGTGAAGCCGTGCCACGCCTCGCGGCGTTCGGCGTGTGGGTCGTAGACGACATGTGATCGGCGGTCGAACACCATCACCGCACGGTCGGAGTGGGTGTAGGCGGGCCAGTCGTCGCCGGGCACGCCCGTGCGGCTGAACTCACGCCAGCGGGTCTGCACGTCGTCGCTGACCCGGCGTGCGGATCGCCCGTCGGCGGCGGCGGTGAGCAGCGAACCGAACCTCGTGCGGTACACGTCGAAGACGGCGAAGAGTTCGGTGCCGTGGGTGGCGCCGAAACCCGACCAGTTGAACGTTCGTGGCGCGTAGTCGTAGCGGTACCGGTACGTCGGCGCGTGGATGCTGTGCGCCTCGGCGATCTGCCACGCCGCCGTCCCGAAGGCGAAGTCACCGCCGAGGCGGATGCAGGCGGCCTCGTCCGGATAGCCCGGGTAGGCCGAGGTGATGCGTTCGCGCTGGTCGGCTTCGAGGCCACCCAACAGGCCTTCGATCATCGATTCGTTCGTCGGCAACAACTTGAGCCACCGGGTGAACAGTCTGCCCTCGTGGGCGTTGTTGCCGATGATGAGGGGCACGGGGTGGGCGGTTCCGGTCCGCATCGCCTCAGCCGGGTCGAGCGGTAGGTATTCGGTGCCACTGGTCGGGCCTACCGCGAAGGCGCCGAGCATGCCCGTCTTGGCATTCTTGATCAGCGCGTCGAGCGTGTTCACCAGCTCGGCGGGCCTGGCCGCCATCAACGCCTGGGCCGCGTCCTGCTTTTCCACCCCGAGCAGCGAGGCGAACTGCTTCCCATACTCTGCCCGCACGTCGGGTGGGCCCACCATCCCGCTGGCCGG
Organism: uncultured Actinomycetota bacterium; assembly: GCA_963716505.1. Classification (GTDB taxonomy): domain Bacteria; phylum Actinomycetota; class Actinomycetes; order Mycobacteriales; family Mycobacteriaceae; genus Mycobacterium. The sequence continues at coordinate 189,136 of CAVQTL010000019.1, forward strand.
GCTCTCCGAAATCGCATGCGCGAAAAGCCCTTTCGCCGCGGGCACCGCGAGCAGCGTGGCCACGGCCTGCGCACCGGCGCTCTCGCCGAAGATCGTCACGTTGTCCGGGTCACCACCGAACACTGCGATGTTGTCACGCACCCAGCGCAGCGCCATCACAAGATCGCGCAGGAAGAGGTTGTCCTCGATGGTCACGTCCCGGGTGGACAGCGACGACAGGTCAAGGCAGCCGAGCGCCCCCACCCGGTAGTTCACCGAGACGTACACACAACCCTTGCGGGCCAACGCCGCACCGTCGTAGATCGGCGTCGCCGAGCTACCGAGGAGGTAGCCGCCGCCGTAGATGAACACCATCACCGGCATCGGCTCGTCGCGTTGCCGCTTCGGCGTGGTGACGTTCAGCGTCAGACAGTCCTCGCCCATCGACTGGTATTTGCCGACACCCAGAGCGGTGTACATGCGCTGCTGTGGAGCGCAGTTCCCGAACGCGTGGCAGTAGCGCACACCCGGCCACGGTTGCACGGGCCGCGGCGCCTGATACCGCAGCGGACCGACCGGCGGCTGGGCAAACGGAATCGAACGCCACCTGTGCACGCCGTCGCGGGTGAAGCCCTCGACTGTCCCGGAGCCGATCGTTGCTCGGACGACGTGTTCGTGCATCAATCGACCGTATCGAACGAACTCACCGCCCGCGCCTCGCCGGTATCGGGTCGTCGGCCCGCTAGCCTGGCCGATATGCGGATTGCTGTGCTGATTGCGGCGTCTGTGCTGGTCGGGGGCTGTTCGCAGGGGGTGGGCGGAGACGCCGGGCAGACGGAGCCCTCGCTGTCGGCCCCGACCAGGACGACGATGTCCACGCCGCGCACGACCACGCCCACATCCACGACGCCGGCAAAACCACCGGAAACCGGTGCGGACATCGCCGATGTGATCGCGTTCATCGAGTCGGGGCAGTCCGCCGACGTGGGCCAGTATCACTCCGCGACGCGCGACGGGACCACCACACAGTTGGGCGACGACGTCGCCTTCACCACACCGTCGGGCACATCGAACTGCATGACCGACTCGACGAACTTCGGCGGCGCGCTGGCGTGTCTGGTGGATCTCACGATTCCGCCGCTACAACCGCCCGACGTCTACGGCCAGTGGAAGGGCAATTGGATCGACTTCGCCGGTCCGAGCGTCGAAATCGGTTCTGCGCACGGCGATCCCGGTCGGTTCGTCAATGGCACCGGCCCAGAGCTGCCGTACGGGCAGACGCTGGCGTTCGGCGACTATCGCTGCCGGTCCGATCCGGCCGGGCTGTACTGCGTCGACTACGCCCACCAGTCAGCCGTCCGCTTCAGTGCCGCGGGCGTCGTCCCGTTCGGCTGTCTGCAGAAGGTGACACCGCCTGCCGATATCGGCGAGAAGTACAGCTGTTGAGCCGATTTCAGGCGACGCCCTTCTGACGCAGCAGCGGCAGCACACCCTCGGCGAACCAGTACGCCTCTTCCAGGTGCGGGTAGCCCGACAGGATGAACTCATCGAATCCAACCGAGTGGTATTCGTAGACCAAGTTGGCGACTTCTTCGTGGCTGCCGACCAGGGCGGTGCCCGCCCCACCTCGGACCAACCCGACACCTGCCCACAGATTGGGATAGATCTCCAGTTGGTCGATCCGCCCGCCGTGCAGGGCCGTCATCCGGCGTTGCCCCTCGGACTCCGACTTGGCATGCAGTTCGGTCTGTTTCGCGATCTGCTCGGGTGACAGCTCAGCGAGCAGTTCGTCGGCGACCCCCCACGCGGCGGCGGATGTGTCGCGGCTGATCGTGTGCAGCCGAATCCCGAATCGCACCTTACGGCCGCGTTCTTCGGCCAGTTTGCGTACCCGCTCGATCTTCGCGGCAGCAGTCGCAGGCGGCTCACCCCAGGTGAGATAGACGTCGACGTGCTCGGCGGCGATCGGGAGGGCGGCGGCCGAGGACCCGCCGAAGTAGATCTGCGGCAACGGATCTGGCGGCGCGGACACGCGGGCGTCCTTGACCGTGTAGTACTTGCCCTCGAAGTCCAGCGAATCCTGGCGCCACAACGAGTTCACAATGTGTAGGAATTCGCCGGTGCGGGCGTAGCGCTCGTCGTGGTCCAGCCAGTCACCGAATCGACGCTGCTCGACGTCGTCGCCGCCGGTGACGATGTTCAGCAGCACGCGGCCTTCCGAGAACCGCTGCAGTGTCGCGGTCTGCTGCGCGGCCAACGTCGGCGGCACCAGCCCCGGCCGGAAGGCCACCAGAAACTTCAACCGCTCGGTTTCGGCCAGCAGCGCCGACGCGGTCAGCCACGCGTCCTCGCACCAGGTGCCGGTCGGCGTCAGCACGCCCTCGTAGCCGAGCCGATCGGCCGCTCGAGCTATCTCAGCCAGATACCGGCGCGAGGGCGCTCGATAGTTGGCAGGCACCGTGTGATGCGACGACGCGTGCGACGCGCCGACGATCGAGCGGCTGTCGCCGTTGGTGGGCAGGAACCAGTGGAATTTCGCCGGCTGAGCCGGCAATTGAGCCTGTGCGGGCACATCGCTCCTAACGATTGATCAGCAACGGGCTGAGCGCGTCACTGTAGCGGCGGTCGACCCAGTCATCGAACTTCGGCGCACCGGCGATCTGCTTGGACTCGGCGAACAGGTCGGCGAGCTCCTGTTCGGATCCGACCAACTCGTCGGACAGTGCGGTGGGCAATCGCAGGCTGCGCGCCTGCGATGCGGCGGCGACCTTCGGGTCGAGGCCGACGGCGGCGGCATAGTCCCGCGACCACTGATCGAGATGGTCCCTCGCCCAACGCGCCGCCTTGGCATAGCGCACCAGCAGATCGCTCAGTGCGGTGTTGCGCTTGGGATCGGCGAGCGCGTCGTCGGATGCGATTCCGAAGCCCGCGCCGTTGGTGACGCCGGCAGCCTCGGCGATGCTGCGAACCGGAATATCGGCTTCGGCCTGTGCCGTGTACGGATCCCAGATCGCCCACGCGTCTACCTGTCGCTGCGTGAATGCTCCCAGCGCGTCGGCGGGTTGCAGAAAGACCAGCGTGACATCCGACGGCGAGAGCCCCGCGCGGTTCAGCGCAGCGAGCACGTTGCCGTGGGCCGAGCTGCCCTTGCCGACCGCGATCCGCTTGCCGCGCAGATCGGCCACCGCGCGAACCGCAGAATCGGCGTGAACGAGAATCCTGTCGCCGCGGCCGCTGCCGTCGTAGGCGGAGACCACCTTCACCTTCGCGTTGGACGCCGCACCGAAGATCGGCGGCGTGTTGCCGGTGATCGCGAAGTCGATCTTGCCCGCCGTAGCGGCCTCGATCTGCGGGGGGCCTGAGGTGAATGTGGAGAACTCGATCTTGTAGGGCAGCCCGTCGAGCGCCCCCGCAGCCCGCAGCAGCGATTCGGTGCCACCCTTCTGGTCACCGACTTGCAGCGTCAGACCGGCCAGATCGGACAGCGGGACGGTCGCGGGCGCCTCCTTGGCACCGGAACTTTCCTCGCGCGATACGCAGGCGGCCAGCAGCCCGACCAGGATGGCCAGAACGGCAAGGCGAAACGCCAACGGGCGCCGTGATGCCGACATGAGAATTCCCTTCTAGAAGTCGTCGTCAAATGTGGACGCCGAGCTTGTCCAACAAGTCGGCGCGGTAACGCTCGGATTCGGCGGTGCCCTCGCCGGCCGCGGGCCGCGGGTCCTCGATCGTCAGCGTGTGGATCACGCGTCCTTCGTCCAGGACGAGCACCCGGTCGGCGAGCGCGACGGCTTCGTCGACGTCATGCGTCACCAGCAACACGCCGAATCCGTGTTCACGCCACAGGTCGAGCAACAAACCACGCATCGTCAGCCGGGTCAGCGCGTCCAAGGCTCCGAACGGCTCGTCGAGGAGCAGCAGTTCGGGTTCTGCGACCAGCGCCCGGGCGAGCGAAACCCGTTGCGCCTGACCACCTGACAGCGTCGCCGGCCACACGTTCGCGCGGTCGGCCAGACCGACGTCCGCGAGGGCCGTGTCCGCCCGAGACTTGGCCTCCTCTCGGCCGAGCTTGCTCCGATTGAGGCCATAGACCACGTTGGTGCGCACGTCCCGCCACGGAAACAGCCGTGGCTCTTGGAAAGCCAGGGCGGGCGACCCGACTACCGTGCGTTCGCCGGTGTGGTCCTTCGACAGACCGGCGAACACCCGCAACACCGTCGACTTACCGGAGCCGCTTCGACCGATCAGCGCGACGATCTCGCCGCGGTTGATCGCAACGGCGACGTCGGTGAGCACGTGGCGTTCGCCGTACCACTTGTTGACGGCACGCAGCTCACCTGCGAGCTCGGTCTGTCGATCGGTGATGACAGTCATGTGCGATACCTCAGTGCTCGTCGTTCCAGCGCGCGGACGATGGCGTCGGTGCCGATTCCGAGCAGTGCGTACACGATCAGGCCGAAGATGATGATGTCGATACGCAGGAAATCCCGTGCGTTGTTGATCAGGTAGCCGATTCCCTTGTCCGCGTTGATCTGTTCGGCGACGATCAACGTCAACCAGGCGATCGCGAGCGATTGGCGCAAGCCGACCAGCACCTGCGGTGCGGCGCTCGGGACGATGATGGTGCGGAACCGCTGCCAAAACGAGAAGCCAAGAACCTGAGCTGTTTCGAAGAGTTTCGGGTCGACCTGTCGGATCGCCGAGAACGTGTTGAGGTACAGCGGGAAGCTCACTCCGAGCGCGACCAGCAGGACCTTCGGTAGCTCACCGATGCCGAACCAGATGATGAACAGCGGGATGAGACCGAGGTGTGGCAGCGCACGAACCATCTGCATCGGCGGGTCCACGGTGGCCTCGAACCACCGCGACAAACCCACCGCAGTGCCCAGCGCGACGCCGAGTACTCCGCCGAGCAGCAGTCCCTCGACGACCCGAACGCCCGACACCCGCAGCGCGTCGGCCAGTTGCCCGTTCTCGATGAGCTCGACGCCTGCCTCGGCGATCAGCGACGGCGCAGGCAGCACGTCCTGTGGGATGACGCCCAGTGCGCTACCCAGCTGCCACAGCGCAAGCAGCGCCAGCGGCGACGTCCATCGGATGAAGGTCCACTTGCGATCGCTTCGTCGCGCAGGGGTGGTGCGGGCAGGCGCCAGCTCGGTCGGTGTCGTCACGATGGTTCGACGGTATGGCGCAACCGAGCGGCGGTGAAGGTTTGAATTCTGCGTGAAGATAACGGCGGATGCGAGGAGCCAACGGCAACAGCCCTGCCGGAGTAAGCGTCGAAACACTCACTCCGACAGGGCCGTTGCGCTGCGGGCTATGTGGTCGTGGTCACAACCGGAAGGTGCCGTTGACGATAACGGGCGTGACGTCCTGGCCGTTGATCGTCGAGCGCGCCGAGCGGTTGGCCAGCACCTGGATCTGCTGGGCCTGCTGCAACTGCCGCTTGTTGCGCACGCTGTTGCGGAACTGCAGCTCGTTCAGCTGCTGCAACTCGGCCTGCTCGAAGTCGCGGCCGCTGATGCCGCCGTTGAACTGAACGCCGGTCGCACTGCCGTCGGGGCGGACCACCCACGATGCACGCACGCCGTCGAGATCGGCGGTGTACATGCCGGCAGGCGCCGGAACCGCCGGAGCGCTGAACTTGAAGGCGACACCGTTCATGGTCAGATCGCCGACCACGTCCTTGCCGTCGAACTCGGCCTTGAGCGTGTCCTTGAAGCGGGACGTGATGTCGATCTTCCCGTCCTTCTGATTGCCGAAGAACCACGCCTCGTCGTCGGTGCCGTTGCAGGCGTACGCGGCGATCTCGGTGCCGTCGACGGCGATGCCGATGACCATCGGCTTGCCGTCGGCCGACTTGATATCGGCGATGTACTTCGCCGACTGCGGGAACGGTGCTGCGGTAGCGGGAGCGGGGGTGGCGGAAGTTTCGGGGGCCTCAGCGGTCTCCGTCGCTTCTTTCGTGCCGCTCGAGCAAGCGGACAGGGTGCCAAAGGCGAGGAGCGCGATGACACCCAGTAGCAGGATGCGAATGTAGTTTTTCATGTGACCAGCATGGATGGCCAACGGCCAACGCACATGAAGAATGTGTGGAGATTCCGTGGAGATCTGGGTGCGACATTCGAGCAACCCGTCGGCTCACTCCGCGAGGAACCGCTCCACCTCGTCGAGGAACACCCGCCACGCGGGTTCGGCCGCCGTCAACAGGTGGTTATTGCTGTCGAGCGCCACCAGGCGGGAATCGGCTATCAGCGCGGCAAGCTCCTCAGCGGCGCGCAGCGGTTGCCGGTGATCGTCACGCGAGTGCAGGATCAGCGTCGGGCACGACACCTGGCCGGCCTCGTCGCGCACATCGATACGTCCGAACTCCTCCAGAAACCGCACGGCGTTCTCCGGCGAGGTGGTGCGTCGCTGCAACTGGTCGAAGGCCGCCCAATCCGCACGGGTGCCGTCCGGAATGAACTGCGCCGCGAACACCTGCCTGAACGCCGGGTCGTCACGGCCCCAGCCCACCCGGGCCAGCTCGAGATCCAGCGCCGCTGCGCGCTTTTCCTCCTCGCTGAACGCCCGGGTGGCACGGCCACGCGCGTAGGAGCTGCACAGCACCAGCTTGCTGACGCGTTCGGGGTGCCGGGCGGCGTAGGCCACGGCGACGGCGGCACCCTGAGACACCCCCAGCAGCGGGAAGCGCTCCAGCCCGAGCGCCTCGACAACGGACTCCAGATCGCTGACCCAATCGTCGAAGCTGAAATCCGTTGCGCTCCAGTCTGATAGACCACAGCCCCGTTCGTCGTATCGAATGAATCTGTGCCGCAACGAGAGGTCACGCACCCAGTGCCGCCACACCGGGCTCTCGATGTCGTAGCCGAGGTGGGTCATCCAGTTGGCGGCGCGCACCAGCGGCGGACCCTCCCCCGCCACCGCGTAGGCCAGCCGCACCCCGTCGGCCGCCCGACAGAACGCGATGTGCTGTCGCGGCGCGGGCGGTTCCTCCGGCGGTTCCGGTTCTTCGGGCGTCGCCGGTGTGTCGTCTGCGACGGTCCCGACGAACTGATATCCGCGGCCGCGCACCGTCCTGATGAAGCGCTGCGATTCGCCGTCGTCGCCGAGTGCCCGCCTGGCCGCCTTGATCCGGCTGGTCAGGGCCGCCTCGCCGACGAAACGTCCACCCCAGACCGCGTCGAACAGCTCTTCCTTGGTGACGCAGCGCTCGCGATTGCTGACCAACTGCGTCAGGACGTCGAACACCTGCGGCTCGACACGGACCACCGCGTCACCGTGGCGCAACTCGTAGCGCTGGGTGTCGAGGACGAACCCGTCGAAGCGCCACAAGCTGGGGGTCCCCTATCGCCAGCCGTCGGCCGCCTTGGCCGCCAGGATCAGAGCGTCGCACAATTCTCGCAGCTCTGCGGGCCCAGCCCCTTCGTCGACCGCCGTCGCCACGTCCTCTGCAGCGCATCTGACCTGGTAGACGCGGTCGGACAGCTGCGCTGCCTCCTCGGCGCTCAGCACCACCGAATCCGGGGCGAGCGCGGTGCCCTTCACCTGGGCGCGCTGCTCATAGGCGCGCTGCCGACAGGACTGCCTGCAGTACTGGCGGCGCCGCCCAAGCCCCGCATCGTCGACGTCACGACCACACCATCTACAGGGTTGCGTTCGGGCGCGTCTTCTGGTGATGGTCTCCACGGAACCCGACCTTAGACCGACTACCGCCCCGACCCCGGTATCATGGACGGTCGAGTCGGGAACTTCTTTGCACGCCATCGCGTTGCTATTCCGGACCACATGCTGTGAGGAGTGTTGACGAAATGGCTGATCGGGTTTTGAGAGGTAGTCGCCTCGGCGCCGTGAGCTACGAGACCGACCGCAACCATGACCTAGCGCCGCGTCAGGTCGCCCGCTATCGCACCGACAACGGCGAGGAGTTCGACGTCCCGTTCGCCGACGACGCCGAAATCCCCGGCACCTGGCTGTGCCGCAACGGCATGGAAGGCACCCTGATCGAGGGTGACGTGCCGGAGCCCAAGAAGGTCAAGCCGCCGCGTACCCACTGGGACATGCTGCTGGAGCGCCGTTCCGTCGAGGAACTCGATGAGCTGCTCAAGGAGCGCCTCGACATCATCAAGACGCGGCGTCGCGGCAGCTGACAAGCCGCTAGCGCACCACGCCGCGGGCACGATCCAGCCGCCCGCGGATACCCCATTCCGCGACCTTGAACATCGCCTCGCGGATGTTGGACCCACTCATCTTCGACACACCCAGCTCGCGTTCGCTGAAGGTGATCGGGACCTCGACGACGACGAAACCGTTGTTGATGGCGCGCCAGGTCAGGTCGATCTGGAAGCAGTAGCCCTTCGAGTCGACGGCGGCGAGGTCGATCTTTTCCAGCACCTCGCGTCGGTACGCGCGATAACCAGCGGTGATGTCGTGTACGTCGACGCCGAGTAACACCCGGGCATAGGTGTTCGCCGTCTTGGACAGGGCATAACGGCGGCGCGGCCAGTTGCGGATGGCGCCGCCCGGCACATAGCGCGATCCGATCGCCAGATCCGCACCCCCGTCGACGGCGTCGAGCAGGCGGTGCAGCTCCTCGGGAGCGTGGCTGCCGTCGGCGTCCATCTCGACCAGCACCGAGTATTCGCGGCCCAGCCCCCACGCGAAGCCCGCCAGGTACGCGGCGCCCAGCCCGTTCTTGCTGGCGCGGTGCATGACATGGACCCGATCCGGGTCGGCCAGCGCCAGCTCGTCGGCGAGCTCGCCGGTGCCGTCCGGGCTGCCGTCGTCGACGATGAGAATGTGCACGTCGGGCAGGGCGTTGTGCACCCGGCCGACGATCAGCGGCAGGTTCTCCCGCTCGTTGTAGGTGGGGATGATGACCAGAGTGCGCTGACTCGGGCGTTCCGCTGGCCCAGGGCCGCTCATGTGGTTCCTCTTTCGGTGCCGTCCTCCTCGGACGGGGTGTCGCTGCCGCTGGCGTCGGTCACCGGACGGCGAAGACGCACGAACCTTCCATTGTGCATCATCGCGGCGATCAGGGCCCCAATCCCGACGGCGACCAGTAGGCCCTGCATCCAAGGGCCCCACCGTGTCGCCGCCGTGAGCTGCGTTTTCAGTCGGATCGGCATGTCGAGGTAGGCGGGCTCGAAGAACTCGGTGCGGGCAAGCACCCGACCGTCGGGCGCGATGACGGCGCTGATCCCCGTCGTACCCGCCACGATGACGAAGCGGTTGTGCTCGACCGCCCGCAGCCTGCCGAACGCGAGCTGCTGAGCGCTCATCGACTCGTTGAACGTGGCGTTGTTGGACGGCACCGTCAACACCTGGGCGCCGCTGAGCACCGACTCGCGCGGCGACCGGTCGAAGATGACCTCCCAGCAGGTCGACACGCCGATCGGCACGCCTGCCGCCTCGACGACGCCGGTGCCGCTGCCCGGCACGAAATAGCCGGCCCGATCGGCGTACGACGAGAAGTGCTTGAAGAAGCTCCGCCACGGCAGGTACTCGCCGAACGGCTGGACGATCTGCTTGTCGTGCCGGTCGCCGGGGCCGGTGTCGGGATTCCAGACGATGACCGAGTTGGTCGACACCGGGTTGTCTCGGGTGTAGCCCGGGCCCGGCGAGCACACCGCCCACCAGAATCGGCGCCTTGATCGCATCCACGGCGACCGCGATCTGGTCGGCGGCGTCCTGGTTGGCCAGCGGGTCGATGTCCGACGAGTTCTCCGGCCAGATGACGAACAACGGCTGCGGCGCCCGCCCGGCCCGCACATCCTCCGACAGCCGCAGCGTCTCGCGCACGTGGTTGTCGAGCACCGCTCGGCGCTGGGCGTTGAAATCCAGCCCGAGCTGCGGCACGTTGCCCTGCACGGCCGCGACGTTGACCGACGGTTCATCGGGGGCGCCCGCACCGGAATGCCGGACCGCGGGCGAGATCGCTGCGGCGGCGATCAGCACGAGGCAGATGCAGGCACCGGGCAACACCACCGCGGGCCGCGCCGCGGGCTTGCCGTCATCGCCGCGCCGCCACCACGTGAAGATCTCGAAGGCCAGCGCGGCAAGGCTGAATCCGAGCAGGGTCACCGCGAACGAGACCAGCGGCGCGCCGCCGATCTGCGCCAGCGGCAACAGCGGACCATCGGTTTGACCGAAACCGACTACGCCCCAAGGAAATCCGCCGAATGGCACCGTCGACTTCGCCCACTCGGCCAGCGCCCACAGACCGGCGAACCAGATCGGCCAGCCGGTCAACCTGCGCGCAACGAAGACGGCGGCCATGCCGAACAGTGCCGGGAAACACCGCCTGCAGTAGCGATAGCGCCAGCCATGGCAGGAGCCCGACCATGACACCGGTCCACGGCAGCAGCGGAATGTTGAACGCCGCACCGAAAAGAAAGCCGTACCCGAATCCGCCGACGAGCGTGGTGGTCTTCCTGGTCAGCACCCAGGCCAGCAGCGCGAACGCGACGATCGCCGCGTACCACCAGCCGAAGGGCGGGAAGCTCAGGCAGAGCGCCAACCCCCCGACGATGGCGGCGGACAGGCGTGGCAGCCGGGCCACCACGGCGTCGCCGAACCGCTTGACCCAGGCAGGCACTTCCCGCTTGGCCGGGCTCTCGGCGGCGGGCGTGGCCTCCTCGTCGGGAGCGCCCCCGTCGTCGCGGGCACCCTCGTCGTCGGAGACGTCCTCGCCGTTGCCCTCGGTGAAAGTCGGGAAGGAGTCGGTGTCGTCGTCGGCGCGACCGAAGTCGCGTATCCGCCTAGCCATGGATCACGGCACCCCGGTGGACGGTCTGGACGCATCGCGGCAACGGGTCGTCGGGCCCGAGCCGGGGCAGGGCGGGCACCCGCGACCGCGGGTCGGTCGACCAGCGCTGTACCGCGTCGTCGGGGGCGCTGACCTCCAACCGGTCGGTCTGCCACACCGCGTAAGAGGCGGGTGCGCCGGGCACGAGTGTTCCGGTGACACCGTCGCGCACCCCGCCCGCGCGCCATGCGCCGCGCGTCGCCGCCGAGAACGCCGCCCGCATCGACACCGAACTTGCCGGTGTCTGGTGCCGCGTTGCGGCGCGGACGGTCTCCCACGGATTCATGCTGGTGACCGGCGAATCGGAGCCGAAGGCGAGTGGCACGCCTTGGGATGCTAACAGCGCCAGCGGGTTGAGCCTGCGGGCCCTGTCCCGGCCGAGACGCTGCGCGTACATCCCGGTGTCGCCGCCCCACAGCGCGTCGAAGTTCGGTTGCACGCTTGCGATGACGCCCCACGCGCCCAGCCGCGCCGACTGCTCGGGAGTCACCATCTCGAGGTGCTCGAGCCGGTGCCCGCATCTCGCGACGGCCTGCGCACCGAGCCGGTCGACCACCCGCTGCGCGGCGTCGACGACGGCACCGACCGCGGCGTCTCCGATCACGTGGAAGCCTGCCGGGATACCGGCTTCGGTGCAGGCGTGCAGATGCGCCGTGACGGCCTCGGGATCGAGGTAGGTGTTGCCGCACCGGTCCGCGGCGTCGGCGTAGGGCTCGTGCAGCCAGGCCGTCCGCGATCCGAGGGCACCGTCGACGAACAGGTCGCCGGCCAGCCCGCGGGCACCGGTCAGCTCCATGAGGGCTTGCGCCTGCCCGCTGTCGCTGACCGCCTCGCCCCAGTATCCGACGATCTCGACGCCGTGTCGGGTGTCGCGCAGTTCGTGCCAGTCGTCGAGGCCGCCGATGTCGGGACCCGCGCATTCGTGGACGGCGACGATCCCGTTCGCCGCCGCCAGGTCAAGGGCGGCGGTACGGGCGCGGCCCCGCTGATCGGGCGTCAGCCGGTCACGGGCGGCGGCGCGGACCATGTGGTGGGCGTCCGCGGTCAACGGGCGCTGCGGGTGGTAGCCCGACGCCGCCGACAGCCCCGGCGTCAGCAGGCGAAGGGCCGTGGACGCCGCCGCCGAATGGACGTCCACGCGGGCCAGGTAGGCAGGCCGGTCGCCGACCACGGCGTCCAGGTCGTCGGTGCTCGGCGGCGTCGCCTCCGGCCAGCCCGACTCATCCCAGCCGTGCCCCCAGACGGGTTCGTCGGGGTGGGCCCGCGCGAACGCCGCGACGAGCTGCAGGCAGTGCCGCGCCGACGTGGCCGCCCGCAGATCGAGGCCGGCGAGCATGAGGCCGGTCGCGGTGATGTGCACGTGGGCGTCGACGAAGGCGGGCGCGACGAATCCGCCGTCGAGATCGACGACCTCCGCATCGGGAAATTGGGCCAGGCCGACGTCGTCGCTGCCCAGCCAGACGACGGTGCCATCGCGGACGGCCATCGCGGTGGCGTCCGGCATGGCCGGACTGTGAATCCGGCCGCGGTGAAGCAGCGTCGTCAAGTCAGTCGGTATGAGGCGGAAGGCGTGGCGGCTCGACGTCGACGACGTCGATCACCTCACCGTCGATGTAGTCGCCGTGCCCCGCGGTGCGTCGGCTCCCAGCAGCGGTGGCGGCGGTGGCGACGGTGATCAGCGGCATCCGGCGGGCGGCCATGGCCGTCAGCACCGGGCGGGCGGCCGCGCGGGTCGGTGGTAGCAACAAGAGCAACCCCGCGGCCGTCGTGACCAGGCCGGGCACGAACACCAGCACTGTGCCCAACGCGACGAGGGCGCTGTCGGTGACCGCACCCTGCGGCGTGCTGAGTCCGGACTGCAGCCTGCGGATATGGCGTTTCACCTGTGAACCGGCGAGCACGAAGCCCAGCACGGAGGCACCGAGCAGCGCCACCACGGTCCAGCCGAATCCAATCGTCGAGACCAACGCCACCACGACCGCCAGCTCGACGACCAGGTAGATCAGGAACAACCGCATCGCCATGTTGTGCCAACGCTTCGGACGGCCGCAGGGTTCCTTTCGGACGACGATCAAGCGGTTTACTTCACCGCTTTCAGTTCGATGGTCACATTCTTCTCGATGCCGCCGCGCAGCCTGCCGGAGAAGAGCTTGAAAGCCTTACCCATCAGGCCATAGCGCCTGGCGATCCCGTCGTAGGTGGCGACGTTGGCCGACTTGTCGAGGATCGTGGCGAACGCCTCGACCGGCTCACCCTTCAGGTTCCCGCGCATGTCGCATTCCGCGATGGTCACCCGCGGGGTGTTGCGGATCCGCTTGACCTTCCACGATTGCTCCTGGGTGATCAGCCACCAGGCCGTCGCCCCGTGGTGCCGCCCAGATGGCTGTGGGCTTGGGCCGGCCGTCCTTGGTGAACGTGGTCAGCAGGATGTATTCGCTCTTCGCGACGTCGGCAAAGGTGACAGGCACAAACCCAACCTAGCGGGACTCAGCCTTCGAGGTCGCCTTCGGTTTCCAGCAGCACCTTTCGCAGACCGTCCATGGTGTCAGCCTCCGGCTGCGCCCACATCCCTCGATCCGCCGCCTCCAGCAGGCGCTCCGCCATTCCGTGCAGTGCCCACGGATTGGACTCGGCCATGAACTTCCGGTTCACGTCGTCGAGCACATAGGCCTCGGTGAGCCGTTCATACATCCAATCGGCCATCACACCCGCAGTGGCGTCGTAGCCGAACAAGTAGTCGACGGTCGCGGCCATCTCGAATGCGCCCTTGTACCCGTGCCGACGCATCGCGGTCATCCACCGCGGGTTGACCACCCTGGCCCGGAACACCCGCGTGGTCTCCTCCGACAGGGTGCGGGTGCGCACGGCGTCGGGGCGGGTGTTGTCGCCGATGTATGCGGCGGGCGCCTGACCGGTGAGCGCGCGCACGGTGGCCACCATTCCGCCGTGGTACTGGAAGTAGTCGTCGGAGTCGGCGATGTCGTGCTCGCGGGTGTCGGTGTTCTTGGCGGCCACCGCGATGCGGCGGTACTGCCGGCTCATGTCGTCGGCTGCAGGCGCCCCATCCAGGCCGCGGCCGTACGCGAAGCCGCCCCAGGCCGTATAGACCTGCGCGAGGTCGGCGTCGTCGCGCCAGTTGCGACTGTCGATCAACTGCAGCAGCCCGGCGCCGTACGTGCCTGGTTTGGAGCCGAAAACCCTTGTGGTGGCTCGACGTCGGTCGCCGTGCTCGGCGATATCGGCGTCGGTGTGCGCGCGGACGTAGTTCTGGTCGGCTGGCTCGTCCAGGTTCGCGACGAGGGCCACCGCATCGTCGAGCATGGTGACCACGTGCGGGAAGGCGTCCCGGAAGAAGCCTGAGATCCGCACGGTGACGTCGATGCGTGGCCTGCCGAGTTCGGCCAGCGCGATCGGCTCCAGGTTGACGACGCGGCGGGATGCGTCGTCCCACACCGGCCGAACACCCAGCAGCGCAAGCACTTCGGCGATGTCATCACCCGACGTCCGCATCGCCGACGTCCCCCACACCGAAAGGCCGACCGACCGCGGCCAGCTGCCGTGGTCCTCGCGGTACCGGGCCAGCAGCGACTCGGCCATCGCGCTGCCGGTTTCCCAGGCCAGCCGCGACGGCACGGCCTTGGGGTCGACGGAGTAGAAGTTGCGCCCGGTGGGCAACACGTTGACCAGGCCCCGCAGCGGAGACCCCGAGGGACCGGCGGCGATGAACCGGCCGTCGAGGGCCCGCAGGATCTGATCGATCTCGCCCGCGGTGCCCGCCAGCCGCGGCACCACCTCGGTGCATGCGAACCGCAGGATCGCTGCGACGTCGCGGTCGTCGGTCAGCCTGTCGACCACCGCCGAGTTCCAGCCGGCCTGCTGCAGGTCGGCAAGCAGTGCGCGAGCGCGGGTTTCGGCCTCGTCGACCGCGGCACGATCGTCGGTGCCGTCCTCGGCAAGGCCGAGCGCCTGTCGCAACCCCGGCACCGTCTGCTCACCGCCGAACAGCTGTCGAGCACGAAGGATGGCCAGCACCAGGTCGAGCTCGGGCTGATCGGACGGCGCCTGGCCGAGTATGTGAAGCCCGTCGCGGATCTGGACGTCCTTGATCTCGCACAGCCAGCCGTCGACGTGCAGCAGCATGTCGTCGAACGAGTCGTCCTCGGGACGTTCTGCCAGACCCAGATCACGGTCCATCTCGGCGGCGCGCATCAGCGTCCAGATCTGCTGGCGGATCGCGGGCAGCTTGCCGGGGTCGAGCGCCGCGATGTTGGCGTGTTCGTCGAGCAACTGCTCCAATCGCGCGATGTCCCCGTAGCTTTCGGCGCGGGCCATCGGCGGGATGAGGTGGTCGACCAGGGTGGCGTGCGCGCGCCGCTTGGCCTGGGTGCCCTCCCCCGGGTCGTTGACGAGGAACGGGTAGATCAGCGGCAGACTGCCCAGCGCCGCGTCGGAACCGCAGGCCGCGGACATGCCGAGCGTCTTGCCGGGCAGCCACTCCAGGTTGCCGTGCTTGCCGAGGTGGACGACAGCGTCGGCGCCGAAGCCATTGTCCAGCCAGTGGTATGCCGCCAGATAGTGGTGGCTCGGCGGTAGGTCCGGGTCGTGGTAGATCGCGACCGGGTTTTCCCCGAACCCCCGTGGCGGCTGCACCATCAGGACGACGTTGTCCGCCCGCATGGCGGCGATGACGATCTCGCCGTCCGGATCGTTGGTGCGGTCGACGAACAGGTCACCCGGAGCGGGACCCCAGTGCTGTTCGACCGCCTCGGTGAGCTCGGCGGGCAGCGTCGCGAACCAGGCGCGATAGTCCTTGGCCGACAGTCGAATCGGATTACCGGCCAGGTGTTCCTCGGTGAGCCAGTCCGGGTCCTGACCGCCGCGCTCGATCAGCGCGTGAATCAAGGCGTCGCCGTCCTGCGCGTCGACACCGGGAATGTCGCCGATCTGATAGCCGACGTCGCGCATGGCGCGCAGCAGGGCGACCGCACTCGCCGGGGTGTCCAGCCCGACCGCGTTGCCGATGCGGGCGTGCTTGGTCGGATACGCCGAGAACACCACCGCAATGCGCTTGTCCTGCGGCGCGACGGCGCGCAGTCGAGCATGCCGCACCGCGAGGCCGGCCACGCGGGCACAGCGCTCCGGATCGGCGACGTAGGCGATCAGACCCTCGTCGTCAATCTCCTTGAAGGAGAACGGGACGGTGATGATGCGCCCGTCGAACTCCGGAACGGCCACCTGGGTCGCGACATCGAGCGGGCTCAGGCCGTCGTCGTTGTCATGCCATTGAGACCGCGAACTGGTCAGGCAGAGCCCCTGCAGTATCGGAATGTCCAGCGCGGCAAGGTGTGCCACGTTCCAGGTGTCGTCACTGCCGCCCGCGGATACGGTGGCAGGCACCGCGGCCCCCGCGGCCAGCACGGTGGTCACCATCGCGTCGGCCGATTTGAGCAGATCGAGCATGTCGGGCTCGGCGGTGCGCAGCGAGGCGCAGTACACCGGCAGTGCGCGCCCACCCGCGTCTTCGATTGCGCGGCATAGCGCCTCGACGTAGCCGGTGTTGCCCGCCAGCTGCTGCGCGCGGTAGAAGAGCACCGCGATCGTCGGGCCGTCGGTGGTTGCCGAACTCCGTTCGAGGACACCCCAATTCGGGACGGTCGCAGGCGGTGCGAAACCGAATCCGGTCATCAGCACGGTGTCGCACAGGAATGCGTGCAGCTGGTGGAGATTGTGCACGCCGCCCTGGGCCAGATAGACGTGCGCCTGCACGGCCACGCCCGCCGGGACGGTCGAATGACTCATCAGGTCGGCATCGGGTGCCTGCTCGCCGCTGACCACCACCGTCGGCACGCCGCTACCGACAACCGTGTCGATGCCGTCCTGCCACGACCGGTAGCCGCCGAGGATGCGCACCACGACGAGATCGGCGCCGTCGAGCTGGTCGCTGAGCTCACCGTCGACGAGCCGCGACGGGTTGGCCCACCGATACCGCGCTCCGCTGGCGCGGGCGGTGATGAGGTCGGTGTCGGACGTCGACAGCAACAGAATGGTGGGCTCTGACACCCACCATTCCTATCGCAGCTGACGATCAGTCGCCGAAGCGGCCGTGCCAGGTCTGCGGATACGGCAGTCCGGTCGCGGCGACCAGGAGGACAAGTACAGCGCCGAAAACGATCAAGGAGAACATCGTTGGTCCTTTCCGTACGTTGTTACACACGCGTGCAACTGTGCGGACCGTACGATGAAACCCGCGAGTAACCACCGCCATGTGGTTGACGGAACTACCAGGTCAAGTATGTGATGACCGTCACATTCGGTTCTGCTCCGGCTGCGTAGAACCCTGGTGCGCGGCCGCATCAGGCGTCAGCTTGGGCATATGCACGTGGTCAAACTCGGAGCCAACATCGGAGCCCGCATCGACGGCGTCCGGCTCGCCGAAAGCATCGACACGTCCACCGCCGCGGATATCAACGCGGCGCTGCTCGAGCACAAGGTGATCTTCTTCCGCGAACAGCACGACCTCGACGACGAGGGTCAACTGGCGTTCGCGCGCAGCCTGGGCACGCCGACAAGTGCGCACCCGACCGTGACGTCGCGCGGGGCCCGCCTGCTGCCCATCGATTCGCGCTACGACAAGGCCAACAGTTGGCACACCGATGTCACGTTCGTCGACCGGATCCCCAAGGCCTCGCTGCTGCGCGCCGTCACGTTGCCCGCCTACGGCGGGACGACCACCTGGGCCTCGACCGAGGCGGCCTACGATCAGCTGCCCGCACCCCTGCGTGCGCTGGCCGAGAGCCTGTGGGCCGTGCACACCAACCAGTACGACTACGCATCGCCGCGGGAAGCCGCCACCGCGGAGGAACGCCAGTACCGGGACGAATTCGTCTCCGACTACTACGAGACCGAGCACCCGGTGGTGCGCATCCATCCTGAAACCGGCAGGCGCGTGCTGCTGCTCGGTCATTTCGTCAAGCGGTTCGTCGGGCTTGGCGCAGGCGAGTCTGCTGCGCTGTTCAATCTGCTGCAGGCCCGAATCACCAAATTGGAGAACACGATTCGGTGGGATTGGCAGCCCGGGGATCTGGCGATCTGGGACAACCGTGCCACCCAGCACTACGCCGTCGCCGACTACGACGACCAGTTCCGCATGCTCAACCGGGTCACGCTGGCCGGTGACATCCCGGTGGCTGTCGACGGCCAGACCAGCCGCGTGGTCGCCGGTGACGCCTCGCACTACTCGGACGTGGTGGATCCGGTACCGCTGGCCAGCTGACTGGTCAGCGGTCGGATGTCCCCCACCGCGCGGCCCACGACTGCGAATAGCCGGTGCCGATGAGGATGCCCAGCCCAACCATGACCGCTGCGAACACGAGTAGTGCGAGCATCGACCGTCCTTCCGACAGAGGTGTGACAAGAACTGCAATGCCAGGCGATTAGAGCCTGTCCATCTCCCGCGACATCGCGGACTGCTCCAGATACCCGAACCGCTGCGGGTAGTGCTTGGGTGCACGTGACTTCTCCGGCCGCGCCAACAGCGCGCGCACCGTCGAGGCGAACTGATGCGCGACGTTCCGGTGCCGCGCAGGCGCAGGCGAGGGCAGGTGCCAGCGCCGCCGCCGAGCCGAACAGCACCTGCTGCTCGGTGATCAACGCAGCGGTGTCGGTCGACTGCTCGACGGACGGCGCCGGTGCGCTCTCGGTCTTCGGTGTTTGGTTGTTGGTGCCAGCCTGGGTGTCCAGCGTGGTCATTTCGGTACTCCAACCGCCCCAATGTCCCGTGCTCTACTGCCGCGGGCTCTCCTATGGTTGGAAAACTAAATTCGGCGAGTTATTGACGCACGCGTAGTCCACTACTCCAGTTCGTGTCAATCGGGCTACGCGTACCGTGAACCTGATGGCTCGGACCCGTGACCAGGACGAATGCCCCGGCGCTCTGCAGCTGCACCGGCCGCCGACGGCGCGCTGGCCCGGGTCCGGCTGCCCGGCGGGATGATCGAGCCGCGTCAGCTCGAGGCGCTGGCCCATGCGGCGACCCGGTTGGGCTCCCCGGCGATGGAGCTGACCTCGCGGGGCAACATCCAGATCCGCGGCATCCGCGACGACGAGGCCGCCGCCATGGCCGACGCCGTCGCGGCCGCCGGGTTGCTGCCGTCGCCGACGCACGAGCGGGTGCGCAACATCGTCGCGTCCCCACTCTCGGGCCGGGTGGGCGGCGACGCCGATGTCCGCGAGTGGGTGCGCCTGCTGGACGCCGCGATCTGCGCCGAGCCCGACCTCTCCGCACTGCCCGGCCGGTTCTGGTTCAGCATCGACGACGGCCGCGGCGACGTATCCGGCCTGGCCGCCGACGCCGGGGCGCACGTGACCGGCGACTCCGTCGCGCTCCTGCTGGCCGGTCGCGACACCGGCGTTCGAATCGCACCGCCGGACGTCGTGCCTGCCCTGATATCGATCGCACAGCGCTTCGTCGAGACTCGGGACGACGCATGGCGGGTAGCGGAACTCGCGGACGCCTCGGCGCTGCATCGATGGCCTTCCCCGCACCGTTGAGCCAGGGGCGACCTGGCCACCCGTCGGCCGGCCGCCGGTCGGCTGGATCAGCCAGGACGACGGCCGCATCGCGCTGGGTGGCGTCGCGCCGCTTGGCGTGCTGCAGTCGCGGCTGGCCGAATACCTGGCGGCGATCGACGCCCCGATGATCATCACGCCGTGGCGCTCGGTGCTCGTCTGCGACCTCGACGACGGCGTCGCGGACGCCGCGCTGCGAGTGCTCGCTCCGATGGGCCTGGTATTCGACGAAAACTCGCCCTGGCTCGACGTCAGCGCCTGCACCGGCAGCCCCGGCTGCGAACACTCCGCTGCCGACGTCCGCGCGGACGCGACCCGCGCCGTCGGCGACCCGAGCACGACGCACCGGCACTTCGTCGGATGCGAACGAGCCTGCGGCAGCCCACCGGTCGGCGAGGTCCTGATCGCCACCCGAGACGGATACGTGCTGCGCACGGCGTCCCCGTAGGGTGAGCGGGTGCTCGACTACATCCGCGACGCCGCCGAGATCTATCGGCAGTCGTTCGCGACGATCCGAGCTGAAGCCGATCTCTCCGCATTCCCGGACGACGTCGCCCGCGTGGTCGTGCGACTGATCCACACCTGCGGTCAGGTCGACGTCGCCGAGCACGTCGCATACAGCGAGGACGTCGTCGCCAAGACGCACGCCGCGCTCGCTGCGGGCGCGCCGGTGCTGTGCGATTCCTCGATGGTGGCGGCCGGGATCACCCGATCACGGCTGCCTGCCGGCAACGAAGTCGTGTCGCTGGTGGCCGACGACAGGGCCGCCGGCCTGGCTGCCGGCCTCGGCACTACCCGCTCGGCCGCCGCGGTGCAGTTGTGGGCCGACCGGCTCGGCGGTGCGGTGCTGGCGATCGGCAACGCTCCGACCGCCCTTTTCCGACTGCTGGAACTCGTCGACGACGGCGCACCCACTCCGGCGGCCGTGCTCGGCGGGCCGGTCGGGTTCGTCGGGTCGGCCCAGTCCAAGCGGGAGCTCATCGAGCGACCGCGCGGCATGTCCTACCTCGTGGTCACGGGTCGCCGCGGCGGCAGCGCGATGGCCGCCGCCGCCGTCAACGCCATCGCCAGTAGCGCCGAATGACCGACCGCGGAACGCTGTGGGGCGTCGGGCTGGGACCGGGCGACCCCGAACTGGTGACGGTCAAGGCCGCCAGGGTGATCGCGCAAGCCGACGTCGTCGCCTATCACAGCGCCCGGCATGGCCGCAGCATCGCCCGCGGCATCGCCGAGCCCTACCTGCGCTCCGACCAGATCGAGGAGCACTTCGTCTACCCGGTCACCACCGAGACCACCGATCACCCCGGCGGGTACGCCGGTGCGATGGAGGACTTCTACCGCGAGGCCGCCGAGCGTATTGCCATCCATCTGGATGCCGGCCGAGATGTCGCGCTGCTCGCCGAGGGCGATCCGCTGTTCTACAGCTCCTACATGCACATGCACACCCGGCTGACCGAGCGTTTCGACGCGGTGATCGTGCCGGGAGTGACGTCGGTCAGCGCGGCGTCGGCGGCGACCGGCACTCCCCTCGTGCAAGGCGACGAGGTGCTGACGATCATCCCGGGCACCTTGCCCGTCGATGAACTCAAGCGCAGGTTGGCAGACACCGACGCCGCCGTGGTGCTGAAACTGGGACGGTCGTATCCCGCTGTCCGGGAAGCACTTTCATCGACAGGTCGGCTTGGCGAGGCATACTACGTGGAGCGCGCAAGCACGCCGCAGCAACGGGTGCTGCCCGCGGCTGACGTCGAAGACGACAAGGTGCCGTACTTCTCGCTCGCCATGCTGCCGGGCGCCCCGGCCAGGCAGTCGCCTGCGGGCACCGTCGCCGTCGTCGGCCTCGGGCCCGGCGACATCGACTGGATGACCCCGCAGAGCCGCCACGAACTCGCCGCGGCGACCGACCTCATCGGATACGGCCCCTATCTCGATCGCGTCCGACCGCGTGCCGGACAACGTCTGCACCCCAGCGACAACACCGATGAACCGGGACGCGCCCGGCTGGCGTGCGCGCTCGCCGAGGAGGGTCGCGCCGTCGCCGTTGTGTCGTCCGGCGATCCCGGTGTGTTCGCGATGGCAACGGCCGTCCTGGAGGAGGCCAAGCAGTGGCCGGGCGTGGCTGTCCGGGTGGTTCCCGCGATGACCGCGGCACAGGCCGTCGCGAGCCGGGTCGGGGCGCCGCTGGGCCACGACTACGCGGTGATCTCGTTGTCCGATCGGCTCAAGCCGTGGGATGTCATCGCCGAACGACTCACCGCCGCAGCGAAGTCCGACCTGGTGCTCGCCATCTACAACCCCGCCTCGAAGACCCGCACCTGGCAGGTCGGTGCGATGCGGGATCTGCTGCTGGAGCACCGCGATCCGGGCACTCCGGTGGTGATCGGCCGGGATGTGTCCGGTCCGCACGAGGACGTGAAGGTGGTGCGGCTCGCCGATCTCGATCCCGCCGAGGTCGACATGCGGTGCCTGCTGATCGTCGGATCGTCGCAGACCCAGTGGTACGACGATCGGGTGTTCACCCCGCGGCAATACCCGACGCTCTGATACTGTCCGGCCAGCCATGACCATTCCACGTGAACCCCAAGATGTAACGCCGGCGTGGCTCGGCTCCGTGTTGGGCGCCGACGTGGGCGATGTCGACGTCGGCGCGATCGGCACCGGCCAGACCGGCGCCACCTACCGGGTGCGCGCGACGTACGCGGCCGACACCGACCTGCCCGCCACGTTCGCGGTGAAGCTGTCCGCCCAGGACGACGCAGTCCGCGAGCGCGTGGCACTGGGTTACCGGTCCGAGGTCGAGTACTACGCGCGGGTGGCCGATCGCATGAACATCCCTGTGCCGCGGTGCTTTTACTCGGAGATCTCCGACAACGGCGCCGACTTCGTCCTCATCCTCGCCGACCTGGCGCCTGCGGTGCAGGGCGACCAGATTGCGGGATGCAGCGCCGAAGAGGCGACCCTTGCGGTCAAGGCGCTCGCCGGACTGCACGGGCTCCAGTTGGTGCGATCCCGAATGGATGGAGCTGTCAGGGATCGCCATGCCCAAGCCCGGCGACGACGCCGCGGCGGGCGGCCTCGGTGAGATCTCAGTGATGGCCGCGGGAATCCTGGTCGACAAGCTCGGTGGCGATATCAGCGAGCAGGACAAGGAAACTCTCACGGCCGCAATGTCTTTGGTCACGCCGTGGCTGAAAGCAGAGCCGACCCGGTATGCGCTGATGCACGGCGACTACCGGCTCGACAACATGCTGTTCGACCCGGATCGAACACGGATCACGGTGGTGGACTGGCAGACAGTCGGGATCGGGCTGCCTGGCAGGGATCTGGCATACTTCACCGCGACAAGCCTCGATCCCGACGTCCGCGCCAAGATCGAGAAGGACCTCGTCGCCCAGTACCATCGTGCGCTACTGGGTTACGGCGTAACGGATTACGACTTCGACACCTGCTGGCGCGACTACCGCCTCGGCGTGGTGCAGGCGCCACTCCTGACCGGGTCTCGGTTTCGCGTTCGCGGCGTCAACCGAGCGCGGTGACGAGATGATGCTGACCATGTTGCACCGGGGCTGCCGAGCGATCCGCGAGCTGGAAACGCTCGAGTTGATCAAGTCCTACCCACCGAACTGACCCAGGCCACCGCGTCGTCCACCGTTGACACCGTGGCCACCCCGTCGGGCAGTGCCGGCCGGTCCACCATCACCACCGAGACACCAAGCGCGGCAGCGGCGTCCAGCTTCGGCCTGGTCATCGCGCCGCCACTGTTCTTCGTCACCAGACAGTCGATGCGATGCTCGGCGAGCAAAGCGTGCTCGTCGTCATAGCGGTACGGTCCGCGCGACAGCAGGAGTTCATGGCGACTCGGCAATGTCTGCGGGTCCGGTGCAGTGACGGTGCGGATCAGAAACCACGCGTCGACGTCGCTGAACACTTCGACACCGGACCGGCCGGTGGTCAGGAACACCCGCGAGAACCCGTTGTCCTGTACGGCTTTGGCGGCTTCGATATCGGACCCGGCGAGGATCGCGTCGCCGGGTGGCCAAGCCGGCCGGGCCAGCACGAGGTGCGGGATCTGCAGGTTGCCGCACACCTCGGCGGCGTTGGCGGTGATCGTCGCGGCGAAGGGATGGGTGGCGTCGACGACGGCACCGACGTTCGAGTCGAGCAGCCATCGCCGCATCCCGTCGACGCCGCCGAACCCGCCGATGCGAACTTCGCCGACCGGCAACGCAGGATCGGGCACCCGGCCGGCGAGCGAGCTGATCACGTCGACGCCGGGATGCAACCGCGCGGCGAGTGTTCGGGCCTCCGACGTGCCGCCGAGGAGCAGCACACGCATCAATGGCCGGGCCCTTCTTGCTCCTCGCGTCCGCGGCGCCGTCGCACTCTGCCCGACGAGTACAGGTAGCTGTCCGCGAAACCCTCGGCGGCGAGTACGTCGCCCACGATGATCACCGCGGTCTTGGTGATCTCGGCGGCATGCATCTCATCGGCCAGCTCGACAAGCCTGCACCGCAGCACCACCTGCTGCGGCCAACTCGCGAACGCCACCACCGCACATGGGGTTTCGGTGCGGTAGCCGCCTGCCAGCAGCTGTGGGACGATCGCGTCGACCTGAGCGGCGGCGAGGTGCAGCACCAGCGTCCCGCCGGACGCCGACAACGTCTCGAGGTCCTCCCCCGGCGGCATCGCCGTCGACAGCGTCGCGACCCGCGTCAACGTCACGGTCTGCGCGACGCCGGGAACGGTCAGCTCGCGCCCGACCGCGGCCGCGGCCGCCGCGAATGCCGGTACGCCCGGCACGATTTCGTATTGCACGCCGCGGGCGTCGAGACACCTGCACTGCTCGGCCAGCGCGCTGTACAGCGACGGGTCGCCCGAATGCAGCCGCGCCACGTCCAACCCGGCGGCGTCGGCGTCGGCGAGTTCATCGATGATCTGGTCGAGCGTCAGCGGGCCGGTGTCGACCACCCTGGCGTCCGGCGGACACCACGCGAGAAGGTCGTCGGGCATGATCGATCCCGCGTACAGGCACACCGGGGACCTGCTCAGTAGCCGCTGCCCGCGCACGGTGATCAGGTCGACGGCACCGGGTCCGGCACCGATGAAGTAGACGGTCATTCCTTGGTGACCACCCACTGGGTGACGGGCATCGCCGGACGCCATCCCGTGTACTTGCCGAGCGGCTCACCGCGATAGTGCTGATACCGCCGCAGTTCCCCGCCCAGACGCGAATACCCTTGCGTCAGAACGGCTTCGGATTCGGCGGTCACTGCATTCACCACCAGCCGACCGCCGCTGACGAGCCGGTCGTAGCAGGCGTCGAGCAGTCCCGGTCTGGTCAGGCCCCCTCCGATGAAAACCGCTGACGGCGGTGGCACGAGGTCGAACGCCTCCGGCGCGTCGAAATGCACTTCGACCTTGGCGCCGAACGCCGCCGCGTTGTCGGCGATTCGTTTCCGGCGTTGCTCGTCACGTTCGAACGCCACCGCCCAGCAGCCAGGACCGCTGCGGCACCACTCGATCGCGACGCTTCCCGACCCGGCACCGACATCCCACAGCAGCTGGCCTGGCCGGGGTCCAAGTGCGGCCAGCGTGACGGCTCGCACCGATTGTTTCGTGATCTGTCCGTCATGGGCGAACGAGTCGTCGGGCAGCACCGCGAACCGCCGTCCATCGGGCAGATAGCGCACGGCGATGACGTTCAGGTCATCGACGTCGGCAGGCGGTCGCGCCGCCCACTCGCGCGCCTTGGCCGACCGCCGACGCTCGGCGGGTCCGCCGAGCTGCTCGAGCACAGTGATCTCCGAATCACCACGTCCCGTGGCGGCGAGCAGCCGGGCCAACTCGGCTGGGGTGGAGCCGTCGCGGGACATCACCACGGCCTGCCCGCCCTGACGCACCGCGGCTTGCGGTTCGGCCGTGACGAGAGAGATCACCTCGGTATCCTGCACCGCCCATCCCACTCGCGAACACGCGAGCGTCACCGACGACACATGCGGCAACACTGCGACCTGCTCAGCGCCGTACAGCCGGATGAGGGTGCCACCGACACCGTGCAGGAGTGGGTCGCCGCTGGCAACGACGTGTACGTCTCCCCCGGCGCCGTCCAGAATCGTGCGAAGCGCAGGCAGCATCGGCGACGGCCATGACCGCTTGGCAGCGACAACGCTCTCGTCGAGCAGATCGAACTGACGTTGCGAGCCGTAAATAACCGTGGCCCTGCGTAACTCGGCCAGCGACGCCGGTGCCAGCCCGGCCATTCCGTCGGCTCCGATGCCGATGACGATGATCATCTGGACCCTCTGCTCATCGCGGCAACCTCCGCCACGCCCACTGCGGCAGCAGCCGCATCCCGACGAAGACCGGCCGCAGCATCCACGGAATCCACACGGTTCGGCGGCCTTTGGCCAATGCCCGGGCGGTGGCGGCGGCGACCTGCGGCGGTGTGCTCGACATCGGTGCCGGTTTCATGCCCTCGGTCATCCGCCCGATCACGAACCCGGGACGCACGAGCAGCAGCCGGACTCCCGAGCCGTGCAGTGCGTCGGCGAGGCCGCTGCAGAACCCGTCCAGTCCCGCCTTCGCCGAGCCGTAGACGTAGTTGGCGCGGCGCACCCGGACGCCGGCCACCGACGAGAACACGACGATCGCGCCCGTCCCCGCCTGCTTCATGGTGTCGGCCAGCACGGTCAGCAGGTTCGCCTGAGCAACAAAATCGGTGTGCAGCACCGATGCGGCGTGCGCGGGGTCCTTCTCGGCGCGGGCCTGGTCGCCGAGCACCCCGAACGCCAGCACGGCGGTGCCGATCGGGCCGTGGTCGGCCACGATCGAGCTCACCAGCGGCGCGTGCGAGGTCAACTCGTCGGCGTCGAATTCGCGGACGTCGACCTTGGCCGCGCCTGCCTTCTCCAGGGCGACTACCTGCTCGGATAGCCGGTCGGGACTGCGGGCGGCCAGCACCACGGTTGCGCCCGGTGCCAGCAGCCGCGCGAGTTCGACGCCGATCTCGCTGCGGCCCCCGAAAATCACCACCGGTCCGCGGCTCGTGTCATCCACGGCTGCGATTATCTCCTGCGCTAGTTTGGGAGCCGATGGCAAACGCAACGACCCGGCTCACAAACGACGCGCTGGCGTTCCTGACCGAGCGCCATCTCGCGATGTTGACGACGTTGCGCTCCGACAATTCGCCGCATGTCGTGGCGGTCGGATTCACCTTCGACCCGATGACCCACATCGCCAGGGTGATCACCAGCGGGGGGTCGCAGAAGGCGGTCAACGCCGAGCAGCGCGGCGTCGCCGTCCTCAGCCAGGTGGACGGCGCCCGATGGCTCTCCCTGGAGGGCCGCGCGACGGTTAACACCGATGCCGAGGCGGTCCGCGACGCCGAACTGCGCTATGCGCAGCGGTACCGGACCCCGCGGGTCAATCCCCGACGGGTCGTGATCGAGATCAGAATCGAGCGGGTCCTCGGCTCGTCGGAACTCCTCGACCGCACCGGCGGCGACTAGGACGCTGAATTCACTTCTGACACTTTGGTTTCAGGCGTAACATTCCAAACTCACTTGTCGGTGCTTCGAACTAGTGTTCGAGGTATGAGTTCGGTGGCTGCGTCCAAGCGCATCGCGGTGTTGACCGCGGAGCTGGGCGGATTGCTGGCCGAGTCGCTGGACGGGTCGACCGCCGAGCGGGCCGTCACCGCGTACGAGTGGGAGACATTCAAACGTCGGTGCGCGGCGATGGATCACCGCGTGGTCGGGTCGATCTGTCGGAGGTGCCCGTCGAGGAGTTGGGCGAATCGTCGGTGGCCGCGGCATTGTCGACGCTGCTGCGGATCTCCACCGCCGAGGCCAACCGCCGGGTCAAGGACGCCAAGGATCTCGGCTCCCGCACTTCGATGACCGGCGAGCCGCTACCGCCGATGCTGGCCAACACCGCGGCCGCGCAGCTGCGCGGCGATCTCGGGTTCGAGCAGGTGAAGATCATCCGCCGGTTTTTCACCAAGCTGCCGCACTTCGTCGGCTATGACACCCGCGAGGCCGCCGAAGCCCAACTCGCCGAGTTGGCCTGCGGGCTGCCGCCCGAGGAGTTGCGCGCCGCCGCTGACCGGCTGGCGTTCCTGCTCGATCAGGACGGTGAGCTCTCCGACGCCGACCGCGCCAAGCGCAGCTATTTCACCAAGGGCAGACAGCGGGCCGACGGCATCAGTGAGGTCCGCGGCAGCGCCGACCCCGAACTGGCCGGGTTGCTCGACGCGGTGTTCGCCGCCTGGGCCGCCCCCGGCATGTGCAACCCCGCCGACGACCACCCCTGCATCGACGGCCAACCCTCCGACGAGCAACGGCGCTCCGATACCCGCTCCACCGGACAACGCCAACACGACGCACTCAAAGCGGTGTGTCGAGCCATCCTGGCCTCCGGACAATTGGGCAGCCACAAAGGGCTGCCGGTCACCATGGTCATCTCCACCACGCTGTCGGAGTTGGAGTCCGGCACCGGGCACGCCGTCACCGGTGGCGGCACCCTGCTGCCGATGGCCGACGTCATCAAGCAAGCCTCCGCGGCCCATCACTACCTGGTGGTGTTCGACGACCACACCGAAGAACCCCTATATCTGGGCCGCGCCAAACGCTTGGCGTCCAAAGGACAGCGGATCGTGCTCCTAGCCCGCGACCGTGGCTGCACCCGCCCCGGCTGCACCGCACCCGGCTACTGGTGTGAAGCCCACCACGACGACGGCTGGGCCGCCGGGCACGCGCCCACCGACATCACCAAGATGTCGCTCGCGTGTCCCGCCGACAACAAACTCATCGAGAAAACCGGCTGGACCACCCGTAAACGCAAAGACGGCCGCACCCAATGGATCCCACCACCCAACCTCGACACCGGCCAAACACGGGTCAACAACTACCACCACCCCGGCCGCTACCTCATCCCCGACAACGACGCTAGCGAAGCCGGCGACAACGACAACGACAGCGACAACGACGACGGGGACGATTCCTAGCCAACTGACTACTCGCCGAGATGAATCTCGACGCCACCCCGCCGCAGCTGTTCGAAGCTGTAGCTGAACTCGCCGCGACGGCCCACCGACACCACATAGCGGTCCTGTCCCTCGGTGATCGGGAAACTGAAGGCGAACTTGCAGTTGACATCGTCGCCGTGGCCCTCGCCGAGCGGTGCGGCGGCGAGGATCTCGCCCTTACCGTTCTTGACCATGACTTGCGTGCCACTACCGATGTCGGAGTACCCGTGCACGCCGTGGCATTTACCCTCATCCGACGCGATCGAGCTGAGGTATTGCTTCGATGTGTCGATCAGCACGAAAGTTCCTGAAGCGTTGGCCGTTTCGAGGACGCGGAAGCCCTCAGAAAACCTCGGGCAGAACGCATCGACTGCGAGCTTGTCCGCGGCCACTCCCTGCTGCGGGCCGCCCTCGTCGAGTTGCTTGCAAACCTGCCTGCCATGGGCCAGCGCATTGGCATCGGAGTTGAAGCCGGCGGCGAGCCCGGACTCTTTCAGGGCCGACAGATAGCCGGCGTCGGGCGAACCCGCATTGCGATGCGGCAGCAGAACACCCCAGATGACCGCCGCCAACATGACCAGCACGGCCGTCGCGGCACCCGTACCGAGCCACGTCGATCGGATGCTCGTCTTGCTCCTCGACGGAGTGTCGAGATATGCCGGAAGCAGCCTGCCGCCGTCAGGGTCGGTAGTTTCGGCCTTCCCGTCACGCACTCGGCTGGTGGGACGGCCGACAACGTAATAGCGGCCTTCGTGACGCGCGGTCGGATCGGGTCGCCATCCCGTCTTCGCGGTGCCGTCCTTCAGCGCGCCGCAGTTCGGGCAGACGTCGGTTTTTCCGACATCTGAGCCGCAGAACGGGCAAGGCATCGCTGGCCCCAGCGGACTAAGTCCGCACCACGACCAGCTCGTGCGGGCGGCTGTTGACCGGTTCGGCGCCGTCGGCGGTGACGATGACGATGTCCTCGATGCGGGCGCCCCACTGGCCCGGGAAGTAGATGCCCGGCTCGACGGAGAACGCCATGCCCTCGGCCAACGGCAGATCGTTGCCGGCCACGATGTAGGGCTCCTCGTGCACCGACAGCCCGATGCCGTGGCCGGTGCGATGCACGAACGCCTCGGCCAGACCTGCTTCGGCAAGCACGTCGCGTGCGACCGCATCCACCTGTTCGGCGGTAATGCCGGGACGCACCGCTTCGACGGCGGCCTGCTGCGCCCGTTGCAGCACCGAATACTGCTGCGCCACTTGCGGGCTCGGCTCCCCGATGCTGTAGGTCCGTGTCGAGTCGGAGTTGTATCCGGGTTCGTACGGCCCCCCGATGTCGACTACGACGATGTCGCCGGCCCGAAGCTCACGGTCCGAGCACTCGTGGTGCGGGTCGGCGCCGTGCGGGCCTGATCCGACGATGATGAATGCCACCTCCGAATGCCCCTCGGCGACAATGGCTTCGGCGATGTCTGCGGCCACGTCGGCCTCGGTCCGCCCCGGCACCAGGAACTCCGGCACCCTGGCGTGCACCCGGTCGATCGCGGCCCCCGCCTTCCGCAGCGCGTCGATCTCGGCGCCGTCCTTGATCATTCGCAGGCGGCGCAGCACGTCAGTGGCGAGCACGGGAACCACGCCCAGCACCTCGGCCAACGGCAGCAGGTGCAGCGCGGGCATCGCATCGGTGACGGCAACCCCCGCGGGCGCACCGCCGAGCGCATCGGCCACCACCCCATACGGGTCGTCGCCGTCCACCCAGTCCCGCACCGCGATACCGAGTTCGGTGGCCGCGGACTCCTTCAGCGAGGCCAGTTCCATCCGCGGAACCACGATCGCCGGCTCGCCGGATGCGGGCAGCACCAACGCGGTCAGCCGCTCGAAGGTCTGGGTGCGCGAGCCGATCAGGTAGCGCAGGTCGTATCCGGGCGTGATGACCAGCCCGGCCAACCCGGCGTCGGCTGCGGCCGCCGAGGCGGCCCGGAGTCGCTGTGCATACACGTCGGTGCTGAATCGGCCCGCTGTCATGGAACTCAGGCTAATCCGGGGTCGAATAGCTGGCGACCTCGATCAGGTTTCCGTCCGGGTCGCGGCAATAGTGCGACGTCATCGGGCCCAGTGCACCGGTCTTGGCGACGGGACCCACGGTGATCGTCACCCCGCAGGACCGCAGGTGCGCGCCGACATCGTCGGGGCTCATCTCGGCGATGAAGCACAGGTCGAGCGAGCCCGGCGCGTCGACCGCGCCCGTCTCCCAGTTCGGCGCCCCCGTCGGCCGGACGTTGATCTTCTGGTTTCCGAACCGCAACGCCACCCGGCCCTCGCCGAACACCTCGCGCCGCATTCCGAGCACGCGCACGTACCAGTCGGTGGTGGCGTCGACGTCGCGGCAGTTGAGCACCACGTGATCGATTCGATTCACGATGAAGGCCATACCTCACGCTACTGTCGGTGACCGTGGCAGCTCCCGTGTTATTGCTCGACGGCGCCAGCATGTGGTTCCGCTCCTTTTTCGGGGTGCCCTCCTCGATCACCACTCCCGACGGCAGACCCGTCAACGCCCTGCGTGGCTTCCTCGATGCCGTCGCCACCGTCATCACGCGCGAACGGCCGTCCCGGCTGGTGGTGTGCCGCGACGACGACTGGCGGCCGCAGTGGCGGGTGGACCTCATCCCCTCGTACAAGGCCCACCGAGTCGCAGAAGAGGAGCCGACGGGCCAGCCCGACATCGAAGTGGTACCCGACGACCTGACCCCCCAGGTCGACATGATCATGGAAATGCTTGACGCGTTCGGCATTCCGACCGCGGGAGCGCCGGACTGTGAGGCCGACGACGTGCTCGGCACGCTGGCCAGCCGCGAGCGCAATGACCCCGTCGTCGTCGTGAGCGGCGACCGCGATCTGCTGCAGCTGGTTCGCGACGAGCCGGTGGCGGTCCGGGTGCTCTATCTCGGTCGCGGCCTGGCGAAGGCGACGAAGTGGGGTCCGGCGGAGGTCGCCGAGACCTACGGTGTCCCCCTCGATCGCGCCGGTCCGGCCTATGCCGAGCTGGCGCTGCTGCGGGGCGATCCGTCCGACGGCCTGCCGGGCGTGCCCGGCGTCGGCGAGAAGACCGCGGCCACGCTGCTGGCGCAACACGGCTCGCTGGAGGGCATACTCGCCGCTGCCCACGACCCGAAGTCGAAGATGTCCAAGGCCTACCGGACGAAGCTGCTTGCCGCCACCGACTACATCGAGGCCGCAGGACCCGTGGTCAAGGTCGCTATCGACGCGGACGTGAATTTCTCCACGCCCTCGGACGTGCTGCCGCTCGCTGCAGAGCATCCGCGCAAGGTGGCCAAGCTCGCCGAGCAATACGGCGTCACATCGTCAATTGGCCGACTGCAGAAGGCACTTGACGCGCTGCCTGGCAACTAGGGCTACTTCGGCCGACCGACCTCGTAGGTGCCGTTGTTGTCCTGGAAGGTCACGGTCACCTGACGTTTGGTGCCGTCGATGCTGACCTCACAGTCGAAGGTCTCGCCCTTCTTCACCGTCGGGCTGTCGCCGTTATTGCACTTGACGTCCTTGACGTTCTTGGCGCCATAGCCGTTCGACTCGTCGGTGAGGATCTGCTGGACACCGGACTGCGCGGCACCGACGTCCAGCTTGGTGGTGACGAAGAAGCCGGGCTTCCAGAAGCCCAGCACCGCGACCACGGCGACGACCAACGCGGCGAGCAGGCCGATCACACCGCCGACAACGGCCAGTGAGCGCTTGGAACCCTCCGGAGTCTCGGTCGAACCGTACTGGCCGTACTGGCCGGGCTGCTGGCCGTACTGGCCGGGCTGCTGCCCGTACTGACCCGGCTGCTGCCCGTACTGCGGATAGGCCTGCTGGCTGTAGTCCTGGGGCGGCTGCTGGCCGAACTGCTCGGTCGGCGGGTATTGCTGCGGCGGCGCGTACGGCTGCTGCTGGCCGGGCTGCTGGTACGGGTACTGCTGCGGCGAGTAGGCGGGCGGTTGCTGCCACGCAGGCTGATCCTGGCCGGGCGCCGGTGGCTGCCACGCAGGCTGATCCTGGCCGGGCGCCGGCTGCTGCCACGCAGGCTGGTTGGACGGGTCGCTCGACGGCTGGTCCTGACCCGGCCACGGTTGCGTTTGGTCAGGCCCTTGCGGTCCGCTCATCGTCTCTCCTGGTCGCTCGGTGATCGCTGATCCTGCCGGACACCCTACCCTGCATCAACAGCGACGACGCCGCGTCGAACGTCGCCGATGGCGCGTTTCGCGGCGGCCCGGAGTTCCGGTGACGGAGCGGCATTGCGCACCTGGTCGGCCAGATCGAGGACCTGACGACACCACCGGACGAAATCGCCCGCCGAAAGCGGCG
Source organism: uncultured Actinomycetota bacterium (assembly GCA_963716505.1). Taxonomy (GTDB): domain Bacteria; phylum Actinomycetota; class Actinomycetes; order Mycobacteriales; family Mycobacteriaceae; genus Mycobacterium. Next base: position 221,865 of record CAVQTL010000019.1, read on the forward strand.
AGCCGGTGCGGCCGATGTCGGATGCGTCGAGCGCGGCGGCCAGGTCGCCGGTGGTGGCCCACCGGTAGACGGCGGCGACGAACCCCTCGTCGGGCTCGCGGCTCTGGGAGATCCGGTGCCGCTGCTCGTCGGTGCGCAGCGCTGCGGCGAACCGGCGGGTGTCGGCAAGCGCACGGCGCAGCTTGTCGGTCGGGATCTCGGCGGCCTGCGGAGTACCGGACGAGTCGCCCCGCGCCTCGTAGAGCACCGCCGACAACACGCCCGCCAGCTCAGCGGGCGACAACCCCTCCCACACGCCGCCGCGCAGGCATTCGGCCACCAGGAGGTCGCTTTCGTTGTAGATGCGGGCCAGCAGCCTGCCGTCGTCGGTGACGGTCGGGTCGCCGTCGTCGTCACGGATGAAGCCGCGCTCGGCCAGTAGGACGACGATGCGGTCGAAGGTTCGGGCCAGCGAGTTGGTCGCCGCGGCCACCTTCTCCTGAATCTGCTCGTTGTCGCGCTCGATGCGCAGGTACCGCTCGGCCAGCCGCACCTTCTCCTCGCGATCCGGGAGACGATGCGCGGGATGGCGCTGCAGCCGCTCGCGAAGCCCCGCCAGTTCGGGATCGACGTCGTGGTCGGGCGGTGGGCCACTCCGCCTGCCCTTGGGGATCGCCATCTTCGCCGTCGCCGACCGTAGCGCCGCCGCCACGTCGCGGCGCACGCGCGGCTGACGGTGCTCGACCCGCTTCGGCAGCGTCATCGAGCCCACCTTCGCCGATGCGCCCGAATAGTCGGCGGACGAAATGCGTCCCGCCCAACGGTTTTCGGTCAGCACCAGCGGCCGGGGGTCGTCCTCGTCGCGGGCGGGCTCGAGGACGACCGCCAAGCCGATGCGCCGCCCGTTGGCGATGTTGACGATGTCGCCGCGCCGCAGCGACGACAACGCATCGTTGACGGCCCTCCTGCGCTGCAGCCGCGACGCCCGCGACTGGGCCCTCTCCCGTTGCGAGATCGCCGCGCGCAGCCGCGCGTACTCGAGGACCGTGGGCTCGGTTGTCTGGTCTTCGCGCGAGCGCTCATCACCCCGCCCACTCAGCTCTGTGGCTATCTCGTCGAGCATCCGCTCGCCACGTTCGATGGCGCGCACCAGGCCGACCACCGAGCGGTCCGCCTGGTACTGCGCGAAGGACCGCTCCAGCAGCTTGTGCGCCTGCGTCGGGCCCATCTGGTTCACCAGGTTGATCGTCATGTTGTACGACGGTGCGAACGAGCTGCGCAGCGGGAACGTCCGGGTGGACGCGAGGCCGGCCACCTCGGCGGGGTCCACGTCCGGAGTCCACAGCACCACCGCGTGGCCTTCGACGTCGATGCCCCGCCGGCCGGCGCGGCCGGTCAACTGGGTGTATTCCCCCGGGGTCAACTGGACGTGCTGCTCGCCGTCGAACTTCACCAGCCGCTCGAGGACGACGGTGCGTGCGGGCATATTGATGCCCAAAGCCAATGTCTCCGTGGCGAATACGGCCTTGACCAAACCTTGGGTGAAGAGCTCCTCCACGGTATGGCGGAAGACAGGGAGCATTCCGGCATGGTGTGCGGCCAGACCGCGCAGCAGCCCCTCGCGCCATTCGTGGTAGCCGAGCACCACCAGGTCGGATTCGGACAGGTCGACGCAGCGGCGGTCGACGACCTCCGCTATGCGGGCGCGTTCGTCGTCGGTGGTCAGCCGCAGCGACGAGCGCAGGCACTGTTTGACCGCGGCATCGCAGCCGACGCGGGAGAAGATGAACGTGATGGCGGGCAGCAGCCCTTCGGCGTCCAGGAGCTCGACGACGTCGGGCCGCGACGGCCCCCGAAAGATGCTGGGTCGGCTTCGATGTCCACCGCGGCCGCGTGGATGCCAATCGGCCAGCCGGTCGGCTTCGCGTCGATGCGCGATGTGCCGCAACAGTTGTGGGTCCACCAGCAGCTCGCGGCCGTTCTTCGTCGGGTCGCCGGACCGGTAGTCGAAGAGGTCGAACAACCGCTTGCCGACCATGACGTGCTGCCACAGCGGCACGGGCCGGTGTTCGTCGACGACCACCGTGGTGTTCCCGCGAACGGTCTGAATCCAGCCGCCGAACTCCTCGGCGTTGCTGACCGTCGCCGAAAGGCTGACCAGGCGCACGTCTTCGGACAGGTGCAGGATCACCTCCTCCCACACCGCGCCGCGCATCCGGTCGGCGAGAAAGTGCACCTCATCCATCACGACATGCGAAAGGCCATGCAGCGTATCCGAATTCGCGTACAGCATGTTGCGAAGAACTTCGGTGGTCATCACCACCACCGGCGCATCCCCGTTGATCGACTGGTCGCCGGTCAGCAGGCCGATGCGGTGCGGGCCATACCGGCGCACCAGGTCGGCGTGCTTCTGGTTGCTCAGCGCCTTGATCGGTGTGGTGTAGAAGCACTTTCGGCCCGCCGCCAGCGCCAGGTGGACGGCGAACTCCCCCACCACCGTCTTGCCGGCGCCGGTGGGCGCGCATACCAGCACACCGTGTCCGTCTTCGAGTGCCCGGCATGCGCGCTGCTGAAAGTCGTCCAGCGTGAACGACAGTTGCTCGGTGAAGACGGCGAGTTCGCCGCTAGGTGGCGTCGTCATCGACTACAGGCCGCGACGAGGTTGACACTGCGGTCGGCGGCTCGATCGGTTCGACATCGCCGATCGTCGAGGCTTCGTCATCTGCAACGTGCTCGAGCGCCTCGCGACGCGCCTTTCGCTTGTCATGGACGCGTGCGATTTGAATCGCGAACTCCAGCAACACCGACAGCGCTAGGGCGAGCGCGAGCATCGAGAACGGATCCGACCCCGGCGTCGCGAACGCGGCGAACACGAAGAGACCGAATATCAACCCGCGCCGCCACGCCTTGAGGCGCTCGTAGGGCAGCACGCCGACCAGGTTGAGCATGATGATCAGCAACGGGAATTCGAAGCTGATGCCGAACACGAGCAATAGGTTGAGCAGGAACCCGAAGTACTGGTCGCCCGACAGCGCGGTGACCTGAACGTCGCTGCCGACGGTCAGCAGGAAGTGCAACGCCTTCGCCATCACGATGTAGGCCAGCACGGCTCCGGTCACGAAGAGCACCGCGCCGACGCCGACGAACGCCATCGCGAAGCGACGTTCCTTCCGGTACAGGCCCGGCGTGATGAACGCCCAGATCTGATGCAGCCAAACCGGGCAGGCCAGGATGAGGCCCGCGGTCAGCGAAACCTTGAGTCGCAGCATGAACTGGTCGAACGGCGCGGTGGCCAACAGCCGACACTGACCGTCGGGTGCGATGGTGGCCCGAGCAGAGGCGGGCAGCGAACAGTACGGCCCGCGAAGCCATTCACCGAGGCTGTGAAAGCCGAAGAAACCGTTCGTGTACCAGAAGAACCCGATGATCGTCGTGAGCACGACCGCGGCGGCCGCGATCAGCAGCCTGTTGCGCAGCTCGGCGAGATGGTCGACGAGCGACATGGTGCCGTCCGGATTGACCTTCGCGCGACGTCGGCGCGGATCCAGTCGCTTGAGGAATCCGGGGGTTTGCACGCAGCTCGCCTATAGATCTATGGACACGGGCAATCGACGCGGCATTACGCCGCGGTCGGTCGACGTGGGCTCAGGCCGGGCGCTTGTCGGTGGGCTCGGCTTGCGGCTCGGGGGTGTCGACACGCTCCGATGCGATCGGGGTCGCAGGCTTCTCGGCCTCCGGCTTGGAATCGGTCTTCATTTCCTTGACCTCGGACTTGAAGATCCGCATCGATTGGCCAAGCGAACGGGCCGCATCCGGAAGCTTCTTGGCGCCGAAGAGCAGAACGAAGACAGCGATGACGATAACCCAGTGCCAGGGTTGTAAACCGCCCAATTTGGTCACCTCCAGACGTCTGGGGCGAGTCTACCCGCCCGCCTCGGCGCCGACGCCATACGCACGCAGTGCGGCCGCGGCCGATTCGCGAACCCGCTGGGCCAGCGATGCCGGCGTCAGTACCCGCACCCCGGCGCCGAAGCCGAGAACGAAGCGGGACATCCACTCGTCGGAGGCGTAGGTCATCGCGGCCTCGCACGCCCCGTCGGCAAGCTCGCGGACCACCCGCAGCGGGTAGTAGTCGAACATCCAGGACGCTGAGCGGTCGATGAGCAGCGTCGCCGACGGTAGCGAAGGATCCGCGTCGAACAGTGACGTGTCCGGTGGCGCCTGCACGGCGGGCTCGGGCGGCGCCGACGGCTCGTCGAGTGCCGACGCATCGACGATGCGGTCGAACCGGAACAGCCGCACGCCCTCGGCGGTCCGGCACCACGCCTCCAGATAGCTGTGCTCGGCGACCAGCACAACGCGGATCGGGTCGACGATCCTGCTGGTCAGCATGTCGTGGGAGGCCGAGTAGTACTCGATGGACAGTGCCCGACCGCCCCGCACCGCTTCGCGCACCGCGGCCGCCGCGTGACTCTCCACCGGCGCAGGCTCGTCCACCGCGGTGGCCTCGGCGCCGTGGTTGACCGTGCCCGCGGCGGACTCGATCTTCGCGATCGCGCTGCGCGCGGCCTCTGGGTCGACCATTCCCGGCACGTCGACCAGTGCCCGCAGGGCGACCAGCACACCCGTGGCCTCCGGCGAGGTCAGCCGCAGCGGATGGTCGATGCCCGCGGAGAAGGTGACCTCGATGGTGTCGCCGGAGAACTCGAAGTCGATCAGGTCGCCAGGCCCGTAGCCCGGCAGGCCGCACATCCACAGCTGGTTGAGGTCGTCACGCAACTGCTTCTCGGTGACGCCCAGATCCGATGCGGCCTCGGTGTAGGTGATCTTCGGGTTGGCCTGGAAGTACGGGACCATGTTCAGCAGCCGGACCAACCGCTCCGAAACTGGACTCACGCCTGAACCTCCGCCTGCGCTCGCAGCCGGTCCAGCACTTCGTCGCGCAGCGCCTGGGGCTCAAGCACCACGGCGTCGGCGCCGTAGCTCGCGATCTCGCGGGCCAGCCGGTCGGACAACGCGATGTCGACGGCGATCTCCTCGCCGCCGCGGCCGCCGAGTTCGCGCGGGCCGATAACGGTGGCGCCGCGGCGCAGCGCGGTGGCCCTGCCGTCGGCGACCCACACCGTGGCCTGTGTTCCGGTCGGCGTCTCGCCGATGACCTTGTGCACGATCTCCCGCAGGTCCACCCCGTCGGGCGGCGCGACGGCGCCGGCCGGGCCGATGGGCTTCACGTCAGCGCCGATGCGAGACAGCCGGAAGGTTCGGGTGGCGTCCCGGTCGCGGTCGTGGCCGACGAGGTACCAGCGGCCCCGGTCGGTGACCACACCCCACGGTTCCACGGTGCGGGTCGTGTACGGCTCGCTGCGCGCGGGCCGGTGCGGGAACTGCACGGCCTGACCGGAGTTGATGGCGGACAACAGGATTCCCAAGACCTCCTCGGATCCGCGGATGCCGGGCATTCCTGCCGTTGAGGTGATGGCGACGCCTGCGTCTCCCGCGTCGACGTCCACACCCGCTGCCCGCAGCTTGAGCAGGGCGCCCTGGGTGGCGGTGATCAGTTCGGGCGACTCCCACAGCTGGGTGGCCACGGCGACGGCGGCGGCCTCGTCGGCGGTCAGGTCGACGGCGGGCAGCGCGTACGCATCCCGGTTGATGCGGTAGCCCTCGGTCGGGTCGAACTGCGAGGCGCGGCCGGTCTCCAGCGGGATGCCCAGGTCACGCAGCTCGTTCTTATCGCGCTCGAACATCCGCGAGAACGCCTCGTCGCTCGAGGTGTCGGAGTAGCCGTACACGGTCTCCCGGATCCGTTCCGCACTGATGAAGGTGCGGGTGGACAGCAGCGCGATGACGAGATTCATCAACCGCTCGACCTTTGAGATTCCCACGGGTTGACAGCTTAGGGCGTACGGGAGCCGGCGAGCGCGCGGCCTGGTACGGGATTTCGCCGGCGCCGAAACCGTTACGTGGCTGAGCGCTCACGCAGCCGCGGTCCGCATGAGCTGGGCATCGATACGGCGCACCATCACGTCGCCGTGCCGTCGCACATCGTCGCTGACAACGGATAGGATCCGCCAGCCGATCTCCTCGAGGGCGGCCCTTTTCTGGCGGTCCTTCCGTAGCGCCTCTGGCGAACTGTGCCAATCGAATCCGTCGTATTCGACCGCGAGTCTGCGTTCCGGCCACGCAAAGTCGACTCGCCACAGGGCCCGTCGCGGTCGACGACCTCGTACTGCAGAACGGGCTCTGGCAGCCCTCCGTCGAGCATCACGAGCCGGGCTTCGCTTTCCATCGGCGACTCCGCCTCTGGCCGCGCCATCGGGATGAGTTCTCGGACAGTCACTATGCCGCGCCTGAAGGCCTGGCCTTCCGCGGCCGTTAGTAGTTCGCGGCGGTCGCACGTCTGGCTGCGCAACGCGGCGTCGAGCGTCGCCAAAGCTCGCGGTCGGGGCAGGCTCCTCGCGACCTCGACCGCGGTCCATGCCGGACTCGTGAGCCGCCGGCCGCGGTAGCTGGTGAGCGGTGCTCCTTCCCGCCGGTGCACCACCAGGCCGGCGTGGTCACGCAGAAGGTGACCATCCGGATTGAGAACGTGCAGGGCGGTGACGTCCTCGGTATCGAAGCCGAATATCGCCGCAGCGGTCCCCAAACACACCGCGAGGTGTTCACCGCAGCGCAGGTCCAATCCTCGCAGCCGGGTGAGGGCATCGGGTGCACCGAGGCTGTAGATGTCGGGGAAGATCTTCACCAGCTCGGCGCTGCGCAGCCGAGGTGAACCAGGATCTGCGACCAGCTGGCGACTCCGCCCTGCGCCGCGAAGACGGCGCTGAGCTCAGGTGGCATTCCGGCATTGTGGGCAGCGCCATTGCGAAGCCGCCAGTTGCGCCTGTGGATAACCGGCGAGCGCGCACTGAGGTACAGAATTTCGAGGAGCAAAAGCCGTACGTAACTGAGCGCTCGCGTGCGGGCCCGCGCCTACATGCTGGCGATGAGCCGCTTGACCCGTTCGTCGACAGAGCGGAACGGGTCCTTGCACAACACGGTGCGCTGGGCCTGGTCGTTGAGCTTGAGGTGGACCCAGTCGACGGTGAAGTCGCGGCCGGCTTCCTGTGCTGCGCTGATGAACTCGCCACGAAGCTTGGCCCGGGTGGTCTGCGGCGGGGTGTTCACCGCGTCCTCGATCTCCTCGTCGGTGGTGACCCGAGTGGCCAGCCCCTTGCGCTGCAGCAGGTCGAAGACGCCCCTGCCCCGCTTGATGTCGTGGTAGGCCAGGTCGAGCTGGCTGATCTTGGGGTCGGACAGCTCCATGTTGTAGCGGTCCTGGTAGCGCTGGAACAGCTTGCGCTTGATGACCCAGTCGATCTCGGTGTCGACCTTCGCGAAGTCCTGGCTCTCGACGGCGTCGAGCTGGCGTCCCCACAGGTCGACGACCTGCTCGATCTGGGGATTCGGCTCGCGGGTCTGCAGGTGTTCGACCGCCCGCGAGTGGTACTCGCGCTGGATGTCCAGGGCGCTGGCCTGCCGGCCGCCCGCCAGCCGCACGGGCCGCCGACCGGTCAGGTCGTGGCTGACCTCGCGAATCGCCCGGATCGGGTTGTCCAGCGAGAAGTCGCGGAACGCCACACCGGACTCGATCATCTCCAGCACCAGCGCGGCCGTACCCACCTTGAGCATCGTGGTGGTCTCGCTCATGTTGGAGTCGCCGACGATGACGTGCAGGCGCCGGTACTTCTCGGCGTCGGCATGCGGTTCGTCGCGGGTGTTGATGATCGGGCGGCTTCGGGTGGTCGCCGACGACACGCCCTCCCAGATGTGTTCGGCGCGTTGGCTCAGGCAGAAGGTGGCCGCCTTGGGCGTCTGCAGCACCTTGCCCGCCCCGCAGATGAGCTGGCGGGTGACCAGGAACGGCAGCAGCACGTCGGAGATGCGGGAGAACTCGCCCGCCCGCACGATCAGGTAGTTCTCGTGGCAGCCGTACGAGTTGCCCGCCGAGTCGGTGTTGTTCTTGAACAGGTAGATGTCGCCGCCGATGCCCTCGTCGGCCAGCCGCTGCTCGGCGTCGATCAGCAGGTCCTCGAGCACCCGCTCGCCTGCGCGGTCATGGGTGACGAGTTGGACGAGGCTGTCGCATTCGGCGGTCGCGTACTCCGGGTGGCTGCCGACGTCGAGGTACAGCCGCGCGCCGTTGCGGAGGAAGACGTTCGAGCTTCGGCCCCACGACACCACGCGGCGAAACAGATAGCGTGCGACTTCGTCAGGGCTCAGCCTGCGATGTCCGTGAAAGGTGCAGGTCACACCGAATTCAGTCTCGATGCCCATGATCCGTCGCTGCACCTCATCGAGCTTACGGGGTGGTTTCGGATCGCGGCGGATCAGCCGCGCCGTTGCATCGGCCTCAGCCCTGCTCGGTGAGCGAGCCGGAAGGCGCGCCGAGGATCCGTTCGAACGCATCGGTGTAGGCGGCGATCACGCTGCGGGCTGCGCGAATCTTCTTCCTGCTGCTGACCACCGTGGGTGTTTGGCTCAGCTATGTCGGGTGGGTTTCGCGGCGCACGGAGGCGCCTGTGGATAACTTCAGCGCCGCAACGCCGTGATCTGCCAGCATGAGGCATGGGGGGAAACACCGAAGTCGATTTGAATGCGCTGCGCGCGGTCGCCGACCACGTCACCGAAGCCGCCGAGGCGATCGCTGAAATGCATTGGCCCACAATGCCGGTCGATGGATTGACAGGGTCGTCGACCGGCGCCGTCCCTGCACCCGATCTGATCGCCGCCAAGCTCACCGACGTCATTGCGAACATGCGCGGTTGGGCGGTCGCGGCACGCATGGCCGCCGATGCCTTCGAGCGCGCCGACCGACGCAGCGCCGACCGCTTCCCTCCCCGGTGACCCGGCCGACCGTCGCACAGGCCGAGGCGTGGAAACCCGACGCCCTGCGCAAGACCGCCGACGACTGGGACGCCGCCGCGACCGACCTGCAGTCCCGCGTCGACGCCGTCGTGCACGCAATCGCAGGCAGCCGTCGGTTCTGGTCCGGGTCGGCCGCCGAGGCGGCCCGCGGTCACGGCGCCACGATCGCCGCGGGTGGCGCGGTCGCGACGCGATGCCTGATCACCGCCGCCGTCGCCGCGCGTGACGGCGCCGCGCAGATCAGTTCGGCGCGGGACGACCTGCTCGCCGTGCTGGCCGCCGCACGCACCGACGGATTCGCGGTCGCCGACGACGGTGTCGTCACCGGCGGCAGCGCATCGCCTCTGCTGGCTTCGCTGGTCGGCGGCAGCACGGAGGTGACCACCGACGTGCTCACCACGCGGGTCGTGGCTGCCCTCGACCGGTTGGGGGCGGCCGACGCAGACACCGCACACGACATCACCGAGGCGCTGAACCCCGCGCACGGACCGCGGGTTCAAACAGCGCCCGCCGGGGCGTGGCCGGTACCACTTGCCGATGTCGTCGCGGGCTGGTCGGCGATCGGCCAGGACCGGATCGCGAACCAGATCGTCTCGATGACACCCGAACAGCGCCAACGCCTTATCGATGAATTCCCCAAGCAGGTGGGCAACACGGACGGTGTGCCGTGGGCGATGCGGATCGCGGCCAACCGCGTCAACATCGCGCAGGCGATCGCCGACGAACGCCGCGCCGACGGGCCGGGGTCGCAGAACCGTGTCGCGTTCTACCAAGGTCTGCTCGCGGAGGTCGACGACCCGGCGCGCAGCGGCCGCCGGGTGGATCGGCAGATCCTCGCATTCGACCCCGACCGGGCATCGCTGATCGAGCTCAACGGGAACCTGGCCACCGCGAGGAGTGTCGCTGTCATGGTCCCCGGGATGAACACCACCATCGAGGATTCGGCGGCCAACACGACGACAGCCAGGCGTTTCGTGTCCGCCACCCGAGGCGAGGTCGCGACGATCACCTACCTGGGCGGCGCGTTCCCCCGCAGGCGACAACGTCGCCACCGGCCTCGTCGATGCGGCGGATCCGCGCTACGCCCTGGACATGGCGCCGCGCCTGGTGGCGTTCAGCGAGGACGTCGACCGCACCCTCGACGCCACCGGCCGCGACATCCCCGTCACCTACATCGGCCACTCCTACGGCGGTTCGATCCTGGGCACTGCCGAGGTTTTCGGTTTGACCGCCGACCGCACGCTGTACCTCGCGGCGGCGGGTGCCGGTGTCGGCGTCGACGATCCGTCCGACTGGCACAACCGAAACCCGGACGTGCTGAGGTTCTCGATGACGGCTCCCGGTGACCTCATCGAGGTGGTACAGGGCAACCCGGCCAGCCCGCACGGTGCCGATCCCGACACGATGCCCGGTGTAATCCATTTGGCGGCAGGCGATTACGACGACGGCAGACCGATGGCAGGCCCGCGGGCGCACGGCGACATCGTCAACATGCCGTCAGACTCATGGCGCAACATCCTGGCGGTCATCACCGGTGATTCGCCAACTCTGCACAAAGCGGGTTGACCATTGGCAAGATCTGACGAATGTCGTCACGCAGCAGCCCGGTCGACGGGTTCCGGCTGGCGTTCGACCGGCACGGGCCGGCCGGCACGCCCGCGGTGGTGCTGCTGCACGGCTGGCCGGGCAACCGCCACGACTATCGCCGCGTCGTCCCGCTGCTGACGGAGGCGGCCGACGTGATCGTGCCCGATCTGCGCGGCTTCGGGGGTTCCGACAAGCACGCCGTCGACGTCCGTCACTTCTACAGCGCCAGCGCCCAGGCCAGCAGCGTGGTGGGGCTCATCAACGAACTGGGCCTGACCGATGTCGTGCTCGCCGGCTACGACGTCGGCAGCCGCGTCGCGCAAAGCGTGGCACGGATGTATCCCGAGATGGCCAGCGCGCTGGTTCTCTCGCCACCGCTGCCCGGGGTCGGCAACCGGGTGCTCTCGCCACAGGCCCAGCGGGAATTCTGGTATCAAGCCTTCCACCAGTTGCCGCTCGCCGACCGCCTCATCGACGGCAACCTCGACGCCGTGCGCGAGTACCTGCGACATTTCTGGAGCCACTGGTCGGGCCCGAATTTCACTCTCCCCGAGGATGATCTGGAGCGACTGGCGTCCGATTACGCGTTGCCCGGTGCGTTCACCGCGTCGATCGCCTGGTACCGCGCGGGCGCGGGCATGATCGCGCAGTCGCTCACCGAACCGCCTCCCGAGCGCGCTATCAAGGTGCAGGCGTCCACGGACGTGCTGCTGCCGCAGCATGATCCGCTGTTCCCGCGGGACTGGGCCGACCGGCTGGACGACTACTTCGTCGACGCACGACCACACCGCGCCGACGGTGCCGGGCATTTCACCCCGCTGGAATGCCCGCAGGATTTCGCCGGCCTCATCCTCGATCGCGTTCGACCCAGCCAAGGCGCCGGCTGATCACCTCGGCGGCCGCCGTCGTCTTCTTGGCCACTTCCGAGAACCGATCCGGGCCGAAGCGATAGGCCGGTCCCGAAACACTCAGTGCCGCAATCATGTTCGAACCGGCATCGTAGACGGGAGCCGATACGGCGTTCAGGCCTATCTCGAGTTCCTCGACGACGCTGGCCCATCCGCGCTCACGCACAATGGCCAGCTCACGCTCCAGATCCGAGAGCGCCACCACGGTGTTGACGGTGAACGACTCCAGCGTCGCAGGGAGGCGGTTGCGGAGGTCCGCCGGTTCGAGCCCGGCGAGCAGCACCTTGCCGCTCGATGTCGCATGCGCCGGACAGCTCTGACCGACCCAGGTCCGCAGGGTGATCTGCTCAGGACCGATCGCCTCGACGATGTTGACGATGCGGGCTTCGTCGAGGATCGCCAGGTTCGTCGTCTCCCCCACATCTGGAGCGAGCGTGTCGCACACATCCTGGCTGAGCTTCACCAGATCGAGGTGACCACTGCTGGCCCTCGCCAGTCGGGAGATCGTGAACCCGAGCCGGTACTTGCCACGTTCCGAGGTCTGCTCGACGTATCCGCGCGATTCCAGCACCGCGATCAGCCGCGACACCGTCGACTTGTGCACCCCCAGCTCAGCGGCGATCTCGGTGGCACCGGCCTGCCCCAGTGTCGACAGGATCTCGAGCACCAACAGTGCGCGGTCAACCGATTGAACCGCGGCGTTGGGCTTCTGCTCCCCCATGATCGGCCACCCTATCCGGGTGGGATTCCGACGTTGCGGACCCGTCGTTGCACACCGACGATCTCCCGAAGCCCGTCGTTGAGCAGGCTGCGGTTCAGCGGCGAGAGGTCGGACATCGTGATCACGTCGCCGGGCGTGTGACCCGAAGCGATCTGGGTGACCTGATGGGCCATCCGTAGCCGCTGCAGCATCACGAAGACGTCGCACAGCGTCTCGGCGTCGCTGTCGCTGATGGCACCCGCCTGTGCGGCGGCGCTCAGTCGCGCAGGCGTCGAAGCCGATCCGACGTCGGCGCTCAGCCCACCCCATCGCGCGAGGTTGACGATCGGAGTTATCGCGTGGTGCTTGAGGTCGAATGTGCCGCCGCGCCTGGACAACACGTCACGCAGCGACCGAGTCTTCACCCGCGCGGCCAGCGCGTCGAGCCGCTGCAGCCTCAACGCGTCGGAATGTTCGTCGCGCATCGAGCGGTAGGCGGCGGGAACGGTGTGCAGCGATGCGTCGCCCCAGACCACCCGCCCGTCGATGAGCAGAGACGACATCATCAAACCCTGACCGCGCAGCGGATCATCGAGCCAACCCTGGGCCGCGGCGAACCATTCCGACTGCGACCGCGAGAAGAGCGGCTCGTATGCGATGGCGCCATTGCGGTCCGACGGTAGCCCGCAGCCATCGAGGATTTCGTGTGTGCGAACGGCGATGGCACGCAGTTGCTCACTCGCAGAGGACATGTCGTCCCGCCACGACAGCGCACTGTCGACATCCGATGACGGCATCGCCTCGCGCCGGGCGACGCTGCCCAGCGTCAGCCACGCGAATCCGTCGACCTCGCCCCCGGCCTCTGAGAGCGCGAGTTCGAGTGCCCTGCGTACCAGGCTGTCGATGACGACCGACAGGATCGCGCTGGTGGCCGACGCCTTGGTGCCGTTGCGGAATAGCTCGGCGGCCACCCCGGTGACCCGCTGCCCGACCTGCTGCAATTCGGCTGCGTCGCCTGCCAATCCGATGGAGCGCCGCAGGATGAAACTCTGTCTGGCCGATGCGGCGAGCAGGTCCGCGTCTTCGACCACACCGACGACCTCGCCGCGCGACGTCACCACCGGCATGTGCCGCAGGCCGCACTCCAGCATGTCCATCAGCACGGTCTCGGCGGTCAGATCCGCGGTGACGCGCCGGGCGGGTGCGCTCATCACCTGGGTGATCGGTGCGTCGATCGAGACACCGGCGGCCACCACCCTGGTCCGCAGGTCGCGGTCGGTGAAAATGCCCAATTCGCCGTCTGGCAGCCGGATCAGCGCATAGGACACGTGGTGCTCGGTCATCCGGCAGACCGCGTCGCGCACCGAGGCGTCGGGCCCGACCAGCAGCACGTCGCCGTGGACCAGTTCGGCGACCGGTCTGCTGTCGGTCGTCGGGGCGATCGTCGGGCGATCGGCGCGGCTCACGTTCCACGCCGTCGACGCCAGGAACGCCAGACCCGCCGGTTTGGCGAACTGGGCCCGAACCAGTGCGCCCGGCAGCCGGATCAGCGTGCTCGGCTCCGTGGCCCGCGCCACGAATTCCATTCCGCCCCCGGTGAGCAGCGGGGTGTAGCCGAAGATGCCGCCCGGTTCGACGGTGTCGATCGTGGTGGCGTCGGCGCTCGCCTGCAGTGTCACCTGCCCGTTGCGGACCATCCAGACATCGCCGGGCACGTGCGTCGCATAGTCGGCGACGACGGCGCCGGCCGGGAAGTCAACCAGCTCCGATTCGGCGGCGAGGTCGGCGAGTTCCTCGTCGGCCATCGCCTGGAACGGCGTGTGCTCGCCCAGAAACGACGTGAGGTCAGGACCGAGGCGGGCCTCGAAATCAGCTTCGTCGGATGAGGTCGGCACACTTCTCCGCCATCGTCATCACCGTGATGTTGGGGTTGACTGCGGGCAGCTTCGGCATCGCGGACGCGTCGACGACGCGCAGCCGGCTGGTGCCCTTGACCCGCAGCTGTGGGTCGAGCACCGCCATCGGGTCGGTGACCGAACCCATCCGCGCCGTCGCGGCGGGGTGATACACGGTGTTGTGGCACTGGTGGATGTAGTCGAGCAGTTCGTCGTCGGTCGTCGCGTCCGGACCGGGCGCAAGCTCGCGACCCACCCATGCCGCCAGCGGCGCCTGCTCGGCGATCGTGCGGGCCAGCCGGACGCCGGTCAGCATGATCCGGTCGTCGTATCCCTCGGGATCGGTGAAGTACCGCGGATCGACACGGGGCCGGTCGCGGAAGTCCGGGCTGCGCAGCCGCACGGTGCCCCTTGACCGGCCCTGAGTGACGTTGGGCGTCAAGCAGAATCCGTTGTCGGTCGTCGGATAGCCGCGCCGAAGAGTGTTCATGTCGAACGGCACGCTGCCGTAGTGCATCATCAGGTCGGGTTGGGCGCTGCCCTCATCGACCGTGGTGAACAACCCGATCTCCCACCACTGGGTGGACGCCGTCACCATCGGCCTGGACGCCTCCCAGAACACCAGGCCCTCGACGTGGTCGTCGAGATTCGATCCGACGCCCGGAGAGTCGACTCGGACGTCGATGCCCATCTCCCGCAGATGCACGCTCGGGCCGATTCCCGAGAGCATCAACAACTTCGGCGTATCGATCGCACCCGCCGTGACGATGACCTCGCGCCGCGCCGAGACGGTGTCGTACCCCGTGAGATCCGGTCGCTGGTAACGCACACCGGTGGCGGAAACAGCGCCGTCGAAAACGATCTCGGACACCCAGCAACCGGTGCGCACCTCGAGATTGCGCCTGGACTCCAGGATCGGATGCAGATACGCATGCGAGCTGGACATCCTGGTGCCGTCCTCGGCCGCATTGATCTGGAACCAGCCTGCGCCGTTGTGGACGGTTTCGCCGCGATTGAACGCGACGGTCGGCATGCCGACCTTCGTCGCTGCCTCGAGAACCGCTGTCCCGCAGGGGTCTTCCGGCGGGACGTCGCGGAGCAAGACGGTCTGCTTGAGCCGGTCGGTCAGCGGCAGGACCTCGGCGGCACTCCAGCCGTCGGCGCCCATGGTCACCCATTCGTCAAGGCATTCCGCAGGCGGCAGGAACGCGATGCACGAGTTGTGCGACGAGCAGCCGCCGAGCACCTTCCCCCGTGCGTGCCGCATGAACGAGTTGCCCCGTTCCTGCGGCTCCACCGGGTAGTCCCAGTCGTAGCCGGAATCCAGCAGATGCATCCACTCCGACAACACCAGGATGTTGTCGTCGCCGACGTCGGTCGGCCCGGCCTCGAGCACGCACACCGTGACGTCCGGGTCCTCCGAAAGCCGCGCGGCCAGCGCGCAGCCCGCGGTGCCGCCACCGGCGATCACATAGTCGAATGTGCCGGCGTCAGCCATGTCACGCCTGCTCGAGAGGCTTCTCGGCCTCGGCCGTCGACGCCGCGGCGTGCGACTCCAGAGTGCCGATGTGGTGGCGTCCCTTGACGAAGTACCACAGCAGGCCCGACGCCGAGGATCACGCCGATGTAGACGAACGCACCCCAGGTGTTGTACCAGGGCTCGCCGTACACGGCGGCGCGCGGCCAGGCGAGGTTCACTGCCATCGCGACGCCCCAGACGACGGCGACGATGTTGACCGGCAGGCCCCACTTCCCCATGGTGAAGTAGCCACCCTCCTTGAGATCCGCTGGCGGCCACTGGCCTTGGAAACGCTTCTTCAGCAGCGGGCCGGTCACCATCAGGTAGGCCAGGTAGATCATGATGATCGCGATCGACGTCAGCACCGTGAAGATCTGGGTATTCGCGATGTTGATCACCAGGATGATCACCGCGATGATACCGATGTCGACGGCCGGGATGATCGGGGTCTGGGTCTTCGGGTTGACGCGCGCGAGCTTCTCGCCGAACGGCAGCGCGTTGTCACGGGCCATCGCGAACGACAGCCGGATCGCCGCGGTGTGCACGGCCAGCGTGCACACCGTGACCGCGATGACGATGCAGACCAGGAAGATCTTGCCGAGCGGGCCCCACATCACCTGCTCGACGATGTACTGCAGGCCGCCGCTGCTGCTCGCCGATCTCCGGATCGTCCAGGTTCGGCGCCGACATCACCGCGAACACCAGGATCGCGCCGCCGATCACGAACGAGGCCAGGATCGCCCGGGCGATCGCCTTCGGCGCGGTGCGGCGCGGCTCGACCGTCTCCTCGCCGAGCGAGCTGGCGGTGTCGAAGCCGTACATCACGTAACCCGATGCCAGCGATGCGATCAGGAAGGCCCCGAGGAAGCCGCAGCTCTCACCCGCGCCGTAGCCGTTGGTGGAGAAGAAGACCTGTCGGCCCGCGTTCGACGTTGATCGCCAGGATGAACGCGATCAGGACGGCGGCGATGAGCTCGATGAACACGCCCGTGCTGTTGATCCTGCGACATCAACTTCACGCCGAGCGCGTTGATCAGTGTGGTGAACGCGATCAGGACGGTGCCGAGGATGACCGCGTTGGCGGCGAAGT
The DNA here is from genome assembly GCA_963716505.1 of uncultured Actinomycetota bacterium. GTDB lineage: Bacteria > Actinomycetota > Actinomycetes > Mycobacteriales > Mycobacteriaceae > Mycobacterium. The sequence goes on from CAVQTL010000019.1 coordinate 238,450, forward strand.
CGTAGGTCACCGCTGCCGTCGCCGATGATCTGGAACCCGCTCCACACCCGCGGCAGGTTGAGCTGGTAGGCCAGCGCCACCGCCGAGAGCGTCACGATCGACGCGGTGAGCATCAGCCAGCCCGACGACCACCCGACGAGGCGGCTGCCGAGCTTCTTGGACCAGTTGTAGACCGAACCCGCGACGGGATACTTGGCGGCCAGCTCCATGAAGCACAGCGCGACGGCCATCTGGCCGACGAACACGATTGGCCACGACCACAGATAGGCGGGCCCGGCCGTGCCGAAGCCGAAGTAGAACAACTGGAACGTGCCGGTCAGGATGGAGATGTAGCTGACCCCGGCCGCGAAGCTGGCGAACTTGCCGATGCTGCGGTCCAGCGACTCCTTGTACCCGAAGTCCTCCATGCCGCTGTCGGCGTGCGGCTCCTTGATCACCATGACGTGTCCTCCTCTGCTAGCCCTTGAACCAGCCGGCCGGATGCGGGCGCGGTGTTGTGCCAGATGTGTTTGATCTCTTGGTATTCCGCGAGCCCGGTTGGCCCGAGCTCACGTCCGTTGCCTGACTTGCCGAATCCGCCCCACTCCGCCGCCGCGGTGTAGTAGCCGAAATCGTTGAGCCACACCGTGCCGTGCCGCAGTGCCCGCACCACACGTTCGCCTCGCGCCTGATCAGACGTCCGAACGCCCGCCGCGAGACCGTATTCCGTGTCGTTGCCGAGTTCTATCGCCTCGGCTTCGGTCGTGAACCGCTCCACCGTGAGAATCGGCCCGAAGGTCTCCTCCTGGACGATTCGCATCGACCGGTCGCACCGGTCGAAGATCGTCGGCGAATAAAAGCTGCCCTTGGCGAGCGCCGGGTCGCCGGGCCGGACGCCCCCGGTGACCAGGTTGGCACCTTCGGAAATACCCTGCTGGACAAAGGCTTCGATCTTGGCGCGTTGTTGCTCGGAGACCAGCGGGCCGGTCTCGCTGGCCGGGTCCATACCGTCGCCCATCCGGATCTTCTCCGCGCGCCCGACCAGGTCGGCGACGAAGTCGTCGGCGATGGACTCCTCGACGATCAGCCGGGTGCCCGCCGAGCAGACCTGGCCGGAGTGCAGGAACACACCGGTGAGGACGTGGTCGACGGCGCTGTCCCAGTCGGCGTCGGCGAACACGATGTGCGGATTCTTGCCACCGAGTTCGACAGCCACCTTGGTGACGTGCTCGGCGGCGACCTTGGAGATGGCCTTGCCGGTGGCCACTCCGCCGGTGAACGAGATGAAGTCGACGTCGGGGGTATCGGTGAGCGCGGGCCCCAGCGTGGCGCCGCTGCCCTGCACCAGATTCACCACCGAATCCGGCACACCGGCCTCTTGGAGTAGGTGCACGAACGCGATCGTCGTCAGCGGGGTGACTTCGCTCGGCTTGGCCACCATCGTGCAGCCTGCGGCCAGCGCGGGCGCGATCTTCCAGGAGATCTGCAGCAGCGGGTAGTTCCACGGCGCGATCAGCACGCATACCCCGATGGGTTCACGCACCACCCGGCTGATCACGGCGGGATCGCCGACGTCGACGATGCGGTCCGACTCGATGGCAACAAGCTTGCTGTAGTAGCGAAAGACCGACGTGACGTCGTCGATGTCGATTCGGCTCTCGACAAGCGTCTTGCCGGTGTCCCTGGTCTCGAGTTCGGCCAGCGACTCCTTGTCCCGCTGGAGCAGATCTGCGACCCGGTCGAGCAGCGCGGCACGGTCGGCGACGGGGGTGGCCGGCCAGTCGCCGTCGTCGAAGGCCTTTCGGGCGGCGGCGACGGCGTCGCGCGCGTCGTCCGGGGTGGCCTCGTCGACCACCGCGGCGACACTGCCATCCGCAGGGTTGATGATCTCGCGAGTCCCGCCATCGGACGCGTGACGCCACTTCCCACCGATCAGGAGATCGGGTTCACCGTTCATATTCCGCTCACCTCGCTTTGCGGAGCCGCACAGGCGGCGACGTCAGGCACCGAGACGGGACACTACCCACTCGTGGAACTCCGCGATGTGATGTTCGGCAGGTACGAGGACACCACCATTGCGGTAGGCCCGGGAGGACATCGAGGGCTGAGTTCGCTCGCACGCCTCGAAGTCCTGCTCGTTGACCCGGTGGAACAGCTCGACGGAGTGCGAGACGTCGCGACCGGAAGACACCACATCGGCGGTGTAGAGCCAGTCGCATTCGACGATGGTCCGCGACGCCGACATCGGGAACATCCGGTGGAAGATGATGTGGTCCGGAACCAGGTTGATGAACACCGTGGGCTTGACGGTCATCGCGTAGTAGCGACGATCCTGCTCTTCGGTGATGCCCGGAAGGCGGTCGAAGCCCGCAGTGCCGTCCACGGTGAAACCGGCTACCTCCGAACCGAATTCGGCGCCGAGACCGATGTTGGCCTGTGCGGCCACCCCCCTGGCGAACTCGGGCAGCACACCGACGAGCTCGGGATGAATCGAGCTGCAGTGGTAGCACTCCATGAAGTTCTCGACGATCAGCTTCCAGTTGGCCGCCACGTCGTAGACGACACGATGGCCGACGTCCAGGCCGCCGATGCCGTAGCGGTTGATGATGTCGGAATCGCCGAGTGTCCTGGTGGTTTCGGCGATCACGTCCTCGAACGGCGGCGGGGTGTCGGACAGGCACACCCAGGCGTAGCCGAGCCATTCGGTCAGCGCGACGGGGACAAGGCCGTATCGGTAGCGGTCGATCGCCGCACCGGTCTCGTCGGTCAGCGACGCGATGTTGGGCGCGGCCATCAGCTTGCCGTCCAGCGCGTACGTCCACGAGTGATAGGAGCAACGAATGCTGCGCCTCACCTCGCCCTCGGGCTCGGTGCACAGCTGGGCGCCGCGGTGGCGGCAGACGTTCAGGAACGCCCGCAGCAGTCCGTCGCGGCCACGCACCAGCAGCACGCTTTCGCGGCCGACCTGGACCTTCTTGAACTTCCCCGGTGAGCGCGAGATCGGATGACCGCACCGCGCAGAACCAGGTGTTCTCGAAGATGCGTTCCTGCTCGGCGGCGAAGACGGCGTCACTGATGTAGTAATCGCCGGCCAGCGTGCTGCGAAGGGCGGGAGGTGGGTTGATGGTCGGTCATGTCGTCACCAGTCGCTTCGGGTCGAACAACGAGATGGGATGGCCGGTAACACCGTCGATGGCGAGGTCGGCGAGGATCTCCCCGACGATGGGGACGAATTTGAATCCATGGCCCGAGAATCCGCACGCAACGGTGATGTTCTCGGAATCCGGATGGCGGGCGATGACGAAATGCTCGTCGGGCGTGTTGGAGTACATACACGTCGCCGAGTGCAGGCACGGCCCGTCGAGCGCGGGCAGCACCAGGGCGGCCCGGTCCCGCATCTCGGCGATCTCCTGGTCGTGCACGGTCCGGTCGATGGTCTCGGGGGTGCAGACGATGCCCTTGCGGAAGAACGCCACCTTCACGCCGCCGCCGGGCCCGTCGATCGCGGGAAACCCGTATACCTGCATGCCGGTTGCGTCTTCGTGGATCCAGATCGGATGTTCGTCGAACGGCGCCGTGCCGCCGCGCGGATCGAACCAGTAAAGAACCTGCCGTTCGATCGTGATCGGAATGCCGAACTCGGCAAGCAGCTGCGGTGCCCATGCGCCGGGGCAGATGACGAGCTGTCCGGCGGTGTAGGTGCCGCGCTCAGTGGTGACAATGACGCCGCCCGCGGTTTCGCTCCACTCGATGACCGGCTCACCGAAATGCAGTTCAGCGCCCGCGGATTCGGCGAGGTTGATATGCGCCTGGACGGTCAGCTCCGGCCGCGCGAAGCCCGCTTTCGCCTCGTAGAGAGCGATGTCGCCGGGATACGGTGTGACAGTGGGAAAGCGGCGCCGGATCTCGGCCGCGTCCAGCATCTCGTGCGGCAGGTCCCATTCCTGGCTGGCCCGTTGGCTTCCCGCGACGGTCAGGGCGTCGGGCGGTCCCATGAACAGACCGCCGGTCAGCCGGTAGACCTCGAGCCCGGTGTCGGTGGCGAGCCGGTCCCACAGTTCATACGCCCGCAGCAGCAGCGGCACGTACGCCGGGTCCTCGAAATAGGACTGCCGGATGATGCGCGAGCCGCCGTGGCTGGATCCCTTGTCGTGTGCGGGGGTGAACTTCTCCAGCCCCAGCACGCGCTGCCCCCTGGCGGCCAGGTGATACGCGGCGGAACTGCCCATCCCGCCGAGACCGATGACGATGACGTCGTATCCCATACCGCTACCTCTTGATCCGCGCCATCTCGGGATCGACGACGGGCTCAGCGTGCACGGTGGCCGTAGACCGGGTGCCGCGATAGTCGACGGTGACGCCGTCGCCCACCTCGGTTTCGGCGGGCAGCCAGGCGTAGGCGATGGTGCGGCCGACAGTCGGCCGAATACCCCGCGCTGGTCACATATCCGACGCACCGGTCATCGACGAAGACCGGCTCCTTGCCGAGTGCGACGGCGGTCGGGTCGTCGAAGACGATGCTGCGCAGGAACTTCTGCGGTGCGACGGCGCGCTCTAGCGCCGTCTTGCCGATGAAGTCGTCCTTGTTCATCTTCACCGCGAAGTCCACGCCCGCGGCAACGGGCTGGTGCTCGGCGGTCATGTCCGTCCCCCACAGCCGGTAGGCCTTCTCGATGCGCAGGCTGTTGAAGGCGATCCGCCCGGCGGCGATCACGTCGTGGGGTCGGCCGGCCTCGAAGAGCAGATCCCACAGCGCGGCACCGTATTCCGCGCTGGTGTAGATCTCCCAACCGAGCTCGCCGACATAGGACACCCGCAGCATGGTGACGGGAATCGCGCCGAGGTAGGTCTGCAATGCGCGGAAGTACTTGAACTTCTCGTGCGACAGATCGTCGGGGCACAGCGGCGCCACCATGTCGCGGGCCCGCGGTCCCCACACACCGATGCAGCAGGTGGCGCCGGTGATGTCGCGCAGGGTGACATCGTCAGGCAGGTGACGGCTGAACCAGTCGAAGTCCATCGGCCCGTTGACGGCGACCTGGAACCTGGTGTCCGCCAGCCGGGCGACGGTGATATCGCTTCTGATTCCGCCGTTTTCGTCGAGCAGCATCGTGTAGGTGACCGATCCGACGCTCTTGTCGACGTTGTTGGTGGTCATCCGCTGCAGGAACGCCGCCGCGCCTGCGCCCGCGATCTCGTAGCGGGTCAGCGGGGTCATGTCGTACATCGCGACCCGCTCACGGGTCCAGTGCGCCTCGGCGATCGAGATCGGCGACCAGAATCGCGACGACCAGTCGTCGCGATCCGGGAACGGCAGTCCATCGCTGCGAAGCCGTTGCGCCAGTTCCGCGTTCGCCTCGAACCACGCCGGGCGTTCCCAGCCCGCACCTTCGTAGAAGAAGGCGCCGAGCTGCTTCTGCCGGTCGTAGAACGGGCTGGTGCGCAGGCCGCGCAGCGCGTCACGGAACTGGTAGGGATGAATGATGTCGTAGACCTCGACGAAGGCCTGCGAGCTGGTCTGCATGATGAACTCGGGGCTGCGGGCCACCTCCTCGAACCGGTACAGGTCGCATTCGTGCACATCGATGGACGGCGCGCCGTCGACAATCCATTCCGCCATCGCCTTGGCGACGCCTGCGGAGTGGGTCACCCACACCGCCTCGGCCACCCAGAACCCGCTCAGGTCGCGGTGCTCACCCATGATCGAGAAGCCGTCTGGGGTGAACGAGAAGATGCCGTTGAACGCCTCTTCGACCTTGGAATCACCAAGGGCCGGAATGAGTTCGGCCGCCGCGGACCAGGCGGGCGCGAAGTCCTCCTCGGTGAACGGCAGCATCGACGGCATCGGCTCGCCCGCGGTGTCGGCCATCAGGGTGGACATGTCGACCGGCATCGGCCGGTGGCTGTAGGAACCGATGCCGAGGCGGTCGACGTGCTCGCGGAAGTACAGGTCCTGGTCCTGATGGCGCAGGATCGGCAGGCCGGCCTCCGAGCGCTCGGTGTTGCGGCCGACGAGAGCGGCGATCTGCCCGGTGCGCGCGTACTGGTGCGCCATCGGCACCAGCGGGACGACGAGGCCGACCTCCTTGGCCAGCTGGGCGCCCCAGAAGCCGGCCGCGCACACCACGATGTCGGCATCGACGACGCCGTCCGTCGTGCGGACACCGGCAACCCGGCCGCCGTTGTCGACGATTCCGACGACCTCGGTGTGCGGAACGAACCTGGCGCCGCGCGCGCTGGCGCGGGCGGCCTGGGCCTCGACGGCGCGTACGGCCTTGGCCAGCCCGTCGGCGGGTGTATGGAAACCTCCGAGCACCCGATCGGCGTCGACCAGCGGATGCAGTTCGACGCATTCGGCGCGGCTCAGCAGCCGGCCCTCGATCCCCCAGGCCGCCGCCCAGCCTGCCTTCCGATGCAGGTCGGCCAGGCGCTCGGGGGTGGTGGCCACCTCGAGGCCGCCGACCTGATTGAACGTCCAGCCGTCGGGGTGCTCCAGCGAGCAGAACTTCTCGACGGTGTAGGTGGCGAACGCGCTCATCGTCTTCGACGGGTTCGTCTGAAACACCAGCCCTGGCGCATGTGAGGACGAGCCGCCGGTGGTGAACAGCGGACCTCGGTCAAGCACCGTGACGTCGGTGAATCCGCGTGCGGTGAGCTCGTCGGCAAGGGCCGCCCCGACGACCCCAGCGCCGATCACAACGACTTTTGGCATGGATGAGCCGATCTTTGGACTGTTGCTCATGGCGCAACGTGTTGTGCAGTGCGCAACACATCGTCCTACGGCGCGCACGCGACGTCAACAGGGACACGCCGATATCTCCGACTCGGAAAAGGAGCTCGTAGGCGGCAGCGCCGTTTCGTACGCGACCTCCGCCGCTTGGGCGTATCAAGACGCACAGTCGAACTATCCGTTGGCGCGCAAGCCGTCCAGCACAAAGCCGAGGTGGCGTCGCCACACCGCGTCGTCGCCATCAGACATCGCGATCACCTTCGACATCGCGCCGATCATGGTGGCGAGGTCGCCGGCACCGAAGTCCGCCCGAAGCGCGCCGACTTCTTTTGCCCGGTCCATGACCGACTCCAGCACTCCTCCGGTGCGTCCGCATTCGGAGGCGACGTCGACCGGACCGACGGGTGCGCGGGCAATCGCGTCGTTCATCGAGGGATTGCGTGCCTGGAGGTCGAACAGCCCGTCCATGAAAGCGGCGAATCCACGCCAGGGATCGGGCTCGGCCATGGCAGCCTCGGCCAGCTGATCAACCTCGGCGATCCAGTCGGGCAACACCGCGTCGAGCAGTGCCCCGCGATTCGGGAAATGGTTGTACAGCGTGCCGATGCTGACGCCGGCGCGGCGCGCGATCTCCTCGAGCGGCACGTCGACCCCGCGCGCGGTGAACAATTGGGCGGCGGCCGTCATCAACTGTTGACGGTTCCGCAATGCATCCGCACGTAGCGTCGCCATCAGGAAATTCTACCTAACTTGAGGGTAGGCTCAACTTCTGGTACTAAGTTGAGTATGACTTCAACTTCTGCTTCGGTGATTCTGGTAGTCGGCGCAGGCCCAGGGCTCGGCATGTCCGTCGCACATCGATTCGGCAGGGAGGGCTACGCCGTCGCGCTGGTTTCCCGTAGCGCCGACCGACATGCCGACTATCTCCAAGCCCTCGACGCCGCGGGTGTCGACGCCGCCGCATTCACCGCCGATGCCAGCGATCCCGCGAGCCTGCGCGCGGCCATCGATGCCGTGCGCCCGCATTTCGGCCGCATCGACGTGGGCTACTACGGTCCCGCGGACTTCGGCTCGCTATTCGGCGACATCACCACACTGGACGGCGCAGGCGCCGAAGAAGCGTTGCGGGGTGTGGTGCCCGCAGTCGAATTCGCTTCGCTGCTCATTCCCGAACTCACCGAACGTGGCAGCGGCGGACTCCTGTTCGCCGGCGGCCTGAGCAGCGTGGTCCCGATGCCGCCACTCGGGGGCCTGGCACTGTTCGCTGCGGCACTGCGCAACTACGCGATCACCTTGAACGCGGCGCTGCAACCGGCGGGCGTCTATGCAGGCACCATCACCATCGGCGGTCTGATCGATCGCGGCGACATTCACCGCGCGATGCAGGCGAACCCCGATCTGTCCGGGAACCTCAGCGCCGCCACGCTGAATCCCGACGATCTCGCCGAAACCGTCTGGCAGCTCTACACCGACCGAACCGCGGCCGAAGCCGTTGTCAACGCTCTTGGATGACGTGCCTGGCGCCGACCGTTGCCGCCCGCCGTGAGGGCGTCGACGGCGATCTTCACCGCCTCGGCGAGCTTGGTGTTCTCCGCGCTCTACCGCCTCGGAGAGCTTGGTGTTCTCCGCGCTCTAATTGAATGATGTGGACCGACGATCTGAACGAGCTCGAACTGTTACCACGAGGACAGCAATACAAGGCGCTACAGACCCTTCGCCAGAAGACGCAAGCCGCCGACCACGAACAGTGGAACACGGAATTCGACTCGGCGAGCCTGTACGAGGCGTGGACTCGACTGCCGCTCGCACAGGGCGTCTACGAGGTCAATCGCCCCGTGATCCGACAGGCGATCGAGGGCCGCGATGACTGGCGGATCGTCGAGATCGGCGGGGGCAACGGCGCGCTGTGGCATGGATTCTTCGCCGACGCGCCGCCGGGCACGCTGACGCTGATCGACCCCAACGAGAATGCGCACGCCGCCGTCGCCGCGCGGCTGCCCGAACACGTCGAACTCCGCTCGATCGTCGAGCAGGCGGAAACCGCCGACATCCCGGGGTGCGACGTTCTGGTGTGCAGTCTGACGCTTCACCACGTCGCGGGACGAGATGCCCAAGAACGCGTGGCGTTCGGCTTGGACGGCGTCGGCAAGCTGGAAATCCTGCAACGCTGCCTGGCGGCGATTCGCGAACGAGCAGGGGTCGCCGTTCTCAACGAAGCGGACTGCTACAACGAAATCGACTTGGCCCCAGGCGACCCGGCACTCGTCGACAGTTTCATCGACGCGTACGTTCGTCGCACCGCACGGGCGGTCGCAGACACAATGGCCCGTTCGGGTGAAGGGGACGAGTCATCGCGCCCGTGGCAGTTGATTCTGCGCCACTGGTGCCTGGACGAGGTCGACCACGCGTTTCTGCCCCGTGCCGAGCGCGACGTGTACGAACTGGATGTCGCGAGCTGGCTCGAGCTGTTGGCGCGGGCCGGAGCGCGAGACGTCGACCACACCTACTCCGACCAGTGGAACCTGTTCGTGCAGTACATCTTCGGCTGACGAACCGCCGACTATTCTGCGGCTGCGGAGCCCTCGTCGGGCAGCATCGCCTCCAGCGCCGAACCGGTGATGCGCCGAAATGCCCGCCGCGGACGGTTCGTGTCGAGGATGGCCACCTCGAGGGTGTCGGGCCCCAGCTTGCGGGAATCTGAACCGTTGCCGTCGGCCTCGAGTGCGTCGACGGCGATCTTCACCGCCTCGGAGAGTTTGGCGTTCTCGGTGTAGGACTCGTTGAGCGCCGTAATGATCGGTTCTGTCGTCCCGCCCATCACCACGAAGTGAGGTTCGTCGGCGATGGAGCCGTCATAGGTGATGCGGTACAGCTCGGGCGCCTTGGTTTCGCCGAAGTGCGCGACCTCGGCAACGCACAGTTCGACCTCGTACGGTTTGGCCTGTTCGGTGAAGATCGTGCCGAGCGCCTGCGCGTACTGATTGGCCAACTGGCGACCGCTGACATCGCGGCGGTCATAGGCGTAGCCACGGGTGTCGGCGTACTGGATGCCACCGCGGCGCAGGTTGTCGAACTCGTTGAACCGGCCGACCGCGGCGAAGCCGATGCGGTCGTAGATCTCGCTGACCTTCTGCAGTGACCGCGACGGGTTTTCGGCGACGAACAGCACTCCGTCCGCGTACGCGAGCGCGACGACGCTGCGGCCCCGGGCAATGCCCTTGCGCGCGAGTTCACTGCGCTCACGCATCGCCTGTTCGGGCGAGATGAAATACGGAAAACTCACTAGCCCTCACCCCGCGCGTCGAGGCTCGGATGTTGGCCTGCGTCCGGCCCGAAGGTGTCGGCGCGCGAACGGCTTTCGATCACCTCGCGGGCCAGCGCCGCGATTCGCTCTTCGGGAACTTCCTCGGCGCCCTCGGCCTTGAGCACCACCGCGGTCGGGTAGATCCCCCGCACCAGATCGGGGCCGCCGGTCGCGGAGTCGTCGTCGGCTGCGTCGTAGAGCGCCTCAATCGCGACTCGCAGCGCCGTATCCGCATCGACCACCTGCGAGTACAGCTTCTTGATGGACGACTTGGCGAAGATCGAGCCCGATCCCACCGACTGATAGCCCTCTTCCTCAAGATTCCAGCCGCCTGCGGCATCGAACGACACGATGCGTCCGGCCGCCTGCGGGTCCGGGTCGCCGAGGTCATAACCGGCCAACAGCGGCAACGCGACGAATCCCTGCAGCGCGGCACCCAGATTGCCGCGCACCATGGTCGCCAACCGGTTGACCTTGCCGGGAAACGTCAGCGCAACCCCCTCGACCTTCTCGTAGTGCTCGAGCTCGACGGCATACAGGCGGGCGAACTCGACCGCGATTGCCGCGGTGCCCGCGATGCCGGTCGCGGTGTAGTCGTCGGTGATATACACCTTTTGCACGTCGCGACCGGCGATCATATTGCCCTGGGTGGAGCGCCGATCGCCGGCCATCACCACGCCGCCGGGGAACTTCAGGGCGACGATCGTGGTTCCGTGCGGCACGGTGTTCGAAACAACCACGCCGTCGGCGCCGGACGAAGAAGAGTTCATGGGCAGGAGTTCGGGCGCCTGACGGCGCAGCAGTTCAGAAAAGGACGACAGGTCCACGGGAACGGCAGGTGCGCCGGGTAGGGGTGACGGGAAGTGCAGCTGATCGCGGTGCGGCCAGCTCACTGTCCACCCTTCTGGACGTATGCGCGGACGAAGTCTTCGGCGTTCTCCTCGAGAACGTCGTCGATCTCGTCGAGCAGATCGTCGGTCTCCTCGGTCAGCTTCTCGCGACGCTCCTGCCCGGCGGCCGTGCTGCCGGTGAGGTCGTCGTCCTCGCCGCCACCACCGCCACGCTTGGTCTGCTCCTGAGCCATCGCTGCCTCCTGCATTGTCATCGGCGGGCCGTGTCGCCGCCCGCCGGTTACTCCACACTACCGTTCGATGGCCGGATTGCCCGGGATAGCGCGGCTAGTTGGTGAGCTGCTCTACCAATTCGACAGCGCTGTCCACGGAGTCCAGCAGCGCTCCGACGTGCGCTTTACTGCCGCGCAGCGGCTCCAAGGTTGGAATCCGGACGAGCGAATCACCGCCGAGGTCGAAGATCACCGAGTCCCAGCTGGCGGCGGCGATGTCGGCGCCGAAGCGGCGCAGGCACTCACCTCGGAAGTAGGCGCGGGTGTCCGTCGGCGGATTGTCGACGGCGTCGAGCACCTGCTGTTCGGTGACCAGCCGCTTCATCGAACCGCGCGCGACCAGCCGGTTGTAGAGCCCCTTGTCGAGCCGCACATCGGAGTACTGCAGGTCGACCAGGTGCAGGCGCGGCGCCGACCAATTGAGGTTCTCCCGGCTGCGGAAGCCTTCGAACAACCGGAGTTTCGCCGGCCAATCCAGGAGTTCGGCACATTCCATCGGGTCCCGCTCGAGCAGGTCGAGCACGTGCGCCCACGTTGCGACGACGTCGGCGGCGCGCGGGTCGGGGTCGCGGCTGTCCACCAGCTTGGCCACCCGGTCGAGGTAAATCCGTTGCAGCGCAAGGGCGGTCAGTTCACGGCCGTCGGCCAGCGCGACGGTGGCGCGAAGCGACGGGTCGCGGCTGATGACGTGCACTGCGTGCACCGGCCGGGCCAGCGCCAGGTCGGACAGGTCCATGCCCTCTTCGATGAGGTCCAGCACCAGCGCCGTCGCGCCAAGCTTGAGGTACGTCGAGGTTTCCGCGAGGTTCGCGTCCCCGATGATGACGTGCAGCCGCCGGTACTTGTCTGCGTCGGCGTGCGGTTCGTCGCGGGTGTTGATGATGCCGCGCTTGAGCGTCGTCTCCAGGCCGACCTCGACCTCGATGTAGTCGGAGCGCTGCGACAGCTGGAAGCCGGGCTCGTCGCCCGACGGGCCGATCCCGACCCGGCCGGAGCCGGTGATCACCTGGCGTGACACCAGATGCGGCGTCAAACCCGCGATCACGGCCGAGAACGGCGTCTGGCGCGACATCAGGTAGTTCTCGTGCGAGCCGTACGACGCGCCCTTGCCGTCCACGTTGTTCTTGTAGAGCTGCAGCTTCGCCGCGCCCGGCACGCTGGCCACGTGGCGCGCGGCGGCCTCCATCACCCGCTCGCCCGCCTTGTCCCAGATGACCGCGTCCAGTGGGTCGGTGCACTCGGGCGCCGAATACTCCGGATGGGCGTGGTCGACGTACAGCCGGGCGCCGTTGGTCAGGATCATGTTGGCCGCGCCGACCTCGTCGGCGTCCACCACCGGCGGCGGGCCCGCCGACCGGCTCAGGTCGAAGCCTCGGGCATCGCGCAGCGGCGACTCCACCTCGTAGTCCCACCGGGTGCGCTTGGCCCGCTGGATGCCTGCGGCGGCCGCATAGGCCAGCACCGCCTGCGTCGACGTCAGGATCGGATTCGCGGTCGGGTCAGACGGCGACGAGATGCCGTACTCGACCTCGGTCCCGATAATCCGTTGCATGTGGCCAGCCTAGGGGACGCGCGGCAGTAGCCTGCGAGCGTGCCTTCGGACCAGCGCCAGCAACCGTTGTGCCTCACGGCATACCGCGATCCCCGCCGGGGCGCAAGCTCTGGCTCAGAACTCGACGGACGTGGGTGAACTCGTACCGTTGTCGCAGGACACTGTGCTGTGAAGAAATCGGGTGTTTCCCTATATTCCAGTCCCCTTTGCGATATACCAGTCCCCTTTGCGCCACGCCGTCAGAGCGCCATCGCGCACAATATCGGGGTGTTTGACATGCGGCCGGTTCCAGAACAATTCCTGTATCCGGCGCTGCTACGTGATTGACGCGACACAACGCCGGGCGGCGGACGCGTGGTTCCTCGAGCAGGGTCTGCCCGCGGTGCTTCGGCCGGGAGCCTTGGTGCGGCGGCTGTGGCCGCGGTCGGCGCCGGCGCTGGCGGCCTTGGCGGTGTTCATGGCCAATTCCGTTCTTGTCGTTCTGGTCACCGGCAAGCACACGATCGACATCGACGGCGAGCCGACCCGCACGGAGTGGTTCATCCTGGGTCTGCTGATCCTTGTGCTCCCCGTCGCAGCGACGATCGGCTGGCTCGTCTCGCGAATCCGCAGCGTGCGCGCCCGCACGGTGGTGTCCTCGGTATCCGTCGGCGTAGCCGTCGCCGCGGGCATTCTCGGTGGCCCGAGCCCGCGAATAGTCACCAATCTCGTGTTCGAGGGCATCGTGATCGTCTCCGCGTTGGCACTCACCGCATGCGGCGTGGGATCCATCCTGGGGTGGGGCCTGCGGACCGCCATGGAAAACGTCGCATCCGTCGGCGCACTTTTCGTGCGCGCGCTACCCGTCGTCCTGCTCACCGTCCTGGTCTTCTTCAACACCTATGTGTGGTCGATGGCGTCGACGATCAGCCGTGGCCGGCTATGGCTGGCCCTGCTGTTTCTCGCCCTCATCGCGATCGCGTTCATCACCTCGGCGACGGTGGAACGGGTGCGCCCGATGTTGGCGGGAGACCGCCAATCCTCAGACGACAACGTCCGATTGACCGGCACGCCGTTCGAAAAAATGCCCCACCCGGCCGCTGGCTACCCGTTGTCACGAACGGAGTGGACCAACGTGGTTTTCGTGCTCGCCACGTCGCAGGTGCTTCAGGTCGGATTGGTGGCCATCGTCGCCGGTCTGATCTTCTTCGTGCTCGGCCTGATCCTGCTCAGCCCGGAATTGCTGGCGCAGTGGACACGAAACGGTTCCAGCGACGGCCAGGTCCTGGGGATGACGCTGCCTGTCCCGCAATCGCTGATTCAGATCAGCATGTTCCTTGCCGCAATGACGTTCATGTACATCAGCGCGCGCGCCGTCGGCGACAACGACTACCGAACGCGTTTCCTCGACCCGCTCATCGACGACCTGCGCCTGACGCTGGTCGCGCGCAGCCGCTACCGGGCAGCCGTTTCGTAACCCGCTCTTAGCGATCTCACAGCGAGGAATTGTCAGGCTCGCATACCTGCAGATCAACGACGAACTAGCAGTACTCTCTTTTCATGCCGGAAAACAGCTAGGGAGAACATGAAGGTAATCGGTCGGATGGTCATCGCTTTGGTGTTAGCGGTCGCGGCTCTGTTTTCGAGCACCGGTACCTCTCATGCGGGACTGGACAACGAGCTGAGCCTGGTTGACGGTCAGGATCGGACGTTGACGATCCAGCAGTGGGATACCTTCCTCAACGGCGTGTTTCCGTTGGACCGCAACCGCCTGACCCGTGAGTGGTTCCACTCCGGTCGCGCCAAGTACATCGTGTCCGGCCCCGGCGCCGACGAATTCGAGGGCACGCTGGAGCTGGGCTACCAGATCGGCTTCCCGTGGTCGCTGGGCGTTGGCATCAACTTCAGCTACACCACCCCGAACATCCTGCTCGACGACGTCTCGCTGTTCCCGGTGTTCAACCCGCTCGGCTCGGTCATTACGCCCAACCTGTTCCCCGGCGTGTCGATCAGCGCTGACCTGGGTAACGGCCCCGGCATCCAAGAGGTTGCGACCTTCTCGGTTGACGTGGCAGGCCCGGCAAACGGTGTGGCGGTCACCAATGCGCACGGCACCGTGACCGGTGCCGCCGGTGGCGTGCTGCTGCGTCCATTCGCCCGCCTGATCGCCTCGACCGGTGACAGCGTCACCACCTACGGCGAACCCTGGAACATGCAGTAGTTTCGCGGCATGAGGCTGCTGATCGTCGAAGACGAGGAACGGCTGGCCTCGACGCTCTCCATCGGACTGCGGGCCGAAGGGTTCCTCGTCGTGCACGTGTCCAACGGTGTCGACGGGCTGTGGCAGGCCGCGGAGAACGACTTCGACGTCATCGTGCTGGACATCATGCTGCCGGGCCTGAACGGCTACGAGGTGCTTCGCCGCCTGCGGGAACGCAACGTGTGGACGCCGGTGCTGATGTTGACGGCCAAGGACGGGGACTACGACCAGACCGACGCCTTCGACCTCGGCGCCGACGACTACCTGACCAAGCCGTTCTCCTTCATCGTGCTCGTCGCGAGGCTGCGGGCGCTGGTGCGGCGGGGGGCACCGCAACGGCCAGCGGTCCTGACGGCAGGCACGTTGAGGCTCGATCCGGCGCGCCGGGTGGTGGAACGGGATGCCAAGTCGATCCGGTTGACACCGAGGGAGTACGGGCTTCTGGAATTCCTGATGCGCCACAAGGACACCGTCGTCACGAAAACCGAGATTCTGCAGAACGTGTGGGACGCGCACTACAGCGGACCGGACAACGTCGTGGAGGTGTACGTCGGTTACGTCCGCCGCAAGATCGATATCCCCTTCGGCACCAACACCATCGAAACGGTCCGGGGGGTCGGTTATCGACTCGAGTCGGGTGCGTACGCCAGCGGCAACTGAACCGTCACCCGCGCCCCGCCGCCCGGTCGGTCGGTGATCGCGACGCTGCCTTGGTGTGCCGCAACGATCTCCCGCACGATCGCCAGGCCAAGCCCAGCACCGCCCGCACTCCGCGAGCGGTTCGCGTCGAGTCGGACGAAGCGACCGAAGACCCGCTCCCGGTCCTGCGGCGCGATGCCGGGACCGTCGTCGTCGACGGTAAGCACCGCATGCTGACCGCACGTGTCGGCGGCGACTGAAACCCCGGAAGTCGCGTGTCTGGCCGCATTGTCGAGCAGGTTGCGCAACATTCGCGACAACCGGACGGCGTCGCCGACGACGCGCGTCGGCGTCACATCGGTCTTGATGTCCAAAGACACTTCACGACAAAGCCTTTCCACCTCCGACGCGACGAGGTCGTCCAGGTCGACATCATCGTGGGCCATGGTCAGCCCGCGCTCGTCGGCACGCGCCAGCAGGAGAAGGTCCTCGACGAGGGCCTGCATGCGGTGCGCCTCGGGAATCAGGGTGGTCTTCGCGAGCTCACCGTTCAGCAGCTCGGGGTGGGCGACGGCGACCTCCAACGCCGAGATGATCGTGGTGAGCGGGCTGCGCAGTTCGTGTGACGCATCGCCGACGAACCGCTGCTGGGCGGAATGGCCGGCCTCGATGCGGGCCAGCATCTCGTTCATGGTGAGCGCCAAAGCCGATATCTCGTCCCGCTTCTCGGGCACCGGCACTCGCTCGGTCAGATCCGACGTGCTGATCTCGGCTACCCGCGACCGGATGTCGTCGACCGATCGCATCGACCGGGACACCAGCATGTACGTGACGGCCGCCGACACCAGGACGACGATCGGGGCCGCCAGCGCCAGTGCGATCACAACGGCTTTCACCGTCGAGAACGCGACCTGACTGCCTTCAGCTACCAGCACGGTGTAGCGGCCGCCGGGGCCGTCCACCGTCTGGGCGCTGAACCGGATCTGGCCGTACGGCGACTCGTGCTCCGGCATGCCGATGTGCAGCCCGTCGCCGATTTCTGAAATCGGCATCATCGGCGTGTCCGGTGCAGACGGCGAGCGCCTAACGACGGTGCCGTCCGGCGTGATGACCTGCACGGCGAGGATGCGCTGGTCGGTGCCGAGCAGTCCTGGGTCGAGTCCCGCCGCGCCGTCGGCTTCCAGATCCGCGGCGACTTCGCCGACACGCGCGGCTGCGGTGCTGTCGATTCCAGACAGCATCGACCGGTACAGCACCACGGCGAGTATCGCGCCTGCCGCGGTCAGGGCAACGAGCACGACCGTGGCCGCCACCAGGGCCGAACGTGCGGATATACCCCAGCTCCACGGCTGTCGTCGACGCATCGGCATCAGTCCACCATTCGCAGTGGAATTTCGCCATCTCTCGCGCACAATATTTGCCGTGCCGGATATGCGCGAGGTGAATCAGTGGTTCCTGCATCGCGGGCTGCCGCTGGTGCTGACCCGTCGGGTGCGCTCGCGCGCGCTGATCGAGCGGTCGGCACCGGTGGTCAGTGGCATCGGCGCCATCATCTCGTTGACGATGATGCTCGCCGAGCTGACCGGTGGCGACCCCGACTACGGCAATGTGATCAGGCTCGGGGTGCTCACCCTGCTACTGATCGCCGCCCCGGTCGCGCTGTATCTGCTGCATCAGAGCGGCACCACGCGGGGCAAGGCGGGCAGGCGGTCGGCCGCACTTCTGGTAGTGGCGCTCTTCATATTCGGACTTCCGTTCGCCGACAGCGGCTTCTCCGGCATAGCTGCCGCAGAAGCGTTCGGGTTCGCAATCGTCGCGCTGCTGGCCGTCTGGCTCACCTACCTCGGCTTCGGGGCGATCGCGTTGTGGGCATTCCGCTACGCCTTGGTGCAGGTCGGTGCGCTCGGCACCCTGATGAGCCGGGCGCTACCGTTGCTGATGCTCACCGTGGTGGTGTACTTCACCGGCGAGCTGTGGCAGCTGGCCGCTCGGATGACCCGTCAAAGACTCTGGGAGACAGTCGGATTCCTCGCCATCGTGGCAATCGTCTTCATGATCACCACGATTCGCGACGAAGTGCGCGCGCTGCGCGAGGACCGTGCCGAACAGCACGACCCAGCCCGGCTGCTGGCAGGCACGCCGCTGGAACCTGAAGCCGGCCATCAGCCGACACGCACTCCCCTGTCGCTGGCCGAGCAGATCAACGTGGTGGCGGTGATGGTGGTGTCGCAGGCGATTCAGGTGGTGTTCTTCACCGCGGGCCTGTTCGCGTTCTTCCTCGCACTGGGCATCATCGCCGTTCCCGACGACGTGACCGTGTTGTGGTCCGCGGAAGAGAGCTGCCCAGTCGGTGAACCGCCCTGCGCCGGAACATGGTTCGGCGTTCACATTCCGATACCGCAGACCGTGGTGCACACATCGCTGTTCGTTGCGGTGCTGTCCGGGCTGTACTTCACGGTGAGCACAAGCGTCGACCCGCTGTACCGGCAGCGGTTCTTCGACCCGCTGGTGTCCGACATTGCGACGAGCCTGGCCGGCCGCGACGCCTATCTCGAGATCCAGAACCGCCGCGCTACGCCCGACCCCGTCCAGTAGTCACCGCGAGCGACCGTGTTTGTACGCCGACATTCCGCACATTCGCGGCAGTTTGCGGTCGCTCGTCAGGAATCGACTCGCAGCGAATAACTGTCAGCCGGCCTCGGGACCCGATGCCGTGGTGTTGACGAGAAGCACCTCGCCGTAGCGCTTCCCGAACACTTCGTCGACAACAGAGACGCCTTCGTCGGCCATGCACAAAACGTAGCCCTCGTATGGCCACGAGCGTGCGCAAAATGCCGGTCTACACCGGCGTGTCGGCGTACAAACACGCGCGCTCGCGGTGCGAGGAAAGGGCTACAGGTACTGACCCAGGTTGGACTCGGTGTCGATGGCCCGCGACGCACTCGACGACTTGCCGGTGACCAGCGTGCGGATGTAGACGATCCGCTCGCCCTTCTTGCCCGAGATCCGTGCCCAGTCATCGGGGTTGGTGGTGTTGGGCAGGTCCTCGTTCTCGGCGAACTCGTCCACGATCGAGTCGAGCAGATGCTGGATGCGCAGGCCCGGCTGCCCGGTTTCCAGCACCGCCTTGATCGCGTTCTTCTTCGCGCGGTCCACCACGTTCTGGATCATCGCCCCGGAGTTGAAGTCCTTGAAGTACATGACTTCCTTGTCACCGTTGGCATAGGTGACCTCCAGGAACCGGTTGTCGTCGATCTCGGCGTACATCCGGTCGACGACCTTCTCGATCATCGCCTTGATGCACAGCGCGCGGTCGCGGCCGAACTCGGCGAGATCGTCGGCGTGGATCGGCAGCTCCTCGGTGAGGTACTTGCTGTAGATGTCCTGTGCCGCTTCGGCATCCGGGCGTTCGATCTTGATCTTGACGTCCAGACGGCCGGGCCGCAGGATCGCGGGGTCGATCATGTCCTCGCGGTTGGACGCGCCGATCACGATGACGTTCTCCAGGCCCTCGACACCGTCGATCTCCGACAGCAGCTGCGGAACCACCGTGGTCTCGACGTCGGAACTGACGCCCGTGCCGCGGGTGCGGAAGATCGAGTCCATCTCGTCGAAGAACACGATCACCGGGGTGCCCTCGGACGCCTTCTCGCGAGCCCGCTGGAAGATCAGCCGGATGTGGCGTTCGGTCTCGCCGACGAACTTGTTCAGCAGCTCGGGGCCCTTGATGTTGAGGAAGTACGACTTCGCCTCGCGGGCGTCGTCGCCGCGCACCTCGGCCATCTTCTTGGCCAGCGAATTGGCCACGGCCTTGGCGATCAGCGTCTTTCCGCAACCGGGGGGCCCGTAGAGCAGCACACCCTTCGGCGGTCGCAGCGAGTACTCCCGGTAGAGCTCCTTGTGCAGGAACGGCAGCTCGACCGCATCGCGGATCTGCTCGATCTGGCGACCCAGGCCGCCGATGTCGCTGTAGCTGACGTCGGGCACCTCTTCCAGCACGAGGTCCTCGACCTCGGCCTTGGGGATGCGCTCGAAGGCGTAGCCGGCCTTGGTGTCGACGAGCAGCGAGTCACCGGGCCGCAGCTTGCGCGGCCGCAGATCGTCGTCCCGCTCGTCGTCGTAGCCGTCGGGGAGGTCCGCCGTGGCCACCAGGGGCTCGGCCAGCCAGACGATGCGTTCCTCGTCGGCGTGACCGACCACGAGCGCGCGGTGTCCGTCGGCAAGAATTTCGCGCAGGGTGGAGATTTCTCCGACCGACTCGAAGTTTCCGGCCTCGACGACGGTCAGCGCCTCGTTGAGACGGACGGTCTGGCCCTGCTTCAAGATTTTCGTGTCGATGTTGGGAGAGCACGTCAGCCGCATCTTGCGGCCGGAGGTGAACACGTCGACGGTGTCGTCCTCGTGGACCCCAAGCAGCACGCCGTAGCCACTCGGCGGCTGACCGAGCCGGTCAACCTCCTCGCGCAAGGCGAGCAACTGCTGACGGGCCTCCTTGAGGGTTTCCATCAGCTTGGAGTTCCTGGCAGCGAGCGAATCGATCCTCGCCTCCAGTTGGTGCACATCACGGGCGCTACGGAGACCACTCTGCGGTCCCACCGCGTTTTCCAGCTGCTCGCGCAGTACTGCTGCCTCGCGGCGAAGCTCCTCCAGCTCGGCCGCTTCATCGCCGGACATCGGGGTCCCGTAGGATTCAGAACGCTCTGACTCGCTCATGGTGCGCTCCCTTCCTGCACCGGAAGTTGGTGCAGTAACAACTTCAACGCTACCGGCGATTCAGCCATTGTGTGCGGTCTAGGGATTCGACACACCAGCAACACTTGTTAACCTGAAGCCTGACTCGGCCCCATCGAAAGGACAGCCGTGACCCTGAAAACCCTCGTTACCGGCGTAGCAGCAGCCGTCGCCGTCGGCGGCGCAGCGGCGGGTGTGACATCCATTGCATCCGGCACGATCACCGCAGCACCGGCCGTGCAGCCGGTCGTGTGGGACATTCCCATGCCCGCGGCGCCCGCGCCCGATCTGGTCGGTCCGCTGACCCAGACGGTCAATACCCTTGGCTCCGGCGGCTCGTTCGCCGGCAAGTCCCCCTACATCCAGGGCCTGGGCCGGTTCACTGGTAAGGGCGTCGAGCTGAAGTACAACGACGCGGTGGCCAAGGGCTACCTGCCCCTGACCGCCACCGTCGACCAACCCGACCTCAACGGCAATACGGCCACCGCCAACGTCACGGCGACCCTGAGCACCGGCGAGGTCCGGTCGATGCCGCTGACCTTCGTGCAGGGTCCCAGCCCCACCGGCTGGCAGCTGTCGAGCCAGTCGCTGTTCGCCCTTGGCGAATTGGTGGGCTGAGTCGAAGAACCAGGTGCCTAGCCGTACCGCGTTCCTGAGCGCCGTCACCGCACTGGTGGCGGCGTTCGGGCTTTGCGGGTGCAGCAGCGACGCGCCACCGGCCGCCGAACCATCGGCGGCTACGACGGTGACAACGCCCGTCGCGCCGCCCGTCTCCGCGCCGCTACCACCGCCCCAGGCGCTCACCGATGTGCTGGCCCGGCTGTCGGATCCCGCCGTCCCCGGCGCCGACAAGATCGGCCTCGTGGAGCTGGCGACCGCCGACGACGCTGCGGCGTTGGACAAGTTCGGCAAGGCGCTGGCCGACAACGGCGCCCTGCCGCTGACGTTCGAAGCCGTCGACCTGAAGTGGTCGGAGACCGAGGCGGGCAACGTCGTGGCGACCGTCAACGTCACGACCGCCAACAAGCCACCCGGCAACTTCAGCTTTCCGATGGAGTTCATGCCCGTCCGTGACGGATGGCAGCTGACCCGAAAGACCGCGAACCTGCTGCTCGAATTCGGCGAAGGAGCGACCGCCACCTCGACTCCTCCATGACCATGGCCGGTATGTGGATCGGGTGGCTTGAGTTCGACCTTCTGCTCGGCGACGTGCATTCGCTCAAACAGAAGCGCTCAGCGGTGCGCCCGGTGATCGCCGAATTGCAACGGCGGTTCGGCGTTTCCGCCGCGGAGACCGGATCGCAACAGCTGCACCGCCGCGCCGGTGTCGGGGTCGCCGTGGTGTCGGGCGACCGCACGCACGTCGTGGACGTGCTCGACGCCGCCGAACGCCTGGTCGCCGCGCGGCCGGAGATGGAACTGCTCTCGGCGCGGCGGGGACTACGGCGCAGCGACGACGACTAGAGCTGCTTCTTGCGTCGCACCGGCATCGGAGCGACGGCACCGGGAGCGAGCTTTCGCGCGCTGATCAGAAACGCGGTGTGCCCGCGCATGCTCTGCTGCGGTCGCACGGCCAGGCCAACCACGTGCCAGCCACGCTGCATCGTTTCCCACGCCCGCGGCTCGGTCCAGCACTGCTGCTCGCGCATCGCCTCGACCGTGCGCGACAACTGGGTCACGGTCGCCACGTAGACGATCAGCACGCCGCCGGGAACCAGCGCTTCGCCGACCTTGCCCAGCACCTCCCACGGCGCAAGCATGTCGAGCACGACGCGGTCCACCTCGGGCCCGCTGTAGTCGGCGACGTCGGCGATGACCAGTTCCCAGTTCTCGGGCAGCTCGCCGAAGAAGGTCGCGACGTTGCGCGACGCGTGCTCGGCGTGGTCGGCCCGCACGTCGTAGGACACCACCCGGCCACCCGGCCCGACGGCACGCAGCAGCGAGCACGTCATCGCGCCCGAGCCTGCACCCGCCTCCAACACCCGCGCGCCCGGGAAGATATCGCCCTCGTGCACGATCTGCGCCGCGTCCTTCGGGTAGATCACCTGCGCGCCGCGGGGCATCGACATCACGTAGTCGACGAGCAGCGGCCGCAGCACCAGGAACGGGTCACCGCTGGCTGCCTTGACCACGCTGCCCTCCGGCAGCCCGATCACGGCGTCGTGGGCGATCGCTCCGCGGTGGGTGTGAAACTCCCCGCCGGGGGTCAGCACCATGGTGTAGTGCCGACCCCTGACGTCGGTGAGCTGCACACGATCGTCGGGGGCGAACGGACCGGTCCTCGGCACAGCTGTTCAGCCTGCCAGCAGACGCGCCGACGGACGTGCCCGGGGTTGTCGGGCCGGAGCCATAAGCTGCCCGTTATGGACCAGCAACAGGTCCCGTCTCGGCCAACGGAGCATCGAAGGCCGGCTTTGTCGCCGTCGCGGGCCAGCGACTTCAAGCAATGCCCGCTGCTCTACCGGTTCCGCGCCATCGACCGGCTGCCCGAACCGTCGTCGACCGCGCAGCTGCGAGGGTCAGTGGTGCACGCCGCGCTCGAGCAGCTCTATTCGCTGCCTGCGGCCGATCGCGTCCCCGAGACCGCGCGCTCCCTTGTCGCCCCCGCGTGGGACCGCATCGTCGCCACCCAACCCGACGTTGCCGACGACATCGATCCCACCGTGGCGGCGGAGCTGCTGGAGGAAGCCAAGGCGCTGCTGTCGGGGTACTACCGGCTGGAGGACCCGACGCGGTTCGACCCGGAAAGCTGCGAACAACGCGTCGAGGTGGAACTCGCCGACGGCACTCTGCTTCGCGGCTTCGTCGATCGCATCGATGTCGCGCCAACCGGTGAGATGCGGGTGGTCGACTACAAGACCGGTAAGGCGCCGCCGGAGGCGCGTGCACTCGCCGAGTTCAAGGCGATGTTCCAGATGAAGTTCTACGCCGTTGCACTGCTGCGGTCACGTGGCGTGCTGCCCGCCCGGCTGCGGCTGCTGTATCTCGCCGACGGCCAAGTGCTCGACTACTCCCCCGACCTCGACGAGCTGGAGCGGTTCGAGAAGACGTTGATCGCGATCTGGCGGGCCATCCAATCCGCAGGCGCCACAGGCGATTTCCGACCGCATCCATCACGGATGTGCGACTGGTGCGCCCATCACGCGCACTGCCCGGTTTTCGGCGGGACGCCGCCGCCGTACCCGGGCTGGCCGGAACACCCCGCCGAAGGCGGCGACCCAGGCGAAGATGCGGTGCTGTACTCCGCGGAGCCTGCTGCGTGAACGAGCGAGGTGAGCCGAGGCATTGAGCAGATGTCACTACCGCCGTCTCGTAGGGGGAGAGTTCGAGTCCACGGACTACACCAGAAGCAACTGGGATCCCGACATCCAGCATGGCTCGCCACCGCTGGCGTTGATGACGAAGCTGATCGAGGAACTCGCCGGTGACGGCGCGCGCATCGGCCGGGTGTCGATGGACATCCTCGGCGCGATTCCCGTTGCGCCGGTGCGGGTTCGGGCCTGGGTGGAACGTCCGGGCAGCCGCATCTCCCTGCTGGCGGCCGAGATGGTGGCCGCACGTCCCGGCGGTTCCGACCGTGCCGTCGCCCGCGCGTCGGCGTGGCTGCTGGCGACCAGCGACACCGCCGACGTCAGCACCGACCGGTTCCCGCCGCTCACCGAAGGTGACGCGGATCCGGTGCCGCACAGCTGGGAGGGCGCGACGGGTTACCTGCAGGCGGTCAGCTGGCGCAGGCAACGCGAACTCGACAACGGCTCCGCGGTGGTGTGGCTGAGTCCGCTCGCACAGCTGGTGGACACCGAGGAGATGACGCAGATGCAACGCCTCGCGCTGGTGGTCGACTGCGCCAACGGCGCAGGCGCGGCCATCGATCCCGCGTTCTTCGTGTTCATGAACACCGACACCGCGATGCACCTGCACCGGGTCCCTGTCGGCAACGACTTCGCGCTGCGGGCCCGAGGTTCGATCGGACCCGACGGCATCGGTGTCACCACTGCGGAGATCTTCGACCGGCAGGGGTTCATCGGAACGTGTGCGCAGACGCTGTTCGTCCAGCGTCGTCCAGACTCTATATAGGGTTGCGTCTATATAGATAAGTGCAATACTCGGGACATGGACGTATTCGAGGCGATCGCCGAACCCAGTAGGCGGGCCCTGCTCGACGCCCTCACCCGAGGTGAGCGAACGGCGGGCGAACTCGTCGCCACGCTGCCCGGGCTGACCCAGCCGACGGTGTCCCGCCACCTGCGGGTGCTCCGCGAAGTCGGGCTGGTCGAGGTGCGGCCGGATGCCCAACGCCGGATCTACGCGCTGCGCGCCGACGGGTTGGTCGAGATCGATGAGTGGATCGACCGATACCGGCGCTACTGGGCCGATCATCTCGATGCACTGGAGCGCCACCTCGAAACGAAGCACCGGGACGCGAGATGACCGGGCGCGAAGGACGACTCAGCGTCCAGGGTGACCGCGCGGTACTGACCTTCGAGCGGCGACTGCCGTATCCCGTCGAGGCGGTGTGGTCGGCGATCACCGATCCCGACGAGCGCGCGCAATGGTTCGGCGACACATCCATCGATGCCCGAAAGGGCGGCGTGATCGACATGGTCGCCACGGGTCCAGCACTGCCCGTCGAAAAGAAGCGGATGACCGGACGCATCCTGGTGTGGGATCCCCCACGCGTGCTCGAGCACGAGTGGAGGCAGGCCATCGTCGAAGACAGCGTCGTGCGCTACGAATTGCAGCCCGACGGCGACGGGACCTTGCTCCGCTTCACCCACCGTGGGCTCGGCGCCCGCAACGCGTCGGGTTTCCGGGGTGGAACGCACGCCTTTCTCGACCGGCTGGAGGCCTACCTAGCAGGGGCCGAGCTACCCGACTGGGCCACTAGGCGCCAGGAAATCGTTCAAGCACATCGGGAGTCGAAATAGCATGTTGAACAACGGATCTCATATCGCGGCGCCGACAGTCGCCATCGCCTACCACTCGGGTTTCGGGCACACCGCGGCGTTGGCCGACGCCGTCGCCGCAGGCGCACGGGACGGGGGCGCACATGTCACGCTCATCGCCGTCGACACGATGACCGACGAGGACTGGGACGTCCTCGATGGCGCCGACGCGATCGTGTTCGGCAGTGCGACGTACATGGGCAACGTGTCGGCGACCTTTCAGGCGTTCGCCGAACAGACCGGACGGCGCTGCATGAACGGCACCTGGCGCGACAAGGTATGCCGCAGGCTTCACGAACTCCGGCGCCAAGGCCGGCGACAAGATGCACACGCTGACGTCGCTGGCGGTGTTCGCCGCCCAGCACCACATGCATTGGGTCAACCTGGGATTGGGCGCGGGCTGGAACAGCTCGACCGGCAGCGAGGACGACCTCAACAGGCTTGGCTTCTGGCTGGGCGCGGGCGCGCAGACCGATGTGGACGCCGGCCCGGATCGGGTGCATCCCTCAGATGTCGCGACGTGCCACCATCTCGGGCGGCGCGTCGCGCTGGTGACGCGGCAGCTCAACCTCGGTCGAGCGGCTTCATCTCCTGCAGCATCGTCGGCACCAGCTCACTGACCGTCGGATGGATGTGCATCGTGCGGGAGATCGCGGTGTAGGGGTCCTTGGCCGACATGATGTCGAGGACAGAGTGGATCACCTCGTCGCCGCCGACGCCGAGGATCGCGGCGCCGAGAATCTCCTTGGTCTCGGCGTCGACGACCACCTTCATGAAGCCCTGCGTCTCCCCTTTTTCGACAGCTCGCCCGACCCGTGTCATCGGTCGCTTGCCCACCAACGCTTTTCGGCCTGACTCGCGCACCTGGTCGACGGTCAGGCCGGCGCGGCCGAGTGGCGGGTCGATGTAGAGCGCGTAGGTCGGCACGCGGTCGCTGATCCGCCGCGGGTCGTTGTCCAGCAGGTTGGCCGCCACGATCTCGAAGTCGTTGTACGAGGTGTGGGTGAACGCTCCCCTGCCGTTGCAGTCGCCCATCGCCCAGATGTGTTCCACGTTGGTCCGGCACTGGTCGTCGACGACGACATTGCCGCGCGCATCGGTTTCCACGCCTGCGTTCTCCAGGCCGAGTTCGTCGGTGTTGGGCCGTCGTCCGATCGCCATCAGCAGGTGAGAGCCTGCGATGGGGTCGGCGCCGTCGCGCGGCGTCACCTCGAAACCGTTGTCCCGCTTGCGGAAAGAGATCGCGGTCGCGTCCAGCTCGATGGCGATCCCCTCCTTCTCCAAAATCTCCTTGATGGCCGCCGATACGTCCTCGTCTTCGCGGGACGTCAGACGCGGACCCTTTTCGATGACGGTGACCTCGGCGCCGAAGCGCCGGTACATCTGCGCGAACTCGAGCGCGATGTAGCTGCCGCCGATGATGACGAGATGTTCTGGCAGCGTGTCCAGGTCGAGGATTCCGACGTTGGTCATGTAGTCGATGTCGGACAAGCCCCGGCATATCCGGCACGACCGCACGGCCGCCGACGTTCAGGAAGATCTTGTCCGCCTGCAGGACCTGGTCGTCGACCTGGACGGTGTGCGGGTCGGTGAAACGCGCGTGCCCGCGGATCAGCGTGCAGTTGTCCATGCCTTCGAGCCACGACTCGACGCCCACCCGGTCGTCGGTCATGACCTTGTCCTTGCGCGCCTTGACCTTCGTCATGTCCACGCTGACATCGCCTGTGCCGATACCGTATTCAGCACCGCGGCGAGCCGTCTGGGCAGCGTGCGCGCTTGCGACGAGTGTCTTGGTCGGGATGCAGCCGTAGTTCACGCAGGTGCCACCGACCAGCTTGCGTTCGATCACCGCGACCGTCTGCCCGGCGGCGGTCAGCCTGCCCGCCAGTGGCGGGCCCGCCTGGCCGGCACCGATGATGATCGCGTCGAATTTTTGTGCTGCAGTTGCCATTCAGATGACCGATGCGAGCGCGACGACCGCGAATCCCCCGACGATCGCGATGGCATCCTCGACGAGCGCGACCGGCAGGTCGTGTCCGCCGTTGGCCTGCGACGAGCCGCTGGCGCGCCTCGGCGCCGCCGAGGGTGCCGATCACGGCGCCGATCAGCGCCGCACCGATGGCGCCGACCACGACCCACGCCGTCGGGTTCAGGACGGCACCGGTGGCAAGGACTGCGCCGGAGAACGCGCCGGTGAACAGCCGCGCCCCGAACTGCTGAGGCACCCGTCGGCTCGGTGTGCTCGGCAGTTGGTCGGTGACCAACTCCCCCAGCGCCAGAACGGTCAGCACCGCGACCGTGATCGGATGCGCGACCCACTGCGCCCAGGTGCCGTCGAGGTCGATCCAGCCGAGCGCCCCCGCCCATGCCACCACCGCGGGCGCGGCCAACGCGCGCAGACCGGCGACCACACCGATCAGCAGAGCGAGCAGCAGAACCAGGAAATACGTCATGCGAACCTCCGGACCGGTGGAAATGTCACCCGGACGCTAACACGCAGACCCGGGCGGGACCGGGCTTAGTCAGAAGCGGCAGAACCTGATGTCGGAGGCCAGTATTGCCTTGGCGCCGATGGCCGCCAGCTCGTCCATGATCGCGTTGACGTCGCGGCGCGGGACCAATGCGCGCACCGCCACCCATGCCGGATCGGCCAGCGGCGCGATGGTCGGCGACTCCAGGCCCGGAGTGACGGCGGTGGCCGCATCCAGCACGGTGCGCGGGCAGTCGTAGTCCAGCATCAGGTACTGCTGGCCGAACACCACACCCTGCACGCGTGCGGCCAACTGGTCACGCGCCGCGGCGTTGTTGTCGCCGGGGTCGGTGTGTTCGATCAGCACCGCCTCCGAATCGCACAGCGGCTCACCGAAGGCGACCAGGTCATGCAGTCCCAGTGTGCGACCGGAGCCGACCACATCGGCGATCGCGTCGGCCACGCCGAGCGCAACGGAGATCTCCACGGCGCCGTCAAGGCGGATAACGGTGGCTTCAATCCCGTTCGCCGCCAGATGCTTTCGGACCAGGTGGGGAAATGCCGTGGCGATTCGCCTACCGGCGAGGTCGGCGACGGTCCAGTCGCGACCCGCGGGGGCGGCGTAGCGGAACGTGGAC
The DNA here is from genome assembly GCA_963716505.1 of uncultured Actinomycetota bacterium. Taxonomy (GTDB): domain Bacteria; phylum Actinomycetota; class Actinomycetes; order Mycobacteriales; family Mycobacteriaceae; genus Mycobacterium. Next base: position 266,801 of record CAVQTL010000019.1, read on the forward strand.
AAGCCGAAGCCCAGCGCCAGCCGCTCGCGGACGGGAGCGTCGGATTCGGCGGCCAGATCCCGGCCGGTGATACCGAAATCCAGTTGCCCCGATCCGACATAGATCGCAATGTCCTTGGGGCGCAGGAAGAAGAACTCGACGTTGTTGATCGGATCGATGACCGTCAGATCCTTCTGATCGGTGCGTCGCCGGTAGCCGGCCTCCGAGAGGATCTCGGCGGCCGGTTCGCTCAACGTGCCCTTGTTGGGTACCGCAACCCGCAGCATGCCGTTCACAGCTTCCGATAGACGTCGTCGAGGGACAGCCCGCGTGAGATCATCAGCACCTGCGTCCAGTACAGCAGCTGGCTGATCTCCGTCGGCCAGCGCGTCGTCGCCCTCGTGCTCGGCGGCCAGCCACACCTCGCCGGCTTCCTCGAGGATCTTCTTGCCCAGCCCGTGCACCCCGCCGTCGAGCGCGGCGACGGTGCCGCTACCGTCCGGCCGGGTGCGCGCTTTTTCGCTGAGCTCGTCGAACAGCGCGTCGAAGGTCTTCACGGCACGCGATTGTTCCACGCGGGCATGCGCGCGGTCACGCGGGTTTGCGCCGCTGGCCGCGAAAACTGGCGTCGGCGGTACCCACCAGGGGCACTTACGCTTGCGATATGGGCGATATCTCGGCCGACGTGGACGGGCTCGCCGCCTGCGCGCAGCAGTGCGTTCAGGAGGCCGACGCGGTGGCAGCCAGCGGTCGCGAGCAGACTCCCGGTGCGCGATTCCAGGCAACGGCGGCGGCGGTGACCGCCGTGCATGACGGTGTCGCCGCGTCCAGGCGCACGCTCGTCGAGCGGATGGCAGCCACGAGCGAGCGCTTGACCGCTGCCGCGTCCAACTACGACGCGACGGAGCAGTCGTCGGCGCACTCCCTGCGGGCGGTCGGCGATATCGGTGCCTAGCAAGTGCTCCCAACTCTGACGCCAGATCACGGCCTGGGACACCGCCCACCTGACCGAGGCTGCCGACAACTGGAGCAGCGCGGCATCCAGTACGCGGCCGACGTCGTACGTACTGGCGCCACCGAGATCGCAGGCGCGTGGCAGCGCACGCTGGAGGCGATCATGGCAGCGCGCAACGCGGGCTTCACCGTGAGCGACGACCTCACCGTTACCGACACCCGAATACAGACCACGACCGCCGAACACCTCGCGCGCCAGAGCCAGGCACCGAAGTTGGCGCACGGGATCTGGTCGTCGGCAATGGGTCTCGCCGAAACAGACCGTTCGGTCGCCGGTCGGCTGACGCCGACGGCGGCGGGCTTCCAGGGGCTGACGTTCCGCGAAGGCCGCGCTGCCGCAGATGCCGCCGCCCCCGCGGGCAACAGCACATTGTTCTGCGGCAACGACAAATTCGGTCTCAAGCATATGTGCAAGAAAGGCCACGACAGCAAATGGAGTGACTACATCGGCGGCTTGTCCGCCGGTAACTGGCGATACGGTGCCGATTACGCAATCTCGGCCGCCCTGGCGTATCCCGAAACCGTGACTTACCGGCAAGACAACGACACCTTCCTGGTCACCCGGGTTATGCGCACCGAAGATCAGGGGATACCGATCTGGCAAGCCAACGTGGTGGTGTCCGCATCCGACGGCAGGATCGTTGGTGCATACCCCGCAAACGTCAAAAGGTGATACTGGATGACACCCCCACGTACCTACTCGCAACGTGTCGCCGTGATCGGCGAGATTCTCAGCAGCGTGATCAACGTGTCGAAGTACACCGTCGACACCTACTCGTCGAATCCACCGGACCTTGAGATGACCAACGGACTACGGTGCTCCTGGGCCGACAACGAAACCGGGCTGCCCAGAGTCGCCGTGTACATCGAACGCGTCGACGACATCAACGACGAAGTCCGGACGAACCGCGACCACGTCGCCGACTTTCCGGAACGCGGCGAATCGCACTACGACCCCGCCTCCGCATCGGAGGTGGCTACGGATCGTCCGGACGAATACGTCTTCCTCTTCAACTACGTCAGCGACGTCAGGTCCTTGGTCGGCCATTGCAGGGTCACCGTCTTTGTGTTGCTTGACCTGATCAAACGTATCGACAACGAGTACCCCGACCTCGAACTCGCCGACTTCGTCGAACCCGCACTGGAGATCGGCCGCACCGTCGGCTGCTCGCAGTACCAAGACGACTTCGTCCGACCGGACTTCCCGGAGAAGTGGACCCGCCACAGCTGGACAGCGTTTCCGACTCCTCCGCCGGCTGAATAGTCGTCAGTGCGGCGTGGGCGTGTGGTGGGCCTCGCGGTGCATGTCCTCCAGGTGCATGCCCTTGGTTTCCTCGACCCACTTCCAGACGAACAGGAACGACAGCACCGCGCATAGTGCGTAGAAGCCGTAGGCGGCGCCGAGGTGATCGCGCAACCCCGGGAAGGTCACGGTGATCAACCAGTTGGCCACCCATTGGCCGGCCGCGGCAAGGCCGAGGGCGGCGGCCCGGATGCGGTTGGGGAACATCTCGCCCAGCAACACCCAGACCATCGGCCCCCACGACATGCCGAACGCCACCACGAAGAGGTTGGCGGCGATCAGGGCGATCGGACCGGCGGCGCCCGGCAGGTGACCGGCTCACCGTCGCCGTCGGGGTTCGCGGTGCCGAAGATGATCGCCATCGTGCCCAGCGTGACCGCCATCCCGATCGAGCCGACCAGCAGCAGCGGTTTACGGCCGACCTTGTCGACCAGCGCGATCGCGATCAGCGTGGTCGCGATGTTGGTCACCGACGTGATCACCGTGATGATGAACGCCGCGCTTTCGTCGAATCCGACGGCCTCCCAGAGGATGTTGGAGTAGTAGAAGATCACGTTGATGCCGACGAACTGCTGGAACACCGACAGTCCCAACGCCGACCCACACGATTCCGTAGATGCCACCGGTCGGCTTGCGCAGGTCGCGCCACGACGGCGGCTTCTCGGCTTTCAGCGATTCCTGGATCCGGGTGATCGTCAGCTCGAGGCTCTTCTCGCCGAGCAGCAGCTGACAGCACCTTGCGGGCCTCGGGAATGCGGAACTTGGCGACGAGGTAGCGCGGCGACTCGGGAATGGTGAAGGCCAGCACGCCGTACAGGAGAGCCGGCACCGCCATCACGATGAACATCCAGCGCCAGGCCTCCAGCCCCAGCCACAACTCTTCGCGCGGAACCACCGGCCAATTCCGCCAGCAGGTAGTCGATCGCCAGCGACAGGAAGATGCCCGTCACGATCGCCAGCTGTTGCAGCGAGCCGAGCCGCCCGCGGATGCGCGGCGGCGAGGTCTCCGCGATATACATCGGCGCGATGACGGAGGCCACGCCGACGCCGATACCACCGATGATCCGGAAGACCACCAGCATCCAGACGCCGCTCGGCAGTCCGAAGTAGTGGTCGTCGTTGGTGCCGACGAAGTTGTAGGACAGGCCGGCACCGATCGCGCTGATCAGGAACAGCAGCGCGGCGATCTTCATCACGGCTATCCGGCCGATCTTGTCGGCGAGCCTGCCTGCGGTGAGCGCGCCGGCGGCCGCCCCGAGCAGCGCCGACGCCACCGCGAAGCCCAGCTTGAAACCACCGACGCCGAACGTCGTCCTCGATCGCCGAGACCGCGCCGTTGATGACGGCACTGTCGTAGCCGAAGAGCAACCCGCCGAGGGCTGCTACCGACGCGATTCGGACTACACGGCCGCTGTGCTCGGATTCTTCGTAGTCCACACCTGACGAGGAATCACCGACGGGTCCGTGAGTCATGTGACGTCCTTCCGCAGCTTTGCGTGATGGAGGTCACATATTCAATCACAGAGACGCGGTCATGCGGTGCGTTCTCGGAACTGCGTAATCAGTTGCGAATGAATGTCACGCAGGTCAGCGGGGTCGAGTCCGGCCAGCGAGGAAACGTGTCGTCGCCGGCGGCCACCGGGTACCTCGACGTCGTTGGGTACCACCAACACCGGGCATCCGGCGCGCTCCGCAGCGGCGGTTCCGGTGACCGAGTCCTCGACGGCCAGGCATTCGCCCGGCCTGCAGATCCAGCAACGCCGCTGCGCGCAGGTACGGGTCCGGCGCGGGTTTGCCATTCGGCACCTCGTCGCCGCACACCGTGGCCGAGAAGTACTGACGGCCGATGCCGTTCAGCGCGTGCTCGGTGAGGGCACGCTGTGTGTTGGTAACCAGGACCATCGGTGTGCGCTCAGCGGCAAGCGCTTCCAACAACTCCTTCGCGCCGTCACACCACGGCAGCCCACCATCGAAGAGGTCGGCGGTGTAGTCGTTCAGCCAGCGGCTGGACTCGGCCATCGCCTCGGCGTCGAGTTCGAGACCGAGGTCGGTGTAGACGATCCGCATGGTGTTCTCGGCCACGCTGCCCACCATCGATGCCCGCACCTGCGGCGTCAGCACGCCGCCGAGCTTTTCGTAGAGCGCGGCCAGGGAGACGTCCCACAGCTTTTCGGAGTCGACAAGGGTGCCGTCCATATCCCACAGCACCGCTTTCACGCCCGCGATTGTGTCATGGGCGCCACGTAGCGTGAAATCATGACCATTCTTGTGACCGGCGCCACCGGCAACATCGGCAGGCGCATCGTCGATCACCTGATCGACCTGGGCGCCAACGACATCCGCGCATTGACGACCGATCCCGTCAAGGCGAACCTGCCCGACGGTGTCACCCCGGTCACCGGGTACCTGGGCAGGCCCGAGTCGCTTTCGGCTGCGCTGGCAGGCGTCGATCGGATGTATCTCGCGCCGCTGCCCAAAACCCTCGACGTCACACTCGATATGGCCAGGGCGGCCAACGTCTCCTACGTCGTTGCGCTGTCCGGCGTCGGGTACTGGCAGACCCACGCCGACGCCATCGCGGCCTCCGGACTCGCCAATACGCAACTCGGGCCTGGCGAATTCCTGGAGAACCTTGCCCTGTGGGCCGACCAGATCAAGACCACGGCGACCGTCCGCGACCCCTATCCGGGTGTGGTGGAGGCGCCGATATCGATGGATGACATCGCGAGGGTGGCCGCGGCGCTGCTGATGACGCCTGAGCAATCCCATCACGGTCGGATGTATGAGATCACCGGCCCGGAGTCGTTGACCCGCGCGCAGATCGCCGAGCAGATCGGGGTCGGCATCGGCGTCGACGTCGCGTTCGAGCAGTGCAGCCGGGATGAGGCGATCGAGGCGCTGCGGCCGGCGATGGGTTCCGAGGCCGCCTGGTACCTGGACACGGTGGCGGAAGCTGTCGACAACCCGCAGCAGGCAAATCAGCTGGTTGCCGAGCTCACCGGCGTGCCCGCCCAGTCGGTGGCCCACTGGGCGCGACAGAACGCCGCGCTGTTCGGCGTGACCTAGACGTTGAAGTACTTGGCTTCGGGGTGGTGCAGCACGAACGCATCGGTGGACTGCTCCGGGTGCAGCTGCAGTTCCTCCGACAGCGTCACACCGACACGGCCCGGGTCGAGCAACTCCACCATCTTCACCCGATCGTCGAGGTTCGGGCAGGCGCCGTAACCGAACGAGAAGCGCGCCCCGCGGTACCCGAGCTTGAAGTAGTCCTCAACGGCGTCCGGATCCTCGGCCGCCATGGCATGGTCGGGGAATTTCAGTTCCTCGCGAACACGCCTGTGCCAGTACTCGGCCAGCGCCTCGGTCAGCTGCACACCGATGCCGTGCACCTCCAGGTAGTCCCGGTAGGAATCGGAGGCGAACAGCTCGTTGGCGAAGTCGGCGATCGGCTGTCCCATCGTCACCAGCTGGAAGGGCAGCACGTCGACCTGGCCGAGTTCGGTGGCCCGCTCCTTCGAGCGGATGAAGTCGGCGATGCACAGGAACCGGCCGCGCTGCTGACGCGGGAAGGTGAAGCGGAAGCGTTCCGGCGCATCGGGTCGTGGGGTCAGTCAGCACGATGACGTCGTCACCTTCGGAGACCGCGGGGAAATACCCGTACACCACGGCGGCGTGCGCGAGAATCCCGTCGGTCGAAAGCCGGTCGAGCCAATAGCGCAGCCGCGGGCGGCCGTCGGACTCCACCAACTCCTCGTAGCTCGGGCCTTCGCCGCCGCGCTGCCCGCGTAATCCCCACTGCCCCAGGAACAGTGCCCTCTCATCGAGCAGCCCGGTGTAGTCGGCCAGGGCGACTCCCTTGACGATGCGCGTGCCCCAGAACGGAGGGACGGGCACGTCGACATCGGCGGCCACGTCGGAGCGCTCGGGCACCTCGACCGGCACCTCCTTGGCCTTACGTTCGGCCGCAATACGTTTCGACCGTTCGTGGCGGGCCTTGCGTTCGGCTTCCTTCTCCCGCGCCGCGATCGCCTCCGGGCTGTCGGCGTCCACCGCGCCGCCGCGCTTGACGGTCATGATGGTGTCCATCAGCCGCAGGCCCTCGAACGCGTCACGGGCGTAATGAACTTCGCCCTCGTAGATCTCGGCGAGATCGTTCTCCACATAGCCGCGGGTGAGTGCGGCACCGCCGAGCAACACCGGGAACTTGTCGGACACCCCGCGGGTGTTCATCTCCTCGAGGTTTTCCTTCATCACCACGGTCGACTTCACCAGCAGCCCAGACATTCCGACGACGTCGGCACTCTTGTCTTCCGCGACTTCCAGGATGGTGTTGATCGGCTGTTTGATGCCGATGTTGACGACCTCGTAGCCGTTGTTCGTCAGGATGATGTCGACGAGGTTCTTGCCGATGTCGTGCACGTCGCCCTTCACGGTCGCCAGCACGATCCGGCCCTTACCCGCGTCGTCCTCGGCCTTCTCCATGTGCGGTTCCAGGTAGGCCACAGCGGCTTTCATCACCTCGGCGGACTGCAAGACGAACGGCAGCTGCATCTGGCCGGAGCCGAACAGCTCGCCGACGGTCTTCATGCCCGCGAGCAGGTTCTCGTTGATGATGGCCAGCGGCGGCTTCTCGGTCATGGCCTCGTCGAGGTCGGCGTCCAGGCCGTTGCGCTCGCCGTCGACGATGCGCTGGGCGAGCCGCTCGAGCAAGGGAAGCTTGGCCAGCTCGGCGGCGCGCGACTCCTTCGACGAGGCCGCCGAGACACCTTCGAACATGCCCATGAGTTCCTGCAGCGGGTCGTACCCCTCGCGCCTGCGGTCGTAGACGAGATCCAACGCGACCTCGCGTTGCTTTTCGTCGATCCGGTTCATCGGCAGGATCTTGCTCGCGTGCACGATGGCCGAGTCAAGGCCGGCTTCCTGGCACTCGTGCATGAACACCGAGTTGAGCACCTGGCGCGCAGCGGGATTGAGACCGAACGAGATGTTCGACAGACCCAGTGTGGTCTGCACGTCGGGGTGCTTGCGCTTCAGCAGCCGAATCGCCTCGATGGTCTCGATGCCGTCGCGGCGCGACTCCTCCTGCCCGGTGCAGATGGTGAACGTCAGGGTGTCGATCAGGATCGAGGACTCGTCGACGCCCCAGTTGCTCGTGATGTCGGCGATGAGCCGTTCGGCGATCTCCACCTTCTTGTCGGCGGTGCGGGCCTGGCCCTCCTCGTCGATGGTCAGCGCCACCACCGCGGCGCCGTGCTCGGCGACGAGCTCCATCGTCTTGTGGAAGCGCGACTCCGGGCCGTCGCCGTCCTCGTAGTTCACCGAGTTGATCACGCAGCGACCGCCGAGGTGCTCCAAACCTGCCCGCAGCACCGCGGTTTCGGTGGAGTCCAGCACGATCGGCAGCGTCGATGACGTGGCCAGTCGGCTGGCCAGTTCGTTCATGTCGGCAACCCCATCGCGGCCGACGTAGTCGACGCACAGATCGAGCAGGTGGGCGCCGTCGCGGGTCTGGTCCTTGGCGATGTCCAGGCACTTCTGCCAGTCTTCGGCGATCATGGCCTCGCGGAACGCCTTGGAACCGTTGGCATTCGTCCGTTCGCCGATCATCAGCACCGACGCATCCTGATGGAAGGGCACCGACGAGTACAGCGATGCGACCGCGGGCTCGAACGCGACGCGCCGCTCGGCGCGTGCCACATCGGGAATGGCCTCGGCCACCCGGCGGATGTGCTCGGGCGTGGTGCCGCAGCAGCCGCCGACAAGCGAAAGTCCGTAATCGGACACGAAGCCAGACAGCGCCTCGGCGAGTTCGTCTGGCTGCAGCGGATATTCGGCGCCCTTGGCCCCCAGTACCGGAAGACCCGCGTTGGGCATCACCGACACCGGCGTCCGTGCGTGCTGCGACAGGTACCGCAGGTGTTCGCTCATCTCGGCGGGTCCGGTGGCGCAGTTCAGCCCGATCATGTCCACACCGAGCGGCTCGACCGCCGTCAGCGCGGCCCCGATCTCGCTGCCCAGCAGCATGGTGCCCGTGGTCTCCACCGTGACATGGGCGAAAACCGGGATGTGACGACCGAATTGGGCCATCGCGCGGCGCGAGCCCAGCACCGCGGCCTTGAGCTGCAGGAGATCCTGGCAGGTCTCGACGAGGATCGCGTCGGCGCCGCCCTCAAGCATGCCGAGCGCCGCCTCCGCGTACGCGTCGCGGATGATCGCGTACTCGGTGTGTCCGAGAGTCGGCAGCTTGGTGCCCGGCCCCATGGAGCCGAGCACGTAGCGCGTGCGGTCAGCGGTGCTCATCTCATCGGCGACGCGGCGCGCGATGGTGGTGGCCTTCTCTGACAGCTCGCGGATCTTGTCGGCGATGTCGTAGTCGCCGAGGTTGCTCAGGTTGCAACCGAACGTGTTGGTCTCGACCGCGTCCGCGCCCGCCGCGAAGTAGTTGCGGTGGATCTGCTCGATGACGTCGGGGCGGGTCTCGTTGAGGATCTCGTTGCAACCCTCGAGCTGGTTGAAGTCGTCGAGCGTCAAATCGGCGTCCTGCAACTGCGTCCCCATGGCGCCGTCGCCCACCAATACTCGCTGCGACAGGGCGTCGAGCAGGTCGGTGTCGTAGGTGCGGTCGTCTGGAGCAGTCACATAAACAGGGTAGTCGGCCTACAAAATCGGGCTGTGTCCATAAGGCTCGCCAGGCCGATGGAAGCCTTACGCTGGCGTAGTGACCCCGTCGGATGCGACCGGCCGCAAGCCCGCCGACCTGCCCGAACTCCGCAACACCGTCGTGGTGGCGGCGTTCGAGGGCTGGAACGACGCCGGCGACGCGGCCAGCGACGCGCTGGAGCACCTCGACGCGATTTGGGAAGCCGACCCGCTCATCGAGATCGACGATGAGGCCTATTACGACTACCAGGTGAACCGGCCGGTGATTCGCCAGATCGACGGCGTGACCCGGGAACTGGTGTGGCCGTCGATGCACATCTCGCACTGTCGGCCGCCGGGCTCGGACCGTGACATCGTGCTGATGCACGGCGTCGAGCCGAATATGAGATGGCGCACATTCTGCGCCGAGCTGCTGGCCATCACCGACAAGCTCAACGTCGACACCGTCGTCATCCTCGGCGCACTGCTCGCGGACACGCCACACACCCGGCCGGTGCCGGTGTCGGGCGCCGCCTACTCCCCCGACTCGGCCAAGTTCTTCGGGCTGGAGGAAACCCGCTACGAGGGACCGACCGGAATCGCAGGCGTGTTCCAGGACGCCTGTGTCGCCGCGGGCATCCCCGCGGTGACGTTCTGGGCCGCGGTCCCCCACTACGTTTCCCAACCGCCGAATCCGAAGGCCACGGTGGCGCTGCTGCGCCGCGTCGAGGACGTTCTCGATATCGAGGTGCCGCTGGGCGACCTGCCGACGCAGGCCGAGGAGTGGGAGGAGGCGGTCAGCGAGATGACCGCCGAAGACGACGAGATCGCGGAGTACGTGGCATCCCTGGAACAGCGCGGCGACGCCGAGGTGGACATGACCGAGGCGCTGGGCAAGATCGACGGCGACGCGTTGGCCGCCGAGTTCGAGCGCTATCTGCGCCGACGCGGACCGGGCTTCCGGGGCTAGCCCCGGAAGAACCAGCACAGCCGGGGCTAGGCGGCTGATTAACAACGGCCGAGCGCTCACCGGCGTACAGATTCTCGGCCAAATCTGACTTGGTTGAGCGCTCGCGGGAACGCCGCTAGACCTTCTCGGGTTTCGGCGCCTTCCAGGTTCCGTTCAGCGCGTCCGGCTTGGGCCAGTACAGCCGGAGCACCAACGCGAACGGGCCCTTGGGTGCGGGCAGCCAGTTGGACTCCTTGTCCGACCCGGGCGACTCGTTCTGGACGTAGAACGTATAGCCGCCGTCCTTATCGGGAACCAGGCTCGGCAGCATCGGCGAGTTGATCAGATACCGGTTTATCGGGTTGGCGACCAGCAGGCTCTGCGGCAACTCGTACATCGTCAGCGACCAGAACGCGTTGACGGGCGGCAGCGCGTCCTTTGCGAAATGGAACGTGTAGTTGTTCGCACCGCTCAGTGGTTGGCCGGCGGCGTCGTTGACAAAGTTCGGGTAGAGCGCCTCAGCGGCGGTGTTGCCGTAGATGCCGAGCACGGCGCCCGCCATCCGGTACAGGTAGTTGCCCTTCAGATCGGCGGGCGTGCCGAAGAACTGCGCCGCTCCCACTTCGCCGGTGTCGACCTTCTCCTTCTTGAAGGTGTCGAACTCCGCCCACGCGTCGGCGATGCCGCCCTTGATCGCGTTACGCATCTCCGGGCTGAGCTTGTCGGCGTCGAAGTCGCCGTCGGGCCCGATGCCGATGGACGCGAACCGGTCGCGCATCTCCTTCTCGTCGGGTAGCACAGGGGCGAATCGCATTGCAAAGCTGAGGATTTCGAAGAACTGCGGTGAGGTCTTCTGCTGGTCGGGCGTCAGCGGCGGCACGAAGTCGATCGCAGGCGCGGGCGCAGGCGGCGGCTGGTTCAGGAACACCGAAAGCGGTGTCACCCGATAGCCGGCCTGGATCTCCTTCACCTTGTCGATGTCGGATGGGCCGAAGAGTTGGGTGCGGTACAGCACGAGCATCAGGTCGGTGTCGGACCGGATGACCTCGTTGATGCCATCGGGTTTCTCGCCCTTCCAGTTCGGCCCGGCCAGCAGGTACTTGCCGCCGCCGTTGCCCGTGGTCCTGCTGCCGACATAGGCCAGGTTGTAGGTGTAGCCGTCGACGAACTGCAGTGAGTAATAACGGTCCTGCTCGATCGGCGGAACTGTCAGTACCAGCGGCTCTGTGCGCAGGTCGGCGCCGACGGCCGAATACGGCGTGTCCGAGTTCGGCGTCTGGATCGTCTTGTCCTCGGGTGTGTACACCCGTGCGGTGTTGTGGATCTCGTTCCAGCCGCCCTTGTACTCGGGGTCCTGCTTGTTGACGAAATACGAGTACATGCACCCGGTAGTTGTCGACCATCGGAAAGCCCCAGATGTAGGCCTCTTTGGCGATCGCGCGGGCCTGATCGGGGGTGACGGCGGGCGAAGTCGGTGGCGGCGCGGACGTGGTCGCCTCCTCTCCCTCCTTGGCTGTGCACCCGGCAAGCACCACGAGCGTGCTCAGCACCGCGAGCAGGCGGATCATCACTTCTCCACTTCCTGGGTGCGCCCACTCAGCGACCGGCCCAGTGCCTCGACCTCAGCATCCATCTGCGGCAACAGTTCTGGAACGGACTTGAGTGTAGTGGACTCGCCGAGCCGGGTGGCCAGCAGCAGCGGCTTGATCCAGCGCAGCACCGAGACGTAGTCGGGACAGTAGAGCACCACGTTGGCGCCTTTGGCGTGTAGCCGACGCGCCACTTCCGCACCGACCCCGCGGGCGCCCCCGGTGATCAGGACGACCTTTCGGTTCACGGCACTCATTGAGTACTCCCTCTCGTGGGTCTGCTAAAGCTCGATCCCGAGTAGTGCGTCGATCGCGGTGGCCACCGTTCGCGGCGCCTCGCTGTCATGGCCGCCGTAGCTGAGCGCATCAGTGCTCCAGCCGTCAAGCGCGGCAAGCGCTTTCGGAGTGTCGAGGTCGTCAGCAAGATATCCGCGCACCCTGGCAACGACCTCGGTTGCATCCGGTCCGACCTGTAGCGACGTGGCGTCTCGCCACCGCTGCAGCCGGAGAGCCGCATCGGCCAGCACCGTGTCACTCCACGACCGGTCGGCGCGGTAGTGACCGGCCAACAGCCCCAACCTGATCGCCGCCGGTTCAACGCCATCGGCGCGCAACCCGGAGACCAGCACCAGGTTCCCCCGGCTCTTACTCATCTTGTGGCCGTCCCACCCGATCATTCCCGCGTGCACATAGTGTCGGGCGAATCTCCGCTCCCCCGTGACACATTCGGCGTGGGCGGCGGAGAACTCGTGATGCGGGAAGATCAGGTCGCTGCCGCCGCCCTGGATGTCCAGGCCGGTGCCGATCCGGGCGAGCGAAATCGCCGTGCATTCCACATGCCAGCCGGGCCTGCCTGGACCGAACGGCGACGGCCAGCTGGGTTCACCGGGCCGCTCCGCCTGCCACAGCAGCGCGTCGAGGGCGTCGCTCTTGCCCGGACGGTCGGGGTCGCCACCGCGCTCCCCGAACAGCCGCAGCATGGTGTCGCGGTCGTATCCGGACTCGTAGCCGAACTGCGCAGTGGCGTCGGCGCGGAAATAGACGTCGGGGTGCTCTGCATCGTCGACGACATAAGCCGCACCCGACGCGAGCATCTTCTCGACCAGCTCGACGACCTCGCCGATGGCCTCCGTCGCGGCGACGTAGGCGTGCGGCGGTAGCACCCGCAACGCGGCCATGTCCTCGGCGAACAGCGCGGTCTCCCGGTCGGCGAGCACACGCCAGTCGATGCCGTCGCGGTTGGCCCGCTCGAACAGCGGATCGTCGACGTCGGTGATGTTCTGCACGTAGTTCACGCGGTGACCGGAATCGAGCCACACCCGGTGCACCAGATCGAATGTCAGGTAGGTGGCGGCATGGCCAAGGTGGGTGGCGTCATACGGCGTGATGCCGCACACGTACATGGTGGCGTCCGCACCCGCGGCTACCGGTCGCACCTGCCGGTCGGCGGTGTCGTACAGCCGCAGCTTGGGACCGCGACCGGGCAGGGCCGGGACGTTTGGTGCCTGCCACGACTGCATACCTTCGACTCTAGGGGGTTCGCCCTTGGCCGCCTCTGACGACCGACCGGATCGCGGGCAGCAGCACCTCGGCGAGCTCTTGACGGCACATCAACAGGTCGGGGAGATACGGGTCGCGGCGGTTGTATATCAGCGGCGAACCATCCAGCCGCGACGCATGCATACCCGCCGCCCGAACCACACCCGCGGGGGCGGCCGAATCCCACTCCCACTGCCCCCCCGCGTGCAGGTAGGCATCGACGTCGCCGCTCACTACCGCCATCGCCTTGGCGCCGGCCGACCCGATGCGGATCAGCTCGATATCCATCAAGTCGGCCAACCGCCACAGCACCGCAGGAGGGCGGCGCGCGCTGGCGGTGATCCTGATCGGTCCCTCGCCGCGGGGCGCGGGCGGGGTGACGGTGTCGGTGCGGTAGACCTCGCCGAACGCAGGCAGCGCCACGGCCGCGTCGGAGATTCCGCCGTCTGACCGCCCGTTTCGCTGCCAGAGCGCGATGTGCACGGCCCAGTCGTTGCGCCGGGTGGAGAACTCCCAGGTTCCGTCGAGCGGGTCGACGATCCACACCCGGTCGGCGTCGACCCGCGACAGGTCGTCGACGGCCTCTTCCGACAGCACCGCGTCGGCTGGGCGCGCACGCGCCAAGCCGTCCAGGATCAGCGTGTTCGCCCGCTTGTCCCCCGCGTCGCCGAGGTCATACGGATCCCAGAAACCCTCCTCCTGCCACACCTCGAGAAGCAGTTCACCGGCTTCGCGGGCCAGCTCTGCGGCCAGCGCTGCGTCGGTGAGGGTCACAGCAAGCAGTATTGCCGAATAATGTGGGGGTGACCGATCGGGGCATCAAGACCGCGCAGGTCCAGCCACCGACGGTCAAGGTCACCGATCTCACCGGCCCCGGCAGTTCCGCGGAGAAGTTCGGCGTCGGAGGCACCGATCTCGGCATCGCCGTCGCGCTGGCCGACGGGCGGACCGGATTCATCTTCGGCGACACGTTCGTCGAATGCCGCGCGGGCGGCCCCGGCTGGCGCAGCCCGGTGATGCTGCGGTCCAACGACACCTCGCTGCGCAGCCTGAACGACGGCATCACCTTTGACGATGCGGTCGGCGGCGACTACGCCCGCCAACTGTGGGACTACGAGCACGACGCGCCGCCCTGGAAAGCCGGGGGGTACTCGACGGTGCTGCCCGCCGACGCCATCACCATCGGCGGCCGGCTCTATCTGTTCGCCATGGTCAACCGTGGACTGCACAACGTGTTGTGGACCGAGATCACCTACAGCGACGACTGCGGCGAAACCTGGTATGACGCAGGGCCGGACGCCCGGCGGCTCGGCTCTCATATTGACCGTCGTCAACAGCTGATCACCTGGGAACACGACCCCGATTCCGGCACGGTGTACGTCATCGCAAGTGCATTCAACCGTCGCGAGAACGCCTACCTCTACCGGGTGAAGGCAGACGACCTGCTTGACCGCTCCGCATGGCATCCGTGGACTGGCGGCTGGTTCAACAATGACCCGATGCCGCTATTGCCTGCCGGCACCACGGTCGGTGAGATGAGCCTTCGCCGGGTCCAGAATCGTTGGGTGTTCAGCTATTTCGAGTCGAGCTCGGGAGCCATTCGGGTCAAGGTGCTCAACCACCCGACCGACGACTTCCAGGCCGCGCCGACGACGACGGTGCTGCGAAACACGTCGTGGCCGTCGCCTCGGTGCAGTCCCCCCGACGGCTGCGCCACGGGCACCCTCAGCCAGTTGTACGGCGGCTACGTCGTCCCCGGCTCGACGTTGCGCAACCTGCATCTGGTGGTCAGCCACTGGAACACGACCGACGACTCCAACTGGCCCTACCGCGCAATGCAGTACCGGCACAACGCGTCGACGCGGCTCTAGCTCAGAACGCCGGCCACGGGATGGGGCGATGCCGGTCCGGTGACGGCATCACCGGATTGTTCAGCAGCGCAACCGCTCTGCGACGCAACCCATCGACCTCGCGACCGGTGATGTGCTCGCGCAACTGCTCGCCGAGCGTCCCGCGCACGTCGTCGCGCAGTCGACCCACTGTCTCAAGCGTCTCGTCGTCGACGGGCTTGCCCGCCCATCCCCACAGCACGGTGCGCAGTTTGTCGTCGACGTGCAGGCTCACGCCGTGATCGACGCCGTAGACATGTCCGTCGACAGCGGACAGGATGTGCCCGCCTTTGCGGTCGGCGTTGTTGATCAGCACGTCGAACACCGCCATCCGGCGCAGGGGTACGTTGTCGGCGTGCACCAGGGTCACCTCGTCACCCGCGTAGTCGTAGGCGCGTAGCACCGGCAGGAATCCGGGCGGAATCCGGCCCGCGGGAAGCAGATCCACCAGGTCGGGGCCGGCTTCCGGCTTCTCACCCACCTCGTCGCCGGGTTGATTCACCCACAGCTGGAGCATTCCTGCGCCAGCAGGTCCGTCGCGAATGATGGTGTAGGGCACGATGTCCCAGCCCAACGCCGTCGATACCAGGTACGCGGCAAGCTCCCGGCCGGCCAGCGTGCCGTCAGGGAAGTCCCACAGCGGAGCCTCGCCGGCGACCGGCTTGTAGACACAGTGCACCGTCAGCTCATCGAGATGGGCCTCGCAGAGGAAGGTGGCGTTGCTCGCGGAACGGATTCGTCCGATGACGGTGAGTTCGCCACGGCGCAACGCCTCGCTGTCGCTAGGCGTCGGGTTCATCGTCGGGCTCGAGCAGGCTCCGCCGATAGCCGTTGGTGCGCACGCAGATGTGGCCCTCCGGGTCGAGGGGCTCGTCGCAGAGCGGACACGGCGGCCGGCCGGCCGAGATGACGCGGTTGGACCGCGTCGCGAACTGACGCGCGGACTCGGGGGTGAGGAACACGCGCACAGCGTCGGGCCCGTCCTCGGCGTCGTCGAGCACGACCGACGCATCGAACTCCGTCTCGGACACCGCGAGCAGCTCCACCACCACGGTCTCGGCCTCTGAATCCCAGCCGAGGCCCATCGTGCCGACCCGGAACTCGGCGTCGACGGGCGTGACCAGCGGGCTGAGGTCGTCCACATCGGTCTCGGGAGGGATCGGGGTGCCGAACCGTCGGTTGATCTCCAGCAGCAACGCCGCGATCCGCTCGGCAAGCACTGCGACCTGCTGCTTCTCCAGGATCACGGAGATGACCCGCGTATCGTGCACCGCTTGCAGGTAGAAGGTGCGGTTTCCAGGCTGCCCGACGGTCCCGGCCACGAAACGGTCGGGTGTGCGGAAGACGTGGATTGCGCGGGCCATGGCTCCTCCAAAATACCGCGCTCAGTCCGTCGAGCCGCCCACCACCGCGTCGCTCGGCGGCACGTCTTTCGCCTCGCTGTCGGAGGTGTCGGGCGGTTTGGCGGTCAAACCGGAAGCCAGTTGGTCACCGGTGTGGTTCACGTGAACCACGAAGGGACGTAGCGCTGTGTACCGGATCACACTCATCGACGCGGTATCGGCGGTGATGCGCTGGAAACTGTCCAGGTGGGTGCCCAGCGCGTCGGCCACGATCGCCTTGATCACATCGCCGTGCGTGCAGGCAACCCACAGCACGTCGCCGCCGTGCTCCTCGGCGAGGCGACGGTCGTGCTCCCGCACCGCCTCCACCGCGCGGGCCTGCACGTGGGCCAGGCCCTCGCCGCCGGGGAAGACCGCGGCGCTGGGCTGCTGCTGCACCACCGCCCACAACGGCTCCTTGACCAGGTCGCCGATCTTGCGGCCGGTCCACTCGCCGTAATCCACCTCGGAGATGCGTTCGTCCACGATTGGCTCGACGCCGAGGGCGGCGGCCAACGGTTCCACGGTGCTCCTGCAACGCAGCAGTGGCGAGCGCACGACGGCGCGGATCGGCAGCGACCCGATCCGGTCGACCAGTGCCCTGGCCTGCTCCTGGCCCTTGTCGTCGAGGTCGACGCCGTCGCTGCGTCCCGCCAGCGTCTGCGCGGTGTTGGAGGTCGAGCGGCCGTGCCGCAGCAGGATGACGGTCATGTGGCGGCCACCACCCCGGTGCCGAGCAGGATCAGCACCACCGTGCCGAGGACGACGCGATAGCCGACGAACCAGTACATGCTGTGCCGCACCAGGAACCGCAGGAACCAGGCCACCGCCGCCAGGCCGACGACGAACGCGATCAGGGTCGCCACCAATAGCTGCCCCCCGCTGGCGCTCATCCCCTCACCCACGGGATGAAACGCGTCGGGCAATGAGAAGAGCCCCGAAGCCAACACCGCGGGGATGGCCAGCAGAAAGCCGAATCGGGCGGCCAGCTCGCGGTTCAGCCCGAGGAGCAGGCCCGCGCTGATCGTCGCACCGGACCGAGACACCCCGGGCACCAGCGCCAGACACTGGGCCAGACCGACGGTCACGCTGTCGCGCCAGGTGAGTTGTTCGACATCGCGGGTCTGCCTGCCGAAGTACTCGGCGGCCGCGATCACCGCGGAGAACACCACCAATGCCGACGCGATCAGCCACAGATTCCTTGCCCCCGTACGGATTTCGTCCTTGAACAGCAGCCCCAGCAATCCGATCGGGATGGTGCCGATGATGACGTACCAGCCCAGCCGGTAGTTGGCGTCGCGGGCCGCGGCGTTGAAAAGGCCGGTGACCCATGCCTTGACGATGCGCGCGATGTCGCGGGCGAAGTACACCAGCACCGCCAACTCGGTGCCCAGTTGCGTCACCGCAGTGAACGATGCACCCGCGTCGTCGGCGAAGAACAGCCGCGAAGCGATCGCGAGATGTCCGGACGAGGACACCGGCAGAAATTCCGTAAGCCCCTGCAGCACCGACAACACGACGACCTGCAGCCACGACATCGCCGGCGCCTCGATCACGACGACGACCGTACCGTGAGGGCCAGTCAGCGCGCTGTGCGCGGCACCGGTTGTGCGTTCGCCGCCGCGTCCCGCACTGCCGCGGTGACGCTGCGTTCGTCGAACAGGTCGATGTCACCGGCCTTGCGCGTCGCGGTCGCCACCACGTCCTCGGCCTGCGGAACCGGGCCCGCGAGCCGGGGGCGATAGATCTCGACGACCAACTGCTGATGCTCGACGTGGAATGAGAAACTTCGCCCGTCGCCCAGCTGTCCGAAACCGCTGGCGTGCAGGCCGGTCGAAATATCTTCGATAGCAAACCCCTTGTCGGCCGAATCACTGCTCGGCGCGAGGCTCATGACCGAACCCTACCCCTTGGGGTGGCGTGCCTACACTTGCTGTTCGATTGCCGTCCACTTCGCACGCACGAAAGCTACCCGTTGCTAAGCCGTATCAAACATGCAGGTCAGATGGCATGTTGTGGTGTGCTCGTGTTGATTGGGTGTGGTGTGACGGCGTGCACATCGAACCCCACCGACGCGCCGCCGCCGACGATCGCACCTGCCGAAGCGGCGGTGTCTCCCCCAACGAGCAGGCCGCCCGCAGGCGTCGTGCGCCCGATGGCGGGACACGCGAAGTCCGTGCTGTTCGACGCGGCGACGGCGTCGTTGGTGGTGCTGAGCCCCGATAAGACCGAAGACGGGGTGGTCACCGTATTGCCTGCGAGGGGGCTTGGCCGCACCGTGCCGTTGCCCGCCGCGGCGACGGCCATGACCGGCGACAACAGCGGCCAGGTCTATGCATCGACGCGCGGCGGGTACTTCCTGGTCGATATCGCGCAGGGTCGGGTGAACCGGATACCGGTCGAGGGGCAGGGCGGCACCGATTTCACCGCGATCGCCCGCCGCGCCGACGGCAGGCTGGTTCTCGGCAGCGCAGACGGGGCGGTGTACACGTTGAGCTCCGATACCGCGGTCGGTGCCGAGCTGAAGATCTTCGCTCGAGTCGATGCTGTTGTCACACAGGGAAATACGGCCGTGATACTGGACCGCGGCCAAACCTCGGTGACCACCGTCGACGCCAGCGGGTCGAAGGCCGAGCACGCCCTGCGCGCCGGCGAAGGGGCCACCACGCTGGCCGTCGACCCGGCGGGCCGGGTGTTGGTCGCCGACACCCGGGGCGATGCCCTGCTGGTATTCGGGGCCGACCCGCTGATGCTGCGGCAGCGCTACCCGGTCCGGGATGCGCCATACGGCCTCGCCGGGTCGACCCGGCTGACCTGGGTGTCACAAACAGGAACGAATATGGTTATTGGTTACGATCTGGCCACCGGAATACCTGTCGAGAAGGTGCGTTATCCAACCGTGCAGCAGCCGAACTCCCTGGCCTTCGACGAGGCGTCTGGCACCCTGTATGTGGTGTCGGGTACCGGAGCTGGGGTGCAGGTGATCACAGGCGCCGGAGGCGTGCGATGACCAAAGCCGCTGGAGTCACCCGGTGACGGCGGTTCAGCGCGGCCTCATGCCGCCGGGCTGGGATGCCGATCTGTCAGACGAGTACGAGTGGGTGCCGCTGCGCCTGCCGCCTGACCTCACCCGCATCAGCGCGTCAACCCGGCTGTCGATCGAGGCCGAGTACCGCGGCTGGGAGCTGACCCGCGTCCGGCTATACACCGACGGTAGTCGCCGAGTGTTGTTGCGCCGCAAGAAGTCCGCCCTCAACAGCCTGGACATCGCCGACCAGCCGGCGATGTAGAGGTGATGTACCGCGCCGTTCGGCGGGCGTTCTTCCTGGTCCCCGCGGAGCGCATCCACACCTGGGTTTTCACTGCACTGCGCACCGGCACGGCCCCGACACCCGCCCGCCGCGCCTTGAAGAAGCGGTTGGCGCCGCACGATCCCGTGCTGGAAAGCACCGTGTTCGGCGTTCGATTCCCCGGGCCGATGGGGCTGGCCGCCGGCTTCGACAAGAACGGCGCCGGGCTGGCCGCCTGGGGCGCACTGGGCTTCGGATACGCCGAGGTCGGCACCGTGACCGCGCAGCCTCAGCCCGGCAATCCCCCGCCGAGGATGTTCCGGCTGCCCCAGGACCGGGCGCTGCTCAACCGGCTGGGTTTCAACAACAACGGAGCCGGTGAGCTCGCGCTGCGCCTGGCGCGGCACACGCCGGATGTGCCGATCGGGGTCAACATCGGCAAGACGAAGATCGTCCCGGCCGACCGCGCCGTCGACGACTACCGGGAGAGCGCCCGGCTGGTGGGCCCGCTGGCGGCGTACCTGGTGGTCAACGTCAGCTCACCCAATACGCCCGGGCTGCGCGACCTGCAGGCCGTCGAGTCGTTGCGGCCCATCCTGGCCGCGGTGCGGGAAGAGACGAGCACACCGGTGCTGGTCAAGATCGCACCGGATCTGTCCGACTCCGACGTCGACGAGATCGCCGATCTGGCAGTCGAATTGGGCCTGGCCGGCATCGTCGCGACCAACACCACGGTGTCCCGTGACGGCCTGGCCACCCCCGGGGTGGACGAGCTCGGCGCGGGCGGCATCTCCGGCCCGCCGGTCGCCCGACGGTCGGCGGAGGTGCTGCGCCGGCTGTACCGGCGGGTGGGCGACCGGCTGGTGCTGATCAGTGTCGGCGGTATCGAAACCGCCGACGACGCGTGGGACCGCATCACCTCCGGGGCGTCCCTGTTGCAGGGCTACACCGGCTTCATCTACGGCGGCGGCCTGTGGGCCAAACACATTCACGACGGCATCGCCCGCCGCCTGCACGAGGGCGGCTTCACGTCTCTGGCCGACGCCGTCGGCTCAGCGATGCGCTAAGCCAGATCGGAGCGCGAACCAGCCAACGGTTCTTCAGTGAGCCGGCGAGTAGCTCGCTAGTTCTGCTCATACGTGCCGTGGATGATCGCCCGCGCGATCGCCTGCTGGAACAGGTTGAAGCCGAGGTACGCCGGCGTGGCGCCCTCGGGCAGGTCCAGCTTCTCCGCACCGACCGCGTGCACGACGACGTAGTAGCGGTGCACCCCGTGACCCGGCGGCGGCGCCGCGCCGATGAAGCGCGTCAGGCCCGCGTCGTTGGCCAGAGTCATTGCGTTGCCGGGCAATTCGCTGCCGTCGCCGGCACCGGCAGGGAGGTCGGTGACCGTCGCGGGCAGGTCGGCGACCGCCCAGTGCCAGAAGCCAGATGCCGTCGGTGCGTCGGGGTCGTAGACGGTCACGGCGAAGCTGGCGGTCTCCTCAGGGAACCCCGACCAGCTCAACTGCGGCGAGACGTCCTCGCCGCCCGCGCCCATGATGCCGCTGACCTGGTCGTTGGACCAGGCACCGCCATCGGTGAACGACTCGGAGGTCAGCGTGAACGAGGGCAGCTTCGGCAGATGGTCGTATGGGTTGTACGGAAAAGCCATCGGTCGTCCTTTCAATCGAGTGATCAGCAGTGCAGCAGGAAGTGCTCGAGAACCTGGGCGCCGAACGTCAGCGCATCAACGGGTACCCGCTCATCGACGCCGTGGAACAGCGCGGCGAAATCCAGCTCCGGCGGCAGCTTGAGCGGGGCGAACCCGAAGCACCGAATCCCGAGCCTGGCGAAGTGCTTTGCGTCGGTGCCGCCCGACAGCATGTACGGCACCGTGCGGGCGTCGGGATCGGCGGCGAGGAGCGCATTGTTCATCGCCTCGAGCAGTTCACCGTCGAAGCTGGTCTCGTATGGCGGCAGTTCGGTGATCCACTCGCGGGTCACGTCGGGCCCGATGATCTCGTCGACCTCCCGCTCGAAGGCGGCCAGCCGTCCCGGCAGTACCCGACAGTCGACCACCGCCTCCGCCGTCGCAGGGATCACATTGGCCTTGTAGCCGGCCTTCAGCATCGTCGGGTTGGCGGTGTCGCGCAGCGTCGCCCCGACGATCCTGGCGATCGGGCCGAGCTTGGCGATGGCGCCCTCCAGATCCGGCGACTCCACATCGAACGTGTAGCCCGTCTCCTCCGCGACGGCCGTCAGGAACTGCTCGACGGAATCGGTCAGGACCACCGGGAACTGATGGCGGCCCAGCTTCGCCGTCGCCTCGGCGACGGCGGTGACGGCGTTGTTGTCGTGGATCATCGAACCGTGGCCCGCCCGCCCGCGGGCGCTCAACCGCATCCACATCATGGCCTTCTCGGCCGTCTCGATCAGATAGAGCGTGCGCTCCCCGCCCTCGCGCCTCGGGATCGTCAGCGAGAACCCGCCGACCTCGCCGACGGCCTCGGTCACGCCCTCGAACAGGTCGGGCCGGTTCTCGACGAGCCACTTGCAGCCGTAGTTGCCGCCCGCCTCCTCGTCGGATACGAACGCGAACACCAGGTCGCGCGGCGGCACCGTGCCGGAGCGTTTGAAGGCGCGGGCGACCGCGATCATCATGCCGACCATGTCCTTCATGTCGACTGCGCCGCGACCCCACACGTAGCCGTCCTCGAGGGCACCGGAGAACGGGTGCACGCTCCAGTCCGACGCCTCGGCGGGCACCACGTCGAGGTGCCCGTGCAACATCAGGGCCCCGCGAGAGGCGTCTGCACCCTTCAGCCGGGTGAACACATTGGCCCGGCCCGGCGCTCCCGCCTCGATGTACTCGGTCTCATAGCCGACCTCTTGCAGCTGCTCGGCGACCCAGCGGGCACATTCGGCCTCGCCTTTTGTGGTCGCGAGCTCCCCGGTGTTGGAGGTGTCGAACCGGATCAGCGCGCGGACGAGGTCGACCACCTCGCCTACTGCGTTGAGAGGTTGGCTCACAGTCACCTTTCCTACCACCCGCACCCCCGTCGGGTTTGAGCCCGGGCTTGTCGATCCGATAGCCTTAGCTGCTCCCAGCAGTGGTTTGGGGGCCAGGTCCGAGTGGCGGAATGGCAGACGCGCTAGCTTGAGGTGCTAGTGCCCTATTAACGGGCGTGGGGGTTCAAGTCCCCCCTCGGACACAAGCGACGGGTCGTAGTCAAGTCAGACTGCCGTGGTGCCGCCGTCGACAATCAACTCCATACCATTGACATAGCTTGAGTCGTCCGTGGCGAGGAACAGTGCGACCGTCGCAATCTCCTCAGGGCTGCCGTTCTTTCCTCGTGGGATCAATGCCTCACGTGCCCTCATCGCATCGTCGAACATCTGCTCCTGTCCTGGCGTGACGACCTGGCCCGGAGTCAGCACGTTGACCCGGATCCTCCTGTCCTTCAACTCGGACAACCACACGCGGGCATACGCATGCAGCACAGCCTTGCTCGCGGCGTACACACTCCACCCGGGGTAACCCCTGACCGACGCGATTGACCCGGTCATGACGATCGAGCCGCCGTCGTTGATCAGTGGCAGTGCCTTCTGCACCGTGAACAGCGTGCCGCGCGCGTTCAGCCCGAAAGTGGCATCGAAGTGCTGCTCGGTGATCTCGCCGAGCTTGCGCTGCTCGACCGTCCCGGCATTGGTCCACAACACGTCGACGGCGCCCTTTTCCCGCCTGACCGCGTCGAACAAACGGTCCAGCTCGTCCAGGTTGGACGAATCAGCCTGCACGCCGGTCACGTTCCGGCCGATCAGCTTGACGGCTTCATCCAGAGCTTCCTGCCGCCGACCCGAGATGAAAACGTGAGCTCCTTGTTCAACGAACAACTTGGCACCGGCCAGCGCCATCCCACTTGATCCACCCGTGATCACCGCCACCTTGCCGTCAAGCTTTCCCACGATCACTCCATCGGGCGATCACCTCGCCGGCGAAGTCAAGCATCTGGTCAAGGCTGGGGAACATTGCGAAGGCATCCACGATCGCCTCATCAGCACCGGACCCGGCGAGGCGTTCGAGCCTGCCGGCAACCGAGTCAACGGACGTGCCCGGTTCGAGGTTGATCCGCATAGCCGTCTTCAGCGCGTCAGGATCGCGGCCGGCGTCCTGCGCCGCACGGCGCGCAATCGACCACAAGTGGTCGGTGACCTC
This sequence comes from uncultured Actinomycetota bacterium, assembly GCA_963716505.1. GTDB lineage: Bacteria > Actinomycetota > Actinomycetes > Mycobacteriales > Mycobacteriaceae > Mycobacterium. Next base: position 290,572 of record CAVQTL010000019.1, read on the forward strand.
GTCCTGCAGCCCCTCGACCCCGAGCCAGCCGGTGCCGCTGCGGCCGACCCGGCGCATCGCGGCCTCGCTGGCACCGCCGATCCAGATCGGCGGACCGCCGGCCTGGACCGGGCGCAGGTCGGCATGGACCGGCGGCAGCGAGAAGAACTCGCTGTCCCAGGACACCGGGGTGGTCGTCCACCACTCGTGCAGGAACGCCAGCAGGTCATCGAGCATCTGCCCGCGCCGGTGCCAGTCCGCGCCGCGGGCGATGTCGTGCTCGTCCTTCATCCACCCGATTCCCACGCCAACGTCAAGGCGGCCGTCGCTGAGCACGTCGAGCGTGGTCAGCAGCCGAGCCAGGTGCACCGGCTCGTAGTAGAACGTGCTGAGCGTGCTGGCGTTCAGCCGCACCCGGTTGGTCGCCGTCGCAGCGACCGTCCACAGCAGCACCGGATCCAAGTAACGGGTCATCTGCGGCGGGTACGGCTGCTCTTTGCCCGGATAGGTGCTGTGCATATCAACTGGCGTGACCAGGCGATCGCCGACCCACAGCGTGTCGTAGCCAAGGTCCTCGAGTCCGCGGCAGAACGTACTCAGACCAGCGGCGCTGCTGATAGCGGGCCCGACTATGGGAAGTGCAAAACCGAGCTTCATCGCGAGAGTCCTCTCTCATCATTTCAGTGATCCATCAACCATTGCCTTGGCGCACCGCGCCCCCGTTCGTTTACTGCTTGGACTGGCGGCGGTGCGGCTCAGCCGGTTAGGCGGCGCCGAGGGCGAAGTCGAAGTTCCCCACCCCGTGGCGGGCGAGGCCCATCACGACCAGGCCCGTTCCTTCCAGCCAGTGCGCCATGTTCAAGCCACCGACGTCCAGTGGGCGCAGATTGAGGCTCTCGACGAACTCCGCCACGCCCGCCTTGGCGCGCGCGTCGTCGCCGGCGATGAAGACGTCGAGCGGCCGGCCCTGGGCCAGGACAACACCGAAGATCGTGTTGAATGCCTTCACCACGCTGGCGCTGGCCGGGGACGCCTTGGCAACTTCCTGCGCGATCGAGGTGTCATCGGGGATGGCCAGCCCGTCGGCCGCGGAATTGAAGGGGTTGCTGATGTCGACGATGACCTTGCCCGCGAGGGCGTCTCCGTACTGGGCGACGACCGGAACGACATTGGCGTACAACAGGGAAACGATGACGATGTCCCCGGCCGGGACGGCGCCGAACTCCCCCGTCGTGGCGCTACCGCCGAGAGCCTTGGCCAGGTCAGCGGCCTTGGACCGATCGCGGCCGATGACCTCGACGGTGTTGCCGCCCGCTACCGCCAGCGCGCCGATGGCGCGGGCCATGTTCCCGGTGCCGATGATGCTGATGCTGCTCATGAGGTGTCCTGTCTTGACTGACGATCGAAAAGGTTGACTACTCAACCTTAGACGTTGATTGGTGATGCGTCAACCAATCGGGGTAGCATGCTGCCGATGGAACCGAACTGGCTGAACCCTCGTGAAGACCGCGCCTGGGCGGCCTTCATCCATGCGCATCAACAGACTCGAAGTGCACCTGAACCGACGCCTGCAGGAATCGGGGCTGTCCGGGGCCGACTACGAGGTCCTGGCGGTGCTCTCCGCTCTCGACGGGGACCGCATGCCCGCCCACGCCCTCTGCAACAGCACTGGGCTGGGAGAAGAGCCGCCTCTCCCACCAGGTGCGGCGCATGCAGAAGGACGGGCTGCTCGACCGCGAGCCCAACCCCGACGACGCCCGCAGCACCATGGTCTGCCTACTGCCGGCCGGCCGAGCCGCCATCGAGAAGGCGGCACCCGGGCACGTGGCGGACGTCCGCCGCAACTTCATCGACCTGTTCACCCCGGCTGAGCTCGACATGCTGGCCGCCCTCAACGAACGAGTCCTGCGCCACCTGACAGAAGACGACGACCCCGCCGCCGAAGACGAGCCCTCATAACCTTCGCCGGGTGGGCCACCAACGGCGGCTCAGCCGGGACAGATTGGCGCACAAACTAAATCCTGTCTCGAACACCTCCGGGTCTGGGATCGCGGTACACAGGCTCAACGCTAGGACGGCCGGACGAATCCGATGTCGTCGCCGATCACGGTGTTGGGACCGATCGGCAACTTCTCCGAATCGTCCCCGACAACCTTGACGAACTCGATGCGATCTTTGCGCACCTTGCGCAGCAGGTCCTCGAATGCCATCAGCGTGAGCTGCTCGCCGGGACAGCGTCGGTAGCCGAAGCCGAACGGCGCAAAGCCCGCGTAGTCGCATACCGGCTTCGGTTGGTCGTCGACGACGCCGAACACCGTCCCGAACGCGCTGTTGCGCAACGCCGCCTTGCGCCCGTCGGAGACCGCGAAGTCCGTCGGCGTGAACGGGCAGTTGGCGAGGCCCATCTGACGAATTCGCGGTTCGTCGATGTCCTGGCTGGTGGGTGCTTTCTGATAGCGCGACGGATCGAATTCGTCGGGATTGGACCACTGCACCGGGTCCCGGCTCGTCGTCGGATGCGGGGTCGCGATGTAGCCGTGCCGGTCGAACGCGGGCGGCCGCGTTTCCTCGAGGGCAGAAATACTTCCCCCGTTCGGCGAGATCGTGCGAAACAGTTCCATCGCGAAGCGTTCGAGCGGCGGGAACGCGGATCCGTCCGGCGCGTCGAAGTCGCCCGCCATCGTCTTGGCGAACCAATCCTTCGCCTGCGGATCCCCCTTCTCCCGGCCCAGTTTCGCCATGACGTTGTACAGGCTGTTGCCCCATTGGCTGAACGCGACGAAGTTGTGGAAGCACTCGAATACGACGTCCTGGTGATTGAAGTACTCGCTGTCCGCACCGTTGCGCAGCCAGTACCAGGCGAACGTCTTCTCGGGCTGTGGAGTCTTACCGGACTCGATGTCCGCCAGCCGATCGTCGATCCAGGACTTGAGGAAGGCGAGGTGCTTGCGGACCGTCATGTAGTTGTCGTAGACGATCTTCTGCGTGGGGTCCCGGTAGGCGAGCACCGCATTGAAACTGGCGCCGATCTCTCGAACCTGATCGGGAATCCCATCGCCCCGCACACCCAGATGCATATCCCAGTACAGATCCCAAAAAGTATCCAGATACGTACGCATCAGCGGCTTTTCGGCGTTCGGTGCGCTGAACAACTCGTCCCAGAAACGGACGACCTTCGCCTTGTACATCCGGTCATACAGATCAGGGGTGACCGCCGACATGTAGATGCGCTTGCGTCGATTGTCGGGACCGCGCTTCTCCAGCCCCTGCAGAAAGACGGTGACCCCTTTCTCCGGCGCGGGCCCCCAGCTGTCACTGAGCAGGCCCCAGAGATCAGAGGGCAGCGCGTTCTCCTTGGTCAGCGCACGTCGATCATGGGCAGAACGGGACGTTGGCCCTCGAAGACGCTGTTCTGAGTGAACGGAACAATCGCATTGTCGACATAATCGGCGTCGAAATCGGGGTATTGCGCACGCAGCCGGGCCACCTCACCCGAGGCATCGCTGTCCGGACCGGCGGGTGCGTCGGTGGGCGACGAGCACGCAACGACCGACTGGGCAGAGACCGCGACGACGGCGCCAGCCCCGCCGGCGAGAAAGACACGTCGCTTCATCAAGACCCCCTGGTTTATCCATTCAGCGAACCGGACGAAGGCGAACGTACCCCTAATTGACGGGTCCGTAAGTAAAAGCGTCGACCGACAGGTCAGTACACGTCGCGGACGTAGCGCTTCTCCGCGACCAGCTCCCGCTTGTAGTGGTGTGCGGCCTCGTCCGACATCCCGCCGTGGGTCTTGATGACCGACGTCAGTGCGACGTCGACGTCGCGCGCCATCCGCGCGGCGTCACCGCACACGTAGAAGTGCGCACCGTCGTCCAGCCAGCGCCACAGGTCGGCGCCGTAGTCGAGCATCTTGTGCTGGACGTAGACGCGGTCGGCCTGATCACGCGAGAACGCCAGGTCCAGCCGGTTCAGGAAGCCGTCGCGGACCATGTCCTCGAAATCGTCTCGGTAGTAGAAGTTTTCGGTGCGCCGCTGCTCACCGAAGAACAGCCAGTTGGGACCGGTGTGGCCGAGCGCTCGGCGCTCCTGCAGGAAGCCGCGGAACGGCGCGATCCCCGTGCCGGGGCCGACCATGATCATCGGTGTCGCGGGGTCCTTCGGCGGCCGGAAGTGCGGTGACCGCTGCAGGAAGACCGGCACCGGCGCGGTGTCGGCGCGGTCGGCCAGATACGTGGAGCACACGCCGCCACGCTGTGCGCCGCGACGGCCCCGGTAGCGCACCACGGACACCGTCAGCTGCACCTCGTGCGGGCTGACCAGCGGGCTCGACGAGATGGAGTAGTTCCTCGGCGTCAACCTCACCAGCACCTGCTGCCATTCCGACGGCGCGGCACGCACGGTGAACTCCTCGACGATGTCCAGGCCGTTGCGGCCCGCCAACCACCTGTTCAGCCGGTCCGACGGCGCGCGCAGCACTTTGGCGGCCGCGCCGTCGGCGCAGTTCTCGGCGACGAACCGGAGCATGTCGGGCGTCACCCGGCAGATGTCGTACGACCGGGTCAATGCGTCGCTAAGCGGCCGATGGGTGCCGTCGACCTCGACGGTCTCCTCACCGTCCAGGCCGGTGGCGGCCAGCCAGGCTTCGACGACGGTGCGACTGTTGGTGGCACAGACTCCGAGCGAATCGCCGACCGCGTATCCGACGTCGTATTCGGAGATGTCGAAACCGAACTGTCGCACCTCTTTTGGCGACAACGGCGTGGTCAGCACGGTGTTGCGGCAGAGCTTTGCGTGGACGGGATCGGCGCGGGTGAACGGTTCGTCGACGACGGCGCTCGCCTGCCCGGTCACGCCGAGCGCGGCGGCGACCTCGTCGGCCCACTTCGACATCGGTCCGTCGTCGTAGGCCTCGCACTCGGCTCGGTCCAGTAGCTGCCTGGCACCGAGGTCGGCGAACCTGCCATCGATCGACTTGGCATGGCCGCAGAAGTCGGCATAGGAGCGGTCGCCGATGCCGAGCACGGCATAGCGGACGCCCTCGAGCGCGGGGGCGTCCGGCGCGCCGAGGCGATCCCAGAAGCCAGCCCCGTTGTCCGGTGGTCCGCCGTCGCCGAATGTGCTGGTGACGATCAGGACGTGGCGGGCCGCCGCGAGTCGCGACAGCGGCACGTCGTCCATGTTGACCAGCTGCGAATCACTCAGCCGGCGGGCCAGCTTGGCGGCGAAGTCCTCGGCGTTGCCGGTCTGCGAGGCCCACAGCACCAGCGGCCCGTGCCCCTCGCCGACGGCCGTGGCGTGCTCGACGCCGCTGGGTGCGGGCCCGACGGGACGCGCGCGCACCGCGCACACCTTGAACTCGGGCTGCAGGGAGTCGGCGTCGACGGCGTCATTGGTCAGCGCGTTGATGGTGAGGTACTCGCCGTGCTCGTCGTTCCAGTGAAACGGCACGAAGCAGTTCCCCTGTCGCACCCGCTCGGTCACCACGGCGGGCAGCACGGCGCGACCGCGACGGGAGGTGAGCTCGACCGGTTGGCCGTCCGCGATGCCCATCGCGAGCGCGTCGGACGGATGCAGTTCGACGAACGGCCCGCTGTCGAGCTTGTTGAGCTTGGCCACCCGGCCGGTCTTGGTCATGGTGTGCCACTGATGCTGCAGCCGGCCGGTGTTGAGCACCAACGCGAAATCGTCGTCGGGCAGTTCGTGCGGGATCCATGTGCGGCCGGGCGTGAAACACCGCCCGCCGCGACGGGGTGGGGAACGCCAGTCGCGGTCGGTGCCCGTCGACGTCGACGAACAGATCCTGGCTGACGCCGTCGTTGAGGTAGCGGATCGGGTGGCGGTCGCAGTCGTCGTCCGGCGGGCACGGCCATTGCAGCGGTGTGTCCCGAAGCCGCGCATAGCTGGCCCCGCGCAGGTCGTATCCGGTCTGCGGGTTCCAGAACTGTCTGATCTCGTCGAAAACCTGCTCGCTGGAGGAGAAGTCGAAGTGCTCACCGAAACCCAGATGCGCGGCGACCTGGCAGATCAGCTGCCAGTCCGGGCGCGCCTGCCCGACAGGCGGAACGGACGCCTGCAACAGCGTGAGGTTGCGTTCGGAGTTGACCATGACGGCGTCGGCCTCCGCCCACAGTGCGGCGGGCAGCATGATGTCGGCGTACTGATTCGTCGCCGTCGATTGGTAGGTGTCCTGGGTGATGACGAGTTCGGCGGCCTCCAGCCCGGCGATCACCGTCTTCCGGTTCGCCACGGTGGCAACGGGATTCGTGCAGATGATCCAGCATGCCTTGATGTCGCCTGCGGCGAGTTGTTCGAACATGGCGATGGTGCCGGGACCGACGTCGGCGCGGATCGTCCCGGTGGGCACGCCCCACCGCTTCTCGACGAAATCGCGGTCGGCCGCCGACACCACCGAACGCTGACCGGGCAGTCCCGGCCCCATGTAACCCATTTCGCGGCCACCCATCGCATTGGGCTGGCCGGTCAGCGACATCGGGCCGCTGCCCGGGCGGCAGATCGCGCCGGTGGCGAGATGAAGGTTGCAGATCGCGTTGGTGTTCCACGTGCCGTGGGTGCTCTGGTTCAGCCCCATCGTCCAGCAGCTCATCCACTGACCCGCATCGGCGATCATCCGTGCCGCGGTGCGGATGTCGGCTTCGGGGATGCCGGTGATGTCGGCCACCCGGTCGGGTGGGTAGTCGGCGAGGAATGCGGGCATGTCGGTCCAGCCCTCGGTGTGCTCGGCGATGAAATCGGTGTCGATGTCGCCGTTTTCGACAAGAAGGTGCAGGAGCCCGTTCAGCAGGGCGAGGTCGGTGCCGGGTTTGATCTGCAGGAACAGGTCGGCCCGCTGCGCGGTGGCGGTGCGACGTGGGTCGACGACGATCAGCTTCGCGCCGGCCCTCATCCGGTCCGCCATCCTCAGGAACAGGATCGGATGGCAGTCGGCCATGTTGGAACCGATCACGAAAAACAGCTCGGCGCAGTCGAAATCGGTGTAGGAGCCGGGCGGGCCGTCGGCACCGAGCGACTGCTTGAACCCGGTGCCTGCGCTGGCCATGCACAGCCGGGAGTTCGACTCGATGTGAACGGTGCGCAGGAAACCCTTGGCCAGCTTGGTGGCGAGATACTGCGCCTCGATGGACATCTGGCCGGACACATACAGCGCGACGGAGTCGGGTCCGTGTTCGTCGATGATGGCGCGCAGCCGCCTGGCCGCCTCGGCGACGGCGTCGTCGACCGGTGTCGGCACGGGCTCGTCGCCGCGAGATGGCCGAAGCAGCGCCGATTTCAGCCGTCCGTCGTCGGCGGCCATCATCTCGGCGTGCGTCGCTCCCTTGGTGCACAACCGGCCGAAGTTGGCCGGGTGCAGCTTGTCTCCGGATACCTTCGCGATGACGCGTGCACCCGTGTCGGTGGTGACTTCGATGCCGCAGCCGACACCGCAGTACGAACACGCCGTCCGGGTGACCGTCATCTCCGGTGTCAACCCGCTGGCGCGGGAATCGGGCCGACGAGGTCGCCGGTCCGGGTGCTGGCATGGCGCATCCGCAGGAACACCGCCCACGTGACGACCGCGCAGATCACGTAGAACGCGAGGAAGACCCAGAACGCGTTGGTCGCCGACTTCGCCTCACCCACATAGGAGGCGCGCAGGACGATGTTGATGAACACACCGCCGAGCGCGCCGATCGCGCCTGCGAACCCGATCAGCGCACCGGACATGCTGCGTGACCACGCGGCCTTCTCGTCGCGGCTCCACTCGTCGTGGCCTTGTGCCTTCGCCTCGAAGATCGACGGGATCATCTTGTACGTCGAACCGTTGCCGATCCCGGACAGGATGAACAGAATGATGAAACCGACCACGTAGCCGGTCATTTGGCCGCCCGTGGGCGCCCCGCCCGCGCCGTCGTCGATCACACCGGTGGCGACCAGGATCCCGGCCGCGAAGATCATCGCGACAAAGGTGTACATGGTGACCTTGCCGCCACCGATGCGGTCGGACAGCTTGCCGCCGTAGGGCCGGGCGATCGAGCCGAGCAGCGGGCCGATGAACGCGATCTGCGCGGCATGCAGCGCGGCCTGGGCGGCGTTGTCGCCGCCTGCCAGGAAGTTGATCTGCAGCACCTGGCCGAACGCGAACGAGAAGCCGATGAACGAACCGAAGGTGCCGATGTAGAGGAAGCTCATCACCCACGAGTCGCGGAACCGCAGCGCTTCGGCCATCGCGCCGAGGTTGGACCTCTGATTGCCGAGGTTGTCCATGAACAGTGCGGCGCAGAGCGCGGCCAGTGCGATCGCGACAAGGTAGATGGCGCAGACGATTTCGGGTGCGGTGTTGCTGACCGTCGCGATCACCAGCAGGCCCACCAACTGGATCACCGGCACGCCGATGTTGCCGCCACCGGCGTTCAGTCCCAACGCCCAGCCCTTGAGCCGCTGCGGGTAGAACGCGTTGATGTTGGTCATCGACGATGCGAAGTTTCCACCGCCAAGGCCCGCGAACGCCGCGACGATCATGAACGTGGTGTACGACGAGTCGGGCCGCTTCATCACCCACAGCGTCAACAGCGTCGGTATCAGGAGCAGAAATCGCGCTGACGATCGTCCAGTTCCGTCCGCCGAACTTGGCCGGTGCGACGGTGTACGGGATGCGCATCGCGGCACCGACCAAGGTGGGCAGCGCGACCAGGTAGAACTTTCCCGCGGCGTCGATGTGGTAGGTCGCCTGCGGCATGAACAGCACCATCACCGACCAGATGGACCAGATCGAGAAGCCCACGTGCTCGGCGAAGATCGAGAAGATCAGGTTGCGTTTGGCGATCTTGGCGCCGCCCGCCTCCCAGGCCTCGACGTTTTCGGCGTCCCACTGCTCGATGTTGCGGTTGCGGGTGATTGTCGTCACGTTGCCCTTTCAATGGAAAATCCCGTTGAAAGAGGTTTACGTCCAACCCATTCCGCACCGGTTGCCCCGTGGTCACCGAATTGTCAACACCAACTCACCCCCGGCCGCTCATGCGGGTGCGCAACGGTATTCACGGATGACTCACGTCTGAAATACGGCGGAAACAATCATTCGTCGGGCTTGACGGCAAGCACCGGCTTGGGGCGTTCCGAATTCCACCCACGATCGGCCAGCCGCTCCTCGATGTTGTGCACCTCGCCGGGCTTTGCAAACCTGGTGGTCAAGCCTCCTAGTCGGTTCAGTCCTCTTGTAACATCCTCTTGGTCATGCGTGCAGCCGTGCCGACCGGCGGAGCGATTCCTTAACCGCGGGGAGCGAGCACTGAAGGGGGCGAGATGTCCACATCCCCAACTTCTCAGGCCCCTCCCGCCAAACGTGTCAAGCCGTTTCTGCTGACTGGGGAGGGCTGGCCTTATCTGCTGGTTCCGTTGATCCCGGTCGCGATCGTGCTGGAGTTAATGCATGCCGACGCGGTGGCGGTGTTCGTCGCTTCGGCGCTGGGAGTGATCCCGACGGCGGCGCTGATGGGCCGGGCGACCGAGGAGCTGGCGGCCCGGTCGGGTCCGGGCATTGGTGGTCTGCTCAACGTCACGTTCGGCAACGCACCGGAGTTGATCATCGCGCTGTTCGCGCTGGGCGCCGGGCTGCACGAGGTGGTCAAGGCCTCGCTGGTCGGGTCGATCCTGGGCAACATCCTGCTGGTCCTCGGGGTGTCGATGCTGGTGGGCGGGCGCAAACGCGAGCGGCAGCGCTTCGAGCTGCGGGCGGCCACCGCCCAGTCGCTGATGCTGCTGTTGGCGACGGTGGCGCTGGTGATGCCGGCGATATTTCAGCTGGTGGCCGGCGGCGGGCTGCCCGACCCGACGGCCAAGGCGGTGGCATTCCCCAGCGACCTGCAGGCACTGTCGGTCGGGGTGGCCATCGTGCTGCTGGCCTCCTACGCCGCCGCTTTGGTGTTCTCCCTGAAAACCCACGCGCACCTGTTCAACCCCTCCCATGACGAAGACGAGCACGGCGGCGAACCGTGGTCGGTGCGCAAGAGCGTGATCATGCTGGCCGGTGCGGGTGCCGCGGTGGGCTGGATGTCGGAGATCCTGGTCCACTCGATCACTGAGGCGTCGGCGACCATCGGGCTGTCCCCGTTCTTTGTCGGCGTTATCGTCGTGGCGATCGTGGGCAACGCCGCCGAGCACTGGGTCGCGGTGTATTTCGCCTCCCGCGACAAGATGGACATTTCCGTCAACATCGCGGTGGGATCGGGCGCCCAGATCGCCCTGTTCGTCGCTCCGGTGCTGGTGCTGGCGTCGTTCGTCATCGGCCCGTTCCCGATGGCCTTGGTGTTCAACGGATTCGAGCTCGGTGCGGTGTTCCTGGCGGTCATCATTGCCAACGAGGTCACCCAACGAGGCGAGTCCACCTGGTACGAAGGCCTGCAACTACTGGCCATCTACATCGTCCTCGGACTCACCTTCTTTTTCGTTTGACGCCAGGGATCCCGATGAGGCGTTGGCCGCATCGCTCAGTCATTCACAAGTTCGATGCGCGGGTAGACGGGGCGCCACATGGCGTCGTGGACCTGCTGGATCGGGTCGGACAGCTCGGCTCGCGCTAGGCCCTCGTTCGCCGCGGCCGTGGCGACGGCGATTGCAACCGCTGCAGAGACCTCCCGTAGGTCGGTCATCGAGGGAAGCAGTGGTGCCCCGGGTGCGGATGCGTCGGAGATACGGGCGACGGCCTCGGCGGCGGCGGCGATCATTTGATCACTGATCCGGTGGGCCTTGGCGACGGTGACACCCAACCCGAGCCCGGGAAATATCAGGGCGTTGTTTGCTTGCGCGATCTGGTAGATCCGACCCTCATGAACGACCGGCGCGAAGGGGCTGCCGGTGGCTGTCAGGACGCGACCGTTGGTCCACGCGATGAGGTCCTCTGGTAACGCCTCACATTTCGAGGTCGGGTTCGATAGCGGCATGATGATCGGCCGATCGGTGTGGGCGGCCATGTCCTTGACGAGGGCCTCGGTGAAGGCACCGGAGTGCGTAGAGGTGCCGATCAGCATCGTGGGATGGGCGTGGGCTACCACGTCGGCCAGACCAATCCGTCCTGCGTCATCACCACGGGTCCAACTGCTGACCACATCCCGTGACCGCGCGTAGGGCTGCTGGAAATCCAGCAAACCTGGGCTGTCACTGAGCAACAACCCTTTGCTCGTTAATGGGTAGAACCTGCTCGTCGCCTCTTGGTGTGAGAGGCCGTCGCGGATCATCTGGTCACGCATCATGTCCGCGATGCCCAGCCCCGCCGTGCCGGCGCCATAGATCACGACACGTTGATCACGGATCCGCGATCCCGCGGCTCGCACCGCCGAGAACGCGGCGGCCAGGACAGTCGCGGCGGTACCCTGCATGTCGTCATTGAAGGTGCAGACCTGATCGGCGTACTTGATCAGGATGCGCCGGGCATTGGTCGCACCGAAGTCCTCCCAGTGCAGCATCGCGTTCGGGAAAAACTTGGTGACTGCGCTGACATATGCATCGACGAGGTCGTCGTAGCGCTGATCGCGAACACGGGAATGCCGCACACCCAGATACATCTCATCGTTGAGCAACTTGAGATTGTCGGTGCCCATATCCAGCACGACGGGCAACACCCGTCGTGGATGGATTCCCGCGGCCGCGGTGTAAACGGCCAGTTTGCCGATAGCGATTTCAATTCCACCGACGCCTTGATCCCCAATTCCCAGAATGCCTTCGGAGTCAGTGGCAACCAGCAGGTCCACGTCGTCCGGTCCCAGACCGGTATTCCTGAAGGCGGACTCGACGCCTTCGGGTCGATCAACGCACAGGTAGACACCGCGGGGCCGGCGGAACTCGAGACTGAACCGTTCGATCGCCAATCCCACCGTGGGCGTATACACCACCGGCAACATTTCGGAGATGTGCTCGGTCAGCAGCCGGTAAAACAACACCTCGTTGCGGTCTCGAAGGTTCGCCAGGTACACCCACTTCCGAAGCGGGTTGGCCTGTTCGAGGTATTGCACGTAGACCCGGCGCACCTGCCCTTCCAGAGTGGTCACCCCGCTGGGCAGCAAACCATCCAGACCAAGGGCCGCCCGCTCGTCAAGCGTGAACGCCGTCCCGCGGTTAATGGAGGGTGACGCGAGAACAGCGCTACCCCGGACATTGATCCGCGCCAGCACGCCACCTGGTTCGGGTACAAGCTCATACGGTGCAGTCGGCATATCACGGCCTTCAAACTCGGTGGGCATCCGCCAGTTCACCCGGGTTGATCTGGTTCAGCTGCTGGCGCAGGCGTGGAGGTCTTGGCGGCCGTCACCGCACAACCCGCGATATCAAGGAGGCGCCGCGCTCGGTCCGCGACGGGCAGATCAACGAACTCGCCGCTGGGAAGGGCAAAGCCGCCCCCGCTGGCCGCCTCGAACCCAGCAAGTACCTGTTGAGCCCACTCGATCTCGGCCTCGGTGGGGGTGAAAACCTCATGGAGGGTGTCCAGCTGACGCGGATGGATCGCCGACTTACCAAAAAAGCCCAACGAGCGGGCGAACTGGGCTTGGTCGCGAAGTCCGGCTGTGTCGTCGAGCAGGGGGAAGACGCTGTCGATGGGCGGTTCGATCCCCGCCGCGCGCGACGCCACAACCAGATGTGACCGCGCATAGAGGGTTTGCAGGTTCCCGCCGGAGGTGTTGAGGTCGCGCTGCAAGTCGACACCACCCATCGCCAGAAACCGAACACCGGGCACCGCCGCGATTTCCTGAGCAGCCAGCACACCGCGCGCGCTTTCGATAGCACAGATGATGGGCCTTCCCGGCGCCCGTGCTGTCACCCACTCGACATCGCCCGCAGATTCGACCTTGGGGATCCGAATACCGAAAGCGCGATCCGCCACAGCGGCCAGATCCGCTTCACACCAAGCGGTTTGGGCGGCATTCACCCTGACCCATGCGGGATGGTCGAGGAGGGCCTCCGCGACCATCGCACGAGCCGTCACCTTCGCATCCGGCGGGACCGCATCCTCCAGGTCGAGCATCACCGCATCGGCACCGGCGCCGAACACCCGGTCCAGAAGTTTCGCGTTGTGACCCGGAGCGAACAAGTAACTACGGTCCATCAGATCACCCCGTTCTCGCGGAGCTCATCGAGCTTATCGCCGGAGATCCCCAACAACTCGTCGAGCACGTCGCCGGTGTCCTGCCCCAGGCGGCGTCCGCCATGACGGATCGAGCCGGGCGTGTTGCCCATCCTGAAGATCAAGTTCTGCATTTTCAGCGGCCCCAGGTCGTCATCTGCGATGGTCGTGATCATGTCGCGGTCCTGAACATGCGGGTCATTCATGAGTTGCTCGATGTCATAGACCGGGGCCAGCGCCGCGCCGGCGGCCTGGAATGCCGCCGAGACCTCCTCCATCGGCCGGGCACCGATCCATTCGGCGACCGGAGCGTCGATCATGTCCGCGTGCTTGACTCGCTCACCGGCGCGGGGAAACCAGGACTGCTCGGCGATGTCGGGCCGTCCGACCAGCTTCATGACTCGTTCTGCAACCGAGGTGGCACTCGCCGAGATCGCCACCCACCGCCCGTCGCTGGTGAGGTAGGCGTTGCGGGGGGCGTTGTTGGTTGATCGGTTGCCATGGCGTCCCGAGACCAGCCCGAGTTGGTCGTAGACACTGGGGCCCGGACCCAGGATGCCAACCAGCGGCTCCAACAGCGACAAGTCAATGACCTGCCCGCCGCCCTTGGTCACGTCGCGGTGATACAACGCCAGCATCACCGCGTAGGCACCGGCCAACGCGGCGACCCCGTCCGCCAATCCAAACGGCGGCAACGTCGGGGGCCCGGTCTCCTCGCCGGTCTGATGCGCTAGGCCGCTCATCGCCTCGGCCAGGGTGCCGAACGCCCGTCTACTGGAATACGGCCCCTTTTGCCCGAAGCCCGTAACCCGCAGCACCACCAGTGCTGGATTGACTTTCTGCAATTCCTCAGGCCCCAGGCCCCACTTCTCCATCACTCCGGGACGGAAGTTCTCAATCACCACATCCGCCTGCGCGACCAGACCGCGCAGAATGTCTTGGCCTTCCGGCGTACTGAAGTTCAGCGTGATGGTTCGCTTATTTCGAGCGATCACCTTCCACCACAAGCCGTGCCCGTCCTTCGCCAATCCATGCGTACGCGCCGGGTCACCCCGGGGATGCTCCACCTTGATGACATCCGCTCCCCAGTCCCCCAGCAGCATGGCGGTGATGGGTGCTGCATAGACCGTACCCAGATCCAGTACCCGCAGGCCTGCCAACGGCCCCGGCCCGACTGGCTGCACCTCATCGTCAGAACCCGCGACATCCTCGGGAGTAATAGATCCGTCGGTACTCATTGCCATGCACTACTCACCTTCGGGAAAGAATTGGCGACCGCTATTGAATAATTTGAGATAAGACAATGGACCCGCCAGACACCAACAGCAGGCCATAACAGCACCGACTCGGTTCCGTCGGTAAATCTCAACGCATCAGCCTCTCTGTTCTGCATGCGAGTCCTTCCGTAAAGATGTGGTCTGTGGATCAGTGACTTCAAGGCGATCCCCCGGACCCAACGGGGTCGTGCTCCGTGTTGGATGTCTGGCCGATGCACTTGAACTAGTCCGGCTTACATGTCGAGACGGATGGCCAGGTTCTTGTCCAACGCCGACAGGAAGGCCTCAGTGGTCAAACAGCGTCGGCCAGGCCCATCCAGCGCGGCTCGGTCCTTTAGTCATTTGACCGTGGATGGATGCGATCGGGTTGTCTCCTGCATCTACAGTTCCTCCGGTTTGACGGCGAGCACCGGCTTGGGGCATTCCAGCAGCACTTGCCGGGCAACGCTGCCGAGCAGCAGCTTGCCCACCGGGTTGCGTTGCCGGACACCGACCACCAGGAGTTCGGCGTCGTCGTGTTCCATCGCCTTGAGCAGCTCGTCGGCGGCGTCGACGCCGACGGGCTGGGCGAGTTCGAACTCGACCCCGCACCGGTTGAGCCGCTCCTCGACCTCGTGCACTTCTTCCGACTGCGCGAAGCGGGGGTCGGCCAACGAATCACCGCGGGTGGCGTTGATGACCAGCAGATTCGTGTTCCGGCGTTTCGCCTCGGCGATCCCGTGTTCCAGGGCCGCCGTGCCGTATCGGTCTGCGGAGTATCCGACGACGATCATGCTCCCGCCTTTTCTACGCGCGTCTCTTCTTCGTCCTGCTCCTCCAGAGCACTGGCGTGGACGAGATCGGGTTCGGGGCGGTGGAACAGCCGCAGGATGAGCGGGGCGACCAGCAGCACGACGATCAGGATGTAGACGATGATCGCGACCGGCTCGGTGAACAGGCTGAACCAGTCACCGTCGCCGAGTTGCAGGCTTTGGCGCAGCTGACGCTCGATCCGCGGGCCGAGGATGACGCCGATGATCAGCGGCAGCACCGGTAGCCCGAAGCGGCGCATCATCAGCCCGAGCAGACCGAACACCAGCAGCAGCGCCAGGTCCAGCGCTTGCACGTTGACCGCGAGCGCACCGAGCGTGGCGAAGAACAGGATGCCGGCGTACAGGATACGGCCGCGGGGTGCGCAGCAGCTTGGCCCACAGCGGCGCGAGCGGCAGGTTGAGCAGCAGCAGCAGGAGGTTGCCGATGAACAGGCTGGCGATCAGCGTCCAGATCAGCAGCGGCTCGTTCTCGAACAGCGTTGGGCCGGGCTGAATCCCGTACGACACGAACGCCGCCAGGATCACCGCCGCGGTGGCGTTGGTCGGCAGACCCAGCGACAGCATCGGCACCAGCGTGCCGGCCGCCGAGGCGTTGTTGGCCGCCTCCGGGCCTGCCACGCCCTCGATCGCGCCATGGCCGAACTCCTCGGGATGCTTGGAGAGCTTCTTCTCGGTGACATACGACAGAAACGTCGGCAGTTCGGCGCCGCCGGCCGGCAGCGCGCCGAACGGGAAACCGTAGGCGGTGCCGCGCAGCCACGGCTTCCACGAGCGACCGAAGTCCTTCCGGCTCATCCACGGCCGGCCGACCGGAATGATCTCGGCCGGGCGCCGGCGCAGATGCGCGGCCACCCACAACGCCTCACCGACCGCGAAGATCGCGACCGCGATCACCACGATGTCGATGCCGTCGGACAGCAACGGCAGCCCGAGGGTAGCGCGCGGCTGCCCGGTCAGGGAGTCGATGCCCACGAGGCCGATCGCCAGCCCGAGCAGCAGCGCGATCGCGCCGCGCAGCCTCGATGAGCCCAGCACCGCGGTCACCATCACCAGCGCCAACAGCATGATCGCCAGATAGGACGGGGCGCCCAGAGTGACCGCGAACCGCGAGATCGACGGCGCGAACGCCGCCAGCAGGGTGGTGCCGATGGCGCCCGCGACGAACGATCCGATCGCCGCCGTCGCCAAGGCCTGGGCCGCGCGGCCGGCCTTGGCCATCTTGTTGCCCTCGATCGCGGTGATCACCGAGGACGACTCCCCCGGGGTGTTGAGCAGGATCGAGGTGGTCGACCCGCCATACATGCCGCCGTAGAAGATGCCGGCGAACATGATGAACGCCGCGGACGGGGGCACGTTGTAGGTGATCGGCAACAGCAGCGCCACCGTCATCGCCGGGCCGATACCGGGCAGCACACCGACCGCGGTGCCCAGCAGCACACCGATCACGGCGTACAGCAGGTTCATCGGGGTGGCCGCCTCGGCGAAGCCCTGCAACAGCCAATCAAGGTTTTCCATGTCAGAGAATCCCGTCCAGAATGCCTGCGGGCAGCGGGATTCCGAGCCCGGAATAAAACGCGTAGAAACTGCCGACCGCCAGCACCACGCCGATTATCACGTTGAGAACGTATCGCTTGCTGCCGAGAATCGTTGCCGCCCCGGCGAACAACAGAGTGCCGGTGATCGCCCAGCCCAGCGGCACCACCAACACGATGGTCGCGATGAACAACCCGACCAGCAGACCCACCGTGCGCCAGTCGGCCGGCGTGCTGGCGTCGATGTCCTCGCCCCCTTCCTGTTCACCGGTCGAGCCGCGTGGAATCGCGACGGCCAGGATGATCGCCAGCACGATCAAGCCGACGCCGACAACGATCGGGAACATCTTCGGCCCGACCGGATCCACCTTCGCGAACCCAGCCTCCAGGGACGTCGCGTCGTAGATCAGGAATGCGCCGACCGCCACCAGTACTGCGCAGACCAGGTACTGCGCCTTGTCGACCGTCTTGGGGCTGGTCTTCTCGACCGCACGGTTCGTGCTGTTCGTTGGTGGTGGTCATAGCAGCCCCAAATCGGTCAGGGTCGACGAGACCCGGTCGTCCTGGTCCTTGAGGAACTGCTCAAACGGTGCCCCGGTCTCAAACGCGTCGGTCCAACCGTTTTTCACCAGCGCGTCCTTCCATTGCTGCGTGCCGTGCAACTCCTCGAGTACCTTGACCAGCGCCTGCCTGTCGTCATCGGAAATGCCTGGCGGGGCCAGGATTCCGCGCCAGTTGGTGAAGGTCAGATTGATCCCGGCCTCGGACAGCGTCGGCGCGTCGACGTCCTCGACCCGCTCGCTACCGGAGACGGCGAGAACGCGCAGCTGGCCCGACTCGATCTGGTCCACGAACTCGCCGAGACCCGAGGTGCCTACGGTGATCTTCTTGCCGAGCAGCGCGGTCAAAAGATCGCCGCCACCGTCATAGGAGACATAGTTGACCTCTGCCGGGTCCACACCGGCGGCTTTCGCGGTTTCCATCGGGAACAGATGATCCGGCCCGCCCGGCGACGACCCGCCGCCGATCGTCACGCTGGCCGGATCGGCCTTCCACGCGGCGACGAAATCCTGCACCGTTGTGAACGGTGAATCGGCCGGAACCAGAATGCCTTCCTGCTCCTCGACCATCTTCGCCAGCGCCGTCGCATCCGACGCCCGGGCCTTCGACCCGTTGGTGTAGGTGGCGCCAACCACACCCAGTCCCATCATCATCATGAGATCGTTGTTGCCTTTTTCGTTCATCAGCCGGGCCATCGCCACGGTGCCGCCGGCGCCGATGACGTTGAACACCTCGATCCGGCCAGTGATGTCGTCGTCTTCCATGATCTTCACAGCGGTCCGCGCCGTGAGGTCATAGCCGCCGCCCGGACTGTTCGGCACCATCATCCGCAGCCGGTGCAGTCCGCTCGCTTCCTCGCCGCGGGTGACCCCGCAGGCGCTCACCAGCAGCGCCGCGACCATTGCGATCACGAACCCAGTGGCAATTCGGCGCCAGTTTCGTTCTAACATCCTCGTCCCCAATCACTGATCTGTGATGCTCAGTAATACTGGACCCACAGGGTGACCCAAGTCACTGATTAGTTCGCAAGGGAAGTATTGGTCATTAAGTACATGGCCTGGTCGCGGAGCCTGGGGGGCCAGTTCCTGGTGTTTCAGGTGCTGGTGGTCGCGGTGGTGTTGTTCGCGGTGGCCGCGGTCTCGGTGGCCCAGTCCACGCGCGAGTTCCGCGAGGTGCGCGGTCAGCGGATGATCGCGGTGGCCGAGAACATGGCGTCTGCGCCCATCGTTCGCGAACGCTTCGCCGACCCGTTCGCCGCGCAGGTGCTTGCACCGGAGGTAGATCGCGCGGTGGCGCTTTCGGGCGCCGGCCTCGCGGAGATTCTCGCTCCAGACGGCATGATCCGGGTGTCGTCGGATCCGTCGCGCATCCGTTCCCGAATGGACTTGGGGCCCAGCCGGGCCGACGAGGGCCGGGCGTGGTTCGGAGATCACGACATCGACGGTGTGCATAGCCTGGTCGGCCAGGTGCCGATTCTGTCGACGAACGGCGACGTGCTCGCGGTTGCGTCGGTGAGCGAGCCGTATCCGTCTGTGTGGGAACTGCTCAGCGGTGCGGGCCGGCGGCTGCTCTTCTACCTCGGCCTCGGTGCGGTTCTCGGCCTCTTGGCTTCGTGGTTGTTGTCCAGGCGGATCAAGCGGCACACCCGCGGCCTTGAGGTCGCCGAGATCGCAGGCCTGGCCGATCACCGGGAAGCGTTGCTGCACAGCATCCGTGAGGGTGTGGTCGCCGTGAACAACGAAGGCGTCATCACGCTCCTCAACGACAGCGCACAGGAGCTGCTCGATCTCGGCGGCGACACGGTCGGCCGGCGCGTCGACGGCGTCGGGCTCGATCGGGCGGTGGTGGCGTTCCTGCTGTCCGGGGATGATGGCCGTGACGTCGTGATCGCGACCCGCACAAGGGTATTGGCGTTGAACCGGCGATCGGCAACGAGTCAGGGGCAAGTGATCGGCACGGTGACGACGATGCGCGACAGCACCGAACTCGCGGCACTTCAGGGCCAACTGTCATCGCACAAGAGCGTTACCGACACGCTGCGGGCGCAGACGCACGAGTTCGCCAACCAGTTGCACACGATCTCGGGTCTGGTCCAGCTTGGCGAATACGACTCGGTGCGCGACCTCGTGGGCACACTCACGCGGCGCCGCGCCGAGATCAACGACGCGGTCACCAGCCGAATTTCGGACCCTGCGGTGGCGGCTCTGTTGATCGCTAAGACCTCGCTGGCAGCCGAAAGCGGTGTATCACTGGACCTTTCGCCGGAATCGCATCTCGCAGCGCTGGCCCCAGCAGCGGCCACGGATGTGATCACGTTGCTGGGCAATCTTATCGACAATGCCGTCGACGTATCGGAGGGTTCTGAACCCGCCCGGGTGACGGTGCACATCGACGATCACGACGGCCTGACGATCTCGGTGGCCGACTCCGGGCCCGGTGTGCCCGAGCACCTTCGGGAGGAGATCTTCGCCCGAGGCGTGACATCTAAGCCCGATGTGCCAGGCGGCAGGGGCATCGGGTTGGCGTTGGTGCGGCTGGTCACCGCGCAGCACGGTGGCACCGTCGAAGTGAGCGAGTCGCTGGCCGGTGGAGCGCTGTTCGCGGTGCGGTTGCCGGAGACGATCACGGCCAAGCAGGCCACTCATGCGTGACGTGTTGGTCGTCGACGATGACTTCATGGTGGCCGAGATCCACCGCAGGTTCGTCGAACAGGTCGACGGCTTCCGGGCGGTCGGCGTGGCCCGTACAGGCACCGAGGCGTTGACGGCGACTCGCGAACTGCAACCGCAGCTGATCCTGCTCGACGTCTACCTGCCGGACATGACCGGACTCGAGGTGTTGCAGCAGTTGCGATCCGGCGGCGACCGGGTGGGCGTCATCATGATCACCGCCGCGCGCGAGCTGGACACCGTCAGCGGTGCGCTCGACGGCGGTGCGGCCGACTACCTGATCAAGCCGTTCGAGTTCGACCAGCTCAAAGCAAAGCTGGAGGCGTTCGCGGCGCGCGCCGATGCGCTGGAATCCGCCGACGGCGTCGACCAATCGCTGATCGACTCGCTCTTCGGCGGTGCGGGAGCACAGTCACCGCAGGAGGTGCTGCCCAAGGGCCTCGGTGCGGAGACCGGACGCCTGGTGCTCGACGCCGTCAACGACGCCGGTGAGGTGTCGGCGGCGGAATGCGCAGAGCAGGTGGGGATCTCCCGGGTCAGCGCGCGCCGCTATCTGGAGCACTACCTCAACACCGGCGCGTTGGAGATCCGGCTGCAATACGGGGTCGGTCGCCCCGAGCGACGCTACCGCGCGGCGCGCTAGCGGACTCGCGAACTCATCGAGACTGAATCTACGCAGGGAATGTCCGAGTAACCGTCTGCGTAGCTTCCGTCTCGGTGATCAGCCGTGGGCTCATGCTAGCCAGCATGCGGCCGTGACAACGGGCAAAACATCAGCGCAAGCGCGTATATCTGGGCACGCGCACAGAAAGTACGCTTGGCGTACTATCGACGCCGAGACATGATGACCGTTCCAGTGACCGACGCACCAGAAGTGGCCGCCTTGAGTCAGGCGGTGCACCGGCTGTCGCGCCGACTTCGCAAGCGCGCAGACCTGCATCTGACCGCGTCGCAGATCTCCGCACTCACCACGGTGGAACGGCATGGCGAGCTGCGGCTGGGTGAGCTGGCCCGGCTCGAGCAGATCGGCAAGTCCACCATGACCCGGCTGGTGGCCAAGCTCGAAGCCGCGGGCTACCTGCACCGCTGGGTGGACGCGTCCGACGGTCGGGTTTCGCTTGTGAAGGTCACCGAGCACGGCGCCGACGTATTGCGCGCTGCCCGGGCACGGCAACAGGCCTACCTGCTGCGGCAATTCGAGGCACTTGACGTCGCCGACCAGTCGGCACTGCTGGCGTCGGTCACCGCAATCGAAAAGCTGCTGGCGGTCAAGGCGTGAAGCGCTACCTGACCGCCACGTTCGTCTCGCTGCACACCCGCAACTACCGCCTGTACTTCATCGGCCAGTCGGTGTCGGTCACTGGCACGTGGATGCAGAAGTTGGCTCAGGGTTGGCTGGTGCTCGAGCTGACCAATTCCGCTGCCTGGCTTGGCATCACACTTGCGGTTCAGCAGTTGCCGACTCTTCTCCTCACGCCGTGGGGTGGTCTGTTGGCTGACAGATTCAGTAAACGCAAGATTCTCGTTGCCACCGCGACAGCGTCGATTGTCCCGGCCGTGCTGCTGGGCGTTCTCACGATCACCGATCACGTCAACGTCCCCATCGTGCTCGGCCTGACGCTGGTCGGAGGCGTCGTTGACGCATTGGACAAGCCTGCGCGTCAATCGTTCCCGAGCGAGATGGTGCCCGACCCGTGCCTGGCTAACGCGGTCATGCTCAACAACGTCGTACAAGACGCCGGAAAAGTAGTCGGGCCCGCGATCGGCGGTGTCCTGATCGCCGCCGTCGGACTTCCGTACACCTTCTTCCTGAACTCGATCTCGTTCATCGCGGTGATCACCGCGTCTCATCCTGATGCGTCCGGCGGAACTTTCGACGCCAGACCCGCTGGCCCGCGGCGCAGGCCAGCTGCGGGCCGGGTTGTCCTATGTTCGCACCACGCCTGCGCTGTTCGGTCCGCTCGCATTGCTGGCGATTGTCGGCCTGGTGGCCTACAACTGGCAGCTTCTTCTCACGTTGCTCGGGCGCGACGTGCTTCATGGTGACGCACGAACTGTCGGATACCTGCTCGGTGTCCTCGGTGCCGGCTCGATCGTCGGCGGATTGGGTCTCGCCGGCGTGCTGAGCGCGACAATCGGGCGGATCATCGGTGCCGCGCTGATGCTCGCTGTGCTTTTCGTGGCTACGGGTGTCGCGCCTACGGTCCCGATCGCATTCGGACTGGTATTTGCACTCGGCGCAAGCAGCGTCATCTTCAAATCGCTTGCGAGCACGTGGCTGCAACTGACCGCGGCACCAGCGATGCGAGGGCGGGTGCTGTCCCTTCTCGTCGTCGCCATCGCGGGCACCACACCGATTGGCGCGCCGGTGATGGGTTGGCTTGCCGAACAGTTCGGCACCAGGGCCACATTCGTGCTCGCCGGCGTGCTCACCGCGATTGCCGGCGCGCTCGCCTTCCTCTATCTGCGTCGCACGACTGCTGTCGAAACGAAAAACGTCGCGCTCACCACTCGTCCTTGAGCCGAGCGCGGTAGGACCGTCCGTCCGGGTCATACAACGCCCGGTACGCCGGAACGGCCCACAACCGGGTCAGCTGCGCCGAGCTTCTCCGGACGGTGTGGACGTAACCGGCCCGGTGGCCGAGGACCTGTCCGGCCGCCTGCACACCAGTCCTCGAGCGCTCGAGCAGAGGCCGCGATCGGTCTCGACGACGCCGTCGGGGTCGACAAGCCCGTCGTCATCGCTTCCGTCGGCGCGACGATCGAGATGCTCGCGCAGCAGGCGCAGCCGCAGGTCCCTGGCGAACTCTCCCGTGTCATCCAGTACCGCACAGGACAATTCGCTGTCGTGGGTCCACGACCTCCGGTTGAGGTTGTCACTGCCGACCGTGGCCCAGACGTCGTCGATCACGCACACCTTCGCATGCACGTACACCGGCGTGCCCTCGTGGTTCTCGACGTCGAAGATGTGCACCCGTTCCGGGATCGGCGGCTACGGCATGCGTCGATGGCCTGCTGACGGCCGACTTGGTTGGGCGGCAACGACAATCGCCCGTCGACATCGGGATGTCGCGGCACGACCGCCACCAGATGCAGTTCTGGGTTGTCCGCCAGAGCGCGCGCGAACAGTTTCGCGACGCGCTTCGACCACAGGTACTGATCCTCCAGATAGATGAGTCGCCTGGCGCGTCGAACAGCCTTCGAGTAAGCGCGGGCGATGCTGCGTTCGCCGTGCGGGGCGAAGTCGTATTCGAAATGCGCGTCCGGGTAGGTGCGCAGCACCTGGACGGTGTGCGGCCCGCACGGCGGCGGATCGGCCGGCTGCTCGGGCAGCGATCCCGGATCCAGATCGGCGCCGCGGAACTTGTCCGTGAGCCACGCGATCGGCGAGAGCATGTCCAGCGCAGCGGGATCGTTCCATCGTTCCCGGAACGTGGTGTCCAGCGCGCCGACGACCGGACCCTGCAGCCGAAGTTGGACGTCATGCCACGGCGGATAGTTCCCGTAGTGCTTGGACATCTGCTGCGCTTGGCGGTCCCCGCGGTGGGTCTCGTCGTCGCGGCGCGAATGGCACAGGTCGATGCCACCGGCGAAGGCGACATCGCGCTCTGGTGCGCCGGGGTGCCGGATCACCACCAGCTTCTGGTGGTGCGACCCGCCGAACCGGACCCGCTGGTCGAGAAGGACCTCTCCGCCTGCCCGCTCGATCGCCTCGCTGAGGTGCTGGTTCTCTTCCTCGCTGTACGCGAACTTGTCCAGGTGCGAGCGCCAGACCAGTCCCTTGACGACGACGCCGCGTTCGGCCGCACTGCAGAACAATTCGCCGATGGTCGGACCGTCGTCGCGCATCTTCTCGTCGGCGTCGCCACGCCAGTCGGTGAAGAACAGATAGTCACCCTCACCGAGCCCCTCGACCTCGGTGACCAGCTGGTCGAAATAGGTCGCACCGTGGACCAACGGCACCGCGCGACCGCCCGCGCACCAGGCCGGAATCTTGGTGGCCGGGTTGCCTCGCTCGTCCGCGGTGAGGAACCAGTCTGCGAGTTCCGCCACGCCACGCGGAATAGCCGAAGGAAGTCATGTCCAAACTCGCCGTCTGTCAAGATCGCCGCATGCCCCGGTCCCGATCCATCCTCCGCCTTGCCTGCGCGCTGCTGCTGTTTGCCGGTTGCGCACCGGCGCCACCTGATCGCGCAGGAGTCCCCCGCTCCGACGGCCGATCCCGCCAGGGCCGACGCGGTGATGACGATCGTTCGCGACACGATGGCCGAGACGCACCTGAAGGCGGTCATCGTCCGGGTCACCGTCGACGGCAAGGAGGTCGTCACGCGGGCCGTCGGCGACTCGATGACCGGTGTTCCCGCGACGCCGAACATGCACTTTCGCAACGGCGCGGTCGCGATCTCCTACGTCTCGACGCTGCTGATGATCCTCGTCGACGAGAAGAAGGTCGCGCCTCGACGACAAGTTGTCCAAGTGGCTGCCGGACGTGCCGAACGCCGACCGCGTCACGCTCGGGCAGCTGGCCCAAATGACGTCCGGCTACGTCGATTACGTGATCGGCAACACGGAGTTCAACAAGGCACTGTACGAGGATCCGTTCCGGCAGTGGGAGCCCGACCAGCTGCTCGGCTTCGCGACATCGAAACCTCTTCTGTACGAGCCGGGCACGAACTGGAACTACGCGCACACCAACTACGTGCTTCTGGGCAAGGCGCTGGAGAAGGCGACCGGCGAGGACATGCCGAAGCTGT
Source organism: uncultured Actinomycetota bacterium (assembly GCA_963716505.1). Classification (GTDB taxonomy): domain Bacteria; phylum Actinomycetota; class Actinomycetes; order Mycobacteriales; family Mycobacteriaceae; genus Mycobacterium. Next base: position 315,267 of record CAVQTL010000019.1, read on the forward strand.
TGGCGGACAAGGTGCTACGGCCACTCGGGTTGACCAACACCGCCAACTCGTTCACCCCGGAGATTCCGGCACCGGTTCTGCACGCGTTCACCAGCGAACGGCGCGAGGCGCTCAAGATACCCGGCGGCACACCGTTCTACGAGGAGTCGACGTACTGGAACCCGTCGTGGACGATCACCCACGGCGCCATCCAGACGACGAACATCTACGACATGGAGGCCAGCGCGGTCGGGCTCGGCTCCGGCAAGTTGCTGTCGAAGGAGTCCTACGAGAAGTTCGCTGTCGACGGATCTGCGCGGCAAGACCCGCGCCCTGCCCGACTGCACCACGTGTGCGGAGATGAACGACGGCTACACCTACGGCATGGGCATCGTGATCTCCGGCGACTGGCTGCTGCAGAACCCGCTGTTCGCCGGCGAGGCCGGTGTGATGGCCTACCTTCCGGCCAAGAAGATCGGGGTGGCGGTGGCCGTCACCTATCAACCCGAAGCGTTCGATGACCAGGGCAATTACCGCAACGAGGCCGACACGCTGTTCCGTCGCATCGCCACGGAACTCGCCCCGGACGACGCGCCGCCGGTGCCTCCGAAATAGTCTTTGACTATGGCGCCGCAAGTGTTGTTCATCTACAACGAGCATCTCGCGACCGAGGGCCTGCTCGGCGAGGCGTTCACCGAATGCGGCTACGACGTCGCCACATTCAGCGTGGTGCCTGCCGAACGGGTGGACGACCCCGTGGCGACGTGGACGTTTCCCGACCCGACCCGCTATGACGTCATCGTGCCGCTGGGCGCCCGGTGGCCGGTGTACGACGAGGCGCTGCGCCAGACCTGGGTCGGCGCCGAGATGCAGATGTTGCGCGACGCCGCGGATGCGGGCGTGCCGACCCTCGGCGTCTGCTTCGGCGGTCAGCTGCTGGCCCAGGCCTTCGGCGGGTCGGTGGCTCGGTCGGCGACGCCGGAGATCGGCTGGTACGAGGTGACAAGCGACGACGAGAGCCTGATACCCGGCGGCCGGTGGTTCGAGTGGCATTTCGACACATGGACACTGCCGCCAGGCGCCACCGAAATCGCCAGAACCGCGAACTGCGTCGCAGGCCTTCGTGCTCGGTCGGGCGCTCGGCGCTGCAGTTCCACCCCGAAGTCGATCACGATCTGCTCGACGTATGGCTGGCCGACGACCGCAATGGAGAGGTCGCAAGCGTCGGCCTCAGCCATGACGAATTACGTTCGGCTACAAAGGAACTCGAGAGCAGATGCGGCCCGCCGCATCCGCGGCCTGGTGCGCGGTTTCCTATCGCGGGTCGCGCATCAGCCGTGTCCGAGCTGATGCGCTAACGCGTCGGTGACGGTTGCGTGCCGGAACCGATGCCCCAGCTCGGCCAGCTTCGTCGGCACCACCCGCTGATCGGCCTCGGCGAGCTCGCGGGCGCCCTGACCGCCCAACAGCAGCCGCGGCCCGAACGACGGCACCGGCACCAGCGCCGGCCGGTGCAGTACGCCCGCCAGCGCCTTCGTGTATTCGACGTTGCGCACCGGCGCAGGCCCGACCGCATTGACGGGACCGGCCAGTCGGATGTCGTACAGGGCGCGGTAATAGACGTCGAGCAGGTCGTCGAGGCCGATCCACGACAGCCACTGCCTGCCGCTACCCATCCTGCCGCCAAGCCCGGCCAGAAACAGCGGCCGCAGCAGTCGCAGCGTGCCGCCCGCCGCGGCCTGGACGATTCCGGTGCGCACGGTGACCACCCGCAGGCCCGCGTCGGCGGCCGGGCCGGTGGCGGCCTCCCAGTCGGCCACCACGTCGGCCAGGAATCCGTCGCCGCGCACGCTTTCCTCGCACAACAGCGCGTCGCCCCTGTCGGATCCGTAGATTCCGATCGCCGAGGCGCTGACGAACACCTTCGGGCCGTCGTCACTGTCGGCGGCCGCCTGCGCGAGCCTGCGCGTCGGTTCGATGCGGCTGTCGCGGATCGCGGCCTTGTGCCCCTCGGTGAACCGACCCGCGATCGAGGCACCGGCGAGGTGCACCACGGCGTCGACGCCCGATAGCAGGTCGGGCGCCGGAGCATCGGGGCGCCACTGCCGCTCGTCCTTGGCCCGAGCCGGCCGTCGGACCAGCCGAATGACCCGGTGACCGCCGGTGGTCAGCAGCGCCGTGAGGGCCGACCCGACCAGACCAGTCGCGCCGGTGACCGCGACGACCATGGGCTCGGCACCCGCCGAGGCGGCATCGCGATGGGCGGCCAGATCGTCGGCCAGCTGGCGATGCCGGTAGACGAACGTGGGCCGCAGCGCCGCACCGGGAACCGTGGTGTCGACCTTGTCGCGCACCGTTGTGCCGCCGCCGGGCGCTTCGGAGAACTCATGGGTGTGCCGCCACCAGCCGATGACGCGGGTCGGCACGGAGCGCGGCCCTGCCGACGACAGCACGTCGGCGAAGCGGTGCGGCGGGTCGAAGCTGTCTCGATCGTGCTGAGCGATCCAGCGCAGCCCGCCCGGCAGCCCGAGCACCGCCTGACCGTCGGCCAGCGACTCGGTTTCGGCCACCACCGTCATCGGCTGCCACGGCGGAACGAGGCGCGTCATGGCGCCCGGCCTGGCGTGCCAGGCGAACACCTCAGCCAGCGGATGGTCGACGACGCTTTCGTACTCGATGCCCATGGTCCCTTTCGCCGTGTCATGCCTCCGGCATAACCGGTCCGTCTCAGTGATTCGGAGTCGATGCGTAGATGGATTGCCCGTCGTAGGCTAAATGAGTCCCCGGAATGGGAAGACATAGTCATGGCCGGTTGGAGTGGACTCGCACGACGAAGCGCGAGACGGACCTTCCGGGACCGCCGCGAAGCCGGCCAAGTCCTGGCTCAGGCGTTGACGGCCTATCACGGCAGAGACGACCTTCTGGTTCTCGGGCTGGCGCGCGGTGGCGTTCCGGTCGGCTGGGAGGTCGCCGCCGCGCTCCGGGCGCCGCTCGATGTCTTCCTGGTCCGCAAGCTCGGGGTGCCGCATTGGGAAGAGCTCGCGATGGGCGCCCTCGCCAGCGGCGGTGGCCTGGTGATCAACGACAACCTGATGAAAAGCCTGAACATCAGTGACGAGGCGCTGCGCACCACGATCGACCGCGAGACCGGGGAGCTCAACCGCCGCGAGCAGGCCTACCGGGACGGCAGGCCCCCGGCCGACGCGATCGGCCGGGTCGCGATCATCGTCGACGACGGGATCGCCACCGGCGCAAGCATGCTCGCCGCCGTCCGCGCGGTGCGTGCCGCACAGCCGGCAAGCGTCGTGGTCGCGGTTCCGGTCGGGTCCGCCGTCGGCCTGCCGTCAACTCGGCCGCGAGGCCGACGATGTGGTGTGCGCGACGATGCCGACGTCGTTCGAAGCAGTCGGGCAGGTGTACGCCGACTTCCACCAGGTCTCCGACGACGAGGTGCGCGAGCTGCTGGCGAAGCCGACGCGCTAGCGCGGGTTGGTGTCTTCCTCGGCGACCTCTGCGGTATCGCTGTCGACGGTTTCGGTTGGGGCCGCGGTGGTTTCGGCGTCCACGTCGGACTCCAGCTCCTCCGGATAGTCCTCGACGAACTCCTCGTCGGCCTCCTGCGACGGGGCGTCGGCGTCGGCGCGGGAGCGCTCCCGCAACGCGTCGACGATCAGCAGTACGACGCCGATCACGCTCGCGGCGATACAGACCCAGGCGATCAGCTCATTGCTCGTGACGACCGCGGTCACCAAGGCCGCGAGGCCGATGACGGCGAGCACGAGCGCAACGATCAACATTGGTCAATCCCTTCGCCGAGGCGCTGGGGGCTCAGTTGTTGCCGCGGTTGAACTGATTGAATCCGGCGCCGCTCTCGTTGTTGGCGCTCGAATCGACCGGGGCAGCAGAGCCACGCTGGCCGAGTTCCTCGAGTTGGGATTCCAGATAGGTCTTGAGCCTGGTGCGGTACTCGCGCTCGAACGTGCGCAGCTGTTCCAGCCGGCCTTCCAGCACGGTCCGCTGCTGGTTGATCGTGCCCATGATCTCGGAGTGCTTACGCTCGGCGTCGGCCTGCAGCGCGTCGGCCTTCTCCTGGGCCTGACGCAGCTGGGTCTCCGACCGGGTCTGGGCATCGGCGAGCATCGCGTCGGCGCGCTGACGGGACTCGGCCACAGTCGATTCCGCGGTCGCCCGCGCCTCGCTGACCATCTGGTCGGCCTGCGCGCGCGCATCGGACAGCATCTTGTCCGACTCGGCCTTGGCCGTGTTGGTCAACCGGTCGGCGGTGTCCTGCGCCAGGCCGAGCACGCGGGCGGCCTTGAGGTGCTGGTCGTCGCTCACCGGGGCGCGGCGCTTGCGGCGGCGCCTCGTAGACGGGCTGTGGGGCAGGCTCCGGTTCGGGCTCTGGCTGATACAGCGGAATAGCCTGCGTCGGCTGTCCTCCGCCACCAGCGCGCGCGGTCGCCAGCTCCTGGTCCAGCTCCGTCACCCGCTGACGAAGATCGGCGTTCTCCTCGACGAGACGAGTCAGCTCGTTCTCGACCAGATCGAGGAAGGCGTCAACCTCATCCTCGTTGTAGCCGCGCTTGCCAATGGGTGGCTTGCTGAAGGCGACGTTGTGAACGTCGGCTGGAGTGAGCGGCATTGTCTGCCCCCTAGATGGTCCGGACCGTCAATCGATCTCAAAGTGTAGAGCGTCAGTGGAGTAACTGGCGTCCATCCTGTCACACCAGACTCGGCGGTTGCACCTGAGGCCAAAATTTAAGAGCGAAATTCAATCTTCTTAAACCCAATTGGGACGTCCGGCAAACGGCGATTCGGCCTACTCAGGCCGCAGCGCTGAACGCGAGCTGCATGCCGATGAATGCGACGAGCAGCAGCACCATGATCGATAGGTCGAAGCGGATCGCCCCTATCGTGAGCTGCGGAATGATGCGGCGCAGCAGCTTCACCGGCGGGTCGGTGAGCGTCATGATCACCTCGAGGATCACCACGGTCACGCCCCGGGGGTGCCAGTCGCGGCTGAACGAGCGGATGAACTCGACCACCACGCGGGCGATGAGCAGCAGCCAGAAGACGAACAGCGCGAAACCCAGAATCTCAAAGAACAGGCCCAACTAAGCCGACCTCACTACTGCGATGTGTGACGTTCAATACAGGCCGCGGGCCGCTGCCGGCCGTCGCGATGCCGCCAGCCTACCTGGCCCGTGCGCGGACGAGAGGAGCACAGCGGGGCCGGGGCACGACGGCCGACCTACTGATAGGCGTAGAAGCCGGTCTCGGCGATGCGCCTGCGATCGTCAGGTGTGACGTCGACGTCGGCGGGTGACAGCAGGAACACCTTGGTGGCGACCTTGTCGAAGGATCCGCGCAGGGCGAACGCCAGGCCGGCGGCGAAGTCGACGAGCCGCTTGGCGTCGGCGTTGTCCATCGTCACCAGGTCCATGATCACCGGGGTGCCGTCGCGGAAGCGCTCCCCGATGGTGCGGGCCTCGCTGTAGTCCTTGGGCCGCAGCGTGGTGATCTTCGACAACGGACTGCTCTCGTCGAACAGCATCGCCATCCGACGGGGATCCATGGCGAGCGCGCCGCGCGTCGAGCCACGCAGCGGGGCGAACCGCGGTGCGGCGCGCTCGAATTCGCGCGGGTGGAAGCGCCCTTCGTCGGCGTAGCCGCCGCGGTAGGCGCCGGCCATCTCCTCTTCGTCGTAACGGTCGTCGTAGCGGCCGTACCCCTCTTCGGCGAAGCGCTCACGTCGCGGATATCCGCGCGACGGACGGTCCTCGTCGTCGTAGTACTCGTCGTCGTAGTCGTCCATAGGCGCCATCCCGAAGTACGCCTTGACCTTGTGCAGTGTGCTCATCGCTGGACCCTTCTTGCGTGATGCCTGTGATGAAGATGTGACTGGAGTGACTACTCATGGTGACGTTAGAGGACGTTGCCCCAGAACCGCGGTACCGACACGCACACACGTCGAACCATGTTCTACCGCCGCCTCGAGGTCGCCGGACATGCCCGCCGACAGTTCCGAGGCGCTGCTGGTAGGCCCCCTGTACCCGCTGATGCTCGGCCTGCAACCGCGCGAATGCGTCGTCGGGGTCCGAGCCAAGCGGCGGGATGCCCATCAGGCCGACGAACTGCAGGCCCGGCGCGGACTGCGCCAGCGCGCACAGTTCGTCGACCAGGTCGGGACGCCCGATGTCGACTCCCCCACGCGCGACGTCGCCGTCGAGGCTGATCTGGATGTAGACCCGCAGCGGACCCGACCGCCCGCCCTCGGCCAGCGCGTCCGCCGACGCCCGGTCCAGCGCGGTGATCAGCCTGGCGCTGTCGACCGAGTGCGCGGCGTATGCCCAGTTGGCGATCGACCGCGCCTTGTTGCGTTGAATCCGCCCGACCATGTGCCAGCGAATCGGCGAAGTGGGCTCGGCGGAATTGCATTCGGCGGATTTCGCGGCTGCTTCTTGTTCGCGCGATTCACCAAATGCATCACAACCCAAATGCGACAAAATAAGTACATCGGTTGCTGGAAAGAATTTCGTTATCGGCAGCAATTCAATTTCGTCACTGTCACGTCCGGCCGCCTCCGCGGCCCGCGCCAGCCGTTCGCGCACGAGGGTCAGCGCGCCTTCCAGTTCGACTTCCCGCGTCGTCGCCAAGGCCGTCATTCCATCCACACCACGGACGCAAGGCGCCCGGTCGGGGCATCGCGCCGATGGCTGAACAGGTTGCGGTCGTCAACCGTGCAGCGCGGGTCGGCATCGATGGCGGTGATTCCCAAATCCGTTAATTGCCTGGCGATTCCGGCCCGCAAATCCAGTCCGGGGGTCCCCCGCGACGTCGTGGTCCTGCTGCCGGGCAGGGCGGCCTCTACCTCTGCTGCCATCGCCGCGGGCACCTCGTAGTTGCGGCCGCTGACCGCAGGGCCGAGCAACACGGAGATGTCCTCGGCACGCGCCCCGGCGTCATACATCGCCTCGACGGCTCGGGCGACGACGCCCTTCTGCGCGCCGACTCGGCCTGCATGCACCGCAGCCACCACACCGGCGCGGGCGTCGGCCATTAAAACGGGAACGCAATCCGCCGTTACGACGGCCAATGCCAATCGCGGTGTGGTCGTCACCAATGCATCGGTCTCATCGACGGCAGCTCCTGGGCCGTCCACGCGCACCACCCGGTCACCGTGCACCTGGTTCATCCAGACCACCGCGTCGGTGCCCAACCCGATCGCCGTCGCCAGTCGCTTCCGGTTGGCCGCGACGGCCGCCGGGTCGTCGCCGACGTGGTCGCCGAGATTGAACGTGTCGTACGGCGGCGCGGAGACGCCGCCGGCGCGGGTGGTTGTCACGCGCCGAACCCGAACACTCACAGCCCCAGTATCCGGTGCCGCGCGGACGGGAGGAGCACCGAAGGAATCGAGCTAGTGCCGCATGAACGGCGGAACGTCGACGTCGTCGTCATCGTCCCCACCGATGCTGACCGTCGCGCCGTTGGTGTGCACCGGCACGCTGGCCGCTTCGACAGGCTCGAAGAGCGGTGACGTGACCTTGCCTGCTTTTCCGGGGGCGATCGCCTGTCCGGCACCGACCACGGGCTTTCGGCTCGGACCCGCGGCGTCGAAACCCGCGGCGATCACCGTCACCCGCACCTCGTCGCCGAGCGAGTCGTCGATCACGGTGCCGAAGATGATGTTGGCCTCGAGGTGCGCGGCATCCTGCACCAGCGAGGCGGCCTCGTTGATCTCGAACAGACCGAGGTCGCTGCCGCCTGCGATGGACATCAGCACGCCCTGCGCGCCCTCCATGGACGCTTCGAGCAGCGGCGAGTTGATGGCGATCTCCGCCGCCTTGAGCGCCCGTCCGTCGCCACGCGCCGAGCCGATGCCCATCAGCGCGGTGCCCGCACCGGACATGATGCCCTTGACGTCGGCGAAGTCGACGTTGATCAGACCCGGCGTGGTGATCAGGTCGGTGATGCCCTGCACGCCGTTGAGCAGCACCTCGTCGGCGCTGCGGAACGCGTCCATCAACGACACCGCGGCGTCACCCATCTGCAGCAGCCGATCGTTGGGAATGACGATCAACGTGTCGCAGCTCTCCCGCAGCGAGGCGATGCCCGTCTCGGCCTGGTTACTGCGGCGCTTGCCCTCGAACGAGAACGGCCTTGTCACCACGCCGACCGTGAGGGCGCCGAGCTTGCGCGCGATGGTGGCGACGACGGGCGCGCCGCCCGTGCCGGTGCCACCACCCTCGCCTGCGGTGACGAACACCATGTCGGCGCCGCGCAGCAGCTCCTCGATGTCGTCCTTGGCGTCGTCGGCGGCCTTACGGCCGACCTCGGGGTCGGCGCCGGCGCCGAGGCCTCGGGTGGAGTCCCGGCCGACGTCGAGCTTGACGTCGGCATCGCTCATCAACAGCGCCTGCGCGTCGGTGTTGATCGCGATGAACTCGACGCCCTTGAGGCCTTGTTCGATCATCCGGTTGACGGCGTTGACGCCGCCGCCGCCGATGCCGACCACCTTGATGACGGCGAGGTAGTTGTGCGGGGGGGTCATCATCGCCTTCCTCCCTGGTTGCCATTCGGTGCAGAACCCTCGAGCAAACTCTCAACCTCAACTAAAGGCTTAGAGTTATGTCAAGTTGTTCCTGCGCAAACAGAACGGTAGGGCGAGGTCAAGCACTATCCATGCAGGCGCGCCGACGGAAGCGTCAGGAATTTCCGGTGATTTCGCGGAGGACCGGATTACTTGACCGTCGGCAAATCGGGACTGGAGACGTCGTAGGTGTGGCCGGGCTGGGTCAGCAGCGCCGCGAGCTTCTGCGCCTTCTCCTCTGTGCGCTCGGTGGTGCCCCACACCACTTCCCTGCCGTCGACCAAAGTCAGCGTGACCGCCGCGACCGACGGCGCCGACACCCGGGCGACCTGTCCGGCCACCTCGGGCCGCAGCGCCGTCATCACTTCCAGTGCCGCCTTCGTCGACGGATCGCTCGGACCGGGGTTGTCGACCTCCAGGTACGGCAGGTTGGGCGGCGGCGGCGCGGTCGCGAAGTCCACCCCGTCGCGGTCGAACAGGTGCGGCCCGTCGGGATAGTCCTTGACGACGATCGGGCACCCGTTCGACGACGGTGATCCGAAGGGTCGACGGATATTCGCGCTGCACGCGCGCGGTGGCGACGCGGCGGATCGTGGCCACCCGCTCGGCGACGTCGTCGGTGTTCACCTGCAGTAGCGGCGTGCCCTGCTTGACGGCTGCCGCGGCGATGACCTCCTCCTGCGTCACCGCGCCGAGGCCGGTGATGACGACGTTGCGCGCCGCCATGATCGGGGTGAAGTACAGCAGCAGGCCGAGCCCGACGAACAGGGCGACCAGCAGGACCGTCCACACCACCAGCTTCAGGCCCCGAACCACGCCTCGCGCAACGGGTTTGGAGTCTTCGGTCGACTTACCCTGCGCGCGCCGCTTGGCTTCTCGTCTGGCCTGCTCGATCGCGACGGCGCGGGCCTGGGCCTCGCGGCGCGCTTCGCGTTCACGCCTGGCCCGCCGTGCGCGGACCCTCGAACTCCTCGGCGGGCGTCGGCGTCCTCGTGCGCGGTCGCGGTCTCGGCCTCGGCGGGCTCGGCGCTTCTGGCTCGCCGTCGCCTCGGCGCCGTCCTCGGGCTCGGTCATGGCGCGTCGGGTCTCGGTTCACGTTGCGGCGCCGACCGGTTGGCCCGCGCCGCAAGCGCCTCGACGATCTCGGGGCCGAGCATCGTGACGTCGCCCGCGCCCATCGTGACGACGACATCGCCCGTGCGCACCGCGTTGGCCACCTGCTCGGCGACGGCGGAGAAGTCCGGCAGGTAGGTGCACCCGGCTTGTCGACGTGGTCGACCACCGTCGCCCCGCTGACGCCTGCGATCGGTTGTTCACGGGCGCCGTAGACGTCGAGCACGAAGACCCGTCGGCGTCGTCTCAGGGCCTCCCCGAACTCCCGCGCGAAAGTCGGCTGTGCGCGAATACAAGTGGGGCTGGAAGACCACGACCGACCGGCCCGCGCCCGCATGGGTCGTCTCGCCCTGTCGGACCAGCGTGCGCAGCGCGACCGAGCGCGGCGCGGACCTTCGTGGGGTGGTGGGCGTAGTCGTCGAACACCCGCACGCCGTTGCGCGGTGCCGACCAACTCGAATCGCCGGCGCACGCCGTCGAATCCGGCCAGGCCGTCGAGGACGCCGTCGACGGGCGCGCCCGCCTCGATCGCCGCCAGCAGCGCAGCCAGAGCGTTGAGCGCCATGTGCCTGCCCGGCACCGCGAGGCGCATCACCCGCGGATGCGGCTCGCCCGCCAGCGCGATGTGCGCCACCGCGTTGGTGCCCTGCTGCTCCCAACTGAGAAGGGTCCCCGCCAGGCCGGGCACCGGCGCACCGTCCTGCGCGCTGCCGTAGCGCAGCACCCTGATGCCCTGCTCCTCTGACCGATCGGCGAGTGCCGCGGCACCGTCGTCGTCGGCGCACGCTATCAGCACACCGCCGGGCGCCAGCCGCTCGACGAACTCGTCGAACACCGCGCGGTAGGCCTCTGGGCGTGCCGAAGAAGTCGAGGTGGTCGGCCTCGATGTTGGTCACCACCGCGACGTCCGGCGTGTACTCGAGCAGCGAGCCGTCGCTCTCGTCGGCCTCGGCGACGAAACACGTGCCGCTGCCGTGGTGGGCGTTGGTGCCCGCCTCGCCGAGGTCGCCGCCGACCGCGAACGACGGGTCGAATCCGGTGTGCTGCAACGCCACGATGAGCATCGACGTCGTCGTGGTCTTGCCTGCGTGCCCGTCACCATCAGCGTGGTGTAGCCGTCCATCAGCCTGGCCAGCACCACGGGTCGCAGGATCACCGGGATACCGCGGCGCCGCGCCTCGACGAGCTCGGGGTTGGTCTTGGGGATCGCGGCGTAGGTGGTCACCACCGCGGTCGGTCCGCCGGGCAGCAGGTCCAGCGAGGACTCGTCGTGGCCGATGCGGATCACCGCGCCCCGCGCACGCAGCGCCGCCACGCCGCGCGACTCCTTGGCGTCGGAGCCCGATACCAGCCCGCCGCGGTCGAGCAGGATGCGGGCGATGCCGGACATGCCCGCTCCGCCGATGCCGACCATGTGCACCCGCTTCAGCTCGATCGGGCAGCGAGATCGCGCTCACCGGCCGGGCTTTCGGCTCACGGGCCACCTCGAGGGCGACCTCGGCCACCTTCTCCGCGGCGTCGCGGTGGCCCGCCATCGCCGCGGCGGCCGTCATCGCGGTCAGTCGCGGCCCGTCGGACAGCAGCCCGGCCACGGTGTCACCGACGAACTCGGGCGTGAGGTCGGCGTCGTCGACCAGCAGCCCGCCGCCCGCGTTGACGACGGGCAGCGCGTTGAGTCGCTGTTCGCCGTTGCCGATCGGCAGCGGGACGTACACCGCGGGCAGCCCGACGGCCGACACCTCGGCCACCGTCATCGCCCCGGACCGGCAGATCGCCAAATCGGCTGCGGCGTAGGCGAGATCCATCCGGTCGAGGTACGGCACCGCGACGTACGGCGGGTCGCCGTCGGCGGGCTCGCGCAGATCGAGGGTGTTCTTGGGGCCGTGCGCGTGCAGCACCGAGATACCCGCCGCGGCAAGGTCTTTGGCCGCGGGCGCGACGGCGCGGTTGATCGACTGCGCACCCTGCGAACCGCCGAACACCAGCAGCACCCGCGCATCGTCGGCGAATCCGAAGTGCGCCCGGGCCTTCGCCCGTTCCGCCATCCGGTCCAGCGAGGTGATCGCCGACGCGCACCGGGACGCCGACCACCTCGGCGCGCGGCAGCCCGCAGTCGGCAACCGCGGAGAGCACGCGGCGTCGCCGACCGGGCGCCGAGCTTGTTGGCCCAGCCCGCGCTGGCGTTGGCTTCGTGGACCACCACGGGCACCCCGCGCCTGCGCGCCGCCAGGTAGGCGGGCACCGCGACGTAGCCGCCGAACCCGATGACGACGTCGGCGTCGACGTCGTCGAGCACCCTGCGGGCCTCTTTGACGGCCCGGCGCACCCGCACCGGCAGGCGCACCAGGTCGGCGCTGGGCTTGCGGGGCAGCGGCACCGGCGTGATCAGCTCGAGGTCGATATCCGCGCTCGGGGACCAGCCGGGTCTCGAGGCCGCGCTCAGTGCCCAGCGCCGTGATCCGCACGTCCGGTTCGAGCGCGCTGAGCGCATCGGCGACGGCCATGGCGGGTTCGATGTGGCCTGCCGTCCCGCCGCCGGCGATAACTACCGAGATCGGCCTATTCACCCGTGACGTTGACCTTCCAATGTGCGAGCCCGTCGGCCCTGGTGGCGCTGCTGCCCGGCTGCGCGGTGAGCGCGCTGGCCGCCTCCATGATGCCCTGAGCGTCGCACCGGCCGGTCGGCCGTATGGGGTTTACGCCTGTTGTCCTTGGCGGGTTTGCGCTTCGGCTTGGCGGCCGGCTTGCCGTCGCGGGACCGCAGCCGGTCGCGCAGCGCCTCGGTGCGGGTCGGCGAGTACGGCTCGGGCAGCGGCAACCGCAGCAGCCGGTTCACCCGGTCGTCACGGCCGGCCCGCAGCGCGGCCATCGCCTCGGGTTCGTGTCGCGCCGCGTTTGCGATCACGCCGATGATCAGAAGCGTTGTCGCCGTTGATGTTCCGCCCGCCGAGATGAGCGGCAGCTGCAGGCCGGTGACCGGCAGCAGGCCGATGACGTAGCCGACGTTGATGAACACCTGGCCGAGCACCCACATGGTGGCCGTCGCGGTGAGCAGCCGAAGGAACGGGTCTGCCGACCGGCGCGCGATCCGCATCCCGGTGTAGGCGAACAGGCCGAACAGGCACAGCAGGCCTGCGGCGCCGATGAAGCCCAGTTCCTCGCCGATGATCGCGAAGATGAAGTCGTTGTGCGCGTTGGGCAGGTAGTTCCACTTCGCGGTGCCCTGCCCGAGTCCGTCGCCGAAGACACCGCCGTTGGCCAGCGCAAACCTCGCCTGTTTCGCCTGATAGCCGGAGCCCTGCGAGTCGGATGTCGGGTTCAGCCATGACATCACCCGATCGGACCGGTAGCCCTCCGAGACGGCGAGAATCGCGGCCGACACCACGACCGCGAACATCGAGGACAGGAACACCCGCAGCGGAAGGCCCGCGTACCAGAGCAGTGCCAGCAGGATGATGCCGAGCGACACCGTCTGCCCGAGGTCGGGCTGGGCGACGATGAGCGCCAGGGCGATCACCGCCGCGGGCACCAGCGGGATGAGCATCTCGCGCAGCGATGCCCGCTCCATCCGGCGGGCGGCCAGCAGGTGCGCACCCCAGATCGCGAACGCGATCTTGGCCAACTCCGACGGCTGCATGGAAAGCCCGGCGACGACGAACCAGCCGCGGGAACCGTTGGCCTCCTTGCCGATTCCTGGGATGAGCACCAGGACGAGCAACACGATGGTGACCGCGAAGCCGGTGAACGCGAGGCTGCGCATGGTCTGTACGCGCATCCGCATCGCGGCGTAGAACGCGAAGAGGCCGACGAGCGTCCAGATCAGCTGCTTGCCGAAGATCACCCACGGCGATCCGTCTTCGTCGTAGGAGTGCACGCCGGACGCCGAGAGCACCATGATCAGCCCGAGCGAGGTGAGCAGCGCGGCGACGGCGATGATGAGGTGAAACGAGGTCATCGGCCTGCCGAGCCATGCGCCGAAGCGGGTGCGCGGAACTTTGGTGGCCGCCGCGTCGGTAGACGTGGTGCCGGTCCGACTGAGCCGCAGCCGGGTCAAAATGGTGCTCATCGCCGCTACCGGGTTGCGCGTACGGCCGCGGCGAAGGCGTCTCCGCGCTCGGCGTAGCCGCTGAACTGGTCGAAGGACGCGCCCGCAGGAGCCAACAGCACGGTGTCGCCTTGGCGAGCCAGCCTGCGCGCCGCGGCAACCACAGCGGTCATAAGACGAGTCACAGAATTAACATCTGACTCATTTGTCTCAAGCACCTCAGAATCCTCCCCCGTCACAACCTCCACAACGGGGACATCCGGGGCGTGTCGCGATAACGCATTGGCTACCAGTGCCCGGTCCCGACCGATCAGCACGGCTCCGACCAGGCGATTCGCTACCTCGGAGACGAGATCGTCGACCGATGCGCCCTTGAGCAGACCGCCGGCGATCCACACCACCCGCGGGTAGGCGGCGATCGAAGCGTGCGCCGCGTGCGGGTTGGTGGCCTTGGAGTCGTCGACGTAGGTCACGCCGTCGACTTCAGCGACCACCTCGGCCCGGTGCGGGCCGAGGTGAAACGACGACAGCGCATCGGCGATCGCATCGGCGGGCACGTCGACGGCGCGAGCCAGCGCCGCGGCCGCCAACGCGTTGAGGACACCGACCGGTCCGGGCACCGGGATCGACGCCGCGTCGGCGAGCACAAGGCCGTCGGCGAAGGCGCGGTCGATCAGCGCGCCGTCGCGGACGCCCAGCTCCCCGGCGGCCGGATCGCCGAGCCGGAAGCCGACCCGCACCGATGCCGCGGCGCTGATCGAGCAGCCCGGCGGCGATCGGATCGTCGAGCCCGACAACCGCCACCCGGCCGTTGAGCGCCCGCGCCTTGTCGGCCGCGTAGGCGTCCATCGAACCGTGCCAGTCGAGGTGGTCCTCCGCGACGTTGAGCACCGCGCCCGCTTCCGGCCGCAGCGACGGCGCCCAGTGCAGCTGAAAACTCGACAGTTCGACCGCGAGCAGCTCGGCGGGCTCGGCGAGCATGTCGATCACCGGATTGCCGATGTTGCCGCAGAGCACCGCGCGTCGCCCGCGCGGCGACCAGCATCGCGTGCAGCATCGACGTGGTCGTCGTCTTGCCGTTGGTGCCCGTCACCACCAGCCAGCGCTTCGGCGTGCCGAACCAGCCCGCCTGATCCAGCCGCCACGCCAGCTCGACATCACCCCAGATCGGCACGTCTGCGGCCGCCGCGGCGGCCAAAACCGGTGCGGTGGGCGGAAATCCGGGGCTGGTGACCACGAGGGCGTAGTCGGCGATCCGGTCGACGGCCTCGGCGGTGGTGACGACGGTCGCCGGTGTGACGAGGCGCTGCAGCGCGAGCGGGTCGTCGTCGCAGATGGTCAGCCGCACACCCGTCGGTTCCAGCGCGGCGCTCACCGACCGGCCCGTGATGCCCGCCCCGGTCACCAGCACGCGGGTGCCGGGCGTGAGCGGCGCGACGGCTGGGCGGGTCACGTCAGGCACCGACGGTGGTGAGCCACTCGCTGTAGAAGAGCGCCACACCGAGGCCGCACGCGATCGCGGTCAACAGCCAGAAGCGGATGATCACCGTCGTCTCCGCCCATCCGACGAGTTCGAAGTGATGGTGGAACGGCGCCATCCGGAACACTCGTCGCCCTGTGGTGCGGAACGCGAGGATCTGCACCACCACCGATGTCACCTCGGCGACGAACAGCGCACCGAGCACGACCGCGAGCATCTCGGTGCGGCTGAGCACCGACAGCGCGGCGATGACGCCGCCGAGCGCCAGCGAGCCGGTGTCGCCCATGAAGATCTTGGCGGGAGCGGCGTTCCACCACAGGAATCCGATACACGCCCCGGCCGTCGCGGCGGCGATCAGCGCAAGGTCGAGCGGGTCTCGCACGTTGTAGCAGCCGACGCCTGGCGCCGTCGCGCACGCGTTCCGGAACTGCCAGAACGTGATGATCACGTAGGCCGCGCAAACCATCGCCATCGCGCCTGCGGCAAGCCCGTCCAGCCCGTCGGTGAAGTTCACCGCGTTCGACCACGCATAGACGATCAGCACGCAGAACAGCACGAAAATGGCGGGAGCCAGTGTCACCGTGGCGATTTCACGCACGTAGGACAGTTCGGCGCTGCCAGGGGTGAGCCCGTCGGCGTTGCGGAACTGCAGCGCCAGCACGCCGAAGATCACGGCGGCCAGCAGCATGCCGACCGTTTTGGCGGTCTTGTTCAGGCCGAGGTTGCGCGATCGGCGGATCTTGATCAGGTCGTCGATGAAGCCGACGATGCCGAGCGCGGTCGCAAGACCGAGGGTCAACAGGCCCGACGCGGACGGGCCCTGGCCGTCGAGTGCCAGCCCGACCAGGTGCGTGCCGAGGTAGCCCGCCCAGATGCCCGCCAGGATTGCGACGCCGCCCATCGACGGGGTGCCGCGCTTCTTGTGGTGGCTCGGCGGCCCGTCCTCGCGGATCTCGTGGCCGAAGCCCTGCCGGGTGAAGAGCCCGATGAGGACAGGGGTCAACAGGATCGACACCGTCAGCGCGATACCGACGGCGATGAGGATCTGCCTCATGAGGCGACCAACGCCTCTGCCAGCTTTCCCAGCCCCGCAGCGTTCGACGCCTTGACGAGCACCACATCCCCCTCGCCAAGTTCGGCGCGCAACAATGCCAGCGCGGCGTCAGCGTCGGCGACCATGGTGGCCTCTCCTCCCCACGAGCCCTCCATGACCGCCCCGTGATGCATGGCGCTCATGGATCTCCCGGTTCCCACGACGATGAGTCGACTGACATCTAATCGCACCGCCAGCCGGCCGATGCGGTCGTGCTCCGATATCGCGTCGTCGCCGAGTTCGGCCATCTCGCCGAGCACGGCCCAGCTGCGCCGGGTCGCGGCGCCCTGGCGGGCCATCCAGGCCAGCGACTTCAGCCCAGCCAGCATCGAATCCGGGTTGGCGTTGTAGGCGTCGTCGATGACGGTGACCCCGTCTTCGCGGGTGGTGACGTGCATACGGTGCTGCGACACCGGGCCCGCGCCTGCGAGTGCGGCCGCCACCTGTGCGGCGGTGGCTCCGCACTCCAGCGCGACCGCGGCCGCGCACAGCGCATTGGACACCTGGTGGTCGCCGTGCACCGCCAGCGAGATATCGGTTTCGACGCCGGCGGCATGCATCGTGAAGCGGGGGCGGGCCACCTCGTCGAGCGTGACCGGGCCCGCCCATACGTCGGCGCCGGGTGACCGCGACACCCGTACCACGCGGGCGGCGGTCTGTTCGGCCATGGCGGCGACGGCGTCGTCGTCGGCGTTGAGGATCACCACGCCCGAGGACGGAACAGCTTGTGGGAGTTCGGCTTTGGTTCGTGCGATGGCCTCGCGGGACCCGAATTCACCGAGATGGGCGGTGCCGACGTTGAGCACGACCGCGATCGACGGTGGGGCGATCGACGCAAGCGACGCGATGTTGCCGGGATGGCGCGCCGACATTTCCAGGATCAGATAGTCGGTGTCCTCCCCCGCCTGCAGCACCGTCCACGGGGTGCCCAGCTCGTTGTTGAACGAGCCCGGCGGGGCGACCACCTCGCCCAGCGGGGCGAGCACCGCCGCGACGAGGTCCTTGGTGGAGGTCTTGCCCGACGATCCGGTGATGCCGACGATCGTCAGGCCGCCCGCCACCAGCTCCGCGGCCACCGCGGCGGCCAGCCTGGCCAATGCGGCGAGCACCGCCGCGCCC
This sequence comes from uncultured Actinomycetota bacterium, assembly GCA_963716505.1. Lineage (GTDB taxonomy): Bacteria > Actinomycetota > Actinomycetes > Mycobacteriales > Mycobacteriaceae > Mycobacterium. The sequence goes on from CAVQTL010000019.1 coordinate 332,686, forward strand.
GAGCCGTCGGTGTCGTGCTCCAGAACGCCGGCCGCCGTGTCGGTTCCGGCCTCGGTGCGCGGCGTGACGACGATCGCGGGCACCCCGACTGGTCGCGCCGCCAACACCGCAACGGCACCGGCTGCCACCGCCGTCGCGGCGAAGTCGTGGCCGTCCGACCGCGCGCCGGGCAGCGCGAGGAACAGCCCGCCGGGGGTCACCGCACGCGAGTCGAACTCGACCGTGCCGGTCACCCTGGTTGCCGCGGCGTCGGCGGCCGAGATGTCGGCGAGCTCACCACCGACGATGTCGGCGATCTGGGCGAGGGTCAGATCGATCATGCGTGCGACCCCAACGCCTCGAGAGACCCGGCCAGCTCGTCGCGGTCGTCGAACGGCCGGGTGTGTCCGTGGCTGGTCTGGCCGGCCTCATGGCCCTTCCCCGCGATCAGCACGACGTCTCCGGCGCGGGCCCACGCGACGGCGTGGTCGATGGCTTCGCGCCGGTCGCCGATCTCGACGACCTGTGCGGGGCCACCCGTTGCGCCCGCCACGATCGACGACCGGATCGTGGCGGGATCCTCGTCGCGAGGGTTGTCGTCGGTCACCACGACGAGGTCGGCGAGCTCGGCCGCCACCTGGCCCATCGGCTCGCGCTTGCCGGGATCGCGGTTGCCGCCCGCGCCGAACACCACCGCGACGCGGCCGGTCGTCTGCCCGCGCAGGGTCTCCAGCACGGCGCGCAGCGCACCCGGCTTGTGCGCGTAGTCGACCAGCGCCAGGAAGTCCTGGCCGCGGTCGATGGACTCGAGCCTGCCGGGCACCCGCGCGTCCCGCAGCCCCGGCGCGGCCTGCTCGGGTGACACCCCGACCGCGTCCAGCAGCGCCGCCGCGAGCAGACAGTTGGCGACGTTGTAGCGGCCGGGCAGTCCGATGCGCAGCCCGTGGTGTACCCCGGCGGGATCGACGGCGAAGAACTCCTGTGCGCCGCGCTCGACGGTGCTGATGTCCTCGACGCGCCAGTCGGCGGGGCGGCCGGTCGCGCTGACGGTCACCGGATTCGACGCGAGGTCGGCCATGGCCCGACCCGCTTCGTCGTCGATACACACGACCGAAGCGGCTGCGGCCGTTGGTGATCCGGGTGCGAACAGCCGCGCTTTGGTGTCGAAGTAGTCCGCCATGGTCGGGTGGAAGTCGAGGTGGTCACGAGACAGGTTGGTGAAGCCGCCGACCGCGAATTCGACACCGTCGACGCGTCCGAGGCTCAGCGCGTGGCTGGACACCTCCATCACCACGGTGTCGACGTCCTGTTCGAGCATGAGCGCCAGCAGGGCCTGAAGGTCGGGCGCCTCGGGTGTGGTCAGCTTGCTCGGCAGGTCCTCACCCGCGATCCGGATGCCGACGGTGCCGATCAGACCCGCGATCCGGTCAGCCGCCCGCAGCCCCGCCTCCACCAGATAGGTGGTGGTGGTCTTGCCCGATGTGCCGGTCACCCCGATCACCCGCAGGTGCTGCGACGGGTTGCCGTACACGGCGGCCGCCAGCCCGCCGAGCACCGACCGCGGGTCGGGACGGACCAGCACCGGCACCGTCGCGGCGCCGCCCAGGTGAGCCAGGCCGTCCGAATCGGTGAGCACGGCGACCGCGCCGCGCCCGATGGCGTCAGCCGCATAGCGTCCGCCGTGCGACGACGCGCCCGGGCAGGGCCGCGAACAGATCCCCCGGCTGGGCGTCCTGGCTGCGCAGAGTCACGCCGGTGACGGCGGTTTGCCGCGCTCCGTCGGCAGGCTCGACGACCGCGCCTATCCGGTCGGCCAAGGGCCCGAGCGCCTGGCCGGCGGGATGCGAGGGACGCAGCTTCATGGCGATGACACAGTACCGGCCCGCCCACCAGCGGCCCCGCGCTCAGGTGGCTTGCAGCGTCAGCGGCGGGCCCGGGTCCGGCGACAGCGGGATGTTCTCCCGCTGCAGCAGCCAGCTGGCGATGTTGTGGAACAGCGGCGCCATCGTCGTGCCCGGCTGTCCCTCCGCGGTGCGGTGCGGGTTGTCGGCCATGATGCCGATGACGTAACGGGGGTTGTCGGTGGTGACCATGCCGGCGAAGGTGATCCAGTAGACGTCGCTGTAGTAGCACCCGCAGGCCGGGTTGATCTTCTGTGCCGTGCCGGTCTTGCCGGAGATCTGATAGCCGTCAACGGCGGCGGGCGACCCGGTGCCTTGCTGGGTGCCCATCGGGTCGCGTTGCACCACCGCCCGCAGCATGTTGCGCACGGTCCCCGCGGTCTGCGGCGAGACCACCCGCACGCCGTCGGGCCTTGGCTCCTCGGTGCGGGTGCCGTCGGGGGCGATGGTGGCCTTGACGATGCGCGGCGGAATGCGGACGCCGTCGTTGGCGATCGCCTGGTACATGCCGGTCATCTGCAGCAGCGTCATCGAAAGGCCTTGCCCGATGGGCAGGTTGGAGAAGGTGCTGCCCGACCACTGGTCGATCGGCGGGACCAGGCCCGCGCTCTCGCCGGGCAGCCCGACGTCGGCGCGCTGCCCGAGACCGAACTTGTCCAGCATTTCGGCGTACCGCTCCGGGCCGATCCGCTGCGCAAGCATGAGCGTGCCGACGTTGCGAGGACTTACCGAAGACTCCGGTGGTGGTGTACGGCGTCACGCCGTGTTCCCACGCGTCGCCGACGGTGACGCCGCCCATGTCGATGGAGCCGGGGACCTGCAGTACCTCGTCGGGGTTGGACAGCCCGAACTCGATCACCGACGCGGCGGTGACGATCTTGTTCACCGAACCCGGCTCGAACGGAGACGAGACGGCAGGGTTACCCAGTTCGCGGTCCTCCTGCCGACCGATGTCCTGGCTCGGGTCGAACGTGTTGTCGTTCGACATCGCAAGCACCTCACCGGTTTTCGCGTCGAGCACCACCGCGGACACGTTGGCGGCGCCGGAGGCGTTCTTGGCCTGCTGGACCTGCTGCTGGACGTAGAACTGGATGTCGTCGTCGAGGGTCAACTGGACGGTGGACCCGTTGACGGCGGTGTGCCGGTTGCGGTAGCTGCCGGGAATCACCACGCCGTCGGAGCCGCGGTCGTAGGTGACGGAACCGTCGGTACCCGCCAGGGTGGCATCGAGCGAATCCTCGAGGCCGAGCAGGCCGTGGCCGTCCCAGTCGATGCCGCCGACGATGTTGGCAGCCAGCGAGCCACCGGGATACTGGCGCAGGTCTTGCCGTTCGCTGCCGACCTCGGGGAACTTCTTCGAAATCGCTTCGGCGATCGCGGGATCCACTGCGCGGGCGAGATAGACGAACGACTCGTTGCTCTTCAGCTTCTTCAGCACCGTCTTGGCGTCCGGCTTGTTGTTCAGCCGCGACGCCACCTCGGCGGCGATGTCGCGCAGCCTGGACTCGGGGTCGGGCGCCTCCGGCGTCTTCTGCCTGGCGTCGGCTAGCTGCTTGCGGATCTTGACCGGCTGGAAGGTCAGCGCACGCGCCTCGATGGTGAATGCCAGCTTGTCGTCGTTGCGATCGACGATGCTGCCGCGCACGCGCCTGGTCGACGTCGGTGACCTTGAGCTGACCGGCCGCCTCGGCGCGCAGCCCAGCGGCGCGCGGCACCTGCAGGTTGAACAGCTGCGCCGCCGCGACGATGAGCACCAGGAAGATGACGGCGTTGCCGGTGCGATGCCGGAACACGAAAGACGCACTGCGCAAGCCGGTGTCGGTGTCCGGCGCCCGGGTGCGACGTGCCCGGGCCGACCGTCCCTGCGCCCGCGGCTGCGGGGTCTTGCGGCCGCGCTGACCGGTGCCGCGGCTCACGTCGTGGCGCCGGGGACGGTCGCGGTGACCGGAGCGAACTGCTCGGCGGGCGCAGGCGCGGCGGGTCCGACCGGCTGCGGCGCCGGGCAACGGCCCGGGCAACGGCGCGGCCAACGGTGCAGCCTGCGGTTCACCGGGTCCGAGCGCCGGTGGCTGGCCGCTGGTTCCGTGCGGGCTGTCCGGCAGCGGCACGGCCAACGGGATGCCTGCCGGATCGGGCGCAGGCGCCGGTGCCGGTGCCGGCGCCGGTGCCGGTGCCACCGGCTGACCGCGTTCGGGCACCCGGACGACCATCTCGCGAGGGTCGGCGACCGGCGGCGGTGCCGGCCGGCCCGCGGCGGCCCGTGCCTGCGGCGCGGGGGTGTCGTCGGGAAGCGGCGTGTTGAGCGGCGGCGGCGGAACGCCTTCGGCGGGTTTGGGAGTGCCGACCACGATCCAGTTGCCCGCCGGATCCTGCACGAGGTGTGCGGTGTCGCGGGACGGGATCATTCCGAGTTCGCGGGCTGATTCGGCGAGGGCGGGTGCGGCCTGCGCCTCGAGCACGTCGCGCTCGAGGGCTTCCTTCTGCTGCAGCAGTGCCTGATTGGTCTCCCTGGCGCTGCCCAGCTGGTAGGACCTCTCGGCGGCGTCGGTCGACAGCCACAGCGTGACGCCCAGGCCCAGCCCGAGCGATCCGATGACCAGCACCACGAACGGGACCCGCGCGGCCAGCGTGCGCGGGTTGAGGTCGATCTCCGAGATCCGGGCGAGCAGCCGCTCTCTCAGGGGCGGCCGGACGACCTTGGGCGCCTTGGCTTTCCGCGCCTTTGCGCGGGCCTTGGCCTGGCTGGCGTTCTTCGGCCGGACGGGCTTGATCTGCGGCCGGACGGGTGATCTGCGGCCGGGTGATCGGCGCGGTGTCGGTCGCGCGTGGCCGTCCCCGCCGCGGTGGCGCGTCGGGCGATCGGCGTTGTGTTCCGCGCGCGGGCTGGCGCGGCGTGCGCCTGCGCTCATCGGCGCCGCGCACGGCGCTGGGTCGCTTGGCCTTCATGAGACCTTCCCTTCTGGCCTTCCGGCAACCTTTTCCAGTGCCCGAAGCCGCACGGACGCGCTTCGTGGGTTGAGTTCGATCTCGGCCGCGCCCGCGCGCTCAGCGCCGCGGGTCAGGCTCGCGAATTCCGGTTCGTGCCCGGGCAGTTCGACGGGCAGTCCCGGTGGGGTGCGCGATGCCGTCGCCGCCGCGAAGACGTTCTTGACGATGCGGTCCTCCAGTGACTGATAGGCCATCACCGCGATGCGGCCACCCTGGCCAAGCGCTTCCAGCGCGGCAGGCAACGCGTCGCGCAGCGCGTCCAGCTCGCCGTTGACGGCGACACGCAGCGCCTGGAACGTGCGCTTGGCCGGATGCCCACCGGTGCGGCGGGCCGGCGCCGGGATCGCCTCGTAGAGCAACTCGACGATTTCGCCGGTGCGGGCGAAGGGTCGGCGCGCGCGCCTGCGGACGATCTGAGCGGCGATCCGCCCCGCGAACCGCTCCTCACCGAACTCACGCAGGATGCGCGCCAGCGACTTCTCGTCGTAGGTGTTGACGACCTCGGCCGCGGTGAGCTCTGCGTCCGGATCCATCCGCATGTCCAGCGGCGCGTCGGCCGAGTAGGAGAAGCCGCGCTCGGTGCGGTCCAGCTGCATCGAAGAGACGCCGAGGTCGAACAGGATTCCGTCGATTTCTGGATGGCCGGATTCGCTTGTCCAGTAACCGGATTCGGCGAGCACATCCTCGATCCCGTCGAATCTGGTGCGGGTCAGCAGGACACGGTCGACGAACGGCGCCAGCCGCTCGCCGGCGATCCACAGGGCGTCCGGATCGCGATCGAGGCCGATCAGCCGCAGGCCGGGCAGTTCCGTGAGGAACCGCTCGGCGTGCCCGCCCGCCCCCAGGGTGGCATCCACCAGGACGGCTCCGGCGCCGTCGGGGCCGCGCCGCGTCAGCGCGGGCCTGAGCAGTTCGACGCAGCGGTCGAGCAGGACCGGGATGTGTCCGTGGTCGCCAGGCGCCCGGCCGGACGTGTCAGCCATGGCAAGGCCTCCGAAGAATGGCGCCCCTGCACCGGGGTCTCTGTCCGAGCGCGTGGACCTGGCGTTGGGGAAGTACGCCAGGGCCGGCTCGGACAGAGGCCGCGATGCACGGGCCTCTAAGCCCCAATCAAATGATGTCGCGCAGAGTTTCATCGCTGGCCGCGGAGAAGTTCTCTTCGTGCGTCTCTTGGTAGTCCCGCCACGCCTGGGCATCCCAGATCTCCAGGTAGTCGACCGAACCGATCACCACGCAGTCCTTCGAGAGGTTGGCGTAGCGACGGTGGTCGGCCGACAACGTGATGCGGCCTTGCGAGTCGGGATGTTGTTCATCGGTTGCGGCGGCGAGGTTGCGCAGGAACGCCCGCGCTTCCGGGTTGCTTCGGGACGCTCCCGATGCTCGCCTGGCCAGTGCCTCGAACTCGGTGCGCGGGTAGACGGCGAGGCTGTGGTCCTGGCTTTTGGTGACCATCAACCCTCCTGCCAGCGCGTCGCGGAACTTGGCGGGCAGCGTCAGCCGCCCCTTGTCGTCGAGCTTGGGCGTGTAGGTGCCGAGAAACATCCCCGCCACCTCCCGCCGGTGAAGGAGCCCCGGTCGCTCCAACGCACGCCACTTTACCCCACAATCCCCCACTTTGCGCCAAACGCCAGCAAATGTTGCGCCGATTTCCCCACGACTAGGGATGGTCGATACCGACATGCGGCGAATGGCCGGCTGCTGGCCGGCATAAAAGTGCAGGTCATCCCGCTGTGGGGCGAAGTGGGGGGTGATTGCCGCAAAAAAATGGGGTAGCCGATTTGGCTACCCCACCGTGATAGGTGCGTTATTCGTCGAAGCGGCGGCGGAAGCGGTCTTCCATCCGGCTGGTGAACGACCCGCCCCCACCCTTGGCCTTCTTCTGCCGTGGCCCGTCCGGATCGGCCGCCGCGCGGTCGCGACCGCCGGTCACCCGGTTGCCGGTGACCGCGAACACCACGCCGCCGAACATCACCAGGAAGCCGAAAACCGAAAGGATCGGGAAACTTCCGATCATCGTGGCCTTGAACGCCACACCGCACACCAGCATCGCGAGACCGATGACGAACAGTGCAGCGCCCTGCAGTCGGCGCCGGGCCGACGGGGCGCGCAGACCGCCACCGCGCACACTCGACGCGAACTTGGGGTCCTCGGCATAGAGCGCGCTCTCGATCTGATCGAGCATGCGCTGCTCATGATCGGAGAGTGGCATGCGTCCCTCCTTGCCGCCCGTCACTTGGTCTTCAACGCCGTTTGTGCCCGCGTTCGCGGACAACTAACAGTCATGATACGAGGTGAATCTGAGCCGTACCACCTAGTTCACCCACCTGATTGTATGACGTGTGCCGCCCCCGTGACCCACCGGCTCGTCACGCCGATAATGGCACTGGCTCCCCGAGACGAGCTCAAGAAGGCGCAGGAAAGGCGGACAGAGAAGTTGGCGACATTTCTCATCGATCTGTCGCCGGCCGACATGGAGCGAAGGCTGACCGACGCACTTGGCGTCTACGTCGACGCGATGCGCTATCCACGCGGCACCGAGGACCAGCGCTCGTCGATGTGGCTCGAGCACACCCGCAGGGAAGGCTGGAAGGCCGTCGCCGCGGTGGAAGTGACCGATCGTCCGGACGCCGGAGCCGCCACGGCCGCCGAACTGACCGCGGCGCCGGTCGTCGGCGTCGCCTACGGCTACTGCGGGGCGCCGGACCAGTGGTGGCAGCAGCAGGTCGTCGCGGGGCTGCACCGGGTCGGGGCCGACCGGTCCCGGATCGCCGAACTGATGACGAGCTACTTCGAGCTGACGGAGCTGCACATCCATCCCCACGCGCAGGGGCGCGGCCTCGGCGAGGCGCTGACCCGCAGGCTGCTCGCGGGCCGCGGCGAGTCCCATGTGCTGCTGTCCACGCCGGAGATCAACGGCGAGTCGAACCGGGCGTGGCGGCTCTACCGCAGGCTCGGCTTCACCGACGTCATCCGCGGCTACCACTTCGCGGGCGACCCCCGCCCGTTCGCGATTCTCGGCCGGTCACTGCCGCTCTGATGCCCGGGTCTGGCACGATGACCTCGTGTCGAACCGCCGCAGAATTCGCCTGCTGGCGATCGTGCTGCTGTTGGTGATCCTTCCGGCGGCCGTCGGCTGCGTGCGGGTCAGGGCGAGCATCACCGTCTCCCCCGACGACCGCGTGTCGGGGCAGATCGTCGCGGCCGCAAAACCGCGCGGGGCCGACGACAAAGGCCCGCAGCTGCTGAACAACCTGCCGTTTTCCAACAAGGTGGCGGTGTCGGACTACGAGAGGGACGACTACGTCGGCTCTCAGGCGGTGTTCTCCGATCTGACCTTCGCCGAGCTGCCGCAGCTGGCCAACATGAACCGTGACGCCGCGGGCGTCGACATATCGCTGCGCCGCGCAGGCGATCTGGTGATCCTCGACGGTCGTGCCGATCTGACGTCGCTGACCGATCCGGACGCCGATGTGTCGCTGTCGGTGTCCTTCCCCGGCGAGGTGACGTCGACCAACGGTGACCAGGTGGCCGCGGAGGTCGTCGAGTGGAAGCTCAAGCCGGGCGTGGTGAGCACGATGTCCGCCCAGGCCCGCTACACCGATCCGAGCGCCCGCTCGTTCACCGGTGCCGCGATCTGGTTGGGCCTGGCGTCCTTCCTGGTGGCCGGCATCCTCGCCGCGCTGGCGTGGGTGAACCGAGACCAGTCCCCTCGGTTCGTCGACCCTGCGGCGTTGTCACGCGATTAGCAGCGCCCTGACTTGCTACAAAGCCCCGGTAACGCTCTACTCTGAAGGCACTCACGGGCCAAACTTCGATTGAAAGGGGCGCCGCGCTGAGCGTGGATACAGCGGCACCGTCAGCCATCGAGTTGGCCAGCGCCGTGACCGACCAACTGCGGGAGTATCTCGGAGAGCGCCGCAGCCACTGCGCCTACATCGGCACCGACTACGCCGACCTCACCGCAGCGCTCGAGGAGTTCGTGCTGCGCGGGGGCAAGCGCCTGCGTCCTGCGTTCGCCTACTGGGGCTGGCGCGCCGTCGCCGACCGCGACGCAGACCCCGCCGTGCTGCGGCTGTTCGCGGCGCTGGAGTTGCTTCACGCATGTGCGCTGGTGCACGACGACGTGATCGACGACTCGGCAACCCGTCGGGGGCTACCCACGGTGCACCGGCTCTTCGCCCAGAAGCACCGCGACCGCCGCTGGAAGGGATCCGCCGACCAGTTCGGGCTGTCGGCGGCGATCCTGCTCGGGGACCTCGCCCTGGTGTGGGCCGATGACATCGTTGCGACGGCCGAGCTGCAGCCCGGACGCGCAGCGCCGGGTTCAGCGGGTGTGGGCCGACATTCGCACCGAAGTGCTCGGCGGCCAGTATCTCGACATCGTCGCCGAGTCCAGCGGCGCGACGACGGTGGCGTCGGCGATGACCGTCAACACCTACAAGACCGCCTCCTACACCGTCACCCGGCCGCTTCAGCTCGGGGTGGCCGCCGCCGCCGAACGGCCCGATGTGCAGGCGATCTTCCACGAGGTCGGCAACGATCTCGGGGTGGCCTTCCAGCTGCGCGACGACGTCCTCGGCGTGTTCGGCGATCCCGCGGTGACCGGCAAGCCGTCGGGTGACGACCTTCGCTCGGGTAAGCGCACTGTGCTGCTCGCCGAGGCCGTCGAGCTCGCCGACAAGTCGAACCCCGAAGCCGCACAGCTGTTGCGGTCCTCGATCGGCACCGAGCTCTCCGATGAGCAGGTCCGCGAGCTGTGTCAGGTCATCGAGTCGGTCGGCGCGCTGGCCGCCGTCGAGCAGCACATCGACGTACTCACCTCGCGGTCGCTGGAAGCAATCGGCACCGCACCGATCGACCCGCAGGCGAAGGCGGGCCTGGCCAAGCTCGCCAGGTTGGCCGCCAACCGATCCGCCTGAGCGCCGCGGACGTGAGGAGCAATTGAGCTCAGTGACGACATTCGCGCGGCTTTCCGCGTTCACCACCTCGCCGGAGGCCAGGCCCGCACTGCTGGGATTTCTGGGCGCGGTGATGATCACGGCAGGCGGTCTCGGCGCGGGCAGCACCCGCCTGCACGATCCGCTGCTGGAATCGTTGCACCTGTCGTGGTTGCGGTTCGGGCACGGGCTGGTGCTGTCATCGGTGCTGCTGTGGGGCGGCGTCGCGGTGATGCTGTTCGCGTGGTTGTGGTTGGGCCGCAGCGTGGTCGACGGCTCCGCACGCGAGTACACGATGGTGGCGACCACCGGCTTCTGGCTCGCCCCGCTGCTGCTGTCGGTACCGGTGTTCAGCCGCGACACCTACTCCTACCTGGCGCAGGGCGCGCTGTTGCGCGACGGCTTCGACCCCTATGCAGTCGGACCGGTCGACAATCCGAATTCGTTGCTGGACAACGTCAGTCCGATCTGGACGACGACGACCGCACCGTACGGGCCTGCGTTCATCCTGGTCGCGAAGTTCGTCACGATGCTGGTCGGCGACCACGTGATCGCGGGCACGATGGTGCTGCGGCTGTGCATGCTGCCGGGGCTGGTGCTGCTGATCTGGGCCGCCCCCCGGCTGGCCCGTCACGTCGGCACCAACGGCGCGGCCGCGCTGTGGATCTGCGTGCTCAACCCGTTGGTGATCATCCATCTGATGGGCGGCGTACACAACGAGATGCTGATGGTCGGCCTGATGGCCGCGGGCATCGCGTTGATATTCGGCCGCCATCCGATCGCGGGCAACGCGCTGATAGTCGTCGCGGTCGCCGTGAAAGCCACAGCGGGCCTTGCGCTTCCCTTCATGGTGTGGGTGTGGGCTCGCCAACTACGGGACCGCCGCGACCTGTCGCGGCTAGCGGGCATTCGCGGCCGCCTCCGCCGGTTCGATAGCGATCTTCGTCGCCGTGTTCGCCGTGCTGTCCTGGCTGGCAGGCGTCGGCCTCGGCTGGCTCACCGCGCTGGCCGGATCGGTGAAGATCATCAACTGGCTCACGGTGCCGACCGCCGTCTCCAACCTTGTCAACGCCGTCGGCGGACTGCTCTTCCCGGTGAACTTCTATGCCGTGCTCGAGGTCGCCCGGATCATCGGCATCGCCATCATCGCGATCTCACTTCCGTTGCTGTGGTGGCGGTTTCGGCATACCGACCGCCAGGTGCTCACCGGCATCGCGTTGGCGATGGTGATCGTGGTGCTGTTCGTACCCGCGGCGCTGCCCTGGTACTACACGTGGCCGCTGGCGATTCTCTCCGCGCTCGCCCAGAGCAGGCAGGCGATCGCCCTGATCGCCGGGTTCTCCACCTGGATCATGGTGATCTTCAAACCCGATGGCAGCCATGGCATGTACTCATGGATCCACGTGCTGTTGGCCACGGCCTGCGCAGCGGTGGCGTGGTACTCGCTCTACAAGGAACCCGGTCAGTACGCCATCGCCTGGGCGCGGCGAACCACCTCGCGGGCCTGATGGCTGTGCAGCGCGTCGACCGGCCGGGCGTTGTCCTGGCGGTCCACTGATCCGTCGCGCCTGATCGTCAGTGACGGATCCGGCGTGAACAGCCACCGGAGGATTTCGGTGTCCTTGTACCCGCCGTCGTGCAGGACGACGAGCAACCCGGACAGGCTCTTCACCACGTGACCGGCGTCGTCGAAGAAGGCCCTCGGCACCACGACCGTCCCTTCGCGACGGACACCGACCAGGTGGCCTTCCCGTAACTGTTGTTGGACCTTTGTCACAGGTACGCCGAGCAACTCGGCGACATGGGGCAGGTCGTAGACGTCTTCGGCAGGGTCGAGCACATCGTCAGCGGCTGGAATACTGCTCACCGCCCCGAGTGTAGGGCGCGCGACGCGTCCTCGGAGGCGCTCCGCAACCACAGTTGACGACATTTCGCTCACCTACCATGTTTCCGGTGGAGACCCACCAGGAATCCGACCCGCTCGTCGGGGCAGTGCTGGACGGGCGCTACCGCGTCGACACCCTGATCGCCACCGGTGGGATGTCGGGTGTGTACCGCGGACTGGACCTCCGGCTGGATCGGCCGGTGGCGCTGAAGATCATGGATTCCCGCTACGCGGGCGACAACCAGTTCCTGACCCGGTTCCAGCGCGAGGCCCGCGCGGTCGCGCGGCTGAAGGATCCCGGCTTGGTCGCCGTGTACGACCAGGGCATCGACGGACACCATCCGTTCCTGGTGATGGAGCTGGTCGAGGGCGGCACCCTGCGCGAGCTGCTCGTCGAGCGCGGACCGATGCCGCCGCACGCGGTCGCAGCGGTGCTGGCACCCGTGCTCGGCGGCCTTGCGGTGGCCCACCACGAGGGGCTGGTGCACCGCGACGTCAAGCCGGAGAACGTGTTGATCTCCGACGGCGGCGACGTCAAGATCGCCGACTTCGGACTGGTCCGCGCGATCGCGGAAGCCAAGATCACCTCGACCAGTGTCATTCTCGGCACCGCGGCGTACCTGTCACCCGAGCAGGTCAGCAGCGGCGACGCCACGCCCGCCAGCGACGTCTATGCCGTCGGCATCCTCACCTACGAGCTGTTGACCGGCGCCACCCCGTTCACCGGCGACACCGCCCTGGCGGTGGCCTATCAGCGGATGGACCACGACGTCGCGCGGCCAAGTACCGTGATCGGCGGGGTGCCAACACAATTCGACGAGCTGGTGCTGCGCGCGACCGCGCGAGATCCCGCCGGTCGCTACCCCGATGCCGAGGACATGGCGGCCGAACTCGAGGCGATCGTCGACGAGTTGGGGCTGCCCGACTTCCGGGTGCCCGCGCCGCGAAACTCGGCCCAGCATCTGTCGGCGGAGGTGCACCGCGGCAGCGTCAGCCAGAACGCCACCACCGACACCGTCCGCCCCGCACCGCCACGCCGGCACACCAGGGCACTCACCCGCGGCCCGGACGACTGGCAACACGACGATCCGGACACCGAGTCTCACGGCGTTGCAGCACAATTCGCCGGCATCGACATGGACGAGTTCTACTGGGCCCGGCAGCGCGCCAAACGCGTGCTGTTCTTCTGGGTGATCGCGGTGCTGGTTCTCACCGGTGCGCTCGCCGCGGCCGCATGGACGCTCGGCAGCAACCTGTCCGGCTTGATCTAGCCGCGTCTAGTCGCGCAGCATCTCCGCGACGAGGAACGCCAACTCCAGCGACTGCTGCGTGTTGAGCCGCGGATCGCACGCGGTCTCGTAGCGGCCCGCCAGGTCGGAGTCGGAGATGTCCTGTGCGCCGCCGAGACATTCGGTGACGTTCTCGCCGGTGATCTCGACGTGTATGCCGCCGGGATGGGTGCCCAGCGCGCGGTGCACCTCGAAGAAGCCCTGCACCTCGTCGACGATGCGGTCGAAGTGGCGGGTCTTGTAGCCGGTGGACGACTCATGGGTGTTGCCGTGCATCGGATCGCACTGCCAGATGACCTGGTGACCGGTCGCCTGCACCTTTTCGATGATCGGCGGCAACAGGTCGCGCACCTTGTTGTTGCCGAGCCGGCTGACCAGCGTCAGGCGACCGGGCTGGTTGTTCGGGTCGAGCCGCTCGACGTACTCGACGGCCAGCTCGGGCGTCATCGTCGGGCCGATCTTCACCCCGATCGGGTTGGCGATGACCTCGGCGAACGCGACGTGCGCTCCGTCGAGCTGGCGGGTGCGCTCACCGACCCACACGTAGTGCGCCGACAGGTCGTAGAGCTTCGGCTTGCCCTCCTCGTCCTCCGACAGCCGCAGCATCGCGCGCTCGTAGTCGAGCACAAGAGCTTCGTGACTGGCGTAGATCTCGGCGGTCTGCAGGTTGTGGTCATCGACACCACACGCGCTCATGAACGTCAGCCCGCGGTCGATCTCTCCGGCCAACGCCTCGTAGCGGGCGCCCGCCGGCGAGGTGCGGACGAACTCGCGGTTCCAGTCGTGCACCAGATGCAGGGAAGCCAGACCCGACGACGTCAGGGCGCGCATCAGGTTCATCGCGGCGCTGGCGTTGGCGTAGGCGCGCACCAGGCGGGACGGATCGTGTTCGCGCACCGCCGCGTCCGGGGCGAAGCCGTTGATCATGTCCCCGCGGTAGGACTTCAGGCCGAGCGCGTCGATGTCGGCCGACCGCGGCTTGGCGTACTGCCCCGCGATTCGGGCGACCTTGACCACCGGCATGCTGGCGCCGTAGGTCAGCACGACCGCCATCTGCAGCAGCGTGCGGATGTTGGCGCGAATGTGCGGTTCGGTGTTGTCGACGAACGTCTCGGCGCAGTCGCCGCCCTGCAGCAGGAAGGCCTTGCCGAGGGCGACATCGGCCAGCAGGCCCTTGAGCTTCTCGATCTCCGAGGGCACCGTTACCGGCGGCACGCTCTCCAGCACGGTCCGCATCGCCTTGGCCTGGTCGGGGTCCCAGCTGGGCTGCTGCGCGGCCGGCTTGGCCAGTGCGGCGTCCAGCCGGTGCCGCAGGTCATCCGGCAGCGGCGGCAGGTCCGGCAGCTGGTCGATGGGTACGTCGACGGTCCAGTTCACCTGTACATGGTAACCAGCGCAAACCTGTCACTCGAACCGCGGGCCAGGACGGCAAACGTAGGGAAACACCCTATTTTCCCGCATCTTCTCGACAACTAGCGTTTGCCGACAAGGGGTCACTGACCGCAGCGTTAGAGAGATGGACGTGACGTTCACCGACGATGACGTGGACGATCCCGGTTCCGCTACGTTCCTCGGCAATGTGGGTCCCGATGGGAAGGTGACGAGCACCAACACCAACTGGACCCTCCAAGGGTCCCTGAACTGCCAAACACAGGGTGAAATCAAGGGTCCGACTGCCGTCTTCACGACCATCATCGGCGGCCTGTCCGTCGACATAACCGATCACAGCGGCGTCGCGTCGAAATGCCAGTACTCGTCGGAGATCGTCAACCGGTCCTTCTCCCTGCCCGCGAACGGGACCACCAACCTAAGGATCGTTCCGGCCATTCCGCTGTTCACCGACCGGGCCTACGACATCACTTGTGATAACGGGGCCGAGACCCACGACACCACGTTCTTCTAAGCGACACCGGTCATCAGCTGATACCGCCGCAGGTTGTGCTTCGCGTCGACGAGGGCGTCGTGCGCGTCCCGCGGTCGCGGCGGCATCCTGGGGCAACCGCGCTCCTCCCAGAACTGGCGCAGCTCGCGGGTGAACCGCGGGATGGCGGGCGGCAGCGCGGTCATCGGTCCCCACAGCTGGCACAGCACCACGTGGTCGTAGGCGCCGACCCAGGCCCACAGCTCGATCGGCTCGTCACCGTCGATGCCGAAGAAGTCCTCCAGTTCCGACCGAATCTGTTTTCGCGACCGCCACAATTGCGACGATGGCGAGGGCAGTTTCGGTAATACATTTGCGCGGACCCAGCGCCCCGCCCGCTCCGGATTGAATTCGCTTGAGATGCCGTAGTATTCGCGGCCGTCCTCGGCGGCGACACCGATCGAGATGAGCTCGATGGTGCGTCCGTCGTCGATGAACTCCGTGTCGTAGAAGTACTTCACGCCTGGCCCTACGCTGTGGCTTTCTCGGCGACGGGCGGCGTATCCGTCGGTGGCGCAGGCGCGGCGTGGATCTCGCGGTCGAGTTGCTGATTCACCTCTGTGTCGTCGGGGAACCGTGGTTCGCCTGCGATGACGTGCTGCAACCAGAGCTTGGCCTGGACAACCGGCCTGCGCAGCACCCGTTCCCTGACCAGAGCCCGGTGCATCTTGCGCGGTTTGTTGGTGTAGCGCCAGCGCGCCCACGGCGCATGCGGGCGGGACAGCCGGAACGCCCCGACGAGCAGAAGTGGGGTGATGAACATGCCGACCAAGCCGGTCCACAACTTGCCCTTGAGCAGCACGATCACCGCGAGGGCCAGGGTGATCACCGCCAGGGCGATGACCGACGCACGTGCCACCAGGGTGTGATCTGCCCGCCATATCCCGATGTCGAAGAATGACAGCGGGTTGAAGCCGAGGACCAGCAGCCCGGCAACCGCGATCGCCGTGAACACCGCGTCCACCGACGTGCGGCCGTCCTCGGCCCAGTACACGTCCTGCAGGTGCAGGATCAGCGCGAACTCGTCCAGCACCAGCGCGGCGCCGATTCCGAAAATGGTTGCCGCGACGGTGAATTCGGGGACTCCCCCGGTGACGGCCAACGTCACCATCGAGATACCGGAGATCATCACCAAGATCACACCGATGACGACGTGGTGGATGTGCAGGCCGCCACCGGCCGAGATGTTGCGCGGCTGCCACCATTTGCGCGGTTTGTCGCTGCCGGCGTGGCTGCGGATGTATCGCACGATCGTGCGCGTGACGAAGAAGGTGAGGATGAACGCGACGAGGCAGAACACGAGCGGCATCCGCCCGTGGGGTATCTCCAGGACCCAAGTCCAGCCTCACGTCGCACGCAGAAAACTTACGCTGCCCGGGTGGCGACGTGGCGAGGGGATATGGTCCGGCGCGCCGCGGTCGGCCGATAGTCTGGGCTGCGATATGAGTAGGTGGCGGTCGCCCGGCGGGGCTGGTTGGTGGCCAACCGTCGCGTGGCGGCTGTTTCAGCTGCTGACGCTGACGGCGGTGGTCTGGGCCGGCTGGCGGCTGCTCGGCCACGTCACATACCGCATCGACATCGACGTCTACCGGATGGGCGGTCGGGCCTGGCTGGACGGTCGGCCGCTGTATGCCGACGGCGCGATGTTCGAGACCCGGGCCGGGCTGGAGTTGCCGTTCACCTATCCCCCGCTCGCCGCGATCGCCTTCGCCCCGTTCGCACTGGTCCCGTTGTCGGTGGCCAGCGCCGCCATCACGGTCACCACGTTCGTGCTGTTGATCGCGTCCACGGTGATCGTGCTGACCCGCCTCGACGTCTGGCCGCAGTCGTCGCTGACCACCGAGCCCGCCTGGCTGCGGCGGTGCTGGCTGGCTGCCGCGATCGTCGCCCCTGCGGCGGTCTACCTGGAGCCGATCCGGGCGAACTTCGACTTCGGCCAGATCAACGTGGTGCTGATGACGCTCGTGATCGCCGACTGCGTGCCCCGCAAGACGCCGTGGCCGCGCGGCATCCTGCTCGGCGTGGCGATCGCACTGAAGCTCACGCCCGCGGTGTTCCTGCTGTACTTCGTGCTGCGCCGTGACACCCGCGCGCTGCATCGTCAGCGTGGTCTCGGCGGTCGTGGCCACCCTGGTCGGTTTCGCGTTCGCCTGGCGCGACTCGTGGGAGTACTGGACCGACACGGTGCGCAACACCGACCGGATCGGCACCGCGACGCTGAACACCAACCAGAACATCGCGGGCGCGCTGGCCCGCCTCGGTCTCGGCGAGGGCGAACGCTTCGTGCTGTGGACGCTGGCCTGCTTCGCGGTGCTCGGGGTGACGATCTGGGCGGCGCGACGCGTACTGCGGGCGGGCGAACCCGTGCTGGCGCTCATCTGCGTGGCGATGTTCGGCCTCGTGGTGTCGCCGGTGTCGTGGTCGCATCACTGGGTGTGGGCGCTGCCGACGGTGATCGTGTGCAGCGTGGTCGCCTTCCGGCATCGGAATGCGCTCCTTGGTGCGGTCACCGCCGCCGGGGTGGCGCTGATGGTGTGGACGCCGATCACCCTGATGCCGGAACACCACGAGACGACGGCGTCGCTGTGGCGCCAGCTCGTCGGTGGGTCCTACGTGTGGTGGGCGCTGGCCGTCATCGTGGTGACCGGCACGGTGTCCGCCCGCCAGACCGATTCTCGAACCCGCGGCGGTCAGCGACGCCGCTCCGGTGCCGGCTACGAGCTAGGCAGCGAGCTCCGCGGCGGGTTGTTTACCCTCCTTGATGTCGGCGGCGTACAGGTCGACGTATTCCTGACCCGACAGTCGCATCAGCTCGTACATCACCTCGTCGACGACCGCCCGCTCGATGAACCGGTTGCCCTCGAGGCCCTCGAACCGGCTGAAGTCCATCGGCTTGCCGAACCTGCACGGTCACCCGCCCGAACCGCCACATCTTGCTGCCCGGCGGGTTGACCTCGTCGGTGCCGATCATCGCGACCGGGATGACCTTCACACCAGTTCGCAGCGCGACCCGGGACATGCCGGTCTTGCCCTTGTACAGCCGGCCGTCGGGCGAGCGGGTGCCCTCGGGATACATGCCGAGCAGCTTGCCCTCGTTCAGCAACCGCGCAGCGGTCTCGAGGGCAGCCTGCGCGGAGTCGGCGTCGGTGCGGTCGATGGGAACCTGACCGGCCGCGGTGTAGAACCAGCGCTGGAACCAGCCCTTGAGCCCGGTGCCCGTGAAGTACTCGGATTTGGCCAGGAACGTGATCCTGCGCCGACCACGAGGGGTAGGTAGAAGCTGTCCGCGACGGCCAGGTGATTACTCGCCAGGATGACCGCGCCGGAGTCCGGAACATATTCCAGCCCTTCGACTTTGGGTCGGCCGAGCAAAGTCAGCAACGGGCCCATGAAGATGTACTTGAACAGCCAATACC
Organism: uncultured Actinomycetota bacterium; assembly: GCA_963716505.1. Lineage (GTDB taxonomy): Bacteria > Actinomycetota > Actinomycetes > Mycobacteriales > Mycobacteriaceae > Mycobacterium. The sequence continues at coordinate 351,002 of CAVQTL010000019.1, forward strand.
ACATGGACCCTCCCGAATCGGGGCGCACCGGACGGTGCTTGGGGATAACTCTACCGTCACTCCTCGACGGTCACCGGGATGTGCTGATACCGGCTCGGACCCGACGGCGGCGGTCCGTCAGGCGGCGGCTCGTCGGGCGGCTGTTGCGGGCCCGGCGTCGACTCGATGTCCTCGACCATCGCGCGCACGACGGTCAGCAGCGCCACGCTGTGTTCGGCGATGACGGTCAGCAACGGGTGCTGCTCGCCGCTCACGAGCGCTGCCAGCGCGCACACCGGGCACCACACCTGCTGGCACTTGCCGGGGCCGTCGGCACCGGCGGCCGCAGCGGCCGCGGCCCGCACCGCGGGATCGATGCGGTCCAGAATGGACTGCGCCAGCGCGCGCAGCTCGGGACCGAGATCGGAGTGACCCTCACCCATGCCTCGGCGGCTCATGACGGCCACACCTCCGGATCGGGTCGAAATCGCACGGTCAGCTCGCTGCCCTTGAGCTGGGCGTCCATCACGATGCATCGCCGCAGGACGGATGCCAGCCGAACCCGGCGCCTCATGCCGCCGGCGCCGATGATCAAGTCGTCGTCGACCCGGCCCAGGGTGAGTGCGCTCGAGTCGATCTGAGGCAACTCTAGCCGCAACCGATACACCGAACCCAATCCAGAGCCGGACTCGCGGTCGACGATCGGGCGCAGCGGGCCCGGGCGGCGGGGAGCCGTCGCGCCGTGCGGGCGCATTCGAGCAGCTCGCCGAGCGCCTTCGGCCCGATCGGCTCGCCCGCGAGGTGCGGAACCAGCACCAGCTGCACATCGCCGATGGTGGCGTCGAGTTCGTCGAGCACCGCCTGCTGTTCGGAGATCCGTTCGGAGTACCAGTCGAATGCCGGATGCTCGGGCAGGTTGCGGTATTCGTACGAATCATCCTGCACCAAAATCTGATTGACGATCAGCTCGTCGACCCGCACCCCCATCAACGCCAGCGACCCGAGCGTGCGCGCGGCCTCGGCGGCCACCACCCGCTCCGCGGTGAGCACGAGGTGTGCGCTCACCCAGTCACCGTCGGTGAGCAGGCCGGTCAGCGCGCCGTTGCCCGCATCGACGCGCTCCATCAGCTCGACGATCGCCGCCGTGCGCGCATCGTCGGCCGCCGAGCTGAGCCTGCGGTGGCGCGGCCACGCCCGCTCCAGGTACAGGCCGAAGGTCGACGGGCAGCGTCAGCATCCGCAGCGCATCGGCCGTCGACGCGCAGTCGACGACGACGTGGTCCCACTCCCCCGATTTCGCCAGCTCGCCGACCTCGTGCAGGCCGAGCACCTCCTGGATTCCAGGAAGCGCCGAAAGTTCTTCTGGGGCAATATGTCCCAGCTCTGATTCGTCGAATCGGGCCGTCAGCACGCCCGGCGACCTCGCGCCAGCGCGCCTCCAGGAGCGCCAGCGTGTCCAGCGCCAGCGCGTCGAGGAATCCGCCGCCGGCATCCGCGTCGTCGGCGAGCACCCTGCGTCGGCTCGCGCAGCCCGGTGGGCACCACCGGCGTGCCGAGCACATCGCCGAGCGAGTGCGCCTGGTCGGTGGACACCACGAGGACCCGCAGGCCGCTTTGCGCGTCGCGCACCGCGGTCGCGGTCGCCAGCGTCGACTTGCCTACGCCGCCCTTGCCAACGAAGAGACTGATCCGGGCGTGGGTAGGCGCCGGGGATTCACTCAGCCTCGACTCGTTTCTTGAGGTCCTTCAATGCGGTGTCGGTCAGCCTGCGTTCGGCCTTGCGTTTGAGCAGGCCGATCATCGGAATGACCAGGTCGACCGACAGTTCATAGGTGACATCGGTACCAGATCCCTTGGGCGCCAGCCGGTATGCACCGTCAAGCGACTTGAGCAGTGAACTCGAGACCAGCCTCCAGGTGACCGAGCCACGGTCGGGTGGCCAGTCGTATGCCAGCACCATCGTGTCCTTGAGCACCGCCGCGTCGAGCACCAGCCGGGCCGTCTTCGGGTAGCCCTCGTCGTCGGCCTCGAGGACCTCGGTCTCCTTGTACTCGGCGACCCAGTCCGGATAGGAGCCGATGTCGGCGATGACGTCCATCACCGTCGAAGGATCCGCATCGATGTAGATGGTCTGTGCCGTCTTGTCCGCCACGTAGTTGTTCCCCTGATTGCATCGCGCTCGATGGAATGGAAATCTACCCGTCGCCGCTGGGTCTGACCCAGTATCAGGCCTGCGGGGGCATCCCGACCGGCCGCGACGCCTCCAGCTTCTGCTTCAGCTCGAAGGACATCTTCTTGCCCGCCACCCGGCGCTGGTGGTTCAGCTTGGCCAGGTTCATCTTGGCCAGTTGCCAGGCGGCCGCGCCCGCGGGCTCGGCATGCAGGAAGTAGTTGAGGATGACGCCGTCCAGCGACGGCTCCAGCCAGACCTCCATGGTGCCGGTCAGCGCGCCGTTGACGCGTCCAGCGATGGCCGACGGGGCCGCGATCCTCGATCACCGTCAGCCGCAGGTCCGGCCACCAGCGTCGCCAGCTCGCCGGGTCGGCGACGGCCTTGCCGACCTCCACCGGGTCGGCCGCCACGAACGTCTGATCGGCGACTTGGATGCTGTTCATCGCCACTAGCTTCACATATGGCACCGCAGGGTGCCCCAGCCGACTAGGCTGGTCGTGGCAAAGCCGCTACCACCTCGGAGGCCATGACCGTGCGCGAGTTCAGCGTTCCCGCATCGTTCGAAGTCGGCGAGCACGACAACATCGTCAGCTCCGTCTACTCGCACGAACGCGACGACCCCGATCACGTGATCTTCCAGCGCCTCGTCGACGGCGCATGGACGGATGTGACGGCCGCGCGAGGCGGCAGCACAGATCCGTTCGGTCGCACTCGGTTTGATCGCCGAGGGTGTTGCAGCCCGGTGACCGGGTGGCGGTGTTTTCGGCGACCCGCTACGAGTGGCCGATCATCGACTTCGCGATCCTGTCGGTCGGTGCGCTGACGGTGCCGATCTACGAGACCAGCTCGGCCGAGCAGGTGCGTCACGTGCTCAGCGATTCGGGTGCCGTGCTGGTGTTCGCCGAGACCGACGCGCATGCCGACAAGATCGAGCATCTCGCCGACGAGCTGCCGGATCTGCGCAAGGTGTTCCGCATCGAGGGTTCCGGCGCATCGGCGCTGGACGAGCTGGCCGAGGCGGGCAAATCGGTCGACACCGGCGAGCTCGACAACAGGCTGGCCGGGATCAAGGCCAGCCGATCCGGCCACGCTGATCTACACCTCGGGCACCACCGGCAGGCCGAAGGGCTGCCAGCTGACGCACTCCAACCTGGTCTACGAGATCCGCGGAGCCAAGGCGGCGTTCCCGACGCTGCTGGACAAGGGCGAGCGTCTGCTGGTGTTCCTGCCGCTGGCGCACGTGCTGGCCCGCGCGCATCACCATCGCGGCGTTCTCGAACAAGGTGACGCTGGGCTTCACCAGCGACATCAAGAACCTGGTGCCGATGTTCGGGGTGTTCAAGCCGACGCTGGTGGTGTCGGTGCCCCGGGTGTTCGAGAAGGTCTACAACACCGCCGAGCAGAACGCCCGCAACGACGGCAAGGGCCGGATCTTCGAGATCGCCGCGAACACCGCGATCGAGTGGAGCCAGGCTCAGGACACGCGAGAGGGCCCGAGTCTGCTGTTGCGCGCCAAGCACGCGGTGTTCGACCGGCTGGTCTACGGCAAGCTGCGCGCGGCGCTCGGCGGCGACTGCCACGCGGCGATCTCCGGTGGTGCGCCGCTGGGTGCGCGGCTCGGCCACTTCTACCGCGGCGTCGGGCTGACGATCTACGAGGGTTACGGCCTGACCGAGACGAGCGCGGCGATCACGGTGAACCAGGTCGACGGGCTGAAGGTCGGTTCGGTCGGAAAGCTGTTGGAAGGCAACAGCATGCGCCTGGGCGACGACGACGAGCTACTGGTGCGCGGCGGCGTGGTGTTCGCCGGCTACTGGCACAACGAGGAGGAAACCAAAGCGGTGTTCTCCGACGGCTGGTTCCACACCGGCGATCTCGGCGCGATCGACGACAACGGATTCCTGACCATCATCGGCCGCAAGAAGGAGATCATCGTCACCGCGGGCGGCAAGAACGTCGCGCCGGCCATCCTCGAGGACCGGCTGCGCGCACATCCGCTGATCAGCCAGGCGATGTGCGTCGGCGACGCGAAACCGTTCATCGCCGCGCTCATCACGATCGACCCCGAGGCGTTCGGCGGCTGGAAGCAACGCAACGGCAAGAACGCCGACGCGACGGTGGCCGACCTCGCCGACGATCCCGACCTCGCCGCCGAGATCGATCTGGCCGTCAAGGAAGCCAACCAGGCGGTGTCGAAGGCCGAGGCGATCCGCAAGTTCCGCATTCTGCCCGTCGATTTCACCGAGGACACCGGTGAGCTGACCCCGACGCTGAAGGTCAAGCGCAAGGTGGTGGCCGAGAAGTTCGCCAGCGACATCGAAGCGCTCTACGACAAGGGCTGAGCGTGCGAATGGCCGTCGCGCTGGCGCTGGCACTCGTCGGCGCTGTTGGCCTGATCCGGCCAACGACGGCGGCCGCGATGCCTGACACACGGCCGTATGTCGACGCCGCCAAGGCCACGGCGCAGGCTCTCACCACCGTCGACTACCGGACTGTCGATCGCGACGTGCAGCGCATTCTCGACTCCGCGACCAACCCGTTCTACGACGAATTCGAGAAGAGATCCGCCGATTTCACGCAGACCGTGATGAACGCCAAGTCGACATCCACCGGAACCATCGACGATGCCCGACTGGAATCGTTCGACAATGGTCAGGCACTAGTATTCGTCACCGCCACGGTCGTGACGGTCAACGAGGGCCAACCACCGAAGGCGCCGCGGCAGTGGCGGTTGACCATCACGGTGCAGAAGGTCAGCGAAAGTTTCAAGGCGGCAACGGTGGAGTTCCAGCCCTGAGGCTCAGCCGGTCAGCTGGCTCTGCAGCCGCGCGGCCTGGTTGCGCCACTGCCAGTTGCTGACGGCCCAGCGGCGCCCGGCGGCGCCCATCTCTGCCGCGCGCTTCGGGTCGGCGAGTATGTCGCCGACGGCTGCGGCGATTTCGTCGACGTCCTGACCGTTCGACGACGCGTCCGGTGACGCCGTCCTGAACGGTCTCCGGCGCACCGCCCGAGTCACCCGCGACGACCGGAACTCCCGTCGACGACGCCTCGAGGTAGACGATGCCGAGGCCCTCGACGTCGAGGCCGGCGCCGCGCGTCCGGCACGGCATCGCGAAGACGTCGGCCATCGCGTGGTGGGCGGGCAGTTCGGCGCCCGGCACACCACCGGTGAAGACCACGTGCTCGCTGACCCCTGCCTCGCGTGCGAGCCGGTGCAGCGTCGCCAGATACGGTCCGCCGCCGACGATGACCAGCGCCGCGCCGTCGACGCGCTCGCGGATCGCGGGCAGCGCGCGGATCAGCATGTCCTGACCCTTGCGGGGAACCAGCCGGGACAGGCAGACGATCACCGGGCGGTCGCCGAGCCCGTAGCGGGACCGCATCTCCGCGCGGGCCGCCGGATCCGGCGTGAACCGGTCGGTGTCCACCCCTGGCGGCACATACTCCAGCGCGGCGCGCGGCCCGAACGCCGATGCGAATCGGCCGCGGGTGTAGGCGGCTGACGTACGTCACGACGTCGGTGTCGTCCCCGATGCGGCGTAATGCGTTGCGCGCCAACGGCAGCATCGACCAGCCGACCTCGTGGCCGTGCGTGCTGGCGACGACGCGGCGAGCCCCTGCGCTGCGCGCACGCGGCGCCAGCAGCGCCAGGGGCGCTGCCGCGCCGAACCAGACCGTCTCGACGTCGTTGTCGGCGATCAGCCGCCGCATCCTGTCGTCGACGCCGGGACCGGGCAGCATCAGCGTGGTCGGATGGCGCACGACCTGGTAGCCGGTTGCCCTGGCCTCCTCGTCGAACTCCTCGCAGCCCTTCCACTTCGGCGCATACACGGTCAGCGAGTAATCGTTGTCGGATTGCAGCAGTTGGCCGACGAGTTCGTGCAGGTACGACTGGATCCCGCCACGTCGTGGCGGAAAGTCGTTGGTAACCAGCAGAACCCGGGTCATCGCGGTCAGGCTATCTGAGAAAGCCAGCGCCGCCAGTCCACCAGCACCTCGCCGAGGTCGGCGCCGAGGGTCTCGGATACGGCCGTTTCGACGTCGGGGTGGCGCGGCCCGCAGGCCCGTTACGTACAGGCGGCGCAGTGTCGGCGCGCCGTACCGATCGGCCACGAAGCGGGTGAACCACCAGGCCCGGTCGTAGGCCAGCGTGCGGGTCGGGCCCACGGTGTCCAGGTCGGCGTCGGACGGCAGCATCGCGATCTCGGCCGCCCGCTCGGGACCCGGCCGCGGTGCCTCCGGCCGTGCCACGAAGTCGGCGACGCCTTCGGTCAGCCACCGAGGAGCGTCCGCCGCCGTGTCAGCCCGGGCCGCGTAGTGAAAGAGTTCGTGGCGCAACACAATTCGCAACGCGGGATCGCTCATCGCGGCGGCCCCCGGTGCGAAGACGATGCGCCGGCCGGTGGTCGCTGCGGCGATGTCGGAGCCGCCGCCCGCCAGTGCGCGGAACTGCTCGTCGGACGCGGTGGCCACGACGACGATGTCGCGGGGCCAGTCGGCGCCCCAGAACGCCGTCACGGCGCGAACGGCGTCGTCCATCGCGCCGGAGACCCGGTCCAGCAGCGGTTGCGTTGTCGGGCCGCCCAGGCTCATCAGCTCCACCGTGCGGCCATCCGACGACCGTCTCGGTGCGCGACGCCACCGCGGGCGCGGCGGGCGTCGACGCGGGGGCCGGGATCGGAGGAGACGCGTCCGGCCTGCCGACAAGCAGTCACCGCCACGATCAGCTCGACGATCAGCAGCAGGCCCAGAAACCGACGTTTAGTACCGGCGGACGTTGTAGATCGGGGCATTGTTCACCGGTGCCACTCGCACCGGCGTGCCGTAGGTGGACGCGTGCACCATCATGCCGTCGCCGATGTAGATCGCCGAATGCGACGCGTCGGAGTAGTAGTTGACCACGTCTCCCGGCTGCATCTGCGACATGTCCACCGGCTGGCCGCCCCGGGCCAGCGCCTGGCTGGAGTGCGGCAGCGAAATGCCCGCCTGCTGGAAGGCCCACATCACCAGGCCCGAGCAGTCGAACGCGTTGGGTCCCGATCCACCCCACGAGTAGGGCGAGCCGATTCTGGTCAGCGCGGCCTGGACCGCAAGCGTCGCCCTCGCCGCCGGGCGCCTCAGGAGCGATGGCGCCTTCCGGTGGTGCGACGTCGCCCGGTGGGATGCCGCCGGGCGGGGCGGCCACGATCGCGGGGTCCTCGGGAGCGGGTGGCGCCACGGGCGGCGGCGGAGGTGCAGGCGGGACGGCCGCGAGCGCTTCCCGCTGACCGGGCGTCAGGGCCAGGTACTGCGACTTGACGACGGCCATCTGAACCTGCAGCTGACTTTGCTTGGATTGCAGGTCGGCGCGCACCGCCGCGGCCTGCTCGGCGGCCGTCTTCGCATCGGCGGCCGACTTGGCGGAGGCTTCCTGTGCCTTGGCCGCCTGAGCGCTGACTGTTCGGTAGCTGTTCATCTGCACCGACATCTCGGATGCCATCACCCGCTGAACGGAGAGCTGGTCGATGAGGCGCTGCGGCGAGTCGGCGGTCAGCATCGCGTCCATGCCGCTGGTCCTGCCGCCCATGTATTGAGCCGCAGCAAATTTATCGACCGCCGACTGGAACGTTGCCAGTTCCGACTTGGCCGTGTCGACTGCCGCCTGATCGGCGTCGTGCTTTGCCTCGGCATCCTGCTGTGCGGCCAGCTTGTTGTTCAGGTCGAGCTGTGCCGAATGCATCGCCTCGGTGGTCCGCTCGGCCTGCCGCGACAGCTCATTGAGCTTTGCCAAGCGCATCGTCGGCGGGATCGGCCTGCACATTGGCGGCGAGAATACCACCGAACAGGGTCAGTGCCGATATCGCATATATGACGGGTCGCTTAACTCCGCGCGTGATCCGCTGCGTACGGTCGAGCGTCAAGATTTGCGTCCTCAAACTGCCGTTGGCAAGTCGCCCCGAACTGTCTTAGGTCTCAGACAGGTTACGAAACGGCATCAGCCTTGTCCAAACAAGAGACGCAAATTTAACAGCCTCTCAGAGTTTTTCGGACGCCACCTGTTGCTGGGCGTGTCGTCAGGCGACGACTCCCGAACCACCGTGCCGGTGAATCGGTACCAGCCGCAGCCGCGGCGCCAACCCGGCCTCCGCGAGCACCTCCAGCGCCGCGCGCTCGTCTTGCAGCAGCGTGTCCGGAACGCCGAGCAACACGCTCACGACGCAGTCCTTGCAGCCCGGGCCACGCACGGCGCAGTCATCGCAATCGATGGTCACCGCGCCGGTGTCGGTGCCCCGCTCATCGGCCTCGTCCATCTGACCGTCCTCTCGATCGGAGTTAGTCGCACGGTAACGGGCACCACCGACATCTCGAGCGTGGCAACTCAAGCCTGTCGGTCGCAGTGCCTACCTTCAGCGCATGGGCCAGCTCAGCTTCGCCGATGTGGATCCGCGGGCGGACGTCTCGTTACGCGACACCACGTTCGTCGTCGTCGACCTCGAGACGACCGGCGGCCGCGCGACCGGCGACGGCGACAATGTCGACGCCATCACCGAGATCGGCGCGGTCAAGGTGCGCGGCGGAGCGGTGCTCGGCGAGCTGGCCACGCTGGTCGACCCCGGCCGCAGCATTCCGCCGCAGATCGTCGAACTCACCGGCATCACCTCGGCCATGGTCCGCAACGCGCCGAAGATCGACGCGGTGCTGCCCGCATTTCTCGAATTCGCCCGCGGCGCAGTGCTGGTCGCCCACAACGCGGGATTCGACATCGGCTTCCTGCGCGCCGCCGCGGAGCGCTGCCAGATCACGTGGCCGCGCCCACCGGTGCTGTGCACCGTCCGGTTGGCCCGGCGGGTGCTCACCCGCGACGAAGCGCCAAGCGTGCGGCTTTCGGCGCTGGCCCGGCTGTTCGGCGCTGCCACCACACCGACACACCGGGCGCTCGACGACGCGCGAGCCACCGTCGACGTGCTGCACGCGCTCATCGAGCGGGTCGGCAATCAGGGTGTGCACACCTACACCGACCTGCGCTCCTACCTGCCCGACGTGTCACCGCAGCAGCGCCGCAAGCGAGTCCTGGCCGCCAACCTGCCGCACCGGCCCGGCGTCTACCTGTTCCGCGGACCCGCCAACGAGGTGCTCTATGTCGGCACGGCGGTGGATCTGCGTAGACGGGCCGGCCAGTACTTCAACGGCTCCGACTCGCGGCCGCGCATCAAGGAGATGGTCGCGTTGGCCACCGCGGTCGACCACGTCGAGTGCGCGCACGACCTGGAGGCAGGCGTGCGTGAGCTGCGGCTGCTGGCCGCGCACGCGCCGCCGTACAACCGCCGGTCGAAGTTCCCGCGGCGGTGGTGGTGGATCGTGCTGACCGACGGAGGCGTTTCCGCGGTTGTCGATCGTGCGAAGCCCGAAGGGCGACAGCGCGGTCGGGCCGTTCCGGTCACGTGCCGACGCCGTCGAGACCGCCGATCTGCTCGCCCGTTTCACCGGCCTGCGCACCTGCACCACCCGGATCGCCCGCTCGGCGCACCACGGACCCGCCTGCCCCGAACGTGAACTGTCGCCGTGCCCGGCGCCGCGCGACATCCCCGCCGCCGAATACGCGGAGGCGCCGCTGCGCACGACGGCACTGATCGACGGGCTACGAGGACGACGCACTTGTCGGCGGTGCTCGCCCGCATCGGCGAGCTGGCGGATCGCAACCGCTACGAGACCGCCGCACGGCTGCGTGACCACGCCTGCGCCGCGATCGATGTGCTGTGGCGCGGTCAGCGACTTCGCGCGCTGGCGTCGGTCACCGAACTCGTCGCAGCGCGCCCCGACGGCGACGGCGGATGGAATCTCGCGGTGATCCGGTGCGGACAGCTGGCCGCCGCGGGCGTCGCGCCCCGCGGCGTACCGCCGATGCCGGTGATCGACGCGATAAGTGCTGGGGCACAAGCGATTCTGCCTGTCCCTGCCCCGTTGGGTGGCGCGCTCGTCGAAGAGGTCGCGCTGATCATCGCGCTGGCTCGCCCAACCGGGTGTGCGCATCGTGCGCGCCGAACCCGGCTGGGCGTCATCGGTGGGGTGCGCAGGACGATGGGCGTCGTGGGCCGCCTCGGCGAGGTCGGCGCGGCTGGCGGCCGAGCAGACGCTCGACTCGTCAAACCTGCTGAGTGAACCGCACCCAACGCGCGAGCAGCTGTTCGGCCGCACCGGAGTCGATCGCATCGACGGCCCGGCTCAGGCCCGGACTCCCACGCCGACAGCCATTCGGCGCCGCTGGTTAGGCCCGCATGGGCCACCATCGCGCCTGCGGCGTTCAGCACCACCGCGTCGCGGACCGGCCCCTTGGCGCCTGCCAGCACCTCGCGCGCCTCCGCCGCATTGGACTCGGCGTCGCCGCCGACCAACGCCGATATGTCGGCGCGGGCGAACCCGAAACCCGCGGGGTCGAACGACAGCTTCTCCACCGTGCCCGCCTGCACCCGCCAGATGGTGCTCGTCGTCGTGGTGGTGAGTTCGTCGAGCCCGTCGTCACCGTGCACGACCAGCACGCTGGACCGGCGCGTTGCGAAAACCCCCGCCATCACCTCGGCCAGATCGGCCCACGCACAACCGATCAGCCCGGCGCGCGGTGAACCCGGATTCGTCAGCGGGCCAAGGAGATTGAACACAGTCGGGACGCCGATCTCGCGGCGGGCCGCACCGGCGTGCCGGTAGGACGGGTGGAAGGTCTGCGCGAAGCAGAAGCCGATTCCGACCTCGGCGACGCTGCGGGCGACCTCTTCGGGACCGAGGTCGATGCGCACCCCAAGGGCTTCCAGCGTGTCGGCGCCGCCGCTGCGGGACGACGCGGCCCTGTTGCCGTGCTTGACCACCGGCACCCCGGCGGCCGCCACCACGATGGCGGCCATCGTCGATAGGTTCACGGTGTTCGCCCCGTCGCCGCCGGTGCCGACCACGTCGACGGTGTCGTTGCCGATCACGTCTGTCGGCACTCGGCGGGCGTAGGACAGCATCGTGTTGGCCAGCTCGGTCACCTCGGCCGACGTCGGTCGCTTCATCTTCATCGACACGCCGAAGGCGGCGATCTGTGCCGGTGTCGCGGCGCCGGTCATGATCTGGTCCATCGCCCACGCCGCCTGGCCCGACTTGAGCGGCTGTTGCGTGGTCAACCGGCCCAGAATCAGTGGCCAGGACGGCTCGTTGTCTGCAGAAGTCACGCAAAGATTATGACGAATTGCTCCACCCGGGTGGAGTTGAACAACTACAAAGCGTCATACTTGCGTTGTGACGAGCGCTGTAGGGACCTCGGGAACCGCGATCACGTCGCGCGTACATTCGCTGAACCGGCCGAATATGGTCAGTGTCGGCACCATCGTATGGCTTTCCAGTGAGCTGATGTTCTTTGCTGGGCTGTTCGCGATGTACTTCACCGCCCGCTCGCAGGCCGGTGGCGAGTGGCCCCCACCGCCGACCGAGCTGAACCTGGTCCAGGCGGTGCCGGTGACGCTGGTGCTCATCGCGTCCTCCTTCACCTGTCAGATGGGCGTTTTCGCCGCCGAGCGCGGCGACGTATTCGGGCTGCGGCGCTGGTATGTCATCACCTTCCTGATGGGCCTGTTCTTCGTGCTCGGTCAGGGCTACGAGTACATCCATCTCGTCGAGCACGGCACCACGATCTCCAGCAGCGCGTACGGCTCGGTCTTCTACCTGCCCACCGGATTTCACGGCCTGCACGTCATCGGCGGTCTCATCGCCTTCATCTTCCTGCTGGCGCGCACCACGATGAGCAAGTTCACGCCCGCGCAGGCCACCGCCGCGATCGTCGTCTCGTACTACTGGCACTTCGTCGACATCGTGTGGATCGCGTTGTTCGCCACCATCTACTTCGTCCGATGAGCAGGCTGCCGATGAGAAGGGGTTCGATGACCGGTAAGGCCCGCGGAGCCGGAAGGCCGGCGACATTGAACCGCCGTCGGCTTCGTCGGCGACTCTCAGCGGCGGTGCTGCTGCTGATCGGACTGGGGGTAGCGGGCGGCCTTGCTGCCACCCTGACGCCGACGCCACAGGTGGCCGTCGCCGATGAGTCGGCGTCGGCGATGCTGCGCACCGGCAAGGAGTTGTTCGACACCTCGTGTGTGACCTGCCACGGCGTCAACCTGCAGGGTGTGGCCGATCGCGGGCCCAGCCTGGTCGGTGTCGGCGAGGCCGCCGTGTACTTCCAGGTGTCGACCGGCCGGATGCCCGCCATGCGCGGCGAGGCGCAGGCGCCGCAGAAACCGCCGCAGTTCGACGAGGCCCAGACCGACGCGCTCGGCGCCTACGTGCAGGCCAACGGCGGCGGCCCGGAGGTGCCGCGCGACGACAACGGCGAGGTCGCCTCGGAATCGCTGGTCGGCAACGACGTCGCCCGCGGCGGTGACCTGTTCCGGCTGAATTGCGCGTCCTGCCACAACTTCACCGGTAAGGGTGGCGCGCTGTCGTCGGGCAAGTACGCACCCGATCTGCAGCGACGCCGACCCCGCGCAGATCTACACCGCGATGCTGACCGGCCCGCAGAACATGCCGAAGTTCTCCGACCGCCAACTCTCCCCCGAGGAGAAGCGCGACATCGTCGCCTACGTGCGGATGGCCTCCGAGGCGCCGGATCCCGGCGGCTACGGCCTCGGCGGTCTCGGACCCACCACAGAGGGCATGGCCATCTGGATCATCGGCATTGTGGCCGTCGTCGCGGCGTCCCTGTGGATCGGAGCCCGATCGTGACCGACGCTGAGAACACTCCCAAGGGCACGGACACCCCGGGCCAAACCGGAATTCCGGGGCAGCCCACCGACGCCGAACTGGCGTCGATGTCGCGCGAGGAACTGCTCGAGCTCGGCGGCAAGCTCGACGGCGTCGAGATCGTCTACAAGGAAGAGCGCTGGCCGGTACAAGGCACCAAGGCCGAGAAGCGCGCCGAGCGCTCGGTGGCGAATTGGCTTCTGCTGGGCGGCTTTTCAGGTCTCGCACTGCTGCTGGTCTTCCTGTTCTGGCCATGGGAGTACAAGGGCAAGGAGACACCCGGCCACTGGTGGTACGACCTGGCCACCCCGCATGTACGGGCTGACGTTCGGCGCTGTCGATCCTGGCGATCGGCATCGGCGCGGTGCTGTACCAGAAGAGGTTCATCCCCGAAGAGATCTCCATCCAGGACCGGCACGACGGCCGCTCCCCCGAGATTCAGCGCAAGACCATCGCGGCCAACCTGGCGCGATGCGCTGGAGAGCTCAACGATCAAGCGGCGCAAGCTGATCGGGCTGTCGCTCGGCATCGGCCTCGGCGCGTTCGGTGCCGGCACGCTGGTCGCGTTCATCGGCGGCCTGATCAAGAACCCGTGGAAGCCTGTGGTCCAGACCGCCGATGGCAAGAAAGCCGTGCTGTGGACGTCGGGGTGGACCCCGAAGTTCAAGGGCGAGACCATCTTCGTGGCCCGCGCCACCGGAAACGCAGGCCACGGAGCGCCGTTCGTCAAGATGCGCCCCGAGGACCTTGACGCGGGCGGCATGGAAACCGTGTTCCCGTGGCGGGAGTCCGACGGTGACGGCACCACAGTCGAATCACACCACCAGCTCAACCAGATCGGGATGGGCGTGCGCAACCCGGTGATGCTCATCCGCATCAAGCCCGGCGACATGCACAGGGTCGTCAAGCGGCAGGGCCAGGAGAGTTTCAACTTCGGCGACCTGTTCGCATTCACCAAGGTGTGCTCGCACTTGGGTTGCCCCTCTTCGCTTTACGAGCAGCAGACCTATCGCATCCTCTGCCCGTGCCACCAGTCGCAGTTCGACGCACTGCATTTCGCGAAACCCATATTCGGCCCGGCTGCGCGCGCCCTGGCGCAGCTGCCCATCACGATTGACAAGGACGGGTATCTGGTCGCCAACGGCGACTTCATCGAGCCCGTCGGTCCGGCATTCTGGGAACGGAAGACGATATGAGTCCGAAACTGCCGAAGCCACCGAGCCTCAACGAGATTGCAGCCTCACAGGGCGACGCGATCGACTCGCGGTACCACCCCTCTGCAGCGTGTTCGCAGGCAGCTCAACAAGGTGTTCCCCACCCACTGGTCGTTCCTGCTGGGTGAGATCGCGCTGTACAGCTTCATCGTGCTGCTGCTCACCGGTGTGTACCTGACCCTGTTCTTCGACCCGTCCATGGTCGATGTCACCTACGACGGCGTGTATCAGCCGCTGCGCGGCGTCGAGATGTCGAGAGCTTTCGCATCCACCCTCGACATCAGCTTCGAGGTGCGCGGCGGTCTGTTCGTCCGCCAGGTCCACCACTGGGCCGCACTGCTTTTCGCGGCGTCGATCATGGTCCACCTGGCCCGCATCTTCTTCACCGGCGCGTTCCGCAGGCCCCGCGAGACCAACTGGGTGATCGGCTCGCTGCTGTTGATACTGGCCATGTTCGAGGGCTTCTTCGGATACTCGCTGCCCGACGACCTGCTGTCCGGAACCGGCTTGCGCGCCGCATTCTCGGGCATCACGATGGGCATGCCGGTGATCGGCACGTGGCTGCACTGGGCGTTGTTCGGCGGTGACTTCCCTTGCGGCGGAGTCGGAAACGACTGTTCGATCGGCATCATCATCCCGCGGCTCTACGCGCTGCACATCCTGCTGTTACCGGGCATCATCCTCGCGCTCATCGGTGTACACCTGGCAATGCTGTGGTTCCAGAAGCACACCGACTTCCCAGGGCCTGGCCGCACCGAGAACAACGTCGTTGGCGTGCGCGTGATGCCGGTGTTCGCGGTGAAGTCCGGCGCGTTCTTCGCGATCATCACCGGCATCCTCGGCCTGATGGGCGGCCTGCTGCAGATCAACCCGATCTGGCAGCTCGGGCCCTACAAACCGTCCCAGATTTCGGCGGGCAGCCAGCCGGACTTCTACATGATGTGGACGGACGGCCTGATCCGCCTCTGGCCGGCGTGGGAGTTCTATCCGTTCGGGCACACCATCCCTCAGCCCGTGTGGATCGCTGTGCTCATGGGCCTCGTGTTCATGCTCCTTCCCGCCTGGCCATTCCTGGAGCAGAGATTCACCGGGGACAAAGCACATCACAATCTGTTGCAGCGCCCGCGGGACGCTCCGGTGCGCACCGCCATCGGCGCGATGGCCATCGCGTTCTACATCGTGCTGACATTCGCCTGCATGAACGACATCATCGCGCTCAAGTTCCATATCTCGCTGAACGCGACGACCTGGATCGGCCGCATCGGCATGGTGGTGCTGCCCGCGATCGTCTACTACATCGCCTACCGGTGGGCCGTCGGTCTGCAGCGCAGCGACCGTGCGGTGCTCGAGCACGGCATCGAGACGGGCATCATCAAGCGGCTGCCGCACGGTGCCTACATCGAGCTGCACCAGCCGCTGGGACCGGTCGACGAGCACGGCCATCCGATTCCGATGGAGTACCAGGGCGCGGCGCTACCCAAGCGGATGAACAAGCTCGGCTTCGCGGGCGCTCCCGGTACCGGCAGCTTCCTGAAGGCCGATCCCGCCGACCAGCACGAGGCGTTGGTCGAGGCGGAGCACGCCGGAGAACGCAAGGCGCTCACCGCACTACGCGAGCACCAGGATCGCAACGGCTCGTCCAACGGGCACGGCTCCGACGGACACGGCTCGTCGAACGGCCACTGACGCAACCTGCGGGACTATCCAAGACGATGTGTCAGCTGTCGACGAGTTCGTGCAGCTGGCGCAGGTAGATCCAGGGGATGACGGGCATGGCGAGCGTGACGAGCCCCGCTACGACGTAGGCCGCCCAGGCGAACGCGTCGTGGCCTGCCGCCATCAGATAGGTGGCGATACCGATGCCAAGCAGCGCCAGACCGATGGCGGACGCGATGACGACGGCGCAGCGCAGCCACACCCGGTCCACCGCAGGCGGTAGCGCGGCGTCGAATGTGCTGATTCTGCGAAGACGACGGGGAGCCGCTGCGCTGCCTGCCTGTCGCGGCCGACGGGTGCGCCGAGGTCCGCAGCTGCTGAGTGCGCGGCTCGGGTGCCCGCATCGTCGTCGGTGTCCGGCCGGTGGTCGGTCTGACGCCGCCACCGTGGCCCGCACGCGGATCGTCGAGCGCCGCGCGTCGCGCCCGCACCAGCAGCGGAATGGCGCCGACGATGACGAGCGCCGACACCCCGATCACGCCGTACAGCAACCACGGTGTGCCCGACTCACTGGACGACGACTCCTGGTGGCCGCTGCCGAGGTCGACCAGGGCGACCGTCGCGGCCACGGCGGATCCGAGCGCGGCAAGCCAGATCACCGCGCATGCGGCAAGCAGAATCCGGTCCACATTGTCGGCGTCGCTCGACGTCGGATCGAACCGCGAGCGGGCCGCGGCCCCAGTGTTGTATGTCATCAGCAGCTTGTCTGTGCGGAGTTGCCGGTATTCGAGGACAATACGGTGCCGTCGCTCGTGGTGATCGAGCAATTGAGCCTGCTGACCAGAAACAGGCTCGACGCCTGCACCGAACCCACCTCGGACTGCGAGATCGGTGTCACCGTGAGCGACCACGGGATGTAGACGTTGCGCTGAGTGCGG
Source organism: uncultured Actinomycetota bacterium (assembly GCA_963716505.1). Classification (GTDB taxonomy): domain Bacteria; phylum Actinomycetota; class Actinomycetes; order Mycobacteriales; family Mycobacteriaceae; genus Mycobacterium. The sequence goes on from CAVQTL010000019.1 coordinate 367,708, forward strand.
CTGCGGCCCGACGCGTCGATGTAGGTGACCGTGATGATGTCGCCCGGCGCTTTCGTACCCGTCACCGAATAGGTCACCTGGCGCGGACCGGCACGCGTCGTCGTCGGCGGCGGCGGAGCGGCGCTCGGCGGTTCCTCCGGGGCCGGCGGCGGTGGCTCCTCGGGGGCCGGTGCGGGGGCAGGCGGCGGCTCGGTCACCGTGACGGTCTCCGGCGGCGGTGGCGGCGGCGGTTCCTCGGAGGGCGGACGGCGGCGGTGGCGGCGGCGGCGGGGTCGTCGTGGTGATCTCGTCCTGCACGGGCGGTGCCGATGTCGTCGACGTCGGCCCACCCTGTGCGTCGAGGTTGTCGGAGTCCGTGCCCATCACCAGCAGCGAAACCGACACGACAAGGGAGATGGCGGCGATGATCGCGACAACTCCGACCACCCAGGGCCAGCGCGGCGGCCTGCCGGTGTCCACCAGCGTCGGTCTTGTCGTAGTCGTCGTAGTCATAGAGTTCGGGATCGGCGGGCACGTAGGGGCCCGCGGTGAACTGCTCGGACTCGGGCGCCGAATAGGCCCGCGAATGGATCTCCGTCTCGCCTGTGGCGTCCTGGACAGAGTCTTCCTCGGCGGTCGACTCGCCGGGTTCCTGATCCAGGTCGTCCGCCCCTTCGGAGTCCGGCCCTGGGGGATTCGGCCCGCTCATTTACGCCTATCCTTCTCGACGACTTCATCGGCGCGACAGCAAGCGACTGACAGCCACTTTGAGTCGGCCTCGGCAACCCTACCCAAACCGATGAGCGGATCGAATTCCGCAGCGCGGTAGGTGACCAACTGAAGCCCAGATGTGACCTTTCCCCTACCTTCTGCGCGGGCCCAGCGAATCAGTGCTTCTCGGCGCCGGTGTAGTACTCGAAGACCAGGCCCGCGACGGAGGCGAGCACGAACACCGTGCCTGCCGCGATCAACCACGGCAGCCACATCGCGACGCCGACGGCCGTGACAGACGCGCACTCAGCGCGATCATGATCGGCCACCAGCTGTGCGGGCTGTAGAAGCCCAGCTCGCCGGCGCCGTCGCTGATCTCGGCGTCCTCGTAGTCCTCCGGCCTGGTGTCGAGTCGACGCGCCACGAACCGGAAGAAGGTGCCGGTGATCAGCGTCAGGCCCGCGGTCATCACCAGGGCCGTCACGCCCGCCCACTCGATGCCGCCGTACTGGAACAGCTGCGGTCAGCGCGCCGTAGACGACGGCGGCGAGAACGAAGAACGCGGTCAGGAACTCGAACAGCCTGGCTTCGATATGCATGACCAATCCCTACTTGCTCGCCTGAGGGGGTGCGCCCGCCTGCTCGCCGCGGCGGGTGTCGAACGGATGGGTGGTGATCGCCAGTCGGCGGCTGGTCGATGGCCGACCAGCGCCTCGGCGTTGGTCTTACCCGCGATGCGCTGCTGCATGTAGGCCTTGAAGTCGTTGGGCTCCACCACGCGCAGCTCGAAGTTCATCATCGAGTGATAGGTGCCGCACATCTCGGTGCACCGCCCGACGAACGCTCCGGTCTTCATGATCTCGCTGATCTGGAAGATGTTGTCGGAGTTGTTGGGTATCGGGATCGGGCATCACGTCGCGCTTGAACAGGAACTCCGGCACCCAGAAGCCGTGGATGACGTCGGCGGAGGCGATCTGGAACTCGATGCGCTTGCCGGACGGCACCACGAGCACCGGGATCTCGGTGCTGGTGCCCAGGGTCTCGACCTTGTCGAAGTTCAGATACGTGCGGTCCTCGGGGTTCTTGCCCGCGATGACGCCGAACTCCCCGCCGTGTTCGCCCTCGAGCCCCTCGGGACCCGATGCGACCGCCGCCTTGCGCGCCGGGTCGGCGCCGTCGTAGTCGAAGGTCCCGTCGGTGAAGTCGACCTTCTGGTAGCCGAACTTCCAGTTCCACTGGAAGGCCGTGACGTCGACGACGACCTCGGGGTTGGGCTCCTTGTGCAGCATCTTCTCCTGCACGACGACGGTGAAGTAGAACAGCACCGAGATGATCAGGAACGGCACCACCGTGAGCACCAGCTCCAGCGGCATGTTGTAGCCGAACTGGCGCGGCAGCTCGGTGTCGCCCTTCTTGTGCCGGTGAAACGCCGAGGTCCAGAAGATCAGGCCCCAGACGATGACGCCGACCACCAGCGAGGCGATCACCGAGCCGATCCACAGCTCACGGTTGAGGTGGGCCTCCGGGGTGATTCCGTTCGGCCAGCCCAGGCCGAGCGCCTCCGACCAGCTACACCCGCTGAGCAGCAGCGCAGCCGCACCAAGGACGACCGCCAACGCCGCTCTCCGTGCCACCACCCAGCGTCCGCGAGGTGTCACGTTGGAGCCTCCTAGAAGTCGGTGGAACTAGCCGAATACTACGCAGCGTAGACCACCCGTGGGCGCAGGTCTCGACACACCTCGCCTACTTCGCTGATCTGTGCGCGGACCATTCGGCATACTGGCGCCGGTGTGCGGACTCCTGGCGCTGCTGACCGACCCGTCCGCCGACGTCTCCGCGGGACTGGTCGAGGCGGTGTCCGGCGCCTCCCACCTGATGCGTCACCGCGGTCCGGACGAGCCAGGCACGTGGCACGACGATGACGTCGTGCTCGGTTTCAACCGGCTGTCGATCATCGATATCGCGCACAGCCACCAGCCGCTGCGCTGGGGCCCGACGGACTCGCCCGACCGCTACGTGCTGGTCTTCAACGGCGAGATCTACAACTATCTCGAGCTGCGGGAGGAACTGGCGGCCAGCCACGGCGCGACGTTTCACACCGACGGCGACGGCGAGGCGATCATCGCCGCCTACCACTACTGGGGCACCGACGCGCTGACCCGGCTGCGCGGCATGTTCGCGTTCGCGCTGTGGGACACCGTCGAGCGTGAATTGTTCTGCGCGCGTGACCCGTTCGGTATCAAACCGCTGTTCATGGCCACCGGATCGGCAGGCACGGCGGTGGGCAGCGAGAAGAAGTGCCTGCTCGACCTCGCCGACGAGCTGGGCATCGACATCGGCATCGACGAACGCGCGGTCCAGCACTACACCGTGCTGCAGTACGTGCCGGAGCCCGAGACGCTGCACCGCGGCGTGCGACGGCTCGAGTCCGGCAGCTACGCCCGGGTTCGGCCGGGCGGCCGGCCGGAGGTCACCCGGTACTTCACCCCGCGGTTCGCCGCGTGCCTTTCACCGCGGGCGCGGAGCAGAGTCGCTACGACGAGATCACCGCCGTGCTCGAGGACTCGGTGGCCAAGCACATGCGCGCCGATGTCACCGTCGGCGCATTCCTGTCCGGCGGCATCGACTCCACCGCGATCGCCGCGCTCGCGATGCGGCACAACCCGCGGCTGATCACCTTCACCACCGGCTTCGAGCGGGAAGGCTTCTCGGAGGTCGACGTGGCGGTGGCCTCGGCGGAGGCGATCGGCGCACGACATGTCACCAAGGTGGTGAACCAGGCCGAGTTCGTTTCCGCGCTGCCCGAGATCGTCTGGTATCTCGACGAACCCGTCGCCGACCCGGCGCTGGTGCCGCTGTACTTCATCGCCCGCGAGGCCCGCAAACACGTCAAGGTCGTGCTGTCCGGCGAGGGCGCCGACGAGCTGTTCGGCGGATACACGATCTACCGGGAACCGTTGTCGCTCAAGCCCTTCAACTATCTCCCCACCCCGCTGCGCCGTTCGATGGCCAAGGTCTCCGCCCCGCTGCCGGAGGGTATGCGCGGAAAGAGCTTGCTGCACAGGGGCAGCCAGACGCTCGAGGAGCGGTACTACGGCAATGCGCGCAGCTTCTCCGACGCGCAGCTGCAGGCCGTGCTGCCTGGATTCCGCACGGACTGGACCCATACCGATGTGACGGCGCGGGTGTACGCCGAGTCCGAGGGCTGGGATCCGGTCGCGCGGATGCAGCACATCGACCTGTTCACCTGGCTGCGGGGCGACATCCTGGTCAAGGCGGACAAGATGACGATGGCCAACTCGCTCGAGCTGCGGGTGCCGTTCCTCGACCCGGAGGTGTTCGCGGTGGCGTCCCGGCTGCCGTTGGACCAGAAGATCACCAGGTCGACCACGAAGTACGCGCTGCGTCGCGCACTGGAGCCGGTCATTCCCCCGCATGTGCTCAACCGGCCGAAGCTCGGCTTCCCGGTGCCGATCCGGCACTGGCTGCGGGCCGGTGAGCTGTTGGACTGGGCCTACGGCCTCGCGGCGTCGTCAGGTGCGGGCGAGCTCGTCGACACCACGGCTGTCCGCACGATGCTCGACGAACATCGCAGCGGCGCAAGCGATCACAGCAGACGACTGTGGACCGTGCTGATCTTCATGCTGTGGCACGCGATCTTCGTCGAGGGCAGCGTGACGCCACAGATCAGCGAGCCGACCTACCCCGTGCAGCTCTAGAGAAGCGCAACTCGGCTATCGGTCGGCGCCGAGCGCCGCCGAGATTTCCGCGCCCGCTTCCGCCCCATAGGCGTCGGCCAGCCGCTTGATGCCGGCGTCGTTGTCCCAGCTCCACTCCTGCGGGCCCGGCGCCTCGAGCACCAGCGTCGCGACCAGCGATGCCAGCTGCGCGGCCCGCTCGATGGACAGCCCCTTGTCACGCCCGGTCAGGAAGCCGGCCCGGAACGCGTCGCCGATGCCGGTGGGATCGTCCTTGTGCGTCTCGGGCACCACGTCGACGTGGATGAAGGTGCCGTCGCGGCCGACGATGTCGACGCCCTTCTCCCCCAGCGTGGTGACGCGCATCTGGATCTGGCTCATCACCTCGGCCTCCGACCAGCCGGACTTCTGCAGCAGCAGGTCCCATTCGTAGTCGTTGGTGAACAGATACGTCGCGCCGTCGATCAGCGCCCGGATCTGCTCGCCGGTCAGCCGGGCCAGCTGCTGCGACGGGTCGGCGGCGAAGGCAAGACCGAGCGCGCGGCATTCCTCGGTGTGCAGGAACATCGCGTCCGGGTCATTGGCACCGACGATCACCAAATCCGGTGTGCCCCTTCGAGACACGACATCGGCCAGCTTGATGTCGCGGGCCTGCGACATCGCACCGGGATAGAACGACGCGATCTGGGCCATGTCCTGGTCTGTGGTGCAGACGAACCGGGCCGTGTAGGCGGTGTCCGATACCAGCACGCTGTCGCAGTCGACGCCGTGGCCGGTGAGCCACTCTCGGTAGTCGTCGAAGTCCTTCCCCACGGCGCCGACGAGCGTCGGGTCTCCACCGAGGACGCCGATTGCGTAGGCCATGTTTCCCGCGACGCCACCGCGGTGGATGACCAGATCGTCCACCAGGAAGCTGACCGAGATCTTCTGCAGGTGTTCGGGCAGCAGTCCTTCGGAGAACCTGCCCGGAAACCGCATGAGATGGTCGGTTGCGATCGATCCGGTTACCGCGATGGTCACGAAGCTGTCACCCTTCAATTCATTAACCTGTCTAGATAATCTTAGCCGAGCCGCACGGTCCCGTCAGTGCCCGGCCGCTTGCGCTAACCTGCGTACAAGACTCGTTCGGGTCACTGTAGACGGCATTCCCCGACAATCCCCGGGAGAGCAACTCGATGGCTGGTCCGTATCCGCCCCAATACGGCACCGGACCCGTCGGCCCTGCACCCTCGCATCCCGGTCCCCCGCAGCCGTATCCGCAGAATCCCGTTGCGCCACCGCCTTATCCGGGCATGCTTCCGCCGCCGATTCCGTATCCGAAACGCAGCCGGTGGCGCGGCGTGCTGGCCGCGCTGGGGGCGATCGCGGTGGTGGCCGCCGCGGTGGTGGCGACCGTCCTGGTGATGCGCTCCGACGACGATTCGGCCGCCTCCAAGACGCTGACGACGGCGGCGGCGCAGACCGCGATCCAGAACTACCTGGACGCGCTGCAACGCGGCGATGTCGAGGAGATCGCCCGCCACACGCTGTGCGGGTTGTTCGACGAGGTGAAGGAGAAGAAATCGGATCTCGCCCTTGCCGACCTGAGCAGTGACGCGTTCCGTAGGCAGTTCTCCAGCGCGGATGTGACCTCCGTCGACAAGATGGTGTTCTCGTCGCCGTATCAGGCCCAGGTGCTGTTCACCATGAGCGTGACACCCGCGGGTAGCCGCACCCAGCCCCCACCGAAAGTGCAGGAGCAGGCTGTGGCTCAGTTACTCGCCCAGGACAACCAGGTCCTGGTGTGTTCGTACCTGCTGCGCGCGGCGCCCAGTACTAAATCAGTTGAACGAGTCGCCGCACGCGCACGAACCCGTCGCGTTGGGGTTGTCGATGGTGAAGCCCTGCTTCTCGATGGTGTCGACGAAGTCGATCGTGGCGCCCTGGATGTAGGGGGCGCTCATCCGGTCAACGGTCAGGTTGACGCCGCCGAATTCGGTGGTCAGATCGCCGTCGAGGGTTCGGTCATCGAAGAACAGGTTGTAGCGCAGTCCGGCGCATCCGCCCGGCTGAACGGCGATCCGCAGCGCCAGGTCGTCACGGCCCTCTTGGTCCAGCAGCGCCTTGGCCTTGCTGGCCGCGGCTTCGGTCAGGACCGCGCCGTGGGTGGCGGTGCTGGTCGCCGACTCGTCCTGAACAGTCATTGCGTCTCCTGTGAATGGCTTGTGTTGCGGGCCTCTAACAACCCACTTGGTCAACGGTACCTCGTCAGGCCGCTATTCCCGAGTTCGTCGGCCGTGACCTCCGCCAATCCGGTGAGCTGGTTGGCAGCGTCGGAGATGGCCAGCTGGACCGATCCGGCGTGGTCGGCGATGGCGTAGGCGGCGGTGATGCCCGCCTCCCGCAGCGCGGCCGCCTCGAGGGTGACCTGACCGGCAAGCACCAGCACCGGGGTGCCGCGGGCTTCGGCGGCCAGCGCGCTGACGACTTTGCCGTGCAGCGACTGGTCGTCGAACCGCCCCTCACCGGTGATGACGAGGTCGGCCGCGGCGACGTCGTCGGAGAGGTGCGTGTGTTCGGCGATGACGGTGGCGCCCGATTCGCGCCTGCCGCCCAGCGCCAGCAGGCCTGCGCCGAGGCCGCCTGCGGCGCCCGCGCCCTTTTCGTCGCTGACAGGCCGCCCGGCGGCGGCGTCGAGTTCGGCAGCCCACTCGGTCAACCGCCGCTCGAGCACCGCCACGGTGTCCGGGTCGGCGCCCTTCTGCGGGCCGAACACCGTGCGCCGCGCCCATCGGCCCGAGCAGTGGATGCTCGACGTCGGTGGCGGCGATCAGCTCGATATCGGCCAGCAGGTCTCTGGCGGCGTCGAGGCTGTTGCCGGTCGTGCTCCTCGCGTGCGCACCGAGAGCGTCGATCATGCCCCTGCCGCCGTCGGTGCAGGCGCTGCCGCCCAGCCCGACGACGATCCGGTTCGCGCCGGCCGCCACCGCGGCCGCGATCAGCTGTCCGACTCCTCTGCTGTGCGCGGCCAGCGCGGTCTGCACCGTCGGCGGACCGCCGAGCAGCGCCAGCCCGCAGGCCTGCGCACACTCGATGTAGGCGGTGCGCGGGTCGCCGTCGTCGAGACACCCAGTCGGCGTCCACCTCGTCGGTCAGCGGACCGCTGACGCGCATGGTGCGCCGCTCTCCGAGCGCGGCCGGCGAGCACGTCGACGAATCCCGGCCCTCCGTCGGATTGCGGGGCGAGCGTCAGCTCGTCGTCCGGCCGGGCCCTGCGCCAGCCGTCGGCGATGGCCTCAGCGGCCTGCACCGCGGTGAGGCTGTCGCCGTAGCAGTCGGGGGCGATGAGCACGCGGAGGCCGTCCGAGCCGGTCATTCCAGCAGATTATGCTGACAGGCGTGAAGCTGCTGGGCCGCAAGAAGGACAACCCGCCACCCGACGACGCCGACGACGTCGAGGCGACCGCGGCAGGCGAATCCGAAGCCAAGGCGTCCGGCACCACCGCACCGAAGGGCAGGCCGACGCCGAAGCGGGATTCGTCCCGTCGCCGCGGCCCCATCGCTCCCGCCCCGATGACCACCGCCGAGGCCAGGCGCAGGCGCAAGGAACTGCGCGGGCCGAAGCTGTCGCGCGAGGAACGCCGCGAAGACAAGGTGGCCCGGCGCGCAGCGATGTCCGAGCGCCGCGAACGGATGATGGCGGGCGACGACGCCTACCTGCTGCCGCGCGACAAGGGCCCGGTGCGCGCGCTGGCCCGCAACATCGTGGATTCGCGCCGCATCAGCGTGCTCGGCCTCTTCATGCCCGCGGCGCTGGGGTTGATCTTCATCATGCTCGCGGTTCCGCAGGTGCAGTACTTCATCTCGCCGGCGATGCTGATCCTGATGGCGATCATGATCGTCGACGGATTCTTCTTGGGCCGCAAGGTGAATCGCGTCGTCGACGAGAAGTTCCCCGACCACACCGAAGGCGGTTGGAAGCTCGGGTTCTACGCCGCCAGCCGCGCCTCCCAGCTGCGGCGGATGCGCGCACCCCGGCCGCGGGTCAACCGCGGCGAAAAGGTCACCTGAGTCCGGGTGCGCATTCTGGTGCTCGGCGGTATCAGGTCGGGCAAATCCGAGTGGGCCGAGTCCGTCATCGCGCAGTCCGTCGGCGCCGAGGATCCGGTTCGCTATCTCGCCACCGGACCCGTCGCCGACGACGACGCCTGGGCGGCACGGGTGGCCGCGCACCGCGCGCGCGGCCGCAGCACTGGTCGACCGTCGAAACCTCTGATGTGGCAAAGCAATTGCGGTCCGATGATTCCCTGCCGACGCTGGTCGACGACGTCGGCGGCTGGCTCACCGCGGCGATGGATCGCGCGGAGGCGTGGACCGGCGGCTCCGTCCGCGCCGACATCGACGACCTCATCGACGCCGTCGCGGGCTACGGGGCCGACCTGGTGCTCGTCAGCCCGGAAGTCGGCCTGACCGTCGTACCCGAGACCGTCGCAGGCCGCCGCTTCGCCGACGAACTCGGCGCGCTCAACCAACGGCTGGCGGAGCTCTGCGACCGGGTGGTGCTGGTGGTCGCGGGACAGCCCGTCGCGGTGAAGGAACCGTCGTGACGGACTTCGGCCAGATCACGGCACCCGACGCGGACGTGGCCACGCAGGCGCGGGCCCGCCAGGACACTTTGACGAAACCGGCCGGTTCGCTCGGGCGGCTCGAGGAGCTGTCGGTCTGGGTGGCCGCGTGCCAAGGGGTGTGCCCGCCCAACCAGTTCCAGCGCGCGCGGGTCGTGGTGTTCGCAGGTGATCACGGCGTCACCGCCGCAGGGGTGTCGGCCTTCCCCGCGGAGGTCACCGCCCAGATGGTCGCCAACTTCGACGCCGGTGGCGCCGCGATCAACGTGCTCGCCGAATCCGCGGGCGCGACCGTGCGGGTGGCCGACATCGCGGTCGACGTCGACGAGCCGCATTCCGCGTCGATCGGCGCACACAAGGTCCGCAGGGGCAGCGGCAACATCGCCGTCGAGGACGCATTGACCGCCGACGAGGCGCAGGCCGCGGTCGAGGCGGGCCGCCGGATCGCCGACGAGGAAGTCGATGCGGGCGCAGACTTGCTGATCGCAGGCGACATGGGTATCGGAAATACCACGGCCGCAACGGCTTTGATCGCCGCACTGACCGGCGCCGAGCCGGTCGCCGTCGTCGGCCGCGGCACCGGGATCGACGACGCGGGATGGTCGCGAAAGGTCGCGGCTGTCCGCGACGCGCTGTACCGCGCCCGCGGGCTGACGGCCGACCCACTCGGGCTGCTACGGGTGTGCGGCGGCGCGGATCTGGCTGCGATGGCGGGATTCTGCGCACAGGCGGCGGTGCGCCGGACACCGGTGCTGCTCGACGGCGTGGTGGTGACGTCCGCTGCGATGGTCGCCGACGTGCTGGCGCCGGGTGCGCGCGACTGGTGGCGTGCGGGTCATCGCTCCACCGAACCCGCGCACACGCTGGCCCTGGAGAAGCTGGAACTCGAACCGATCGTCGATCTCTCGATGCGTCTCGGCGAAGGCACCGGCGCGGCGGTCGCACTGCCGGTGGTGCGCGCCGCGATCGCCACGCTGCGGTCGATGGCCACGTTCGATGAGGCCAGCGTCTCGTCGTGATCCGTTCGGTCACAGGGGCGTTCGCGTTCGGCACGGTTCTGCCGCTGCGCGCGGGGTCCGGGGTCGGCCGGGGGGTGCTGACGGCGCTGCCGGTCGTCGGCGTGGCACTCGGCGCACTGGCCGCCGCGGTGGCGTGGGCGGCGTCGCAGGCGTTCGGGGCGGGCGGCCCGCTGACCGGAGTGCTTGCGGTGGCGGCGCTGCTGATCGCGACACGGGGCCTGCACATCGACGGGCTGGCCGACACCATCGACGGCCTCGGCTGCTACGGCGCCCCCGAGCGGGCGTTGCAGGTGATGCGGGACGGCGGGACGGGCCCGTTCGGGGTGGCCGCTGTCGTGGTGGTGATCGTGGTGCAGGGGCTGGCCTTCGCCGAATTGGGCACCGATCGCGATCATCGTCGCGGTGACGGCGGGTCGGGTCGCCGCCGTGGCCGCCTGCCGCCGCTCGGTGCCCGCGGCCGACGGCAGCACGCTTGGTGCGATGGTGGCGGGCAGCCAGCCCGCCGGCGGTGGTGGCGGCGTGGCTCGTCGCGGTCGCCGGGGCGGCGGTGCTCACCGGTCCTCGCCCGTGGCAGGGGCCGCTGGTCGTGCTGGTCGCGCTCGCCTGCAGCGCCGTCCTGGTCGCGCACTGTGTGCGGCGCTTCGGCGGGATCACCGGCGACGTGCTCGGCGCCGCGGTCGAGGTGACGACGACCGTGGCGGCTGTCGGCCTGGCGATCGCGCTAGCCGATGGGTGCGGGCGGAGGACCCAGCACCTGGATGTCGAACTGGGCGCACACCTCGGCGACGTGCGCGGGATCGATGTCCTCCGGTTCGGGCAGACTACGACTCTCGGTCGGTTCGCCGAGGGTGGCGACAAACCGTTCGAAGCCCGACGGCGTCGTGACGACGAGCACACGAGCCGTCTGCGAGCGGACCTGGAAGGTGTGCGGCCTGGCCGCGCGGCAGCCAGGCCACCGCGCCCTCGCCGTGGACGGCCTCGACATCGCCACTCGCCAGCCACAGCTCGCCGTCGAGGATGTAGAACAACTCGTCCTCGCCGTCGTGGCGGTGCAGCGGCGGGCCGAAATTGCGCGGCGCGAGGAACTCCACGGCTTGGAGCGTGCCGTTCGTGTGCTCGCCCTTGATCTTGGCCGTGTGCAGCGTGTTCAGAAAATGGAAGCGCTCACCCTCGTCGCGGGCGACCATCACCGGGCTCATCGTCATGAGCCCGAAACTAATTCAGCCGCGCCATCCAGCCGTGGGTATCGGCGAACGTGCCGCGTTGAATTCCGGTCAACGTGTCGCGAAGGGCCATCGTGATCTCACCCGGCTCGCCATCGGCGATGGTGAACTCGCCGTCGCCGTACTTCACGTGCGACACCGGCGTGATCACCGCGGCGGTCCCGCACGCGAACACCTCGGTGATCTCACCCGCGGCGGCCTTCTTCTGCCACTCGTCGACGTCGATCTTGCGTTCTTCGACGGCGAATCCGGCGTCAGTAGCCAACTGCAGCAACGAATCTCGCGTGATACCGGGTAGCAGCGAACCGCTCAGCTCCGGGGTGACAAGGCGTGCCGAACCCCCGCTGCCGAAGACGAAGAACAGGTTCATGCCGCCCATCTCTTCGACATAGCGGCGTTCGATGGCGTCGAGCCACACCACCTGGTCGCACCCGTTGTCGGCGGCCTCGGCCTGTGCCAGCAGCGACGCGGCGTAGTTGCCGCCGAACTTCGCGGCTCCGGTGCCGCCTGGAGAGGCGCGCACGTACTCGTGCGACAGCCAGACGCTGACGGGTTTGATGCCGCGGGGGAAGTACGCCCCAGCGGGTGACGCGATCACCATGTAGCGGTATTCGGACGCGGGCCGCACCCCGAGCCCGGGCTCGGTGGCGAAGATGTAGGGCCGCAGGTAGAGCGATTCCTCACCGCCCGCCGGCGGAACCCATTCCCCGTCGACAGCGATGAGCTGGCGCAGCGACTCGGTGAACACCTCTGCCGGCAGCTCGGGGATGGCCAGCCGGCGGGCCGACGACCGTAGCCGAGCGGCGTTGGCCTCCGCCCGGAACGACACGATCGAGCCGTCCGCCCAGCGGTAGGCCTTCAGCCCCTCGAACACCTCCTGCGCATAGTGCAGAACGATCGCCGAGGGATCGAGCTCGATGGGGCCGTACGGCATGACCCGCGCGTTGTGCCAACCCTTGCCGTCGATGTAGTCGATCGACACCATGTGGTCGGTGTGATAGCGGCCGAATCCCGGATTCGCCAGGATTCCGGCGCGTACCTCATCGCTCGCCGGATTCGCGTTGCGATCGACGGTGAACTCGAGGTGCTCAGCCATGGGCCGATTGTATATCCGCCCGCTACTTTGTTTTTGCCGCCACAAACGGCGGCTCAGCGCGTCTTCACGCTGACAAACGGCGGACGCACCACCTCGCATTCAACGGGGCGACCGCGTACGTCGACCGAAACTGACTGCCCGTCGGCGATGTCGTGGTCGGTGTCGAGCAGCGCGAGCGCGATGCCGACTTTCAAACTCGGGGAGAAGGTGCCCGATGTCGTCACCCCGACCGGAGTGGAGCCGTCGAGCACCGTCAGTTCCGGCCGCAACACTCCCCTGCCGACGGCGCGAAGGCCGCGCAACAGGCGCTTCGGGCCCGCTTCCTTCTCGGCGAGCAGCGCGTCGCGGCCCCAGAACGCATCCTTGCGCCAGCCGATGGCCCAGCCGCACCGTGCCTGCAACGGCGAAATGTCGAGTGACAGCTCATGGCCGTGCAGCGGATAGCCCATCTCGGTGCGAAGCGTGTCGCGGGCACCGAGCCCGGCCAGCTGACCACCCGCCCCGGATACGGCGTCGACGAGAGCATCGAACACCACCGGGGCGTCGTCCCAGGCAGGCAGCAGTTCGTACCCGTGCTCACCGGTGTAGCCGGTGCGGCACACCCGCACCTCGACGCCGTTGAAATCGGCGTCGGCGTAGCCCATGTAGTCCATGTCGGTCGGCAACCCGAGCGAACCGACGACCTCCGCCGATTTCGGTCCCTGCACCGCGAGGACCGCGCGCGACCGGTGCTCGTCGGTGATGGTCAGCCCGCCGGGCGCCTTGTCTTGAAGCGCGGCAACGACGGCCGCGGTGTTGGCGGCATTGGGAACGAGAAAAATCTCGTCGTCGGAGACGTAGTAGGCGATCAAATCGTCGATGACACCGCCGGATTCGGTGCAGCACAACGTGTATTGCGCCTTGCCTGCGCCGATCCGGCCGAGGTCGTTGGTCAGCGTCGAGTTCACGTATTCTGCCGCACCGGGACCGCGGACCGCGGCCTTGCCGAGGTGGCTGACGTCGAACAGGCCGACAGCGGTACGCGTCGCGGTGTGCTCGCCGACGGTGCCCTCGTAGGAGACCGGCATCAGCCATCCGGAGAACTCGGCGAAGCTGGCGCCGAGCTGACGGTGCCGTTCCTCTAGCGGGCCATGCTGGATTTCGCTCGCGTCAGAGTCCCTCACGGGAATCAACCCTAATCGTGGCGTCGACGCTGGCAGACTTCGGTGGGTGGTCGATTTCGATGCGCTGGAGGCCGCCGGAATCGCCAATGCGCGCGAGCGTGCCGCGCTGATCGAATACCTGGACCGACTCGGCTTCACCGCCGAGGAGATGGTGGAGGCCGAGCGCCGTGGCCGCCTGTTCGGCCTGGCGGGCGATGTTCTGCAGTGGTCGGGCCGGCCCATGTACACCCTCCGCGAAGCCGCCGGCCGGCTGGGCGTACCCGTCGAGGAACTCACCCACGCGTGGGCAGCGCTCGGGCTGAGCGCCTCGGATACGGACCAACCGGTGTTCAGCCAGGTCGACGTCGACGGTTTGGCGGCCTGGGTGGCGATGAAGTCGGCCGTCGGCGAGGAAGCGACGCTCACGCTGCTGCGGGTGCTCGGCGCGTCGATGGCCCGGCTCGCCGAAGCCGGGTCGACCGCGATCCGGCTCGGGCTGCCCGACATCCAGATGCAGCACAGCGAGGACGAGCTCACGACGGCGATGGCGTATCGCACCGTCGGGGAGTTCATCCCGCGCCTCGCAGTGCTCATCGACGCGGTCTTCCGCCACCACACGATCAGCGCCAGGACGTACTTCGAGGCCGTCGTCCGCGACAACTCGGCCAGCGTGATCTGCGGCGTCGGGTTCGCGGACCTGACGGGCTTCACCTCGCTGACGCAGCGACTCACCGCGACCGAGTTGTCCAATCTTCTCGTCGAGTTCGCGGGTGCCGTCAGTGACGTGGTGCTCGCCGACGGCGGGCGGGTGGTGAAGTTCATCGGCGACGAGGTGATGTGGGTGAGTTCGACGCCCGAACAGCTCGCGAAAGTAGCGCTCGACCTGGTAGAACACCCGCGCGCACGGGATGTCAGCCTGCAGGTTCGCGCCGGTCTCGGGTACGGCAGCGTGCTGGCCATCGGTGGCGACTATTTCGGCACCGCGGTCAATCTGGCCGCTCGCCTGGTCGGCGCGGCCGCACCGGGGCAGATCCTGGCCTCATCCGACGTTCGCGACGAGCTGGTCGGCTGGGCGGCGATTCCTCAGGATCCGTTGGTGCTCAAGGGTTTCGACACCCCGGTCACGGCCTACGACCTGCAACCTGTCCCGCTGACCGATAGGCTCAACGCTCGTGAGCACCGCAAATCCTGGTTATCAGGCCCCCGCCGTCACCGTCAGCTCGTCGTTGCCCAACCGCAAGGCCGACAAGATCGGTGCTGATCGTGCCCGTGGTCAGCGGAGGTGACGACGACGCGAAAGCGACCGTCGTCGCCAACCCGTTCCTCGACGCCGAGGCCGTCGGCGAGATCGAGGTCGCGCTCGAGTCGCTCGGCGCCAAGGGTGGCACGGACCAGGTGACGCGGGTGGTCGCACCGTCCCTGCCGGTGGGCAGTGTGCTCGCGGTCGGCCTCGGCAAGGAACGTGACGAGTGGCCCGCCGACGTGATCCGGCGCGCCGCGGGGGTCGCCGCCCGGTCGCTGAACGGCACCGAGGCGGTGATCACCACGCTGTCGGACATCGATCTCGAGGCCACCATCGAGGGACTGATCCTCGGCGCCTACCGATTCAGCGACTTCCGCAGCGACAAGACCGCGCCGAAGGACAAGGGCCTGCGCGAGATCACCGCGCTGACGGCTGACACGAAGGCCAAGACCAAGGCGGAAGCCGAGCGCGCGACGAACATCGCGACGGCCGTCGCCACCGCCCGCGATCTGGTCAACACTCCCCCGTCGCACCTCTTTCCCGACGAGTTCGCCAAGCGCGCAAAGGCTTTGGGTGAGGCCGCCGGCCTGGACGTCGAGGTGCTCGACGACAAGGCGCTGGCCAAGGCGGGCTACGGCGGCGTGATCGGTGTCGGCAAGGGGTCGTCGCGCCCGCCGCGGCTGGTCCGGCTGACCCACCGTGGGGCGAAGAACAAGAAAGCCAAGAAGGTCGCGTTGGTCGGCAAGGGCATCACCTTCGACACCGGCGGCATCTCCATCAAGCCGGCCGCCAACATGCACCACATGACGTCCGATATGGGTGGCGCGGCGGCCGTCATCGCGACGGTGGTGCTTGCGGCCAAGCAGAAGTTGCCGATCGACGTGATCGCCACCGTGCCGATGGCCGAGAACATGCCGTCGGCGACCGCCCAGCGGCCCGGCGACGTGCTGACCCAGTACGGCGGAATCACCGTCGAGGTGCTCAACACCGACGCCGAGGGACGGCTGATCCTTGCCGACGCGATCGTGCGGGCCTGCGAGGACGATCCCGACTACCTCATCGAGACGTCGACGCTGACCGGTGCGCAGACCGTCGCGCTGGGGGCCCGCACACCCGGGGTGATGGGCTCCGACGAGTTCCGCGATCGGGTCGCAACGCTATCCCAGGAGGTCGGCGAAAACGGTTGGCCCATGCCGCTTCCCGACGAGCTCAAGGACGACCTCAAGTCGACGGTGGCGGACCTGGCCAACGTCAGCGGCTCGCGGTACGCGGGCATGCTGGTCGCAGGGACGTACCTACGCGAGTTCGTCGCCGACGGCGTGGCGTGGGCGCACATCGACGTCGCCGCCCCGGCCTACAACACCGGCGGCCCATGGGGCTACACCGGCAAGGGCGGCACCGGGGTGCCCACCCGCACGATGTTCGCGGTACTCGAGGACGTCGCCCAGAACGGCTAGACCAGTTTCTTGGCGGGCGGTGCTGCGCAACGCCTGCGGGGCGATCCGCGACGTGCCGTAGAGCAGGTACGCCTCGGGGGTGATGGGCCGGATCGGCTTGTTCTTCTTGACAGCCGAGACGATCGCGTTGGCGGCCTTGTCCGGTCCGTGGCGTCGAAGCCGGAAGAGCTTCTGCAGTTCCTCCCGCCGGCCCTCGACGCTTTCGTCCGAGCGGCCGGGGACGTGGAACTGGGTGTTGTGCAGGATGTTGGTGTCTGTGAGGCCGGGGCAGATCGTGGTGAGGCCGATGCCTGCGACGTCGAGTTCGGCGCGTAGGCAGTCGGAGAACATGTACACCGCGGCCTTGGATGTGCAGTAGGCGTTCAAAGACTTCGAAGGCGAGTAGGCCGCCATCGAGGCGACATTGACGATGTGCCCTCCGGCGCCCCGTTCGACGAGGCGCTTGCCAAATGCCCGGCAGCCGTTGACGACACCGCCGAGGTTGACGTCAAGCACTCGGTCCCATTGATCAGCGGGGGTGTCGAGGAACTCTCCCGCCTGCCCGATGCCCGCGTTGTTGACCACGACGTCGGGCACACCGTGCTCGGCACACACCTCGTCGGCGAACCTCTCGACCGCTTCGGCGTCGGACACGTCGAGCACATACGGGTGCGCGATGCCGCCGCGCTCGACGATCTGCTGCGGCGGTTTCCTTGACGGTGGCCTCGTCGATGTCGCTGACGATCAGTTCGGCGCCCTCGCGCGCGAACGCCAGCGCGGTCTCCCTGCCGATGCCGCTGCCCGCACCGGTGACCGACACCAGCGTGTCGCCGAAGTCGTCGCGCTTGCGGCCGACCTCTGCACGCAACAACGACCGGCTCGCCGGCTCGCCGTCGAGGTGAGTCGACGAGTTCGCCGACGGCGGCGGCGAGCACCTGCGGATGCGACATCGGCGACCAGTGGCCGTGCGTTGATGTCGCGCCGCCACAGCCGCGGCACCCACCGGGACAGGTCGTCGAAGCCATGCGGCCGCACCACCGGATCCTTGGTGGCGACGATCAGCTGCACCGGCACGCTGACGTAGCGGTCGGCCGGGAACTTGGTCGGGCGGCGAAATCGCGAGCGCGCGGTAGATCTTCAGGGAGTTGACGAGGTCGGTGGCCGCGGTGTCGCTACGGTAGCGCTGCTCGGCAGGCACGCGGTCGGTGAGCAGCCTATTCGCCCTGGCGCCGCGACAGCGCCTTGAACACCGCGGGCGCGATCACCGGCACCGCGAACGGATACCAGTACGACAGCCGCAGCGAGGCGGTCGAACGCGCCGCACGAACTGCACGGGCCGGTAGGGACGCTTGAGGCTGTCGAAGATGTAGCCGCCGTAGTGGGCGATGCTCGGGCCCGATACCGAGGTGAACGACGCGACGCGGTCGCTGGCGCCCGGCCTGCGACAGGTACTCCCAGACGGACACCGAACCCCAGTCGTGGCCGAGCACGTGAACGGGCTCACCGGGGCTGACGGCGCCGATCACCGCTGCGAGATCGTCGGCCAGCTTCGCGATCGTGTAGGCCGAAATCGGTTTCGGCACAGACGATTTACCGACACCGCGGTTGTCGAACCGGATGATGCGGAACCGGTCGGCCAGCCGCGAGACGACACCGTCCCACAACACGTGCGAATCGGGCCAGCCGTGCGCCATCACCAGCGTCGGCCCGTCGGGGTTGCCCTGCTCGTAGGTGGCGATGCGAACACCGTCCACGCTGTCGACGAACCGCTCGGTGATCGTGTCCCCCACGGTCCGTACCCTAACGGTCTTCCAGCTCCTGCCGAGCGGCGCGTTCCCGTTCGATGCGGCGGCGGGCGTCGTAGTCGCGCATGCGTTGCGGGTAGCCGACCTTCTGCACGTCGTAGACCGGAATCTGCAGCCGCTCGCTCAGCCGCCTGGCACCGGCGTCGCCGCCTGCGCGACGCCGCGTCCATTCGCCGTCACCGGCCACCAGCACGGCGGTGACCTCGGTGACCGTGGTCTTCGGCTCGATGAACGCCTCCACGCCTGCGTGCTGGGCGACCCACTGCCGCATGTATGCCAGGTCGGCGGCGGGGTCATTGCCGCCGCTACCGCGCCGTGACCCGCCGCGCCGAAACCTGTCGAACAGTCCCAACTGGGCCGTACTCCTTCCGGAGCTCCCACGCTCCACCTCTATCGATAGTGCCAGAGCAACAGCTGTCCCGGTCTGGGGCGAGCGGTCGGGCTCGACATGACAGGATGGGAACCGGCATTCGATCCGTGACGACCAACCGTTCGAGGGAGTCAACAGACATGGCAACTTCCGTCCAGATGCCGGCACTCGGCGAGAGCGTCACCGAGGGGACCGTCACCCGGTGGCTCAAGCAAGAGGGCGACACGGTGGAGCTGGACGAACCATTGCTCGAGGTCTCGACGGACAAGGTCGACACCGAGATCCCGTCCCCCGCGGCAGGCGTGCTGAAAAAGATCGTCGCCCAGGAGGACGACACCGTCGAGGTCGGCGGCGAGCTGGCCGTGATCGGTGACGCGGGCGAGGACGGCGGGGGCGCTGAGGAGCCGAAGTCCGAGGAGCCCGCCGAGGAGCCCGCGCCGCAACCGGAGCCGCGCCGCCGAGGAGCCGAAGCCGAGCGAGCCCGAAGAGAAGCCCGAGCCGGAGAAGCCGGCGGCCTCGTCGGGCGGCGGCGACGCAACCCCGGTGTTGATGCCCGAGCTGGGCGAGTCGGTCACCGAGGGCACCGTCACGCGCTGGTTGAAGAAGGTCGGCGACAGTGTCGAGGTGGACGAGCCGCTGGTGGAGGTATCCACCGACAAGGTCGACACCGAGATTCCATCGCCGGTGGCGGGCACGCTGGTCAGCATCACCGCCGAGGAGGACGACACCGTCGCCGTCGGTGGCGAGCTGGCCAAGATCGGCGACGCCGGAGCGGCGCCCGCCGAGAAGCCCGAACCCAAGCCGGAACCAAAGGAAGAGGCCAAGGAAGAGCCCGACGCCGGAACCGAAGCCCGAGCCGAAACCGGAGCCCAAGGAAGAGGCCAAGCCGCGAACCGAAGCCCGAGCCGAAACCGGAGCCCGAACCTGAGCCGAAGCCGGAGCCCAAGGCCGCGTCGGAACCGTCGGGTGACGGCGCGCCGTACGTGACACCGCTGGTGCGGAAGCTCGCCAGCGAGAACGACATCGACCTCGCGGCTGTGACGGGCAGCGGCGTCGGCGGGCGTATCCGCAAGCAGGATGTGCTGGCCGCGGCCGAGGCCAAGAAGGCACCCGCACCGGAGGCTCCGGCAGCCAAGGGGGCACCGGCGCCCGCGGCGAAGGCGGCACCGGCCGCTGCGCTGGCGCATCTGCGCGGCACCACGCAGAAGGCCAACCGCATCCGGCAGATCACCGCGAAGAAGACACGCGAATCTCTGCAAGCCACGGCGCAATTGACGCAGACCCATGAGGTCGACATGACCAAGATCGTGGCGCTGCGGGCCCGGGCCAAGTCCAGCTTCGCCGAGCGCGAGGGCGTGAACCTGACGTTCCTGCCGTTCTTCGCGGTGGCCGTCGTCGACGCGCTGAAGGCGCACCCGAACGTCAACGCCAGCTACAACGAGGACACCAAGGAGATCACCTACTACGACGCCGAGCACCTCGGTTTCGCGGTGGACACCGAACAGGGCCTGCTGTCGCCGGTGATTCACAACGCGGGCGACCTGTCGCTGGCCGGACTGGCGCGGGCGATCGCCGACATCGCGGCGCGGGCGCGGTCGGGCGACCTCAAACCGGACGAGTTGTCCGGCGGGACATTCACGATCACCAACATCGGCAGCCAGGGTGCGCTGTTCGACACCCCGATCCTGGTGCCGCCGCAGGCGGCGATGCTGGGCACCGGTGCGATCGTCAAGCGTCCCCGCGTGGTGCGTCGACGAAACCGGCAACGAGTCGATCGGCGTGCGCTCGATCTGCTATCTGCCGCTGACGTACGACCACCGGCTCGTCGACGGCGCGGACGCGGGGCGCTTCGTGACCACGATCAAGCGCACGGCTCGAAGAGGGCGCGTTCGAGGCGGATCTGGGACTGTAGACACCAGTGGCCACCGTTGCGATTGCGGGGTCCTCGGGACTGATCGGCTCGGCGCTGGTCTATGCACTGCAGGGCTACCGACCACCGGGTGGTGCGCATCGTGCGCCGGGCACCGTCGAATGCCGATGAGCTGTTCTGGAATCCGGACAGCGGGGAGTTCGACGCTGATGCGCTGCGCGGGGTGGACGCCGACGGTCAACATGTGCGGCGTGAATGTCGGCGCCAAACGGTGGTCGGGCGCCTTCAAGCAGAGCCTGCGCGACAGCCGGATCGACCCCACCGAGGTGCTGTCCGAAGCGGTGGCGGAGGCAGGCGTCGGCGTGCTGGTCAACGCCAGTGCCGTCGGTTACTACGGCGACACCGGCAACCGGATCGCGGACGAGACCGCCCCGTCCGGCCGCGGGTTCCTCGCCCAGTTGTGCCGCGACTGGGAGGCCGCGACGGCGCCGGCGCAGCACGCGGGCGTGCGCGTCGTGCTGACCCGCACCGGGCTGGTGCTGTCGCCGCGCGGCGGGATGCTGAGCCGGCTGCGGCCGCTGTTCTCGCTTGGCCTGGGCGCCCGGCTGGGCAGCGGCCGCCAGTACATGCCGTGGATCAGCCTCGAAGACCAGGTCCGCGCGCTGCTGTTCGCGATCTTTGCACGACGACGTGTCGGGCCCGGTGAACTTCACCGGGCCTGCGCCGGTGACCAACTCCGAGTTCACGACGGCGATGGGCCGTACGTTGAACCGGCCGACGCCCCTGATGGTTCCGGGTTTCGCGCTGAAGACGTTGCTGGGCGAGTTCGCCGGGGAAGGGCTGCTCGGCGGGCAGCGGGCGATTCCGGCGGCGCTCGAACGTGCGGGCTATGAGTTCCGCCACAACACCGTTGGCGAGGCGTTGGCCTACGTCACGAGTACGGTCGAATCGTGAGCTCTATCCGGTCGGCAACCACACCGATCGACGTTCGGCGGCTGGGCACCGTCGACTACGAAGACGCCTGGGCGTTGCAGCGGGAACTGGCCGACGCGCGGGTCGCGGGCGGCCCCGACACGCTGCTGCTGCTCGAGCACCCGTCGGTCTACACGGCCGGCCGCCGCACGCTGCCCGAGGAGCGCCCGGCCGACGGAACGCCCGTCATCGACACCGACCGCGGCGGCAAGATCACCTGGCACGGCCCCGGCCAGCTGGTCGGATATCCGATCGTCGGGCTGGCCGAACCGCTCGATGTGGTGAATTTCGTTCGGCGCCTTGAAGAGTCGTTGATCCACGTCTGCGCCGACCTCGGTCTGGAAACTGGGCGCGTTGACGGCCGGTCCGGTGTGTGGGTGCCTGCGGACGAAACGGGCCCGGCACGCAAGGTCGGCGCGATCGGGGTCCGGGTGTCTCGGGCGACGACGCTGCACGGGTTCGCGCTCAACTGCGACTGCGACCTGAGCGCGTTCTCCGCGATCGTGCCGTGCGGCATTGCCGACGCCGGAGTCACTTCGCTGACAGCCGAACTCGGTCGCCACGTCGGCGTCGACGACGTCATCGACCGCGTCACGGCCGCCGTGTGCGACGCGCTGGATGGCCGCCTGCGAGTAGCGTTGACGTCGTGACTGTCGCTCCCGAAGGCCGCAAGCTGCTGCGTCTCGAGGTGCGCAACGCCGCAGACGCCCGATCGAGCGCAAGCCGCCGTGGATCAAGACGCGGATGCGGACGGGCCCGGAGTACACGCAGCTGAAGAACCTGGTCCGCCGTGAGGGGCTGCACACCGTCTGCGAGGAAGCCGGTTGCCCCAACATCTACGAGTGCTGGGAGGACCGGGAGGCGACGTTCCTGATCGGCGGCGAGCAGTGCACCCGTCGCTGCGACTTCTGCCAGATCGATACCGGCAAGCCGGCCGACCTGGACCGCGACGAGCCGCGCCGGGTCGCCGAGAGTGTCGCGTCGATGGGGCTGCGGTACGCGACTGTCACCGGTGTGGCCCGAGACGATCTGCCGGACGGCGGCGCGTGGCTGTACGCCGAGACGGTGCGCTACATCAAGAAGCTCAACCCTGACACCGGCGTCGAGTTGCTGATCCCCGACTTCAACGGTGCACCGGCATTGCTCGAGCAGGTCTTCGAGTCGCGGCCAGAAGTGTTGGCGCACAACGTCGAAACGGTGCCGCGGATCTTCAAGCGGATTCGGCCTGCGTTCCGCTATGACCGCAGCCTTGCGGTGATCACCGCCGCGCGCGACTACGGGCTGGTCACCAAGAGCAACCTGATCCTCGGCATGGGTGAGACGCCAGACGAGGTGCGCACGGCGCTGAAGGACCTGCTGGACTCCGGGTGCGACATCGTCACGATCACGCAGTACCTGCGGCCGTCGGCGCGTCATCACCCGGTGGAGCGCTGGGTCCACCCCGACGAGTTCGTCGAGCACGCGGCGTTCGCGGAGGAGCTCGGCTTTGCCGGGGTGCTCGCCGGACCGCTGGTCCGGTCGTCGTACCGGGCGGGCCGGCTCTATGCGCAGGCAGTGGCGTCGAGGGTCTCGACGCCACCCGTATCCTGAACTGATGGCGAAGACCACCCGCAACAAGGCCGAAATCAAGGCCGCCAAGGCCGAGGCCAAGGCCACCCGAAAGGCCGCATCCAAGCAGCGCCGCAGTCAGCTGTGGCAGGCGTTCCAGATCCAGCGCAAGGAGGACAAGCGCCTGCTGCCGTACATGATCGGCGCGTTTGTGCTGATCGTGGCGGCCTCCGTGGTGGCGGGGGTGTTCGCGGGCGGGTTCACGATGTTCACGCTGATCCCGCTGGGCGTGGTGCTCGGCGCGCTGGTGGCGTTCATCATCTTCGCCCGCCGGGCGCAGAAAGCGGTCTATCACAAGGCCGAGGGCCAGGCGGGTGCGGCGGCGTGGGCGCTGGAGAACCTGCGCGGCAAGTGGCGGGTGACCCCTGGCGTCGCGGCGACCGGCCATCTGGATGCGGTGCACCGGGTCATCGGCAGGCCGGGCGTGATCTTCGTCGGCGAAGGCTCGGCGGCGCGGGTGAAACCGCTGTTGGCACAGGAGAAGAAGCGCACCGCACGGCTCGTCGGCGATATCCCGATCTACGACGTCGTGATCGGCAACGGCGCCGATGAGGTCCCGCTGGCCAAGCTGGAACGTCACCTGAACAAACTGCCCGCGAACATCACCGTCAAGCAGATGGACGCGCTGGAGTCGCGGCTGGGCGCGCTTGGCTCGAAGGTCGGCCCGGCGGCGATGCCCAAGGGCCCGATGCCGAACGCGGCGAAGATGCGGGGTATGCAGCGGACGGTGCGCAGGCGCTAGCTCACTCACGCCGACGCTCAGCGCCGCACCACCGCGGTGTTCGTCAGCCGGTCGTGCAGTCCGCGCAGGTCGGTGTCGGTGAACAGCGGCGGTATCACCAGCGCGATCAGCAGGCCGCGGACCAGCGCGCGACCGAGGCCGACGTGCAGCCGGTTGTCGACGGGCACCACGATCAGGCCGAGCGCGTACTGGCCTGGGGTGAATCCGAAGAGCCGGACCGACACCGCGCCGAGCACGAACCAGATGACCAGCACCGCGGTGGACAGCGTCTGCGCGCTGAACCACCCGAATGTCATGGCCAGGGCGGCCAGGCCGTAGGCGATCAGCCAGTCGATGAACAGGGCTCCGATGCGCCTGCCCATCCGCGCCAGAGATTTAGGCCCGCTTTGGGGTAGACCCAGCCGCTGACCTGGATAATCATTAGGTCGTTGGTCGGTCGGTCCCGGCCCGACGGGCGGCGGACCGGATAGCCAGGAACCGAAGCTGGAAGGCATGGTTCCAGCATAGGTCTGGAGGAATTGCGTAACTTCGGCGCAACATGCGGTTGACTGCCGTGCAACATCGTGTCCATAGCGTCATGCCCCGGGTTAACACAGAAATAAAAGGAGAGTCTTCAGTGGCAGAAAAGACCGCCGACGACATCATCAAGCAGATCAAGGACGAGGAAGTCGAGTACGTCGACATCCGGTTCTGCGACCTGCCCGGCGTCGTCCAGCACTTCTCGATCCCGGCCTCGGCGTTCGATGAGAGCGTTTTCGAGGACGGGTTGGCCTTCGACGGCTCGTCGGTGCGCGGCTTCCAGTCCATCCACGAGTCCGACATGATGCTGCTGCCCGATCCGGCGACGGCGCGTATCGACCCGTTCCGCGAGGCGAAGACGCTGAACCTCAACTTCTTCGTGCACGACCCGTTCACCCGCGAGGCGTACTCCCGCGATCCGCGCAACGTGGCCCGCAAGGCGGAGAACTACCTGGCCAGCACCGGCATCGCCGACACGGCGTACTTCGGCGCCGAGGCCGAGTTCTACATCTTCGACTCGGTCGCCTTCGACTCGCAGATGAACGGCACGTTCTACGAGATCGACTCCGAGGCCGGCTGGTGGAACACCGGCGAGCCGTTCGAAGCCGACGGCAGCCCCAACCGCGGCTACAAGGTCCGCCCGAAGGGTGGCTACTTCCCCGTCGCGCCGTACGACCATTACGTCGACCTGCGCGACCAGATGTGCACCAACCTGCAGAACGCGGGCTTCACCCTGGAACGCGGTCACCACGAGGTGGGCACCGCGGGCCAGGCGGAGATCAACTACAAGTTCAACACGCTGCTGCACGCGGCCGACGACTTGGTGCTGTTCAAGTACATCATCAAGAACACGGCGTGGCAGGCAGGCAAGACGGTGACGTTCATGCCGAAGCCGCTGTTCGGCGACAACGGCTCGGGTATGCACGCCCACCAGTCGCTGTGGAAGGACGGCAGCCCGCTGTTCCACGACGAGTCCGGTTACGCGGGCCTGTCGGACACGGCGCGCCACTACATCGGCGGCATCCTGCACCACGCACCGTCGCTGCTGGCGTTCACCAACCCGACGGTGAACTCCTACAAGCGTCTGGTGCCGGGCTACGAGGCGCCGATCAACCTGGTGTACAGCCAGCGCAACCGCTCGGCGTGCGTGCGCATCCCGATCACGGGCAACAACCCGAAGGCCAAGCGCCTCGAGTTCCGCTGCCCCGACAGCTCGGGCAACCCGTACCTGGCGTTCGCGGCGATGATGATGGCCGGCCTGGACGGCATCAAGAAGAAGCTGGAGCCGCAGGCGCCGATCGACAAGGACCTCTACGAGCTGCCGCCGGACGAGGCGGCCAGCATCCCGCAGGCGCCGACGTCGCTCTCGGCGGTGATCGACCGCCTCGAGGAGGATCACGAATACCTCACGGAGGGCGGGGTTTTCACCGAGGACCTGATCGAGACGTGGATTTCGTTCAAGCGTGAGAACGAGATTCTGCCGATTCAGATCCGTCCGCACCCGTACGAGATCGCGTTGTACTACGACGTTTAGTCGCACTGCATTTGGGCCGGGCGAGCCATATCGCCCGGCCCTTTTGCGCGTTAGGGTCAGCTATGCACTGCTGCGTTGAGATTGCGCTGGAGGCGGACCCTACTCGCACTTCTTCGCCGCTATTGCAGTCTCAACAGATGGTGCGTTACGACTCAAGTGCAGAATGCAGAACAGACGGGTAACGGTGGCGCCGCAGCTGTGAGTTGCCTGCACATTCGGGCGTATCGTCAGCACATGAGCAACCTGGACGCCCGCTTGGCGGGTTATCACTCCCCTGTCTTGAGCGCTTTCCGCATCATTTTTGGTCTGCTGTACACGATGCACGGCTCGCAGAAGCTGTTCGGCTGGCCCGTCGCGGCGCCGGGTGGGCCGGTCGAGATGGGCGCCTGGCCGTTTTGGTGGGCGGGCCTGATCGAGTTCGTGCTCGGCCTTCTCATAACCGTCGGCCTGTTCACCCGCATCGCGGCGTTCATCGCGTCCGGTGAGATGGCGTTCGCGTACTTCTATCAGCACTGGCCGCCGCTGGGGGGCGGCGAGACGGCGAGCTTCTGGCCGATCGCCAACGGCGGCGAGCTGACCATCATGTTCTGCTTCGCATTCCTGTTGATCGCGACGACGGGTGCGGGTGTCGCGGCCGTGGATGCGCGACGGCGTCCGGTGGCGGCAAGGACCGCCGCCGGACCGGCCGCCCCGCGGCGTCGCTTGGGCTGGCGGCGGTAGGAACGAAGACGGCTCGCGTGCCACAACACAACAGGTCAGCGGTCTAGCGCGAGGTCCTTGCGGAACCGCTTCATGCCGTCGATCTTTTCGCTGAGCGTCGCGTCTGGGCCGGCGTAGAACATCCACGGCATCGTGATGATGCCCGTGATGCCCGCGGCCTCCGCCCGCTCGTAGTGCTCAGGCATGAAGGCATCGGTCAACGGCGTCAGCACCTCGAAACCGTCCATCGACAACCCCTTCTCGGCGCGCAGCTCCCGCACCCGCTCGACGCCCGCGATCGCCCGGTCGGTGGATATCAGGTCGCCGATCCATCCGTCGTTTCGCGCCGCCCGCTTCAACGCGATGTCGCTCAGCCCGCCGACGTAGATCGGAATCCTCGGCGGCGTCGGCTCCATCTCCAGCCGCGGCGTCTTGTAGAACTCGCCGTCGAACTCCGTCCAGCCCGGCTCCCACAACGCGCGGAACAACTCCAGCATCTCGTCCGTCCGCTTGCCCCGCCGGTCGAACCGCTGGCCCATCAACGTGAACTCTTCTTCACACCAGCCCACGCCGATGCCGAGCTCGACTCGCCCGTCGGACAGATATGCCGCCGTCCCAATCGCTTTGGCCGCCGCATAGGGGTCCCGCATCGCCGGGATGTACACCGTCGTCACGAATTTCAACTGGCTCGTCACTTGCGCCATCGCACCCACCAGCACCCACGGGTCGGGCCACGGAGTGAACTCCTCCCAGCGCCGCTTCCCGTCACGGGTGTACGGATACGGCGTCGACAGCGTCTCCAAGTTGATGATGTGATCCGGAATCCCGACACCGTCGTAGCCCAGATCATCTGCGGCCTTGGCGATCTCGACCGCTTCCTTCAGCTCGCGGAACGCCGTGCTCACATAGAACTTCATCCAGCGTCCCGGGCCCACGCCGGCTTGATGAAGATGCCCTCCGCTTCGACCGTCTTACCCTCGGCGTCACACATGTGACCGCTCACGAACGTCTTGTGACCATCCGTCCGCTCGATCGCCGCCTCCGCCCGCAGCTTCCCCAGCGGCGTGCCCCGTAGATACCGCAACGTGATCGTCCCGGTGAACAGCGGCTTGCTCAGCCCGTCGCTCGCCGCTTCGCCCAGAAGTTGGTCGAGCACCAACGCGAGAACGCCGCCGTGCACCCAACCCGGTGGCCCCTGGTACGCCTCCCCCAGTTCGAACTCGCTCCACCACAGGCCATCCGGCTCCTCGTGCATGACGAGCGGCGGCGCAATCGCGTTCCGAAACCCGGTCACCGGATTCCCCCACACCACCGGACGCTGGCCCACCGCCAGGCGAACCTGCTCGCCCTCCCCGGTCCCGCCGAGTCTGTCGACCGCGGCCTCGACCAATGACTGCGCCTCACGAATCGCCGCCTCGTCTGCGCGCGATTGAATACCCGCCTGAATCAGCCGACGCACCGCGCCGGACAACGGCGAATACAGAGCTTGCAACCGGTCGTGCTCGGCGGCACTGATCTCCTCGAACGAAAAATCTATGCCCTCAGCCACCGAACACCTTTCGTACCACCGTCTTTGCGCGACGGGTCACCCGCAGATAGTTGTCGAGGAACTCGCCGCCGTCGTCGGTGTCCCAGCCCGCGGCCAGCGCGACCGCATTGAGCTGCCTGCCCGGCCCTGGCAGTTGGTCGATCGGCTTGCCACGCACCAGCACCAGCGCATTGCGCGCCCGCGTCGCCGTCAGCCATGCCTCCCGCAACAATTCGACATCGCCCTCGGCGATCAGCTCTGCCGCGCCAATGGCATCCAGCGCCTGCAGTGTCGAGGTGTTGTGCAGAGCCGGAATCTTGTTTGCAAATCGAAGCTGTAGCAGCTGAACCGTCCACTCGATGTCGGCCAGGCCACCGCGGCCAAGTTTGGTGTGCGTGTTGGGATCTGCGCCCCGCGGCAGCCGTTCGGAGTCGACCCGCGCCTTGATGCGACGGATCTCCTGCACCGTCTCGGCCGACACACCACCCGACGGGTACCGCGTCTCGTCGGCGAGCAGCAGGAACCGCTCGACCAAGCTCCTCGTCCCCCGCAACCCGATGCGCCCGCAGCAGCGCCTGGATCTCCCACGGCTGCGCCCACTGCGCGTAATACGTCGCATACGAAGACAGCGTCCGCACCAGCGAGCCGTTCCGCCCCTCCGGCCGCAGGCCCGCATCGACCTCCAGCGGCGGATCGGCGCTCGGCGTCCCCAACAACGAGCGGACCTGCTCGGCGACCGTGATCGACCATCGCACCGCACCGGATTCGTCGACACCGGAGTTCGGTTCGCACACGAACATCACGTCGGCGTCGGACCCGTAGCCCAGCTCGCCCCCGCCCAGCCTGCCCATGCCGATCACCGCGATCCGCGCGGGCACTTCACCGTCTGACGGTGTGTTCGCGCGGATCACCGCTTCCAACGCCGCCTGCAGCACCGCGACCCACACAGACGTCAACGCCTTGCAGACGTCAACCACCTCGAGCATCCCCAACAGATCTGCCGACGCGATGCGAGCCAGTTCTCGACGCCGCAATGTCCGCGCCGCAGCGATCGCGCGCACCGGATCCGCATGCCGCCCCGCCGAGGCCACCAGCGCCCGCGCCACCCCGTCGGGTTCGACCTCGAGAAGCTTGGGCCCGTTCGGACCATCCGCGTACTGCTGGATCACCTCGGGCGCCCGCATCAACAGGTCCGGCACATACGCCGACGTCCCGAGCACGTGCATCAGTCGCTTGGCCACCGCGCCTTCGTCGCGCAGCGTGGACAGGTACCACCGATGGTCGGACAGCTCGTCGCTGATCCGGCGATACGCCAGCAGCCCGGCATCCGGATCGGGTGTATCCGACAGCCAGTCGAGCAGCGTCGGCAGCAGCACCTGCTGCACCCGACCGCGCCGACCGCTCTGCCCGGTCAGCGCCGCCAGGTGGGTGAGCGCGCTCTGCGGGCCCTCGTATCCCAGTGCGGCGAGCTGACGTTCGGCCGCCTCGGGCGTCAACATCGCCTCCTGGCCGACCGACTCCAGCAGCGGCTGATAGAACAGCTTGGCGTGCAGCCGCGACACCCGGTGGCTCTGCCGCTTGAGCTCTTCGCGCAACACCCCGAGCGAGTCGTGCCGACCGTCCGGCCTCATGTGAGCCGCGCGCGCCAGCCATCGCATCGCCTCGTCGTCGTCCTCGTCGGGCAGCATGTGCGTGCGCTTGAGACGCTGCAGCTGTAGCCGGTGTTCGAGCAGCCGCAGGAACTCATACGACGCGGTCAGGTTGGCCGCGTCGTCGCGGCCGATATACCCACCCGCACCCAGGGCCACCAGCGCGTCGATCGTCGACGCCACATGCAGCGACTCGTCGTTGCG
This sequence comes from uncultured Actinomycetota bacterium, assembly GCA_963716505.1. Lineage (GTDB taxonomy): Bacteria > Actinomycetota > Actinomycetes > Mycobacteriales > Mycobacteriaceae > Mycobacterium. The sequence continues at coordinate 397,359 of CAVQTL010000019.1, forward strand.
GCCGTGCACCAGCTGCAGCAGCTGGACGGCGAACTCGACGTCGCGCAGCCCGCCGGTGCCGAGCTTGAGCTCACGGGTCCTGTCCTCGGCGGGCACCAGCGCCTCGACGCGACGCCGCATGGCCTGCACCTCCGGCACGAAGTCCTCGCGCTCGCACGCCGTCCACACCATCGGCATCAGCGCCGCGATGTACTGCTCACCCAGTTCGGCGTCACCGGCTGCGGGCCGTGCCTTCATCAGCGCCTGGAACTCCCAGGTCTTGGCCCAGCGCTGGTAGTAGGCGATGTGCGACTCCAGCGTCCGCACCAGCTGGCCGTGCTTCCCCTCGGGCCGCAGCGCCGCGTCGACCTCGAAGAACGCCTCCGACGCGAACCGCATCAGCTCGCCGGCCACCCTGGTGGTGACGGCATCGGCCTCCTCGGCGACGAAGATGACATCGACGTCGCTCACGTAGTTCAGCTCGCGGGCGCCACATTTGCCCATCGCGATCACCGCCAACCGCGGCGCCTCGCCATCCTCGCCACACACCGCCCGGGTCGCCACCTTCAGCGCGGCGGCCAACGCGGCGTCGGCCAGGTCCGACAGGTGCTCGCCGACCTCGCGGAACGGCAGCACCGGCTCGTTCTCCACAACGGACGCGACGTCCAGGCCCGCGAGCACCAGCAACCGGTCTCGGTACAGCGTCTGCAGGACAGGCCGCACATCGTTTGTGCCACTTGCCGATTCGGCGGCCTGGGTGAACTCGGCCCGCAGGTCGTCCGCCGACGGCAACCTCACATCGCCTGCCAACAGATGCCAGGACCGCGGGTGGGCCGCCAAGTGGTCGCCCAGTGCCAGCGACGAGCCAAGCACGCCGAACAGCCGGCCACGAAGGGCCTTGTCCTTGACCAGCGCGTGGTTGAGCTCGTCCCAGTCCCTGCCTGACGCCTCGGCCAGCCGGACCATCGTCTTCAGGGCGACGTCGGCGTCGGGGGCCCGGGACAGCGACCACAGCAGCTCGACGTGCGCGTCGGTGTCCCAGCCGAGTCGGTTCAGATCAGCGGGCGCCGACGGTTCGACCAGCCCTAGCCGGCCAACGCTGGGCAGCTTCGGTCGCTGCGTCGCAGGTTTGGCCACACTGACGACCGTATCGCAGCCCGCTAGAGCGATAGATAGGTCTTCAGCTCGAACGGCGTGACGTGGCTGCGGTAGTTCCCCCACTCGGCCCGCTTGTTACGCAGGAAGAAGTCGAATACGTGCTCCCCCAACGCTTCCGCGACGAGCTCGGAGCCCTCCATCTGCTCGAGCGCCGCACCGAGGCTGCCCGGCAGCTCCCGATAGCCCATCGCCCGGCGTTCTTCGGGGGTGAGGCTCCACACGTTGTCCTCGGCCTGCGGGCCGAGCACGTAGTTCTTCTCCACGCCGCGCAGGCCGGCGGCCAGCAGCACGGCGAACGTCAGGTACGGGTTGCACGCCGAGTCAGGGCTGCGCACCTCGATACGGCGCGACGACGCCTTGCGGGGCGTGTACATCGGCACCCGGACCAACGCCGAGCGGTTGGCGAAGCCCCACGATGCGGCGGTGGGCGCCTCGCCGCCGTGCACCAGCCGCTTGTAGGAGTTCACCCACTGGTTGGTGACCGCGCTGATCTCGGTGGCATGCTCCAAAATGCCTGCGATGAAAGACTTTCCGGTGTCCGACAGCTGCAGCGGGTCGTCGGCGCTGTAGAAGGCGTTGTTCTCGCCCTCGAACAGGCTCATGTGGGTGTGCATCGCAGAGCCCGGATACTCGGCGAACGGCTTGGGCATGAATGACGCCTTCACGCCGTCGGCCAGCGCGACCTCCTTGACCACGTACCGGAACGTCATCACGTTGTCGGCCATGGACAGGGCGTCGGCGTAGCGCAGGTCGATCTCCTGCTGGCCGGGCGCGCCCTCGTGGTGGCTGAACTCGACCGAGATGCCCATCTGCTCCAGCGCGTCGATGGCATGCCTGCGGAAGTTCGGCGCCGAGTCGTGCACGGCCTGGTCGAAGTAGCCGCCGTTGTCGGCAGGGACCGGCTCGGAGCCGTCGTCGGGCCCCGGCTGAAGCAGGAAGAACTCGATCTCCGGGTGCACGTAGCAGGAGAAGCCCAGGTCGCTGGCCTTGGCCAACTGGCGGCGCAGCACGTGCCGCGAGTCGGCCCATGACGGCGATCCGTCGGGCATGGTGATATCGCAGAACATCCGCGCCGAGTGGTGCTGGCCGGCGCTCGAGGTCCACGGCAGCACCTGGAAGGTGGACGGATCGGGTCTGGCGACGGTGTCGGATTCCGACACCCGGGCGAACCCTTCGATCGACGAGCCGTCGAAGCCGATGCCCTCCTCGAACGCCCCTTCCAGCTCGGCGGGCGCGATCGCTACCGACTTGAGGAATCCGAGCACGTCGGTGAACCACAACCGGACGAATCGGATGTCCCGTTCCTCCAGCGTGCGCAGCACGAATTCCTTCTGGCGGTCCATAACCGCAGCGTAGGCACCGTCTGTTAATTCTGTGTTACAGGGCCGATGCGACCTGGCGCAGGCCTAGCAGCGCAGGCCTGCGGGCGGTTGAACCCGGTCGATGAGAAACGCGACGACGGCGGTGTCGACGCAGGCGTCGCCGTTGAACACCACCGTGTGCTGGGTCCCGTCGAAGGTGATCAGGCCGGCGTCCATCTGCCTGGCCAGGTCGACACCCGCCTGATACGGCGTGGCCGGGTCGTGGGTGGTCGACACGACGACGACCTTGCCCGCGCCCGGCGAGACCGCGGCGTGTGGCGTCGCCGACGCCGGGACGGGCCAGTTCGCGCAGATGTCCCGGGGCGCAAAACCCGTGAAGGAGCCGTAGCTGAGGAACGGCGCGGCCGCACGGGCCCGTTTGTCGGCGGCCGCCCACACCGCCGGGTCGGTCGGGAACTGTGAGTTGACGCAGCGGATGGCGTAGAAAGCGTCCTGCGAGTTCTGGTAATGGCCCGCCGGGCTGCGGTTCAGATAGTCGTCGGCGAGCAACAGCAGGTCGCCAGGGTCGGTTTTCCGCTGCAGGCCGAGCAGCCCACTGGTCAGGAACTTCCAGTACTGCCGGGAGTAGAGGGCGTTCACAGTGCCGGTGATCGCGTCCTGATAACTCAGGCCTCGTGGATCAGACGTCCTGGCGGGCTGCGTGACCAACGGGTCGATCAGCTGGTGGTACCGGTTGACGGACTGCGCCGGGTCGTTGCCGAGCGGACATCCCGTCAACTGCGCGCAGTCGGCGGCGTAGTCCTCGAACGCCGTTTGGAATCCGGCCATTTGACGCAGGTTCTCGTCGATCGGGTCGAGGCTCGGATCGACCGCGCCGTCGAGGGCCATGGCGCGAATCCGGTCGGGGTATGCCTCGGCGTACGCCGCACCGATCTCTGTGCCGTACGAGAACCCGAGGTAGTTGATCTGGTTCTCGCCCAGCGCCGCGCGCACCACGTCCATGTCCTTGGCCGTCGCGGCTGTGCCGACGTTGGCCAGCAGCTCCTTGCCCACCCGGTCGGCGCAGCCCTGCGCGAATTGGCGATACAGATCTTCGATGTGCGCGACGCCCGTGGGGCTGTAGTCGGCGTTCGGTTCCCTTCGGTAGGCATCGAATTCGGCATCGGTGCGACAACGCAACTCGGGCGTGGAGTGCCCGACCCCGCGGGGATCGAAGCCGACCAGGTCGAACCGGCGAGCGATTTCGCTGTCGGCTAGCCCGGCACCCATGCCTGCGACGGTGTCGACCGCCGATGCTCCCGGCCCGCCGGGATTCACCAACAAGACCCCGATGCGGTCACCGGTCGCGGGGATCCGGATGACCGCCAATTGTGCTTGTGCGCCTTCGGGATTGGCGTAATCGACCGGAACAGACACTGTGCCGCACTGCGCCGTCGGGATGGCGCTGGTGTCACCGACGAACGTATCGCAGCCGCCCCAGAGCGGCGGCTGGCCGTACACCTGGGTCGACTGGCCCTCCGGCGTCGCCAACGCGGGCGGGCACGTGAAGCCGGCCACCAGCACGCATGCCAGCAGCGTCGCGCCACACCTCCCCACCCGCCACATGGCAGTCATCGTCGCATGCCCATCACCGGCGAACCGAAGTCGCAATCGGACGGTTACCTTTCGGAGACCTTGGCGTGTCAGGCGTCGAGTCTCGTTGCTCAGCAACGGGTATCCGGCGGCGGGACCTTCACGTCGATCAGGTAGGTGGCGACGATGTTGTCGATGCATTGGTTGCCCTGGAAGGCAACGGTGTGCTGGGTCCCCTCGAAGGTGACGAGCGTGCCGCCGAGTTGCTTGGCCAGATCGACGCCGGCCTGGTACGGCGTTGCGGGGTCGTTCGTCGTGGAGATCACCAGAGTGGGCGGCAGGCCCTTGACGGAGATCTCGTGCGGCTCTGTTGTCGGCGGCACCGGCCAGAACGCACAGGTGTCCATCGGCGCGTAACCGGTGAACTCGCCGTAGTTCAGGAACGGCGCCAACTCGCGGGACCTGCGATCCTTCTCGACGAGCTTGGCACGGTCGGTGACCGCAGGCTGGTCGACGCAGTTGACCGCGACACGCACGTCGGTCGCGTTGTCGTAGCGCCCGTTCGAAATGTCGCGATGCATGTACAAGTCGGCAAGCCTTAGCAGCATGTCGCCGCGCCCGTCCTTGAGCTCGTTGAGACCATCGGTGAGACGAGGCCAGATGCTCGGCGAATACAGCGGGAGAATAGTGCCGACGAGCGCATCGCTGTAGGCGAGGCCGCGCGGATCCGCTGTCTTGGCTGGCTTGTCGACCAGCGGATCGACCATGCTCTTGTACACGTCGGTCGCCTTGGCCGGGTCGGTGCCGAGCGGACAGGTCGGATCCTTGGCGCAGTCCGCGGCGTAGTCGTCGAACGCCTTCTGGAACGCCGCCGTCTGACGGAGGTCCTCCTCGATCGGATCGGCATTGGGGTCGATCGCGCCGTCGAGCACCATCGCCCGCACATTCTGCGGGAACTCTTCGGCGTAGCTGCCACCGATCCGGGTGCCGTAAGAAAAACCGAGAAAGGTCAGCTTGTCGTCGCCGACCGCGACCCGGATCGCATCGAGATCCTTCACAACGTTGGCCGTGCCGACGTTCGCCAGGAACTCCTTACCCGTCTTGTCGAGGCAACGCTGTACGAACGCCTTGGTCTCGTTGTCGATGTGTTCGATACCTTCTGGCGAATAGTCGACCTGAGGATCGGCCCGCAGCCGGTCATTATCGGCGTCGGAGTTGCACCACACCGCGGGCGTCGAGGCCGCGACTCCCCGCGGGTCGAACCCGACCAGGTCGAAGCGTTCGCGCACGGATGGCGGCATTGTGCTGATCAGACTGGCGGCCGATTCGACGCCGGATTCGCCTGGCCCGCCGGGGTTGATCACCAGCGAGCCGATCTTGTCGCCGGTCGCCTTGAACCGGATCATCGCCAGCTGGGCGACGTCGCCGTCGGGCTTGCTGTAGTCGACCGGCACGGAGAGCTTTCCGCATTCGGCGTCGGGCGGAATTGGGACCTGCGCCTCGGCGGCCGGGCAGGGGGCCCATCGGATCGGTGACCCGGGCGGAGGCACCGCCAGGACGGCGTGACCGTCGACCACCTTGCTGCACGCCGCCACCATTAACACAACCAGTGAGGCCGCAAGGATCCCCTTCTTCACGCTCATGCGCCACATGCTGCCATGCGGTCACATCGGTCCTGGCAGACCGCTACTCCGGCGGGTCTAGCCCGCGCTCTGCAACAACTCGTCGAGTGCGATCTCGAAGTCGTCGGCGAGGTCCCACAGATCGGGCAAAAGCTCCGGGCAGGACACGATGCCGACGTCCAGCTTCCCGGTCAGCGACATCACAGTGATGTTGAGACCGGAGCCATGGAAGATCGGCCCGAGCGGATACATCGCCTTGACCTCGGACCCAAGGAAATACAGCGGAACCTGCGGTCCGGGCACGTTGGACACCACGAGGTTGTGCACCGGCCTGGCCCCGCTCAACCTGGAGCTGGCGTAGACGCGCATCGCGACACCGAATACTGCAGGTGCGGCGAACTGGGTCCAGTCCTGCAGCAGAGTTGCTCCGATTGCCGAACTGTGTTGCTTGGCAACGGAATTCGATTCGGCTATCGACTTCAACCGTTCAGCTGGCGAATCGATGTGGGTTTCGAGGCTGGAGAACATGCCTGACACCTGGTTGCGACCCGGCCGGTCCGACTTGTCGTGCACCGACACCGGGACCATCGCCACCAGCGTCGAGTCCGGAAGCTCGCCGCGGTCGTCCAGAAACTTGCGCAGCGTGCTGGACACCAGCGCCATCACCACGTCGTTCACCTTGACGCCGAAGTGGTCCTTCACCTTCTTGATGTCCTCGAGATCCAATTGCGCGTAGGCGATGTTTCGATGGCCGGTCACGTTGGCGTTGAAAGCCGTCTTCGGCGCGACGAACGGCGACTTCATGGCCAGCCCGCTGCGGGCCCGCTTCACGGTATCGACGACCGTCGACAACGTCGTCGGCACCACGTTGACCAACTTCAACGGCCGCGAAGCGAACTTCAGCGCCCCGCTGACCGCGATCTCCAGCCCGCTGCCCCCGCCGACGCCGTCCACCGGATCCGGCGCGGGCGCGTCGGGTTCGGTGCTGCACAGCTGCGACATCAAGTTGGCCCCGGTCACGCCGTCGACGCCGGCGTGGTGCACCTTCGTCATGACCGCCAGCCGGCCGCCGTCGTGGGCGTCGGTGCCCGCGATGTTCTCGATGACCCACATCTCCCACAGCGGCCTAGTGCGGTCCAACGGCAGCGACGCGATGTGGCCGCAGATCTCGGCAAGCTCCTGGCGCCCGCCCGGGGACGGAAGTCCGATGCGGTGCAGGTGGCGGTCCACATCGAAGTCCTCGTCTTCCACCCACACCGGGTGGTCGGGGTTGAAGCGGCTGTCGGCGAGCTTCTCCCGGAATTGCGGCATCGCCTTGATGCGCAGCCCCAGTTCGTCGCGCATCCGGTCGAAGGTGTAGCCGCCGGGCATCGTGGACGTGTCCAGCTCCAGAATCGAGCACACATGCATCGGCTGTGCTGCGGTTTCGAGGTAAAGGAAGCTGGCGTCGAGTCCACTGAGCCGTTGCATGGGCCGATCGTAATGTGAGGAAATCCACTTAACCCGAAGTTCATCTTCTTGCCAGGTGGTGGCACACTGAGGAGGTCAGACGAACCCGGGGACCCGCAACGGGCCACGAGGATCGACCGAACAGACACAAGGACCAATGATGTCTGAACAGACTGTTTACGGTGCTGCCGAAACAAAGCCGCGGACGAAGGTCCGCACCCATCACCTGCACAAGTGGAAGTCAGAAGGCCACAAGTGGGCCATGCTGACCGCCTACGACTACTCCACCGCCCGCGTATTCGATGACGCAGGCATCCCGGTGCTCCTGGTCGGCGACTCCGCCGCCAACGTGGTGTACGGATACGACACCACCGTGCCGGTGACCATCGACGAATTGATCCCGCTGGTTCGCGGCGTGGTGCGCGGTGCGCCCCACGCGCTGGTGGTCGCCGACCTGCCCTTCGGCAGCTACGAGGCCGGACCGCAGCAGGCGCTGGAGACCGCGACTCGCTTCCTCAAGGAGACCGGTGCGCATGCGGTCAAGCTGGAAGGTGGCGAGCGGGTGGCAGACCAGGTCGCGACGCTGACCCAGGCTGGAATCCCGGTCATCGCCCACATCGGATTCACCCCGCAGAGCGTCAACGGCCTCGGCGGCTTCCGGGTGCAGGGCCGCGGCGACGCCGCCGAGCAGACCATCCACGACGCGATCGCCGTCCAGGAGGCCGGCGCCGTCGCCGTCGTGCTCGAGATGGTGCCCGCCGAACTGGCCACCCAGATCACCGGCAAGCTGACCATTCCGACCGTGGGCATCGGTGCCGGGCCGAACTGCGATGCGCAGGTGCTGGTTTGGCAGGACATGGCCGGCATGACCAGCGGCAAGACCGCCAAGTTCGTCAAGCGGTTCGGCGACGTCGGTGCGGAATTGCGTAGCGCGGCAACGCAGTACGCCGACGAGGTGGCCAGCGGGGTCTTCCCCGCAGAGGAACACAGCTTCTAGGCTTGATCGTCGAACTCCTCGACGCGGCTAGGCAAACTCCGGTTTGCGCTTCGCCATAAACGCGTCGACTCCTTCGCGACCATCGGCGGATTCGGCGCGCTGGGCGATGATGCGACCCTCCAGCTCCATCTGTTCCTCTAGACCGCTGGAGAACGTCGCCAGCATGAGCTGCTTGACCCCACCGTTGGATCCGCCTGCGGTGGCTGCCATCTGGGCGGCCAGTTGATCGGCTCTGCCGGCCAGGTCCCCATCGGGCACCACCTCGGTGACCAGCCCCCACCGCGACGCCTCCTCGGCGGACAGGGTGCGGTTGGTCAGCATCAGCTCCTTCGTCCTGGTGATGCCGATCAGTCGCGGCAGGAAATATGACGAGCTGCCGTCGGGGCTGAGCCCGACCTTCGTGTAGGCCATCGTGAACGACGCCGACTCGGCGGCCAGGACGAGGTCGCCGGCGACCGCAAGGGAGAAGCCGGCTCCGGCGGCGGTCCCGTTGACCGCGGTGATGAGCACGGCGTTCATGCGCGCGAACGTCGAGATGGCGCGATGCAGGTCGTCGGCGACGCCCTTGATGTGCCGTCCGCGACTGGGCGCCGTCGCAAACGACTTGAGATCGCCTCCGGCGCAGAAGAATCGGCCGGAGCCCGTCAGTACCACGACCTTCGTCGCGTCGGTGTCGCAGCGGGCAGCGGCTTGGGCCAACTCACGAGTCATGGTGTCGTTCATGCCGTTTGCGGCATCGGGCCGGTTCAGGGTGATTCGCGCGATCGGGCCGGACTGCTCGAGCGTGATGGTCTGGTATTCGGTCACACCTGGACTTTATCTGCGAGCCCGGGTGGGCTGTTCACCCGCATATGGCACGCTGGGGCTGTTCAACGCACTCGCGACGAAGGTGGAGATGGCTGCCAGCAGGCCGATGACGTCCCGGCACACCGAGGTCGAGCGCAAGTTCGACGTGCTCGAATCGACGGTTTCACCGTCGTTCGAGGGGCTTTCGGCGGTGGCGCGGGTAGAGCGGTTGCCGTCGCAGCACCTCGAGGCCGTCTACTTCGACACCTCGGGCCACGACCTGGCCGCCCACCACGTGACGCTGCGCAGGCGAACCGGCGGAACTGACGCCGGCTGGCATCTCAAGCTGCCGGCAGGCCCCGACACCCGCACCGAGGTTAGGGCGACACTGGACGACGGTATCGGCGGCGCAGTGCCCGACGATCTGAAGGACGTGGTGCTCGCCATCGTTCGCGACCGGGCGCTTGGACCCGTTGCCCGAATCTCGACCGACCGGACCGTCCATCTGCTCTATGGCGCCGACGGCTCCCCGATCGCCGAGTTCAGCGACGACAAGGTGATCGCGTCCGCCGGTGAGGGCGACAAACAGCAGTGGCGCGAGTGGGAGCTGGAACTGGTCGAGGGCGCGGCGGCGTCGCGGGACGTGTTGGACCGGCTGGCCAACCGCCTGCTCGACGCGGGTGCGGCGCCGGCAGGCCACGGGTCCAAGCTGGCCCGGGTGCTGGCAGGCGCTGACGACGACGAGACACCGACGGAGACGAAGGCCGATCCGATCCACCGGGCGGTCGCCGAACAGGTCGACCAGTTGGTCGAGTGGGACCGTGCGGTGCGGGCGGATGTCTACGACTCGGTGCACCAGATGCGGGTGACCACGCGCAAGATCCGCAGCCTGCTTCAGGCATCAGAGGGCGCTTTCGGCATCTCCAGCGACGCGTGGGTCCTCGACGAGCTGCGTCAGCTCGCCAGCGTGCTCGGCGTGGCGCGCGACGCCGAGGTGCTCGCGGAGCGCTACGAACGCGCCCTCGACGACCTACCCGACGACCTGATCCGTGGCCCGATACGCAAGCGGTTGGTGGACGGCGCCAAGCGGCGCTACCAGTCCGGCCTGCGGCGGTCGTTGATCGCGATGCGCTCGGAGCGGTACTTCCGACTGCTCGACGCGCTCGACGGGCTGGTCGCCGCGGAGCCGGCGCAGACGGCCGCGGGCGACGAAGAGGTGACCGTCACCATCGACTCGGCCTACAAGCGAGTACGCAAGGCCGCCAAGAACGCCGCAGGCGCAGCCGACGAGGACCGCGATGAGGCACTGCATCGAATTCGCAAGGGCGCCAAGCGGCTCCGCTACACCGCGGCCGCAACCGGTGCCGACAAGGTGTCCGACCGCGCCAAGAGCATTCAGAGCCTGCTGGGTGACCACCAAGACAGCGTGGTCAGCCGCACGCATCTGAGCCATCAGGCCGACGCCGCTCATGAAGCAGGCGAGGACACGTTCACCTACGGCCTGTTGTACGCGCAGGAAGACGACCTGGCGCGAAACGCACGCCAACAGCTCGACAGCGCGCTGAAGAAGCTGAACAAGACGGTGCGCAAGGCCCGCTAGACGGGGCGAACGAGTTGGCCTGTAAGCCGGATTCTGTCCCTCGCCGCCGCGAATTACCACGGCGACGAGGCGGCGACCATCCATCTGGGCACACCGTCACCGGGTGCCTCGAGCGGCCTACCCGCAGGCTCGGGCGAGCAACCCTCGAGCGCCTGCGCAGCCGCACCAGGTGCGGCCTCTTGGCCTTGCTTCGGGTGGGGTTTGCCTAGCCATCCCGGTCACCCGGGATGCTGGTGCGCTCTTACCGCACCGTTTCACCCTTACCACCAGAAGGTGGCGGTCTGTTCTCTGTGGCACTTTCCCGCGAGTCACCTCGGATTGCCGTTAGCAATCACCCCGCTCTGTGAAGTCCGGACTTTCCTCGAGTCATCTTGTGATGACCCGCGGCCGCCCGGCCAACTCGTTCGCCCGTACATAATATTCTTCGATGGCGCAGCTGCCTCCCGCCCGTTACCTGCAGCGGGCCAAGGATCTGGTCGATTCGCGATATGCCGATCCGATCACGGTGGACGATCTGGCCACCGCCGCGGGTCTGTCGCGGGCCCATTTCAGCCGAATGTTCACCCGGACGTTCGGCGAGTCACCGCGGTCCTACCTGCAAACGCGTCGGCTGGAGCGGGCCGCGGCGCTGCTGCGCTACACCGACCGGTCGGTCGCCGACATCTGCGTGATGGTCGGCCTGCAGAGCGTCGGGTCGTTCACCACCAGCTTCGCCCGGGTATACGGACTGCCGCCCGCCGCCTACCGGGCGAGTATGCCGCCGGCAGTGACGTACGCGCGGGTGCCGAGTTGCATCCTCGCCCGTGACACCCGGCCACTCCCCGACAGCCGGGTCAAGACAGCACACGGGGAGAAGACGGGCCGCGACGGCCGACCGTAGCGTCGGATCCATGATGAGAATCGGCAGCGCCCACCTGTGGGTCCATGATCAAGAAGTCGCACTGAAGTTCTGGACCGAGAAGGTCGGCATGGAGGTGCGTGAGGATGTGTCGTTCCCCGAGGAGATGGGCGACTTCCGTTGGCTGACCGTCGGGCCGCCCGGACAGGAAAGCGTCAATCTGGTGCTGATGGCCGTTCCGGGTGAGCCGCTGATGGACGAGGCCACCCGCAAGCAGGTGCTGGAACTGACCGCGAAGGGTTTCGCGGGCACCGTGTTTCTGGTCACCGACGACATCGACAAGTCCTACGAGGAGATGACCGCCCGCGGTGTCGAATTCAACGAGCCGCCGAACCAGATGCCCTACGGCATCGACTCGGGGTTCCGCGACCCGTCGGGAAACAGCGTCCGCCTCACCCAACTTGCACAGGGTTGGCCTAATACTTAGGCGGTGCGAACCTCCACCGCCGCGGTCGGGTCAGCGGCCTTCTTCGTCGCCGCGCCGGGAACGTTCGTCGGGCTGGGCCCGTGGTTGATCACCCGATGGGAGATCCCCGAGTCCAGCCCGCCGCTTCGGGTGATCCTTGGTGTCGCGTTCATCGTGCTCGGCCTCATCCCGCCGGTGCACGCGTTCATCCAGTTCGTCAGGGCGGGCGGAACGCCGATGCCCGTTGCACCGACCGAGCGTCTGGTCGTCACGCGGCTTCAACCGTTTCGTCCGCAACCCGATGTACGTCGGTCTGCTGACCGCAATCCTCGGGCCAGGCATTGCTTTTCGACAGCATCTGGCTCGTCGTGTACGCGGTGATCGGGTGGATCGTCACGGCATCATTCGTGCGGTGGTACGAGGAACCCACGCTCGTGCGCACCTACGGCGAGCAGTACGAGGAGTACCGCCGCAACGTACCTGCGTGGACGCCGCGGCTCACGCCATGGAAGCCGTCTTAGAACGGTGGGATGTCGGTTTGGTTGAGTTCGCGTTCGGCTTTGATTGCCGCTGCGACGTCGGCGGCGCGGGTGCGTTTTCGGCGCGGCATCATCAGCCCGCGATTGCCGGCGTCGGGCGGTGGTTGTGCTGTTGGTGGGGGTAGTTCGGCGGTGGTGACATTCCATGTCGGGAACAACAGTCGGCTGCCGGGCTGGGTGGTGAAGGTCGCGCCGCTCGGGCGCCGTCCAGATCACGGTGCCATCGGGAAGCTGTTTGTCGGCCCAGCCGCCGACACCGATCCAGAACGTCTTCATCAGATGGTGATGGCGGCATTTGCAGTTGATGTTCGACGCGTGCGTCGGGCCCCACGGCCACGGCACGCAATGGTCGAGATCGCAGCGATCAGCGGCGACGGGGCAGCCGGGGAAACGGCAGAACAGATCGCGCATCCGCACGAACTCGGCCAACTCGTCGCTGGGCCGATACCGCAACTCGGGTTCGACGCCGGGCGTACGGATCGGTTTGATGGTCGCGCCGTTGCGGATCGCCTCGGCCAGCAGCGCATTGGGCAGTATCCCGTGGCCCAGCAGCAGCGCCGGCGCGGGCGGCCGCGGCTTGGTCTTGGTGACGTGGTCTTCGGTGGCGGCGGGTAGTCCAGCGGCGGGTGGGTCGGTGGGCTGTTCGGTTTCGGCGCGGTTTTCGGTGGCGGCGGTAGTGGCGTCGTCGATGGCGGCTTGGTCGGCGATCACCCGGATCACCACATTCGACTTCGGTGTCACCCCGGCGGCCGGACAGTTGGGTGATCCGCACCGGCAGGCCAGGGTGTCGTTGCCGTTGGCGATCGCGCCTGCGGCATCGGAGCGGCGCTCACCGGCGCTGCGCGGATCACCGTCACACAGCCCGTTGACCATCGCGGCGACCCGCTCACGCATCACGGCGGCGTCGGGGGCCAGCAGCCGCCCCCACACCGAGGCGGTTTCGGCGTCGTCGTCGCACGCGCCGATGGTGAAGTCGCGGCCCCGCACGGTGGTGTCGGTACGGCGTTGCGCGTCGGGGTCAAAGCGGGCCACCTGCACATCGACGGCGGCGCGCAGCTTGTCCTCCGACAGCCGCTCCCACTTGATCGCCCGCTCGGCGATCGCGGCGTCGATGGCCGCCCACGCCTCGGCTCCTTGCACCAGGCGGGTGCCCCAGGTGATGGTCGACACCAGCCGGGTACTCAGCGCGCCCTTGCAATACAGGGCCGCGATTTCGGGGAGGTGCTCGCGCAGCGCTTCGGCGATCCGCATCTGCCCCGAGGCGCGCCGCGACCCGATCGCCATCGCCGCGGCCACTTCGGCGGCGACGGAGTCCCACGGGTCAAACGCCCACCACACCCGGTCGTCGTCGTCGTCGACGCGGCGGCGAGTCAATTCGGCGATCGCGGCCAGCCGGCGCGCCCCGGCGATCGCCTCCTGCCGCACCCCGTCCTCGATCGCGGCAACAAGCTCCACGTCAGACGCCGCCCCGAACTCCGAATCGAACATACATTCGAATATAGTCCAACGGTCCGACAAATCTCACGCATCGCCCGGCGCGGTCGTCTACAAGGTATGAACACAAGACATGCGGTGATCGACAGCCCACTCGGCGAGCTGACGCTGGTCGCCGACGGCAACGCGCTGATCGGTGTCTACTTCCGCCATCACTGGTACCGGCCGTCCGTCGACACCTTCGGACCGCGCGTCGACGCCGGAGACGACATCGTGCTGGCCGACTCACGGGCGCAGCTCGATGAGTTCCTGTGCGGCGACCGAACTCAGTTCGACGTGCCGACCAGAGCACAGGGCGACGATCTTCAGCGCCGGATCTGGGACCGGCTGACCGCCATCCCCTACGGCGAGACCGTCACCTATGGCGAGCTCGCCGACGAACTGGCCAACGGGACGACCGCCCAACAGGTCGGCGCGGCGGTCGGGCGCAACCCGCTCTCGATCGTCGTTCCGTGCCATCGGGTGGTCGGCAAGGACGGCAAGCTGACCGGCTATGCGGGCGGACTCGAGCGCAAGAAGTTCCTACTCGATCTCGAAGAGCCGGCCGAGGTCAGGGCGGCAAGGCTGTTCTGATGGCTGCGACGACATGGCAGAAGCGGGTCGACTCCGCTGACTGGGACGGCGTCACCACTGAGGTCAACGACCTCGGCGGTGCACTGCTCCCCCAGCTGATCACCAAGGCCGAGGCGACGCGACTTCGCGCTATGTATCCCGACGACCATCGCTTCCGCGCCACGATCGAGATGAGCCGTTACCGGTTCGGTGAAGGCGAGTATCGATATTTCGAACGGCCCTACCCCGAGCCCATCGAAGAGCTCAAGCGGGCGCTGTACCCGCGACTTCTGCCGATCGCGCGGGACTGGTGGCGCAAGCTGGGGCGCGACGCACCGTGGCCCGACGACCTCGACGAGTGGCTAGACATGTGCCATGCCGCGGGCCAAACCAGGTCGACGGCGATCCTGCTCAAGTACGGACAGGGCGACTGGAATGCGTTGCACCGGGACCTGTACGGGGACTTGGTGTTTCCGCTGCAGGTCGTGATCATTCTATCGGAGCCCGGCGTCGATCACACCGGCGGTGAACTCCTACTGCTCGAGCAGCGTCCGCGTGCGCAGTCGCGTGGCACCGCCATGCTGCTCCCCCATTGCCACGGGTTCGTCTTCACCACGCGTGAGCGGCCGGTGGAGTCGGCACGGGGCTGGTCGGCGGCGCCTGTCCGGCACGGTGTCTCGGCCGTCCGCTCCGGCGAGCGCTTCACGCTCGGCCTGGTATTCCACGATGCCGCATGACGATTCGCGGCACTATCGGCGGCCACCGTGGGACACGGATCTACGGCCGGCTGGACTGTCCGTCGGCCCTGTGCGCCATCGCCAACGGCGGCTACGTCAAGTATCGGGTCTTCTTCGTCGACGAGCCCGCAGCGATCGCAGCGGGCTACCGGCCGTGCGCGAAATGCATGCCGGTCCAGTACCGCCAATGGAAGGCTAACGCGCTCGACGCAGGACGATGACGTTGTCCATCCAGGGGCGCTGCTGCCCCTCCGGACCGACGGCCTGCCGTTCGACGGCGTCGACACGGACGCGCTCGAATTCGTCGGAGCTCAGATCCAGCGCGGCGACGACCTCTTCCGCGCTGGGGAAGTCGTGATGGTGGTGGTCGAGCTTCGACGGCCACGGCGGCGCAGAGCCGTGGTCGACGATCACCAGTGTTCCGCCGGGTCGCAGCGCGGCAGCGGCCTTGACGAGAACCTTCTGCCGGTCGAACTCCAGCGTGGAATGCAGGAACTGCGACGAGATCAGATCGAACGTGCCTTCGGGGAAACCCTCCGAAAGGTCGAGTTGGACGAACTCGATGCGATCCGCGACGTCGCGGGCACCAGCCGCTTCCCTGGCACGTCCCAACGCGGTGTCGGACACGTCGACGGCGACGACATCCCAACCCCGTTCGGCCAGCCATACCGCGTCCGCACCTTCACCGCAGCCGAGGTCGAGCGCCCGCCCCGGCGCCAGATCGCCCACCACATCGGCGAATTGGACGTTTACCCGTCCGCTCCACATCCGGTCGCGTTCGCCGTAGTGCTGTTCCCAGTGTTCCTTCGTCTCATGAGTTGACATGTGATCTCCATTCCGGGCTTGTCAGCCCATACTCGTCGGCAAGCAGGCTTTGCACCACGGCTGTGGCGGCAAGGGATCCGGCCGCGATGGCAGCCGCGACCTGTGGCATGTGGGCGCTCAGATCGCCTGCCGCGAAAACACCGACCGAGGTGGTGCGCATCAATGCGTCGACATCCACCGGGTCCGCGGCAATCGGCGTCGCGTCGCCCAGATCCGCGCCGAGGTCGTCTGCCAACGACGACCGCTGATGCAGCGTCGTCGCCACAAGGAGACCACGCCGTTGCAGCCGATCGCCGTCACGGAAAACGACGGCCGCCAGTTCGCCTTTCTCCGAGATCAATTCGGCGACAGGGCGTTCGTCGATGGAAACGTCGGCGGCCGCCAGTCGCGCTCGATCGTCCACCGTGAGCTCCGCGGGGCCGTTCGTCAGCACGACGATGTCGTCGCTCCAGCCGCGCAGCAACAACGCCTGATGGACCGCGCGTTCGCCACGGGCGAGCACCGCCAACGGTTGATCGCGAACCTCCCAGCCGTGGCAGAACGGGCAGTGAAACACCGACCGCCCCCACAGCTCCGCCAGGCCAGGGATCTCCGGTGGCCGGTACCGCATACCCGTCGCCAGCAGCACCCGTCGCGTCCGCTCACGGTGGCCGTCACCGAAGTCCAGCACGAAACCGTCGTCGTCCCGTACTCCCCCGGCGACGACGCCGTTCCGCACTTGGACGCTGGGGTATGCGGTGAGCTCCCGGCGACCCAACGCGTAAAGCTCGCCAGGCGGACGTCCGTCGTGGCCGAGTAGACCGCCGATTCCCGACGCCGCTAAGTTGCTCTGGTTCCCGTCGTCGACGACGAGGGTTCGCCGCCTGGCACGGCCGAGCACCAGTGCGGCGCTCAGCCCTGCCGCGCCGCCACCGACGACCACGCAATCCCATGAATCAGCCATGACGCCAGCTTGCCGCTAGGCGCTCGATCTGCCAATCTAGTTTGCCATGCAGGCAAACGACCCTTCCGAGGACGACGTCGACCTGCGGGTTCGCCGTCGCCTGCGTGATCTGCGCGTTCAGCGCGGTCTGACGCTGGAGGACGTGGCACGCAGCGCGCGCATCGACGTGTCGACGCTGAGCCGTCTCGAGTCCGGTAAGCGCCGACTCGCCCTCGACCACCTTCCCCGCCTGGCCGAGGCGCTGTCGGTCAGCACCGACGAACTGTTGCGCGCGCCCGAGTCGCCCGATCCGCGAGTGCGGGGCAGCTCGCACACGCACAACGGCATCACGTACTGGCCGCTCACCCGCCAGACAGCCACAGGCGGCCTGCATGCGTTCAAGATCCGCATCGCCGCCAAGCGCCGAAAACCGCCCGCCGAGTTACCCGTTCACGAGGGCCAGGACTGGACCTACGTGCTCTCCGGGTCGAATGCGACTCATCCTCGGCGAGCGCGACTTCGTCATCGAACCGGGCGAAGCCGTCGAATTCAGCACCTGGACGCCGCACTGGTTCGGCGCCGTAGACGGACCGGTGGAGGCCATCATGATCTTCGGTGTGCACGGCGAACGCCTGCATCTGCACCAGTGACTACAGATACGACGTCTCGTTCACCAGCCGTACTGACGAGGCGCCGTCGGGATAGAACTCGGCGATGGACAGCGACGCGAGGTCCAGGTGCAACCGGTACAGGATTCCCGGTCCGGCATCCAGCGCCACCCGGAGCAGCGTCTTGATCGGCGTCACGTGCGACACCACAAGCACCGTTTCGCCTGCGTACTCGGCGATCAATCGGCCACGGACGCGCTGAACGCGGTCGGCGACACTGTCGAAGCTCTCACCGTCCGGCGGGCTGATGCTGGTGTCGCGCAACCAGCTTCGGTGCAACTTCGGGTCCCGTTCGGCGGCTTCGGAGAAGGTGAGGCCCTCCCACGTGCCGAAATCCGTCTCGATCAGATCGTCGTCGACGGTCACGTCGAGTCCGAGCGCCTTGGCGGCCTTCGCCGCGGTGTCATAGGCCCGCTGCAGCGGCGACGTGACGACAGCGGCGACGCCGCCCCGCTGCGCGAGGTACTGCGCGGCGGCCTCGGCCTGACGCTGGCCGACATCGGTCAGCGCCGGATTCCCGCGACCGGAATACCTTCGCTGCGTAGATAATTCGGTCTGCCCGTGCCGGAGCAACAAGAATCGGGTGGGAGTGCCGCGGGCGCCGGTCCAGCCCGCGGGCGAGGCCGGCGTCTCAGTGGAGGCGACTGTCTTCTCCGCCCCGCCCGCTTCGGGCTTCTCCAGTTCAGCCGCCGCGTCCATCGCCTCGTTGGCCAGCCGGTCGGCATGCGAGTTCTCGGCCCGTGGAATCCACGCGTAGCTGATGCGGTCGAACTTCGTCGCCACCGCCGTCGCCTGCTTCAACAGCGCCTTCAGATCGGGGTGTTTGACCTGCCAGCGGCCGGACATCTGCTCGACCACCAGCTTCGAATCCATCCGCACGTCGACCTCGGTGGCACCGACCTTGGCCGCTTCCTCGAGGCCCGCTATCAGGCCGCGGTACTCGGCGACGTTGTTGGTGGCGTGGCCGATCGCCTGCATGCTCTCGGCCAGCACGTTTTCGCGATCGGCGGTCCAGACCACCGACCCGTACCCCGCGGGGCCCGGATTGCCGCGAGACCCGCCGTCGGCCTCGACGATCACCTTCACTGGTTACCGCCGGAGACCCGCAACAGGATTGCTCCGCACTCGGGGCAGCGCAGCACCTCGTCGTCGGCAGCGGCGGCGATGCGGGCGAGCTCACCGCGGTCGATCTCGATCCGGCACGCTCCGCACCGCCGGCCCTGCAGCCGGCCCGCACCCGCGCCGCCGTGGGCCCGCTGGCGTTCGTACAGCGACACCAGATCGGCATCGAGTCCGGCGGTCAATTCGTCGCGCCGCGAGACACGTTGGTGTCGATTCTGTTCGATCACCGCGAGGGCATCGTCGCGCGCCCGCTGCGCTTCGGCCAGTTCGCTTTCCAGTACATCGATCTTGGCGAGTTCGTCGGCCTGCTTGGTCTGCAACTCTTCGCGGCGCTCCATCACCTCGAGCAATGAGTCCTCCAGGCTGGACTGACGGCGTTCCAGCGTCTCGAGTTCATGCTGCAGGTCGGCGAGTTGCTTGGCGTTGATGGCACCCGCATCAAGCATCTTGCGGTCCCTGTCCTCACGGTCACGCACCGCCTCTATCTCGGACTCGAACTTGGCGATCTGTGCATCCGGGTCGTCGAGCGCGAGACGCAGCGACGCGAGCCTGTCGTTGGCCTCGCGGTGGTCGGCCTGGGCCTTCTCGAAGCGCTGCTGCTCAGGTAGGTGGCTGGATTTGTGTTCGATCTGGCTCAGCTCGGCATCGAGGTCTGCCAGTTCGAGCAGCGAGCGTTGTTGGATGACTTCAGCTTTCATAGACCGTTTCTCTCGATGTTCCACGGATCGGTGCGGATGGCGGACACCCGCACCGGTAGCGCGTCGCCGAAGTGGTCGCGCAGCAGGCCGGCGGCTTGGTTACACCACGGGTACTCGCTGGCCCAGTGTGCGACGTCGATCAGCGCGACGTCGGAGCGGCGCCGATGTTCGTCGGCGGGATGGTGTCGCAAATCCGCTGTCACGTAGGCATCGACGCCGGCACCCGCGACGATGTCGAGCAGCGAGTCGCCCGCGCCGCCGCACACCGCCACCCGCGACACGTCGGCGTCGTCCTCTCCCGACGCGCGAATCCCCCACGACGTGCCGGGCAGCGCATCGTGCACGCGAGAGACGAACGCCGCCAACGTCTGTGGCGTTGACAGCTTTCCAATACGACCTAGCCCGACATCCGCGGGGACCGATGCCATCGCGAAGATGTCGAAGGCGGGCTCCTCGTAGGGGTGCGCGGTCCGCAACGCCGCCAGCACATGACCGCGGAGCCGGGCCGGAGCGACCATCTCGACGCGATCTTCTGCCACCCGTTCGACGGATCCGACGCTGCCGATCGTCGGCGACGCGCCCTCGCGCGGGAGGAACTGCCCGGTTCCGGTGACGCCCCAACTGCAATGCGAGTAGTCGCCGATGTGCCCGGCGCCCGCGGCGAACATCGCCTCGCGCACCGCATCGGCATTCTCGGCGGGAACGTACACCACCCATTTGTCGTTGTCCGGACCGCCCACCGCCGGTGCCAGCACCTCTTCCACCGTCAGACCGAGCGCGTCGGCGAGCGCATCGGACACGCCGGGGGCGGCGGAGTCGGCGTTGGTGTGGGCGGTGAACAACGCCCGTCCGCTGCGGATCATCCGGTGCAGCAGAGCGCCTTTGGCCGTGCTTGCGGCGACGGTGTCGACGCCGCGCAGCAGCAGCGGGTGGTGCGCCAGCAGCAGCCCGCGGTCGGGCACCTCGTCGACGACGGCCGCGGTGGCGTCGACCGCGATCGTCACCGAGTCGACGCCGTCGCCCGGATCGCCGCAGACCAGGCCGACCGAGTCCCAATCCTGCGCCAGCGCAGGCGGATAGGCCGCTTCCAGCACATCGATGACGTCGGCGAGTGGGGTGCTCACTGCAGCACCTCTGCGACCGCATCGACCAGCACCCGCCAGTCGGCCCGGACCGCGGCGCGCAGGAACTGCCCGTCGAGCCCGACGAACGTATCGCAGCGGCGGACGGCGATACCCCTGGCGTCCAACCGCTTTCGCATCAGCTCCGCGTCGGGGACGCTGAACAGGACGAAGGGAGCCGCACCGCCGACCACCGTCACGCCTGCCGCGGCCAAGCCTGCGACCATTTCCGCGCGCAGGCCGGCCAGCCGGCGCGCCTCGTCATCCGCCTCGGCAACGGCCTCCGGTGTGCAGCAGGCCGCGATCGCCTCCAACTGCAGGGTGCCCAGCGCCCAGTGGGCACGCCGCGCCGTCAACCGCTCGACGACATCCGGTGCACCGAGCACGTAGCCGACCCGCAGGCCCGCCAGCGACCACGTCTTGGTCAGACTGCGAAGCACCACCACGTCGGGTAGCGCGTCCCCGGCAAGGCTCTCGGACTCGCCGGGAACGGCGTCGGCGAACGCCTCGTCGACGACGACGATGCGGCCCGGCTGCGCAGCGCAGATCCGTCGCGGATGGAGCACCGACGTCGGATTGGTCGGATTGCCGACCACGACAGATCGGCATGCTCGGGACGTCGGCATCGCCAGGTCGTACGGCGGCGCCACACGACGTGGCACCCCCCGCGCCGACAGCGCCGCCTCAGGTTCGGTGAACGATGGTGCGATCAGCGCGCGAGGTCGGCCCAGGTTGGCCAGCAGCGCGAAGCCCTCGGCCGCCCCCGCCAGCAGCGCGACCTCGTCGCGGTGACGGCCGTGCCTGGCCGCCACGGCGTCGACCGCGCGCTGCTCGTCGGCCACACTCGGGTACCGCCCCAGGTCCGGCAGTCGCGAAGCGAGCCGGTCGACCAGCCACGACGGGGGCTCGGCGGCTCGCACGTTGACGGCGAAGTCCAGCATGCCCGGGCCCGCAGCCTGGTCGCCGTGGTAGCGGGCGCCCGCGCGGGTTCGACTTGCCACATCACGACACTAATGCGCCGTCGGAGACAATGGATGCGTGACGACCCTGGACCACACCGCCGCGCCGACCCGGCCGCAGCTGGTGATCTTCGACCTCGATGGCACCTTGACCGACTCGGCGCAGGGCATAGTGTCCAGTTTCCGTCACGCCCTCGGCGAGATCGGTGCCGAGATTCCCGACGGCGACCTGGCCGGCCGCATCGTCGGCCCGCCGATGCACCACACGCTGAAAGCGATGGGACTCGAAGACCCCGACGCCGCGATCGCCGCCTACCGCGCCGACTACTCGACCCGCGGCTGGGCGATGAACAGCCTGTTCGACGGCATTCCTCAACTGCTCGCCGACCTGCGGGCGGCCGGGGTGCGGTTGGCGGTTGCCACGTCGAAGGCCGAGCCGACGGCACAGCGGATCCTCGAGCATTTCGGGCTCGACGAGCATTTCGAGGTCATCGCGGGTGCCAGCCTGGACGGTGTGCGGGCCACCAAGGCCGACGTGATGGCGCATGCGCTCGCCCAGCTCGAGCCGCTGCCCGACCGCGTCGTGATGGTCGGCGATCGCGCCCACGACGTGGAGGGCGCCGCCGCGCACGGCATCGCGACCGTCGTGGTCGGTTGGGGCTATGGCCGAGCCGACTTCGCCGAACCGACTGCGGTCGTCGCCGCGGCGCACGTGACGACGGTCGACGACCTTCGCGAGGTGCTCGGTGTCTGAGCCCCTGCACATCACGTTCATCTGCTCGGGCAACATCTGCCGCTCGCCGATGGCGGAGAAGATGTTCGCCCATCAGATCAGCGAGCGCGGCCTGACCGACGAGGTGCGGGTCACCAGCGCGGGAACCGGCGACTGGCACGCCGGTGAGGGCGCCGACAATCGCGCGAACCGCGTGCTGCGCGAACACGGCTATCCGACCGAACACCGGGCCCGGCGGATCAACGAGGACCACCTGTCGGCCGATCTCGTGGTGGCACTCGGCCGAAACCACGAGCGGATTCTGCGCGACATGGGCGTTCCGCCCGATCGGCTGCGGATGCTGAGGTCTTTCGACCCGAAGTCGGGTGCTCATCCGCACGATGTCGAGGACCCGTATTACGGCACACATGACGACTTCGAGGACGTCTTCACCGTCATCGAGGCCTCGCTGCCGGGCCTGCATGAGTGGGTGGACGAGCAACTCCGATGACCGAACCGAAGAGGCGAAATCGGAGGCCGCGGTGGGCCTTCTTGTTGCGGCCGGGCTGGCTCGCGTTGTTCGTCGTGGTGATCGCGTTCGCCTATCTGTGCTTCACCGTGCTGGCGCCATGGCAACTCGGCAAGAACACCAAGACCTCCCGTGAGAATGCGCAGATCTCGCGGTCGCTGAAGGCCGAGCCTGTTCCACTGACAAGCGTTCTGCCACAGCAGGACTCGTCGGCGCCCGATGAGCAGTGGCAGCGGGTGACGGCCACCGGCCACTATCTGCCCGACCGGCAGGTGCTGGCGCGGCTTCGGGTGATCGAGGGCGATCCCGCCTTCGAGGTGCTGGTGCCGTTCGCCGTCGACGGCGGGCCGACGGTGCTGGTCGACCGCGGCTACGTGAAACCCGAGCAGGGTTCGCGGGTGCCGCCCATCGCGCCTGCGCCGGGTGGGACGGTGACGATCGTCGCGAGGCTGCGCGACTCCGAGCCCTGCGCCCGAGGGCAAGGACCCGTTCCGCCAGGACGGGGCGCAGCAGGTGTACGCGATCAACACGCAGGAGATCTCGACGCTGCTCGGACGTTCCGCTGACCGGGGCCTACCTGCAGCTGGTCGACGATCAGCCGGGCGGCCTCGGCGTGATCGCCCTGCCGCACCTGGACGCGGGACCGTTCCTGTCCTACGGCATTCAGTGGATCGCGTTCGGCATCCTTGCACCAATCGGTTTGGGCTACTTCATCGTTTCGGAGATCCGGGTGCGTCGACGTGAGAGGGCCGCCGCAGAGAATCGGCCTGCCAGCGCGCCGCTCACCACCGAGGAGAAACTCGCCGACCGCTACGGCAAGCGACGCTGACCGCCATCGCCAGCGCGCGCTCGACGAGCTGAACGACCCGCGACAGCCGCACCGCCCGAACGAGATCGTATGACCTGCGGTGCCGGCCCGTCACCGAGGGTGGGTCGGATCTCCAGCTGGTGCGCGTATTGCGTTGGCCCGCCGAGCCGGACGCCCAAGCGCACCCGCGAACGACGCTTCGACCACACCCGCGTTGGGGCTCGGGTGCCGGACGGCGTCGCGCCGCCACGCCCGCACCGCGCCCGCAGGTGACCCGCCGACCGCGGGTGCGCAGATCGCCACCAGCACACCGGTGACACGGGCGGCGACGAGATTCAGTGCGTCATCGAACCGCGCTGCGGCCCAACCGAATCGCTGGTAACGCGGCGAACGGTGACCGATCATCGCGTCGAGGGTGTTGGCGCCGCGGTAGACCAGCAGCGCGGGCACGCCACCGATCGCCGCCCACAGCAGCGGCGCCACCTGCGCGTCGGACGTGTTCTCGGCGACCGACTCGACGGCCGCACGGGTCAGCCCGTCGGTATCGAGCACGGCCGGGTCGCGTCCGCACAGGGACGGCAGCAGACGCCGGGCGGCATCGATGTCGTCGCGGGTCAACAGGTCGGCCATCCGGGCACCGGTGCGCGTCAGCGACGTGCCCCCCAGCGCCACGAAGGTCGTCGCGGCGGTGAGAGCAGCGACCCACACCGGTCCCCGTCGGTAGGCGACCCGCTCCCCCGCGACACCCGCCAGCCGTCAGCGCACCGAGCAGCGCGCCTGTGTGGACGGCGCCCGCCCACCGGTCGTCGGAGTACGTGAACCGCTCGAGTCCGGTGGCTCCCCGGCCGAACAGCGCAACCGGGTGTCCGCGCCGGGGATCGCCGAGCGCCAGGTCGGCCAGGAAGCCGGCCGCGATACCGGCCGCCCGGCCGAGACACATCGACGCAAACACGCTGCGAGCGTCTCACAAGGTGATGTACTCGGTTGATGAGGCTGGGCCCACCGCGGCGACCGACCAGGGTGGTCGATCTGATCAATCCTGCGGCGGTGCTGGCCCCCGCGGCCAACGTCATCATGCAGTTGTCGTTGCCCGGCGTCGGCTACGGCGTGCTGGAAAGCCCGGTGGACAGCGGCAACGTCTACAAGCACCCGTTCAAGCGGGCCCGCACCACCGGCACCTATCTCGCCGCGGCCACCCTCGGGACGGACGCCGACCGCGCGCTGATCCGCGACGAGGTCGACAAGGTCCATGCGCTGGTGCGGTCGAAGAAGTCAAGCCCGTTGTCCTACAACGCATTCGACCCGCGGCTGCAACTGTGGGTGGCGGCCTGCCTGTACCGGTACTACATCGACCAGCACGAGTTCCTCTACGGGCCGCTCGACGACGAGTCCGCCGAGGCGATCTACCGGGACGCCAGGAAGCTGGGCACCACACTGCAGGTCCGCGAGGACATGTGGCCGACCGATCGCATCGCGTTCGACGAGTTCTGGAAGCGGACACTCGACGAGCTGAACATCGACCCACCGGTGCGCGAGCACCTGCACGGTGTGGCGGCGATGGCGTTCCTGCCTGCCCCGCTGCGGTTGTTGGCCGGCCGCTTCAACCTGTTCGCCACCAAGGGCTTTCTCCCCGCGGAGTTCCGGGCGCACATGAAGATGTCATGGTCGGCGACGCAACAGCGCCAATTCGAGTGGTTGTTGGCAGCGCTGCGGATCGCCGACCGCGTCATCCCGCGCGAGGTGTGGATTCTGGGCTATCGAATGTATCTGTGGGACATGCGTGCTCGCGCACGCCGAGGAAAGCGGGTCGTATGACGGCACTCTGAACCATCGTCGCGGTCACCGTGCGTGACGTCGACGCAAGCGCGCCCTGGTATCAGGCGCTGTTCGGCATCGACCCGGTGCTCGACGAGCACACCGACGCCGGGCTTCCGGCACGTGGTGTGGGCGTTCGACGGACGGCACGCTTTTCGGTATCCACCAGCACGACAGGCCGCTGGAGGGCGGACGATTCACCGAATTCCAGGCGGGCCTCGACCATGTCGGCTTCGGCTGCGCGGACCGCTCGGAGCTGGAAACGTGGGTCACGCCGCCTGGATGAGCTCGGCATCGAGCACGGCGGCATCGTGGACGCCCACTACGGCTCGGGACTGAGCTTCCGCGACCCCGACGGCATCGCGCTCGAGTTCTTCGCACCGCCTCCTGGATGACGGAGGGTCGTGTGGCGGCCGAACGGGCGTGCCCTACGTGTGGCACCCAACCGCTTGAGAACGCCCAGTTCTGCCACGGTTGTGGCGCTCCGGTGGCCCAGGCCGATACCCACGCGGAGTACAAGCAAGTCACGGTGCTGTTCGCCGATGTCGTGCATTCGATGGACATCGCGGCGAAGCTCGGTCCGGAGCGGCTGCGCGAGATCATGGCCGAGCTGGTGAACCGCTCGGCCGTTGTCGTTCAGCGCTACGGCGGGACGGTGGACAAGTTCACCGGCGACGGGATCATGGCGGTGTTCGGTGCGCCGATCGCCCTGGAGGACCACGCGGTACGGGCGTGTCTCGCCGCCTTGGCAATTCAGCAGCAGGCGGTGCAGTTGGCGGCGGAGATCAAGCGCAGAGACCAAACGGAGTTCAGCCTGCGGGTCGGCCTCGACTCGGGAGAAGTCATCGCTGGGGACATCGCTACTCGGGCAATGGGTTACACCGCGGTAGGCGAACATGTGGGCTTGGCGCAGCGGATGGAATCCGTTGCGCCACCGGGCGGAGTCATGCTCAGCGAGACCACGGCGCGGTTGGTACAGCACGCCGCCGTGCTCGGCGAGCCGGAGTCGGTCCGCATCAAGGGCTTCGACGACCCGGTGCCAGCGTGTCGATTGCTCGGCATGGAGAAAGCGCACGCGGTGGGGGGACGCGGCGAGTCACGATTGGTTGGCCGGCGCTGGGAAATCGCCGCAGTGGAGGCGATCTTGGAGCGGTCGATCGACGGCGACGGCACTGTGGTCGCCCTCGTCGGCCCGGCGGGGATCGGTAAGAGCAGGCTGGTGCGCGAGATCGCCGCCACGGCAGCGGCTCTCGATGCTGACGTCTATCTGGGCATTCTGCGAATCACATGCGAGCGACATCCCGTTCTACGCGCTCGGCCAGCTTCTGCGTGCGGTCGTCGGCCTGCCGACGCTTGACGACGAGTCCGTGCGGAACCGGCTGAGGGCACGGCTGGTGGACGCCGACGAGCAGGATCTCGTCTTGTTCGACGACCTGCTCGGCATCCGCGATCCCGATACGGCCCTGCCGATCATCGATCCCGATGCACATCGTCGCCGGATATCCGCATTGGTGAAGGTTGCCCTCATCGCGCGCACCACACCGGCGATCTATGTCGTTGAGGACGCGCACTGGATCGACGACGTGAGCGATTCGATGCTCGCCGACTTCATGACGGTGATTCCACAAACGCACTCGATGGTGCTGGTCACCCACCGTCCGGAATTTCACGGTGCACTGACGCGAGTGTCCCGGCGCGCAGACGCTGACACTCGCCCCGCTGAGCACGTCGGAATCAGCCGCGCTCGCGACTGAGTTGCTCGGGCACGATCCGTCGGTCAGTGAGCTGGCTTCGACGATCACTGCGCGCGCCGCGGGCAATCCGTTCTTCGCCGAGGAGATCGTTCGCGACCTCGCTGAACGTGGCGTGCTTCGACGGCCGGCGCGGCGCCTACGTGTGCCGGCCGACGTCGGTGAGGTCAGCGTGCCTGCAACCTTGCAGGCGACGATCGCCGCGCGCATCGACCGCCTCAACCCATCTGCCAAGCGCACGCTGTGCGCCGCGGCGGTGATCGGCATGCGGTTCGACGCCGACCTGTTGGACGTCCATGGGAGTCGATCCCCTCGGGGAGGAGCTGCTGCAGGCCGAGCTGATCGATCAGGTGAAGTTCACCGGGCATGCCGAATACGCCTTCCGTCATCCGCTGATTCGGACCGTCGCCTACGAATCTCAGCTCAAATCCGATCGCGCCGAACTGCATCGGCGACTGGCGGACGCCATCGCGTCACGCGATGCGTCGGCCGACGAGAACGCCGCGCTGATCGCCGAGCACCTGGAGGCGGCCGGTGACTCTCCGTGCCGCGTATGGATGGCACATGCGCGCCGCCGAGGCGTCGCGTGGACGCGATATCGCGGCGGCATTGGTGAGTTGGGACCGTGCGGCTCGGCTGGCCGACGTGCTGCCCACAGACGACGCGGATCGGTTCGAAATGCGTATCGCTCCGCGAACTCTGTCGTGCGCCAACGGCTGGCGGATCATGATACCGATCGGCGGACAAGCGCTTTGAGGAGCTGCAAGACCTGTGCGCGGCGGCCGGCGACAAGGCGTCGGTCGCCATCGCGACGATGGGCTTGATCGGTGAGCACCTCATGGAGGGTCGGCTTGCGCGAAGTCTCCCGGCTGGCAGACGAACACATGGCGCTCATCGAGTCGATCGGTGACCCGGCGGTGACTGTCGGGACTTGCCATCGTGCCGATGGCGCCAAGATTATGACCGGCGAGATGGCCGAGGTGCTGCGATGGTCTGACATGGTCATCGATGTGGCCGAGGGTGATCGAGCCATCGGAGGCTACCTCGTCGACTCGCCGCTTGGCGTCGGCATACGCGATGCGTTGCACGGCCCGCTGGTGGCTGGGCCAAACCGGGTGGCGAGAGGACTTCGACCGCGCCCTCGCGATGGCCCGAGATGCCGATCCGATGTCACAGGCAGCGATCGTCACGTGGACCTACGCGAATGCGATCGCATGTGGTGTCATTGCCGCCGACGACGCTGCACTGCGCGACATTGACGAGGCGCTGCAGAGCGCTGAGCGAGCGGCTGACGATCTCGCTCTCGGCCTCGCCCTGTACGTCAAGGCAAGTGCTCTGCTGGAACCAGGGTCCGCGCAGCGGGAGCGCGCATTGGACCTGTTCCGGCGGCTTCGTGAGATGGCGGTCGACGGCCGGTTCTACCCCTTGATGGTGCCGGTCGTCGACTGTCGATTCGCCGAAGAGATGAAGTCGACGGAGACCGCGGTGCAGTGCCGCTTCTCCGGGCCAGCGTCGATGAGTTGTACAGCAGTGGACTTATTGGCGTACGCCCATGGGGCACCAGCGTTTTGGTGGAAGCCCTGCTGAAAGGCGGCACCGACAGCGAGATTCAGGAGGCCGAAGCTGCGGTCGAGCGCTTGTCGGCCGAGCCTGTGCTCGACGGATCGGCCTTTCGCGACCTCGTCCTGTTGAGATTGAGGGCTCTGCTGGCCCGCGCCCGCGGCGACGAGGTGGCCTATCGAGACTTCGCCGACCGCTACCGCGACATGGCGACATCGCTTGGCTTCGAAGGAGCACATCGCGGTCGCAGCGAAG
>CAVQTL010000020.1:0-96999 GCA_963716505.1 uncultured Actinomycetota bacterium
CGGCGGCGAGTTCGGAGTCGAGGGCCGCCGCCGTGTTGACGATTTTCGCGTTCTGCACGCCCACGCTGTTGGCGGACTTCACGAAGTCCCATTGGCCGATCACCGCGTAGGGGCGGGCGGGCGTGTTGCTGTTGGCGTTGAAGTAGCTGCGGTCCAAGAGGAACTGCTCGAATCCGTAGATGCCGTTGACGATCAGCACGACGATCGGGTTGCGTCCGTATCGCGCCATCGTCGACAGCGCCTCCGCGGTCATCTGGAAGCCCCCGTCGCCGCAGACGACGAGCGGACGTCGGCCGATCCGAACGATGCGCCGACCGCAGCGGCGACCGAATGGCCGATCGACGCCCACACCGCGTCGCACAGGAACGCGTTCTTGCCCTTCACGGGTAGGTTCGCCGCGGAGTACGTGCCGAGGAACGTGTCCGGGATGGTGATCAGCGTCTCGTCCAATGCGATCACCGACGCGCTGGAAGACCTGCTTGTAGGTCAACGTGCCGGTCGGCCGCGGGTGGAGCCGTCGGCACCGCACCTGCAGGAACATTCGCCGGGGGCTGCTCGGCGGCCTTGGTGCGCATCGCGGCCACCAGCGCGCGGATCTCGGCGTTCTGCTTGGGCTGATTCTTCACCCGCACCTTGCCGTCGTATACGGACGACCATGGTGTTGAACTTCTGGGTGATCAAGGTCGCAAAGCTGTTCGGGTACACGCATCCGAGAGTCACCAACAGATCGGTCGATTCAACTTGGGTTCGAATGACCTGCGGCACATAGGGCGGGTCGTAGACACCGATCCACCCCGCACCCTTCTCGGCGAGCGTTGACTTCGAGAGCATGTCGCTGGCCCACCGCACACCGAGCTTGGCGATCAGGTCGGCGACCGCATCGGCCAGGCCGTAGCGCGCGACCTCGGTGCCGATCAGAACGACGGGTTTCTGCGCGCCGCGAATCAGGCCCACAATGGTTGCGGCAAGCTGTGTTTCGGTACCGGCGGGCGACACGTTCGACGTCAGTGGCGGACCGGGATTGGTGCAGGTCTGTCGCCACAGATCCATGGCGATCTCGATGTACACCGGGCGCTTCGACATCAGCGCCGCAGTGATCGCACCGTCGACGGCGGCGGGCACCTCGTCCTTCGTGGCGGCGCGCACCGATGTGGCGGTGACGAGGGCGAAGGCGTCGAGTTCGGCGTTCGCGCGGCCGGTCGAGTGCGAATAGAGGACGTCGCGCTGAGCGAGGTCGGCGAGATGGCCCGCGGTAGGTCCGCCGTTGATGACCACCACCGGACTGCGCTCGACGTACGCCCCGCCGATGGCGTTGATGAGGCTCAACGTGCCGACGCCGTTGGCGACCGACACCGCTGCCAGCCCCTTCGTCCGCGCGTATCCGTCTGCGGCGTAGCCGGCTTCGAGATCGCTCGCGGTCACCACCGGCGTGATCCCGTGAGCGGGCGCGGCGTCGAACAGAGCCGCGCAATACAGCGCGGGCACTCCGAAGAGGTGGGTGACGCCTTGCTCCTTCAGCCTCGTCAGCACGTAGTCGACGACCGAGATTGCCATCGTGCCCTCCCTCGCTTTCACACGTTCAGGCTCGGCTGCGCCGGGTCGTTGGGGAGCACTGGATCGTAGATTGCGGCGTGGTCTGGGTGGTTGATGTGGATCTGCGGCATCGGCACGGCGGGCACCACTCCGAAGTGCGATGCCATGTATTTCACAACGTTCTTGCAGACGCTTTGGGAGGGCGTCTCGTCGGAGAGGTCGGGCTCGTAGGTTCCGCCGATGACCACGTGGTCGGACCGTGGGAACAGGTATCCGTCGCCGCTGTAGAGGTACTTCAGGTTCTGTTGCGCGGGCAGCAAGGCCAGCTGACCCTTGATCGGCTGCATCGCAGTGTCGTTGAGCAACTCCTTAGCGCCCATCCCGGTGCAGTTGACGATGATGTTCTGCGTCAGTGACGTGAGCACGTCGGCGCGGTTGACGAAGTGTCGATCGACGAATGTCACCCCGCGGTTCCGCAGATCGCATTCGAGCCGGGCCAGGAAAACCGGCGGCTCGATCAACAATGTGCGGTATTCGAACCCGGGGATCGTATGTCCCTGGAATGGCAAGCGGGCCAACGGGATCGGCGTCGGAATCAGGCCGGGGCACAACTGCAGCACGATGTCGAAGTTCTTGGTCCGCTCATGGGTGTAGTTGGGGCGCTCGTATACGCCGAACGATCGGACCGAGTTGGGTCTTGAACCGCGTGTAGGAGTCCGTGAGAATCTTCTTCAGTTCCTGTGGGCGGTTGTATTCGACGACCGAGACCGCCCACTGCCCGCCCGCCTTGTGCGAGGTGGTGTCGATCGGCTTGCGGTCGGCGTAGATCGTGACCGTGAGCCCGAGATCGGCCAGCAGCGTCGCAGCGGTCAGTCCCATGACACCCGCGCCAAGCACGGCCGCGGTCGTGTCATGAGATGTGGCGATGCGACCGGCGACGATGTCGTGAACCTGTTGCGCGCAGCCCCAGCTCAGCGTTATCCCCGCGCCGCCGTGGCCGTAGTTGTGCACGAGGAACTTTCCGCCTGGCCGATTCGTGGCCGAGCTTGTACGAGCCGCTGCGGTAGGGCCGCACGCCTGCGATACACGCACCCGGTGCGGTCGGATCGAAGGTGAAGTCGGGCGTGGGAAGGTTGATCACCGGTGGCATGTGTCCTCCAGCGCTCGCATCGGTAGGCGCGCGTTTGCGTCAGATCCGAGCGTAGGCACGGACACCGGTGCTGGACACGAGTAACGCACTACTCGAGTAGCGGACTTGTTCACGGCCCTGCCTGAGGCAGCTCGTCAGCGGCGATCTCGCACGGCGTTTCGGCTCCGACCGCCTCGGCGCTCGGCGGCGGTTCCACGATGGGCTGCGGTGGCGGCGGCATCGGTT
The DNA here is from genome assembly GCA_963716505.1 of uncultured Actinomycetota bacterium. Lineage (GTDB taxonomy): Bacteria > Actinomycetota > Actinomycetes > Mycobacteriales > Mycobacteriaceae > Mycobacterium. The sequence goes on from CAVQTL010000020.1 coordinate 2,909, forward strand.
CCGGCGGCGGCGTCGAGACCGGATCGGCGGGAGGCGTTTCGTCGACGGACTTCTCCGCGCACGCGTCGACGGGCTCATCGGCCGGCTCATCGGCCGGCTCATCGGTTTCGGCGAGATCCTCTGTCTCTGTGCCAGATTCGTCGTCGACCTCTTCATCGGTAACTGGCTCTTCGTCGTCGAATCCCGGCTCGTCTCCGTCGATGGCCCCGTCCGCCGGCTGTGACGAATCAGGCAGCGCACCGTCGGGACCGTTGACGAGCCCGCCGATGGCGTCGGCGAGCTGAGAGCCCAGACCCGCGACGCCGCCTGCGGCGCCGGGTAATCCGCCACCCAGCTCACCGGGCGACGGCATTGAGGGCATCGCCGGTGTCGCAGACAACGGTGCGGTCGCGGGCGCGGGGGCTGCGGGTGTCGGCGCCGCGAGCGGTTCCGGTGCGGCGGGTATCGCCGGTGTCGGAGCGGCGGATGGCCCGAGGCCCTGGGCCACCGCTGCAGGAGGCGGACCCGTCCACGCCGCGGGCACGGTACCCGCTCCCGCGGTCGCCGGAGTAGCGCTCGGCGGCGATGGCATCGACGCCGGGCCGAGATCGCCCGGCACCTCGAACGGCGCGGCGGGCTCACCCGTCAAGACGCTGGTCGCGTCATCGAAGGCGGCGGAAACGGCGGCCATGGCCTTCTGCATCGCGGTCAGCCAGTCCGATCGAATGTCGTTGTCCACGAACGGCTTCACCTGCTGGTCGATGAGTTCGCTCGCCACGGCACGGTCGCCGGCTCCTGTGGTCACCGTTCGCGTCGCAGCCAGCCATTCGGCACGTTCGGGCTGGCGGCGCTCCTCGATCGCCATCGCGGCCCCGACCTTGTCGTCCACCGCGTGCCACAGATCGTCGCGAAGTGCGGCGAGTGCATGGACTGCATTGCGCACCGCCGAGGCCGCGGCCGCGGATGCTTCACCGTGCCGGAGGAGGAACTCGCGTGATGCATCGCCGCCGCGACCCTGCCACGCCCCGGCCAGCGTGCCGAGCTGCTGCTCCTGCAGCCGTTGCGCGCTGTCCGTCGCCGTCGCGGCCGCGTCCAGCGCCGCTCGATCCGCCTCCAGCGCCCGCAGGTCCAGACCGTCTTCGCTGCCGTACCAATCACGCACCTGTGCGGCGTGCAGCGTCAGATCGGGATTCTGGTAGCCGACCAGATGGCACGCCCACACATATTCGCCGATGTTGTCGACGGCGGCACGCCCGTCGTCCAACCGCGCGGCGACGTCGAGCGGTTCAGCCATCGCTCAGCCGATCCGTCGGGCGCCGCGGTCGTCGACGTCGACGTAGCGATCTGCACACGAACGCAATTCGGCGGCGATCTCCTTTGTGGCGCGCGCCCATTGGTGCAGTCGGTGCACCAGATCGTTGAGCGCCAGGCGTAGGGCGTCACCTTGAGCGGTGTGTATGCGGCCCGCAACCGCCCCGTCGAACCGAAGTCCGGTCAGATGAGTTCGAATGGCGGCGTCGACGATGTCGGAGGCCGCGTCGTACTGGCGTGCAGCGTCGAGCACCGCCGCAACATCAATACGCGCGGTATCAGGTTCTCCCACACTGACTACGACGTCGGCGAAACCCTACGGGTTCCACCCGATTTCAGCGGTGGTCGCTGACCGACTCGGCGACGCGGATGGCCAATTGGCGGGCGGTGTCCTCGTCGGCGGCTTCCACCATCACCCGCACCATCTGCTCGGTCCCCGAGGGCCGCAACAGGATTCGACCGGTGTCACCCAGCTCGGCTTCGGCTTCGGCCACGGCCGAACGCACCGAGGGGGCATCGGCGACGGTGGCCTTGTCGTCGACCTCGACGTTGATCAGCACCTGGGGAAGCTGTTTCATGGTCGACGCCAAGTCGGCCAGTGGCGTGCGGGTCTGCGCCATCCTCGACATCAGCCGCAGCCCGGTGACGATGCCGTCGCCGGTGGTACCCAGTGCAGGCATGACGATGTGACCGGACTGTTCGCCACCGAGCGAGTACTCCCCCGCCCGCAGTTCCTCGAGCACGTAGCGGTCGCCGACGCCGGTGGTGCGGACCTCGATACCCGCCGCGCGCATCGCCAGGTGCAGGCCGAGGTTGCTCATCACGGTGGCTACGAGGGTGTTGGACGCCAGCTCGCCGGCCTCTCGCATCGCCAGCGCCAGGATCACCATGATGGCGTCGCCGTCGATGATCCCGCCCTCGGCGTCGACGGCCAGGCAGCGGTCGGCGTCGCCGTCGTGGGCCAGCCCGAGATCGGCGCCGTTGGACACCACCGCCTGCTGCAGCGTCTCCATGTGCGTCGAACCGCAGCCCTCGTTGATGTTCAGCCCGTTGGGCTCGGCATTCATCGCGATGACGGTCGCGCCTGCGGCCCGGTATGCCCGTGGCGCGGCCGTCGAGGCGGCACCGTTGGCGCAGTCGACGACGACGGTCAGCTCCTCCAGGCGGGTGGTGAGGGCCTTGCCTGCATGGCGCAGGTAGCGGTCGAGCGCGTCATCGGCGTCGACGACCCTGCCGATGGCCGCACCGACCGGGCGTTCCCCCGGCCCGGCCGCGAGCAGTTCCTCGATGCGGTCCTCGGTGGCGTCGTCGAGCTTGTGCCCGCCCGCGCCGAAGATCTTGATGCCGTTGTCGGGCATCGGGTTGTGCGATGCCGAGATCATCACGCCGAACTCGGCGTCGTAGGCATGGGTCAGATAGGCGACCGCGGGCGTCGGCAGCACGCCGACCCGCAGCGCGTCGACGCCCTCGCTGGTCAGCCCGGCGATGACCGCGGCCTCCAGCATCTCGCCGCTGGCCCGCGGATCGCGGCCGACGACGGCGACGCGGCGGCGTGCCTGCGAGGAGTTTCCGAGTCGACGGGCCGCCGCCGAGCCCAGCCCAAGTGCCAGCTCAGCGGTCAGATTGCGATTGGCGACACCACGGACTCCGTCGGTGCCGAACAGTCGACCCATCGGACAAATTTCTCATAGATGACCCCCGATAACACAACCGCCGCCCCGCGAGCGGCCGGTTTTGTACACGACACGCCGCGAAATCGCGTACCAAACCGGCCGCTCGCGGGGCCGCTGAGATAGGGAAACACCCTATTTATCTGCCGCGATTGGCTCGATAACGTCGCCAGCGACGAAAGGATCCCGATGCGCAGCGACCTGTTTTCCCCGCAGAACGCCGAAGCCCAGACGACACAACCGGGCATGAAGCTGCAGAACGGAAAGATGCTCAAGGTCGCGCTCAGCGGCGAGATGGTGGTGCGCCAGGGCGCCATGGTGGCCTACCAGGGCAACATCCAGTTCCAGGGGCAGGGCGCCAGCGGCGTCGGCCAGTTCGTCAAGCAGCACCTGACGGGCGAGGGCGTTCCGCTGATGAGGTGCACCGGCACCGGTGACATGTTCCTCGCCGACCTGGCCTCCGACATCCACCTCATCGACCTCGAGGGCGGACACGACGGTCTGACCATCAACGGCAAGAACGTCCTGGCGTTCGAGCCGACGCTGTCCTACGAAATCCGCCGCGTGCAGGGTGCCGGGATGCTGTCGAACGCGGGCTTGTTCAACTGCGTGTTCTCGGGCCAGGGCCGCATCGCGATCACCACGAAGGGCAGCCCGGTCGTGCTGCAGGTCGATCAGCCGACCTACGCCGACCCGCAGGCCGCCGTCTGCTGGTCGGCCTCGCTGCAGACCGGATTCCACCGCGCCGACCAGTTCGGCCTCGGCACGCTGATCGGACGCAGTACCGGCGAGGCCTTCACGATGTCGTTCAACGGCCAGGGCTTCGTCGTCGTGCAGCCGTCGGAGGAGGTGCCTGGCTCGTTCGTGAGCGGCACGGGTGGCGGCCAGCAGGCAGGCACCGCCGGGTCCGCCGCCGCCGGAATCCTCGGCAACTTCCTCGGCCGCTGACGCACACCGCCCGGCATGCAGTGCGCATACCGGGCGGGTGAGTAGAGCAGATCAGCGCTTGGAGTACTGAGGCGCCTTGCGGGCCTTCTTGAGTCCGTACTTCTTGCGCTCGATGGCCCGCGGGTCGCGGGTCAGGAAGCCGGCCTTCTTCAACGCGGGCCGGTCCTCGGGCTGCACCAGAATCAGTGCGCGCGAGATCGCCAGGCGCAGCGCGCCCGCCTGCCCGGAGGGGCCACCGCCGTCGAGGTGGGCGTAGACGTCGAAGGCGTCGACCCGGTCCACGGTCACCAGCGGAGCCTTGATGAGCTGCTGGTGCACCTTGTTCGGGAAGTAGGCCTCGAGGGTTCGCCCATCCAGATGGAACTGGCCGGTGCCAGGAACCAGACGCACCCGAACCACGGCCTCCTTGCGGCGACCGACGGTCTGGATGGCACGGTCCATGATGACCGGTTCGCGCGGCTCACGCGGCGGCTCGGGCGCCTCTTCCGTCGCGGCCTCGGTCTCGGTCACGACCTCAGGAGCCTCGGCGGTCGTTTCAGGAGCCTCGGCGGTCGTTTCGGGCGCCTCGGCGGCCTCGATTTCGGGGGCTTCCGTGGCTTCCGTGGCTTCTGTCGTTTCGGTCGGCTCGGTCACTGGCTCACCTGCTTGATCTCGTACGACACCGGCTTCTGCGCGGTGTGCGGATGCTCCGGGCCGGCGTAGACCTTCAACTTCTTCTGGATCTGACGGCTGAGCTTGTTGTGGGGCAGCATGCCGACGATCGCCTTCTCGACGACGCGGTCGGGATGCTTCTGCATCTCGGTGCCGAGCGAACGCCCCCGCAGACCACCTGGGAAACCCGAGTGGCGGTAGGCGAACTTGTTCTGCAGTTTGTCGCCGCTGATGGCGACCTTGTCGGCGTTGATGATGACGACGAAATCGCCACCGTCGACATTCGGCGTGAATGTCGGCTTGTGCTTGCCGCGCAGCAGATTGGCTGCAGCGACGGCGAGCCGGCCGAGCACCACGTCGGTGGCGTCGATGACGTACCACGTGCGCGTGGTGTCACCCGCCTTCGGCGTGTACGTAGGCACAGCGCTTACCTTCTCTTCTCGGGTTGGATCCCGGTGTGACCCGGGCTGCCGGTCAGGCGTCGACGGTGGGACGCTCTCGGCGACCGACATTGACCCGAGTGCCCCGTGCTTACCGCACGCCAAGGAGGCAGCTTACCGGCGGGCGTCCGCGCAGGTCAAAACGCCTCCGGATGGCTGGGAGTCCCAGATCGGGCCGAATGCCGGGATGCCCCGTCGTTCGAGGCCGTGTACCACCTGCCAGATGACCTCCCCGGTTGGCGATGCACACCATCGCCTCGGTGCCCGATTCGAGGTAGGCGGCGTAGGCCAGCCGCAGGATATCGAGCTTGCCGCGTTCGCCGGTGTCCCAGACGGTGGCGTCGGGCTGGCCGCCTCGATCTCGTCGATCAGCGGATCACCGTAGGTGCGACGCGGGTTCTTGGTCACCCACACCAGCCGCGAGTGCCATCACGATCCTGACGGTGAACATCGTGACGATGGTGGCGATGACGACGCTCGAGGCCGTCAATTCCGTACTGGCTCAAGCGCATACGCACGGGCGGTGAAGACCGGCGACGTGTACAAAGCGCAACGGCGCCTCACCTAGCATCACCTAGCACGCCGTTGCCGTCCGTCCAGTCGGCTGCCGTCAGGGAGTTCGACGACGCTGAGCGGGCCGAGCGCGGCACTTCGCGAGGTGTCCTTGAGATCCACCCCGGAACGCCCCAGCTCGAGCGCCCCCGCGACAAGGCCGGCTGCCACGCTCGCAGCCTCCCGGTATCCCAACCCGTCGGGGGGATGAATGTTGGAGACACAGTTACGGTCCGCGTCGGTACGGCCGGGGCGGGGCAGATGGGTCAGGTAGATGCCCAGACTGTCAGCCACGCTGAGACCGGGCCGTTCACCGATGACAACGAGCACGGTACGGAAGTGTGCCCGTGCAGCGATGTGGTCGGCGAGCGCCACCCGAGCCTGCGTCGCGATCACCGGCGGGGCAAGGGTGTGCTGGTCCTGCAGTTGCGCCACCAGATGGGTCAGCAGGGCGGCACCGTGTTTACCCAGCGCTGACGGCGACAACCCGTCGGCGAGCACGAAACCGATATCGGCGGGCGTGTCGGGCATATCCATCGAGTCCGCAGGCAGCCGCCCCAAATCAGGCCTGCGTAGGTACTCGTCGCGTGACGTAGCGCGGCTACACACAACCGTCGGCTCGCCGATGCCGACCTGTCGTACGTCGGCGGTCACTCGGTCGACGTCCAGCGGGACATGCACGGCATCGCGGGCGGCGGCATGGGCTGCGGCCAGTTCGAGTACTTGTCGGGTGGGCAGCGCGTTGCCAGCGCGGCCCAGACCGATCCTGGCCTGGGTCGTCTTGCGCAGTTCGTCCCAAAACTCTTGGACCGCTGGTTCTTCCGTTATCACGGCGCCTCCGCGGATGTCAGTGAGCGCAGCGGCGACTGGCGCGCGTCGAACGGTGTCAGCCGGCCGGTCTCGTCGACCATGCCCACCTTGCGCAGCCAGTGCTCGAATTCGGGGGCAGGCCGCAGGCCGAGCGTGCGGCGCGTCACCAGCACGTCGTGGAAAGACAGGCTCTGATAGCCGAGCATGACGTCGTCGGCGCCGGGCACCGTGATGACGAACGCCACCCCGGCCGCCGCTAGCAACGTCAGCAGCGTGTCCATATCGTTCTGATCGGCCTCGGCATGGTTGGTGTAGCAGACGTCCACGCCCATCGGCAGTCCGAGCAGCTTGCCGCAAAAGTGGTCCTCCAGCCCGGCGCGGATGATCTGTTTGCCGTCGTAGAGGTACTCCGGACCGATGAATCCGACCACCGTGTTGACAAGCAACGGTTGCAGGTCGCGTGCGACCGCGTAGGCGCGCGTCTCGAGGGTCTGCTGGTCCACCGGCTTGCCACCGGTCCCCCGATGAGTATGGGAACTCAGCGCCGATCCCTGCCCGGTCTCGAGGTACATCACGTTGTTGCCCACGGTGCCGCGGCGTAGCGACCTGGCGGCGTCGTTGCCCTCACGCAGCAGTGCGATGTCGACCCCGAACGCGGTGTTGGCGCCCTCTGTGCCGGCGATCGACTGGAACACGAGATCGACCGGGGCCCCCGCCTCGATGAGCCCTATGGTCGTCGTGATGTGCGAGAGCACGCAGGACTGCGTCGGAATCTCATAGCGGCTACGGATCGAGTCGAGCAGGTGCAGCAGATCTGCGGTGGCGTGCGGCGAATCGGTGGCCGGGTTGATGCCGATCACGGCGTCGCCACAGCCCAGCAGCAGTCCGTCCAGAATGGCCGCCGCGATACCGCGTGGGTCGTCGGTCGGATGGTTGGGTTGCAGGCGCGTGGCCAGCGCGCCGCGGCTTCCGACCGTGGTGCGAAAGGCCGCAGTCACCCGCATAGCCGCCGCAACCGCGATCAGATCCTGGTTCCGCATGATTTTGCTCGCGGCCGCCGCCATCTCGGGAGTCACACCCGGTGCGATCGAGGCGATGCGCTCGGCGCTGTCGTCGTGGGATGCCGTCTCCAGCAGCCAGTCCCGGAATCCCCCGACCGTCAAATGCGATATCGCCGAAAAAGCCTGGCGGTCATGGCTGTCGAAGATCAGCCTGGTGACTTCATCAGTCTCGTAAGGGACGATCTCCTCGTTCAGGAAGGTATCCAACGGCAGGTCGGCGAGAACCCATGCGGCCGCGGCACGTTCGGCATCGGATTCGGCGGCGCACCCGGCAAGCTGGTCGCCTGAGCGCAGAGGTGTGGCCTTGGCCATCACCTCGACCAGCCCGTCAAAGCTGTAGGCGACCCCCGAAACCTGTTGCCGGTACGTCATTTCAGTTCGTTCTCGGCCTCCGCCAGCATCGCGAACTCCTCGTCGGGGGAATTGGCCACCAGCCGGTGACGGCTGTAGACGGCGAAGTAGAGCATGAACGCGGCGAACACACCCAGGCACCACAGCGCCGCGTTGCGGTCCACGAGGAAGGTCGCGACTACTGCCAGAACTGCGACGGCAAGAGCGAATCCGGTAGTCACCGCTCCGCCCGGGGTGCGGTAGGGCCGGGGCATATCCGGTTCCCGGCGCCGCAGCACGATATGGCTGACCATCATCAGCACGTAGCTCAGTGCGGCCCCGAACACCGCCATGTTCAGCAGCAGTGCGCCCTGACCCGTCAGTGACAGCACGAATCCGATGACACCGGGGATGATCAGCGCCAACATGGGCGCCTTGCGGGAGTTGGTCACCGAGAGGACTTTCGGCAGGTAGCCGGCCCGCGACAGCGCGAACAGCTGCCGCGAGTACGCGTAGATGATCGAGAAGAAGCTCGCGATCAAACCGGCCAGGCCGATGTAGTTGACTACTTTGGCGGCGGTGCCGTCGCCGAGCGCCTCGACCAGTGGATTCCCGGAATCAGACATTTCGTCCGCGCCGCCGGCGCCGGTGGTCAGCACCAGCACGACCGCGCAGGTGACCAGCAGCACGGCCATGCCTGCGATGATTCCGCGCGGAACGTTGCGCTCGGGGTTGGCGGTTTCCTCGGCCGCCAACGGGACGCCCTCGATGGCGAGGAAGAACCAGATGGCGAACGGTATCGAAGCCCAGATACCCAGATAGCCGTGCGGCAGAAACGCGGATGCGCCGGCGGCATCGGTGGGAGCGATATTGGTCAGGTTAGAGACATCGAAATGCCCGACCGCGGCGACGGCGAACACGACCAGACCCACCAGTGCGATGGCGGTGATCACGAACATCACCTTCAGCGCTTCCCCGACCCCGGCCAGGTGGATGCCGATGAACAGGGCGTACGCGGCGAGATAGACCCACCAGCCATTCGTGATGCCGAACAGCCCCAGCGATTCGACGTATGCGCCGATGAACGTCGCGATCGCCGCCGGCGCGATCGAATACTCGATCAGGATGGCGGTTCCGGTGGCGAACCCGCCCCACGGACCTAAAGCGCGCCGGGCGAAGGTGTAGCCGCCGCCGGCCGCAGGCAGGGCCGATGAAAGTTCCGCCATACCAAGCACGAGTGCCAGGTACATGCCGGCGATGACGACGGCGGCAATGGCCAGTCCGCCGAAACCGCCTTCCGCAAGTCCGAAGTTCCATCCCGAATAGTCACCGGATATCACATAACTCACGCCGAGACCGGCCAGCAGTATCCATCCGGCAGTGCCCGATTTCAGCTGACGCTTCTGCAGGTAATCGGCACTCGCGAGGTGCTCGTCCACACCACCATGAGCGGTGCCGGTGTTTCGCTGACCACTGGTTGCCACTTCAAACTCCTTCATCCGCAATGCTTTTGCACTCGCGCAACAGGGCTGACCAGGAACCGACCTTTAGCGGCTGATCACCACGTAGTTCAACGTCCGAACTTCCCCAGCTAGCCGACCCTAAAGGTTGGTAAACCGACCTTTAACGGGAAGTATCGCCGGGAACCGCCCACTTGTCCAGACTTCATCGCGGGCGTGAAGCTGTTGCGAGTTTTCGAGTCTCGCAACAGCTTCACACTCGACGTGTGGGTTTCGATCAGAAGAAGCCTTGGGCCTTGTTGCTGTAGGAGACCAGCAGGTTCTTGGTCTGCTGGTAGTGGTCGAGCATCATCTTGTGGTTCTCGCGGCCGATGCCCGACTGCTTGTAGCCGCCGAACGCCGCATGCGCGGGGTAGGCGTGATAACAGTTCGTCCACACCCGGCCCGCCTTGATATCGCGCCCAGCGCGGTAGGCGACGTTGCCGTCACGGCTCCACACCCCCGCCCCCAACCCGTACAGGGTGTCGTTGGCGATCGAGATGGCGTCGTCGTAATCCTTGAACGACGTCACCGCCACCACCGGACCGAAGATCTCCTCCTGGAACACCCGCATCTTGTTGTGGCCGGTGAAAATCGTTGGCGCGACGTAGTATCCGCCGTTCAGATCGCCGCCGAGTTCGGCACGTTCACCGCCGGTGATCAACTTCGCACCTTCGCTCTTGCCGACCTCGATGTAGGACAGGATCTTCTCGAGCTGGTCGTTGGAGGCCTGGGCGCCGATCATCGTCGTCGGTGTCCAGCGGGTCACCCTGGCGGACGGCCTTGGTGCGGATCGCGGCGAGTTCGAGGAACTCGTCGTAGATGTCGGCCTGCACCAGGCTGCGCGACGGGCAGGTGCACACCTCGCCCTGGTTGAGCGCGAACATGGTGAACCCCTCCAGCGCCTTGTCCTGGTAAGTCGTCACCGGCGGCCATCACGTCGGAGAAGAAGATGTTGGGGCTCTTGCCGCCGAGCTCCAGGGTGACCGGGATCAGGTTCTGCGACGGCGTACTGCATGATCAGCCGGCCCGTCGTGGTCTCACCGGTGAACGCGATCTTGGCGATCCGGTTGCTCGAGGCCAGCGGCTTACCGGCCTCCACGCCGAACCCGTTGACCACGTTCAGCACACCGGCGGGCAGCAGGTCACCGATCAGGCTCATCAGATACAGGATCGAGGCCGGGGTCTGCTCGGCGGGTTTGAGGACGACGGCGTTACCCGCGGCCAGCGCGGGCGCCAGCTTCCAGGTGGCCATCAGGATCGGGAAGTTCCACGGGATGATCTGGCCGACCACACCCAGCGGCTCGTGGAAGTGGTAGGCCACGGTGTCCTCGTCGATCTGCGACAACGACCCCTCCTGGGCGCGGATCGCACCCGCGAAATACCGGAAATGGTCCACCGCCAACGGGATATCGGCGGCCAGCGTCTCGCGGACGGGCTTGCCGTTGTCCCAGGATTCGGCGACGGCGATGGATTCGAGGTTCTCCTCGATCCGGTCGGCGATCTTGTTCAGGATCACCGCACGCTCGGCCGGCGGCGTCTTGCCCCAGGCCGGGGCGGCGGCGTGCGCCGCGTCCAGCGCCTTCTCGACGTCGGTCTCGTCGGACCGCGGGATCTCGCAGAACGGCTGGCCCGTGATGGGGCTGGGGTTCTCGAAGTAACGGCCGGCGGCGGGGGCGACCCACTCGCCGCCGATGTAGTTCTCATACCGGGAGTCAAAGGTCATCAACGAGCCCTCGGCACCCGGGCGGGCATATACAGCCATGGAAGTTTTCTCCTGTTTTCGCGACGTAAATGTGTCGGACGTCACTAACAGTAGGTGTCGGACCGTTGCAGCACGGTTGCACAACGTTGCGGCCGTGCGGCGGCCTCAGGCCAGGTCGAAATCCAGGCCGGCCAGATGGCCGCTGGCCTGCGCACGCATCACCGAACCGGGTGGCGTGTTGTCGTGCAGGGTGCGCCAGCCGTGCCGGTCGTCGCGGCCTTCCGGGGAGTCGAGCCACCGGCGAAGCAGCCGGAAATCGCCCGACGCGAGGACGGCTCCGCGGACGCTGGCGGACAGTTCGGTGCGCATCCGCGCGACCCCCGGCGACACCGATTGCGGCAGCAACGCACCCGTGTACCGGCTGACCGCACCGTCGACGTCGCCTGCTTCGAGCGCGTCGACGACGTCGTTCATGTCGGTGCGGATGGGCGTCAGCAGCCGGTAGGGGCGGGACGCGACGAACTCTGCGCCGATGACGCGACGAAGACGCGACACCTCCGCGCGCACCGTCACCGTGTCGAGGTCGTTGTCGTCGAGCAGCATCGCCAGGTGATCGGCGGACAGCCCCTCGGGATGGCGGCTGAGCAGCACCAGGATGTCGGCGTGCCTGCCGGTCAGCGTGGTGGTGTGGGAGTGACCGTCGGCATCGGTCGCCCGCCACTGCGGCCGGTCGGCGCCGAGAACGGTCAGCCGCGCACCGATGATCGGTTCGACGGGCTGGAGCTGGCGCAGCTGCAGCAATGCGAGGTGGCTCTCCACCGCGACAGCGGTCGCCCGGATCAGCGCAAGTGTTTGGGGCGTGGCGACGTCGGCCCCGCCGGTCAGGTCGATCGCGCCGATGAGTGCGCCGGAGACGGGGTCGTGCACGGGTGCTGCGGTGCAGCTCCACGGCTGCACGATGCGGGAGAAGTGTTCGGAGCCGCGGATCTGCAATTCGGTGTCCAGCGCAAGGGCCGTACCCGGTGCGTTGGTCCCTGCGCCGCGCTCGCTCCAGTCGGCGCCGGGCACGAAGTTCATCGCCTCGGCCTTGCGGATCGCGGTGCGGTCGCCTTCGACCCACAGCAGCGTGCCGTCGGCGGCGGTGATCGCGACGACGACGCCTGCGTCCGCCGCATCCTCGATCAGCAGCCGGCGGATGACGGGCAGCGCCGACGCCAGCGGGTGCGCGGCTCGCATGTCTTCGAGGGCGACGGCGACGGATGAGGATTGGGCCGCGCCGATGTCGGGGTCGACGCCGGTGGCCAGGCTGCGGCGCCAGCTGTCGGCGACGACGGGGCGCAGCGGGGTGGAGTCCAGATAGTTCTCATCGACCTGACCTGCGACAAACAGCTCGTGAACGGCACGAAGGTTCGCCAGCCGAGCCGATGCTCCGCCGCTCGAGAACCTCGAAGTAGCCACCGGCGAATACGATCCTCGCTCCACGCCCATGTGCGCAAGCTCACGCGCTGGGACTTCGTCCCGTCACCGCTGGTGACAGAACTGTGCGGTCCCGCGGGCTCCCCTCCCGACGGGACCGCACAGTGGTCTGTGGCGGCCTACGCGCCCCAGGCGCTCGCCGCGCTGCGATCGGTGGTCGCGACGTCGTCGGCGCCGTCGCGCACCGCATTGCCGAGGCTGAACAGAATCTCGTTCAGTGCACCCGCCGCCTGGTCCCATTTCGCTTGCTCGAGCCGATACGCCTCTGCCGCCTCGCGGGTCCAGACCTCCTGCAGCGGAGCGATCTGTGCCCGCAGGTCGTCGAGCGCCGCGTTGAGTCGCGCCGAGGTGTTGTGGATCTCCTGCCGCACGGTGTACTCGATCTCATCGAAGTTGTACGCGAGAACCGGGTCCATTTCAGTCTCCTCAGATGCTGGTGCCGACGGCACCGATTTGATGCGAGTGGCTATCGGCGGCCTCGCGCAGGGCGCGCTCGTTGACGCGCATGGTTTCGGCGATGCCCTGCAACGCGATATGAAGCTTTGTCGACTCGGCGTTCCAGCGGTCCACGACATCTCTGAACCGCGTTGCAGCGACGCCTCCCCATACCGACGGCGGCACGTTGATCATTTGTCCGATGAATGACTGCAGCATGGCCCGAATTTCGTCGTTGCGGGCGTCGATCTTGCCTGCGACGGCTGTCATCAGGTCGAAGTCGGTGTTGAGCGATCCACCTGCGGGTGTCGTCATCAAGTTCCTCTCCAAGTTTTCTACGTTTCAGTTGTGTTTTCGACGGAGCGCGAGCGTGTTTGGTTCCGTCACGAATTACACGAGTGCGTGCGCCGACCGGATCGGCTTCCTCGCAGACGTCGCGGACGGCCTGTTCGCCGCCGGGCGCACTCTGACATCCGATGCCGATTCGCACGGTGTCGTCGACGAACACCGTCCAGTCGATCTGGCGCCCATCGCGAAGTTCCCGATACGTGGCGGCGGCCCGATCCGCGCGACGATCATCGGGCTTGAACCCGCTGAATATCCCTGCCTGTTGGTCGTCGAGCGCGCTGCGTAACGCTGCGGCCGTCGCCGCCAGCGTCTCGCCCTTGCGCACCTGCGACTGGGTGAGCAATACGGCCGTCGACCTATCCGGCGCCGACACCTGCACCCGGGCCGAGCCCGGTCCGGACGTGATGCGCTGCACCGTCCACAGCGCCGGGACCTTCACCGCCACCCTGCCTTCGACCAGAAGGGTCATCGGCACGTCGGTGGCGGCGGATTCGTCTGTGCCGGAGGCGAATCCGAGGCCGATACACAGCAATGCCACCGATGCGGCGACAGCGGTCAACGCGGAGATCCTGTGCGTTCTCGGCCAAGGCGGCTCGGATCTGTGACGGCGGGGCATCCGATGATCCCGTGCCGAAGCCAGCACCCGATCCGGCGCAACCGTCGTCACCGCGACACCGTCGGCACGGAGATACCCGGAGATGGCACGGGCAAGCTCGACCGCTCCCGCGACACCGACCGGTGCGTCGACCAACACCGTGGTCGCCGAGCCGACACCGTCCGCCACTGATCTGACGATGTCTGCGTCGTCGCCGAGCCGTGACTGCGCTGCGACCACGCCGCCTGATCGCCAGACCACTACGAATTCTTGCGCGACCTCAACCACCGTCGGTATGCCGGGCATGTCGGCGACCAGCACATCGGCTCGTTGCAGCACAACGACTTTCGTTGATCTGGTCGCCGCGGCTTGTCGCACGCGTTCGATGCGCGGCGATGGCCACCATGTCGGGCAGACCAGCACAGTGGTTTCGACACGATCGGGCAGCACCGCGCTGAACACCTGACGCCATACCGCGGTCACGGCGACGGGCTGCTCATGAAGCATCGCGATCTCATCGTCGATGCACTCGAGGGCCGTCGACTCCAGGTTCGGTTCTGCGCGGGACGGTCCGCGCACCACCGCGGGCCCTACCTCGACGACGGTTTCCTTCACGCCGGCTCGGTCCATGCGATCTGGATGAGCTGTTCCGGGTGAGCGCGGGTGACAAGCGTTCCCCGGCCGGGCGGCAGTTTCGATGGCCGGACGGAACCGAGCAGGACGCCCTCGTCCGGGCTGGCGCTCATCATCAAGCCCATGCATCCGAGGTCGCGCAGCCGGCCAAGGACCGGATCGAACATCCCTCGCGCGGCACCGCCGGAGCGCCGCGCCGCGACGACGTGCAAACCGAGATCCTTGGCGTGTGGCAGGAAGTCGAGCAGCGGCGCGAGTGGATTGGTGCCGTTCGGCGCGGCCACCAGGTCGTAGTCGTCGACCACGAGGTAGATCTCCGGGCCCGACCACCATGAGCGTGTCCGCAGTTGCTGCTGGTCGACGTCCGCTCCCGGCATGCGCCCCTGTAGGCGTTGCATCAGGGCAGACAATTGCGGGGTCAGCGCCGCCGCCGACGGTGTGTACGCAGCGAGATGGTCGGACTCGATAACACCGAGCAGACCGCGGCGGTAATCGACGATGAACAGTTGAGCCGATTCCGGCGTGTTCGTTGCGACGATGTCACGGCAGAGGGTCCGCAGGGTGGCCGTCTTCCCGCATTCGCCCTGTCCCAGGATGATGAGATGCGACTCTGCGGCGAAATCGAGTGCAATCGGTTCTAGTTCGGTCTCACCGACACCCACGAGGATCTGAGTTGTGGGGCGAAGCCCGCGCCATCGCGCGAGCACTGCGTCGTACTCGACCCGCTCGGGTAGCACCTCGATAGGTGGCGCGACGCGCCCACTGAATCGCGTCCGTAACCTGTCGGCGGCTGCAGCGTCGAACCGGGGCAAGGCGATGACGAGTTCGCGACCGTCGCGGGTGATGCCGCGGCCGGGCGGACTCTGCCCCAACTCCCGTGCACGCTTACGATCCATCTCGGAGTCCGCCGGGTCGCCAAGCCGCAATTCGATACGAGTGCCGATCTGATCCTTGAGCGCAGGCCGTATCTCGGCCCAGCGCGACGCTGAGACGACGACATGGATCCCATACGAAAGGCCCTGGGCTGCAAGGGCACTGATCGGGGCCTCCATCGTGTCGAACTCCTGACGAATTGCCGACCAGCCGTCGATGACGAGAAACACGTCGCCATACCGGTCATTGGTGGTGATCGAATCGGGCGAGCTACGCCGTGCCTCTCGCGATCGCAAAAGCGACTCCAACTGCACGACCGTCCGCCGGATCACGTCGACATCGCGTCGGCCCGCAACCGACCCGACATGCGGCAGCGGTAGCAGCGACGACAGGGTGCCTCCGCCGAAGTCCAAACAGTAGAACTGCACATCGCGGGGATCGTGCGCTTCGGCCAGCGCCAGGATCAGTGTCCGCAGCGCCGTCGACTTGCCCGACCGCGGGCCACCCACAACGGCGACATTCCCCGCCGCACCGGCGAGTTGAGCCACCAACAACTCCCGACGCTGCTCGAAGGGGCAGTCCACGAGCCCGATCGGCACGGTCAGTGGGACCAGGGCCCCACCCCGCTCCAGCAGGTGATCGAGCGCAGGAGATTCCGTGAGCGGGGGCAACCACACTGGATGTGCGGGCGATCCGCGGCCCTCGATTCGATCGAGAACGGTGTCGAGGACGGTCCGCGACGAGGCGGGCGAACGCTCGGCGGCCTGCTCGGTTCCGAACGCAGTACGGCCCATCGGCGCCGCGGTGAACAGCATCGGCGCCGGTACCGCGGCCAAGCCGGCGGAACGACGTGCCACAGTGTCATCGGGTCCGGAGACGAACGCCGTTTGAAAGCGCAGCGGATCATCCGCGCCGGTCTTCAGATACGCCGTGCCAGGTGTATTCGGCAGGTGGTAGGCATCGGGAACCCCGAGAACCGAACGGGATTCACCCGCCGAGAACGTCTTCAGGCACACCCGATACGACAAGTGCGACTCCAAACCACGCAGCCTGCCTTCGTCCACCCGTTGACTCGCGAGCAGAAGGTGCATTCCCAGCGACCGTCCGAGCCGCCCTATCGCGATGAACAAGTCGATGAAGTCCGGATGATGGCTCAGTAGCTCGGAGAACTCATCGACCACGATGAACAGCGCGGGCAACGGGGCAAGTCCGGTCCGTCCAGCGCGCGCCCGGTCATACTCCGCGACGTTGGCGAAGTTGCCCGCTGCCCTCAATAGCTCCTGACGCCTGGTTATCTCACCGGCCAACGCATCCCTCATCCGCGCGACGAGGTGCGCCTCGTCGGCCAGATTGGTGATCACCGCGGCCACGTGGGGTGCGCGCTCGAAGCCGAGGAAGCTGGCACCTCCCTTGAAGTCGACGAGGACCAGGTTCAGGGTGTCGGGCGAATGTGCCGTGATCATGCCCAGCGTCAGCGTGCGAAGAAACTCCGACTTGCCGGAACCCGTTGCGCCGATGCACAAGCCGTGTGGCCCCATGCCATTCGCCGCGGCTTCCTTGATGTCGAGTTCGACTGGCTGGCCATGCTCGGACACGCCGATGGGGACGCGCAACATCCGTTCGGGACCACGCGTACTTCGCCAGATCGTGGTGGCGTCGATGCCGCCGACATCGGCGATGCCCATCAACTCCGACCAACCGATAGACGGTGAAATGCGCGTCGCGCCCTCGATGGTGGTTGCGGCCTGCTCGTACCGGGACATTCGACGGGCGCAGGCCACTGCCTGCCCGGCCGTCATCGTGTCGGGACGGGCGAGCGCCTCATCGCCGACGTCATCCCGCGCGGACAGCTCGTCGTCGCTCACGACAAGGTGCAGAGCAGCCACGTCGTCGCACGATGTGCCCAGGTCAAGGATCGTCACGCCGGCGATACCGCGCGGAGTGAAAAGACGCTCGCTACCGGTGACCAGACCGCCGTCGATCAGCAGCACCGCATGACATCCGTCGCAGTTCGCAAGTGCGCTTTCGGCAGACGAAAGACTGTTGTACGTCAACCGTGCCGGACCGCCATCGTCGACGGCGTACGAATGCTGATGGTGCGGCAACCATTTCAGCCAATCCCACTCCGCTGCGGTGAGTGGGTCAACCGCAGCGGCGATGTGCAGATCTCGGGGGCCGTGCAGCACTGCCAACTGACATATCACCGCGCGAAGCAGGCTACGGGTGACGAGTGGGTCACCGCTGACCGTGATCGCGGCGATCTCTTTCAGTGCTATCGACACGGGTAGATCGGGCACCATCGAGCGGCGGCGCTTGAGCCGACGCAACTCCATCGACGTGACCGGATCCAGCTCCTCCACCGCCCCGAGTTCGGGCATGACCAGAGGGGTCGATAAGCACTGAGCGCCCAGCCCGATCCGGACGTGCCCGAAATCGGCGTCGTCGGGCCCGCGCTCCCACATCCGCCTGCCACCGACCATCATCCACAGCAAGCTGGGATCTGGATGATTCCACGACAGTGAAAGTCGTTGGTCTTCAGTCGTGGTCACGATCGTCGAATCCAACGACGCAAGGTATCGAAGATAATCGCGGCGGTCTTGATTGATCTCCGCGACCCGGCTCCCCCCGCGCGCCCCCGAGACCACCGTGCCCAGCAGCGAGCCGAGCATCATCACCGGAAAGAACATGAACATCGGGTTCCGCATCGCCGAGGCACCCGATGTGAAGTAGAGGACCATCATGCCCACCGTGGCGACGACCATCGCCACGGGCAGCAACCGGGACAGCGGATTGCCGGGGACGTCTCGCGGCACCGCCGGAGGCGCCTGCACAACGAGCTCGCCCGCTGCCGTCGAAGGTGTCGGCAGACGCGGCTCGATCAGGAACTCCATCGGGTTATAGACGAGGCAGCGCCCATTCTCGTTCCCCTTCCACAGCACGAAAATTGCCGCGCTTCACCATGTGTGGGCGCGGTTACGGTGATCCGCGGGGGGTTACATGACTGTTGTAGACATTTGTCGGGTGACGGTGCGGGCGGGGCGGCTGGGCAGTTCGGCGGCGGTGGATCTCACTCTGCCCACTCGGCTGGACCTCGGCGAGATCATTCCGGACGTCGTCGATCTCGTCGGTGTGGGGCACGAGGTAGCCAAGGACGGCTGCACCGAGCGGCTGAGGCTGTCGCGCCTCGATGGTTCGACACTTGATGAGTCGGTGACGCTGCACGAGAACGGCGTTCGGGACGGCGACGTCCTGCTGCTCACCGCTGAACCTGTACCGAAATCCGAACCGTACTCCGACGACTTGAGCCAGCGCGTGCTCGACGTGGCAGCTTCGAACGATCGCGACATCGGTTGGCCGCGCAGGATGGGCGCAGTTGCGTGTTGGTGGTCGACGGGCATCGGCGCGACGACGCTGGCCTGGCCCGGTCCCGCGGCACCGGGCACTCGCGCGGTCCTCGCGGCGATCGCGGCCGTCGCGGCGACCATCGCGGCCATCGTAGCGGGCCGTATCGATGCCGAACCGCTGCCGACTCTGACCCTCGGCACAGCGGCCGCGGTACTCGGCGCAGTCGCCGGATTCCTGATGGTGCCCGGCGGTCCGGCGCCGCCGAACTTCTTTCTGGCGGCCGCGATCTGCTCGGCCGTGTCGGCGGTGCTGGTTCATGCCACGTCGTGCGCAACGACCTTCTTCATCGCGATCACGGCGTTCTCGACGATGGCGGCAATCGCTGCGGCTGTCGTGGCGATTTGGCCGGCCCCGACAGCGACGGTTGGTGCTGTTCTGGCCGCGGCATCCCTTGCCGCGATGAATGTCGCAGCCAAGCTGTCGATTCTCGTGACGGGCTTGTCCCCGCGGATGCCCAATGCAATTGATGCTGTCGACGACGAGGAGACCGTCCCCGCCGCCGTTGGCGCCCTTCGAGCGGCCCGCGGCCATCAGACGTTGACGGGCCTTCTTGCCGGCTTCTCGCTGTCGGCAGCATTGGGCGTCGCATTGATCGCCGCGGACCGACACGATCAGAACGCTGCGGGCAGAGTCGCGTTCATCGGCGTCGTTGCTGCGGCGCTCATCCTTCGGGCTGGCCACCAGCGAGGGACGGTTCGATCCACAGCGGTCCTCGCGGCCGGATTGATCAGCACCGCTGCAGGTTTCGCGCTCGCGGCCTCGTCGGCGCCGAGGCACGCCCCTTGGGTTGGTCTGATCGCCCTCATCCTCGGTGCGGGCGCCCTGTGTCTGACTCGCGCAGACCTCGGACCACGGTTGAGTCCGTTCGCGCGGCGCAGCATCGAAGTCGTCGATTACCTCGCGCTCGCGGCGGTGGTACCGCTGGCGTGTTGGGTCGGCGGTCTATTCGGTTTCGTCCGCGGCTTGAGCCTGGCATGACATCTCGACCGGCGCGAGTCGCCGGAGCCATCATGTTGACGACCATCTCCGTGTGGTTGTCACCCATTGCGGTGGCGGTCGCCCCACCCCTGGTCGATGATTCGCTGCTGCCCCAACCGCGACCGCCCGCTCCGCCAGAAGCCACCGAGCAGCGGCAGCAATGCCTGGTCTCCACCCCGGCCGCGCTGAACGATGGACCGGCGACCGCAGGTCAACTCAAAAGCCTGAATCTTTCCGCAGTTTGGCGACTCAGCCGCGGCGCCGGTCAGACCGTCGCCGTCATCGACACAGGTGTGGCACGCCATCGGCTGCTGCCTCATCTCATCCCGGGGGGTGACTACGTCTTCACCGGCGACGGCACCGACGACTGCGACGGGCACGGCACGATAGTGGCCGGCATCATCGGCGCGGCCGAAGACTCAACGGACGGTGCAGGATTCAGCGGTGTCGCCCCCGAGGCGACGATCATCGGTATCCGGCAGTCGAGCGTCAAGTTCGCGCCCGCCGGCCGATCGGCCCCGGGATTCGGCGACGTCGACACGCTCGCGATGGCGGTCAGGACCGCCGCCGACATGGGCGCGTCGGTGATCAACGTTTCATCGATCGCCTGCGTCGCAGCCGCCGCAGCGCTGGACGATCGGGCTCTCGGTGCCGCGTTGGCGTATGCGGTGGACGTCAAGAACGTCGTCGTCGTCGCCGCGGCGGGAAACGTCGGGGGCCTCGCGCAATGCCCGGATCAGAATCCACCCGCGGACCCGGCTCGGCCGGGCCGGCCGGACTGGGAATCGGTGAAAGTCGTTGTGAGTCCGGCGTGGTACGACGACTACGTCCTGACGGTCGGGTCTGTCGATCAGCAGGGTGCGCCGTCGCGGTTCACGCTCGCCGGACCCTGGGTGGACGTCGCGGCGCCGGGTGAGGACGTCCTGTCGCTGGATGCAGACGGAGAGGGTCTCGTCGACTCGCTGCCGGTCCTCGGGAATTCGATGCCGATTGTGGGGACAAGCTACGCGGCGCCGGTGGTGAGCGGAATCGCCGCACTCGTGCGGGCACGATCGCCGCATCTGACCGCGCGACAGGTGATGCAACGGATCAAGGGCACCGCGCATCGGCCGCCGGCAGGCTGGGATCCGTTCGTCGGTCACGGTGTCGTCGACGCGCTCGCCGCCGTCAGCGGCGACACCACCGGCACGAACGTTCTCGTACAGACCAACGAGCCGAGCGACGGCGGCGTCCGTCCGGTGTCAGCGCCGGAGAGCGAGACCCGGCCAGATCCAAGTGGGCGCCGAATCGCCTTCGGCGGTGCCGGGGTTTGCATCGCCGTGGTGGCCGCAGCGGTTGCGACGACGGCCTCGTTGGGCCGGCTACGGCGGAAGGGCAATACTGTCGCGCGCGACTAGTGCGCTGTCGCGGCTCAGTTCGGGTCCGCGAGGAAGTAACGACAACACCGGCCACGGCGCCGCAACGGGAGCACCCTGCACTCCGAGAAGCTTCGCGGCGTTCTCGTCATGAAGGCCGAATAGCACTCCGCCGTCGGTCACCAGGTACAACGGACCGGCGTCGCCGCCACCGCCGGTGAGAGCCGCCGCCCGCACATACGCGCTTCGCCCTGACGGCAGCACGACGCTGTCGATATTGGGTCCGTCGCCGTCGGCCTGCGCCAGTTCGATCGGGTTCGAGGCCACCGGCGGTGAGTCGCCCGACCACAGAACGGTTTTGGGTCCGCCTGACATCCACTGCGCACAGAGCACACCGCTGCCGCCCGCACCAGAGGTTGTCCCCGCGCGGCGGGGAAACATCGATACCGAGAGGGAGTCGACAACCGGTGCATCGCCGACGGTGTCGGGCGACACGGACACGATCTCCCGGCTGCCTTGCGAGTCGACGGTACGAATCAGATTCGCCGCGACTTCGCCGATGCGCGCAACGCCGTCGGCCAGCACGACGAAGTAGTCGTCGGTATCGACTCGCGTCACCCGCATCACGGTGCCGACCCGCATGCCGGCAATTGCGCCCGGTAGGCCGGCCCCGGGGATATGTGGCGCAGCGATGGGCGGCGCTTCGGGAATGGCGTCAAGCAGTGCCCGCGAGACAGCGACGTGGCTCGATACCGTCGAGTCGCAATGCCCACACGACACCGGGATTGCGAAGGTCGACTTGCGCGCGCCAGCCGTCGTACAGCAGATACGTCGTCGCCGCGCTCTCCGATCTGGCAGTGACCAGGACGTTCGGTTGGTTGTCGCGTCGGTCGAAATGGCTTGTACGGCCCGCGATCACCGTGGTGGTCGTGCCGTCGCAAACCGTCCACGCGGACTCTTCGTCGGACAACGGCTTGCCGACGACGGCGGGCGCACCGGGGATGCCGAGGAGCGGACCGCGTTTGGCCTTGTCGATATCGGCTGGGCTGACGACTTCTGGCCTCGCGGCGCTGCCGGTGACCAAACGCGCCGATGCGAGATTGAAGACGGGATGCAGAGTTTCGCCGATGCGCACATACAGTGCTCCAGAGTCGCGGGACACGACGATTGCGGCATCGCCCAATCCGGCATTCGGCCGCAGGAACGCCAAGATTGCGCACACCGCGACCACGACAATCGCCAGAACGCAGCCCGCGATGAGCGATAGCGACTGTGCCCGCATCGGATCGTGCAGCATGCGAATGTCGCCACGCAGCAGCGCGTGCTCCATCCGGCGGACCAGAAATCGATACCCGCTGACCTGCAGCCGGGTGGTCGGTTGACGAGCCATACTCCCCCGGCGCCCAGCCTAATGCCGGTCGAGGGCACGCCCTTTCACCAATTTATCTATCGCGAAACTGAATTCCGGCAGGTGTCCTCTCGAGCTTTCGCTGCCGGAATTCAGTTTCGCCGCTTAGTCCTCCAAGTCGCCGCCGGCCGCGGAGTCGTCGTCCTTGCCAACGGCCTTCTTCACCGTGCCCGAGACCGCCTTGACGACGTCGCGCACCGGGTGGAAGTCCTTCAGCGCATTCTGCAGAGGACGATTGGCGCTCGATCCATTCGCACCCGTCGCCGTGACGCCCTCGCCGGGCTTGGCGAACAGGCCGAGCCGAACCAGCGGCTTGCCGTCGAGGAGCTTGGGCGTCGTGGTGTTGGAGACGAGCGTGTTCGTGCCAGTCGTGTCCGACAGGGTGCTCGCGGTATCAAGCGGCGGCGATCCCGGAAGCGGTGTACGACCCGGCGTCAGCGCCATGTTGATCCCCTCGGGGATGTCGTTGACGAGATCGACCGCGGTCTGGATCGGGTTGAAGGTCGCCGGGGGAAGCAGCGACCCCGGCGTAGGAGTGCTGTAATTCGTCCGGTTGTAACCGGTTTCGATGATCGTCTGTGTCGCCGGAGAGACCAGATCCACGATCGGCACGATCAGAGCCGACGTGCCGGTCGCTTCGCCAATGTCGATGAACGGCTGGTAGAGCGGCAGATACCTGGCCGGCAGCGTGACATAGATCGTGTCGCTACCCGCAGGCTTCTGGCAATACGTCGCCGCGCTGCAGTCAGCCTGCGCCGCGGTGACCGCATCCTGCACCTCTTCGGGGGTGTAGCCGTACGGCGTCTCGGTGCTGGGATCGTCGCCGTTGGGCGCGAGGTAGGTGCCGTGCACGTACTCGAACCCGGCGACCGCGTTGGCGAATGAAACTGGGTTGAGGAGCCACTGTGGGAAGTCGACGACGCCGTCGTACTGAAGCGCGAAGTCGGTGGCACAGGTTCGCAGCGCGCCGTTTTCATCTGTGCAGGTATCGGTCGGCGACGGATCACCGAACTGCGCGTCGAGGATCGGAACGTTGCCGAGGAAGGCGAATCGCTCGAAGAACCCGCCGGCCGGGCGCTGCGGGTTACCGATGTAGAAGTAGTCCGTCCTGGCCTTGATGTCCCATGGGTCGTTGGCGTGCAGTCGCTTGAAATTGCTGGCGACGGTCGCACCCTGCGAGTAGCCGAAGACCACGATCTGTTGGTCATCCAGTTCGGAATTGCCGATAATGCCGTCGTACTTGCCGTTCAGGCCGGTGACGCCGCTCGCGACCGAAACATTCCACTTCTCGCCTTCCAGGCCACCCCATCCCGGCAGCGGGATAGGCCAGAACGTCGCGAAGTAGTCGATACCCTGAGTCGTCGGACACGGGCCGGCCGGAGCCGCGACGCTACAAGCGGGGTTCGCGCCGGGGAGTACGTAGTAGTTGACCACGTTATCGAGATAGTCGTTCGCCGCATGGGGTGTACCGGTGCCCGGCACGACCAACGCCTGAAACGCCGTAAGCCCGATCGACGCCGTTACCGCAGTAGTCAGCGAGGACATCACGCCGATGACGAGGGCAGCCAGCGCCGTCAGGATCGCGACAACCGTCGTCTTCACCATCGATCGAGCCGACATCCGCATCTACACCACTCCTTGCCGTCCTGCCCCCGAGGCATCCTTGCAATTGCGATCCGATCTGCGCGGCAATATCGAGCAAACACATGAAAGGGAGTTGGCACGCCGTTAACTAACGCCGATATGCCCCACGGACAGCGCGCTCACAGACTCGCCGACAGGCCGGACAACGACGGCTCAGGCTCGAAGCGAAACGCGGCGACCCCGCCCTGACTGGATATACCGCGGCTCGAGGCACGTCCGTCGAGAGATGCTCGCGCATTAGAGCAATTGCTCGATCCTTCGCGCCGGACAGCGGGATGATTCGGCAATGCTCGGTGGTGGCGAAGGGCCAACAACACAACAGCGCGAATCGTCCCAATGAGCAAATTTTTGCGTGCGATAATATGCTCCACTCGATACCGTCTCCACAGGAGGGGAGGGGGTAGACGATGAAGGCCTCAACGGGGAGCGGGCGACACGGCGGGTCGTCCAGCGGAATCACTGAATTACGTCAGAATTTTCTCCGTGCTTACGTGACGCCCGGTGTGCCTAACGTTCCCGTGCTACAGACAATGGAGGGGCAGCCGGGACCCTGGCGTCAATGGGGACGCAAGATATTGCAGATTCAGCAACCCGAACAAGAACAGAGCGCATAGTGAGGACGACGTCGTAGGTCAGATGGTGCAGCTAAACGATTGGAACCGGCTCGAGAGCCGCGCCGTCGGGCGGACGGCGCGAGTCGTGGTGCGCGCCGAGCGATGACAGCCGCATTACTCGATCTCGACGGCCGCATGGTCGGCCGCGAGGATGAGCAGAACGAGCTCCGGGACGCCGTGGACGCGGCGGGACGCGCAGGCGGACGATGCGTTCTGCTGAGTGGCACACCGGGTGTCGGCAAGTCGGCGTTGATGCAGACCTTCGGCTTCGAAGTCACCGGACGCAACTGCGTCTTCGCCTACGGTAGGTGCAGGGAGGGCGCGCCGGCTCCGTATACGGCATTGGGCGAAGCGCTGAGATCAATCGTTCGCGCGATGGAGTCCACCGGCCCAGCCGAGCGTGACCGTTGGCGCTCGGATCTCCTGAGCGGAACCTCGGCGCTGGCGGGCCTGCTTGGCGACCTCGTGCCCGAGCTCGTTGAGGTGTTCGGCGAGGCGTCGCAGGTGGCAGACCTCGATGCCGCCGACGCGCGGCACCGGCTGCACCGCGCTGTCATCCGGCTGATATCCGACACCGCGACCTATCGGCCGGTGATCCTGGCAATCGACGATCTGCAGTGGGCCGATCGGGACACCCTACTGCTGTTGTCCGAACTGTTGACGGTGTCGCCCCGCAACGTGCTGGTCGTCGGCGCGCATCGGGCCGGCGAATTCGACCCGGACACAGCGGGTCTCAGATCGCCTAGCCTCGTCACCTTGGAGCTCGCCCCGCTGGCCCACGAGGATGTCGAGGAACTGCTGGCTGCGGTATGCGGCCGAACCGTCGAACTCGGTGACGTCACCACCGAGTTCCAGACCCGGACCGGCGGCAATCCCCTGCAGATCCGGCAGCTGCTGTATCGCGCGCAACGCGAGGGCGCGCTGATCCCACCCGCGACCGGCGGCCAGTCGAGCTGGGATCTGCGCGTCCTATCTTCGATCGAGGTTACCGCCACCTCCGCGGAGTTCCTCGGCCGCTACCTCGACCAACTGCGCCCCACCGACCGCGAAGTGTTGAGTTCGTTGGCCTGCATCGGTGGGGAGTTCGACCTCGACGACGCAACCGCGGCGGCCGCAGAGCCGACGGACGTGGTCGCCATGGCGCTCTGGATGGGCCTTGAGTTTCGCCTTATCGAGGCCGTCGACAGCAGTGGCCGTCGAATTGCCAACGCGATCAGTCGCGACGCCCGCTACCGATTCAGCCATGATCGGGTGGCCGAGGCGGCCCGGGTCGACCTATCCGAAGACGACCAGCGCGAGATTCACCTCCGAATCGCCCGGCGCCTGGTCGGATTGGGAGATGACCGACTGTTTGAGGCCGCCCGCCACATCAGCGCCGGCGGCAAGGCACTCACCGATGACGACGAGCGCATCCATTACGTCCAGGTCCTGCACCGAGCGGCGCTGAAGGCCCGAGGGCAGGCGTCGTTCCCGCTGGCCCTGGAGTACTCCCGAAACGGCCTGAGTCTGCTGGGTGGAAGGCGTTGGGACGCAGACTTTTCGCTGACAAGAGAGCTGCAGCTCAGTGCGGCGGAGGCAGCGCTACTCGTCGGTGACATTCCGACACTGCACGTGCTGCTCGATGAGGCCGACGAGTTTCTGCCCGAGCCGGCCGACCGATTCCACCTCGCCTTTCTGAGGGTGAAGGAGCGGGTATCGCAGAACCGAATTCAGGATGCGCTCGAGACGGGGCTGAATGCGCTCGACGAATTCGGCGAGCCGCTGCCACACAACCCGGGCACACCCCGACTGGGCGTGGCGCTTGTGCAGATGAAGCTGACGATGAGCCGTTGGAGCAACGAGCGGCTGTTGGCACTCCCTGACTGCGAGGATCGCCGTGTCATCGAGCTGCAGCGGATTCTCGCCGAACTGCTCAGCCTGTCCTACATCGGCAGACCCAACCTCGTCCCTCTGATCGTCCGGAAGCAGCTCGACCTGGCGTTGACCCATGGCCACACACCCAGTTTCCCGCTGGTACTCGCCAGTTACGGGGTGGTGCTGGTGATCGCCGGTGACCAAGGCGGTGCGCAGCGCTTCGGCGAGGTGGCAATGCAACTCGTCGAACGCCCCGAATTCAGCGAAGCTCGGCCCCAAACTTTGTTCCTGCACTTCGACTTCATCGACCACTGGCGCCACCCGATCCGCGAAAGCCTGGGCCCGTTACGTGAGGCCATCAACGAGGCACTCGACAAAGGCGACCAGGAATACGCCGGATGGCTCGCCGCGACACTGCTCGGCCAGTCCTTCTGGGCGGGCCGCCCGCTCGGGGAGATCGACGCCCTCGCCAGATCCCTTGTCCCGGAGATCCGTTCACAGCCCGGGCCCAGAGCGATCTGCCAGGCCATCCAGCAGTTCAGCCTCAACATGCAGGGCCGCAGCGAGGATCCCTTCCTTGTCGCCGGTGAAAGCGGCTACGACGAGCGAGAGACGCTGCCTGCGGCCCGCGCCGAACGCGATGAGGTGACGCTGAGTGCAATCGCGACACAGAAACTCGGGCTCCATTACTGGTCGGGTGATTACGCAGGCGCTCTCAACGGTGTGGCCGACGAAGCCATGGAGCACATCGAGGGCATGGCCGGCACCGCGTTTATGCAGATCATCTACTTGACCGAATCGCTGAGCCGGATCAACGCCGCGCCGAAGGATCGCGCGACCAGAAGGTCGGTGGGACGCGCACTGGCGCTGCACCGCAAGTGGGCTGCCGAAGCACCCGCCAACTACGCGGCCTCCTACGCCTTGATCCAGGGAGCGTGGGCAAGAGCGCGTGGACACCACGGCAAGGCTGAGCGTCACCTCCACCGAGCGATCGAGTTGGCCGAGGAGCACCAGTTGCCCTTGATCGCCGCAGCGGCCCACGAGGAGGCGGCCACCCTCTACGCCAAGACCGGACGGCCGCGGCTTCGCGAGCACATGCTCCGTTCGGCGTACAACCGATTCCAGAGGCAGGGAATGACGCTGCGCACGGATCGGCTGGCGAGGGAACATCCGTGGCTCATCAGTCGCGATCTGGTGCCCGCGGGCACCGGGCTCGACCCGGCCGGCGCGCATCAGGTGTTTCGTGCACTGTCTGCGGCGCGAACCCCGGAGAGCCTGGCCAATATCGTGCTCGGGTCGGTTGCGGAAACCACTGGTGCAAGCCGTGTCATCGGCCTGGTCGGCGAGGAAGAACGGTTGTCCGTCCGAGCGGTTTACGAGAACGGTAAGACGACGACCGTCGATGGACCGTGGACCGAAGTGCCGTATGACCGGGAGCTCGTCCGCCGCGTGTTCGAGAGCGGATCCCCGCTCATCGTCGCTGCCAATCCTGTGGGCATCGGCCGCGCACTGAGCAGGATGTCTCCCGCGATACATCACTTCAATCCACGCTCGTCGTGCCAGTTCGGTTGCAGGAAAAGACGATCGGGGTGATCTACGTCGAGCATCATGAGCCGGGCAAGCGCTTCACTGCCGCCCACGAGGAGGCCGTCGCGTTCGTATGCGCTCAGGCGGCCGCTCCCCTGTGGAACCTCCATCTCGAGGCGCAACTACGGGTCGCCGACGAGTACCGCCGATCCCTCATCGACGTCCAATCGAGGTTTGTGCCCAATGAGTTTCTCCGCATCCTGGACGTCGACGACATTCGCCGTGTCCGTAGCGGCTACCGCGTCGAGCGTCGAATGACGGTGCTCATCAGTGATATTCGCGGCTACACGACGATGCTCGAGGACATGAATGTGTCCGAGGCGAGCGATCTGGCGATGGGCTTCCTCACGGCCGTCGAAGTCCCGATCGTCAGCTGCAACGGCGTGATTCAGGATGTTCGCGGAGACGAGATCGTCGCGGTGTTCGAGTCGGAGGCGGACGCCGTCCGCGCCGGACTCGGCATGCTGCGTTCATTGCGCGAACACAACCTTGACAGGGTGGCGCACGGCTCCGAAGAGCTTCACGCGGGCATCGGCCTCAACTCCGGAATGCTGGGGATTGGCCTCGTCGGTGGAGTGAACCGCATGGTGCTCACCATCATCGGCGATGCGGTGAACCTAGCCGCACGCATCGAGAGCACCAACAAGCGCTACGGCTCGGGTCTGCTCATCTCCGACAAGACCTACAAAGGCCTCAAGAACACCGAAGACTTCGACATCCGCCGCATGGAGCGGGTCATGGTGGTCAACCGGCGCAAGCCGGTCACCATCTACGAGGTCTACGACGACGACCCGGAAGAGCTCCGTGCCCCTAAGCGGTCCGCGCAACCCGCCTTCGACGCGGCTTTCAAGCTGTTCGATGCCGGTGACGTCGAAGGTGCACGCGCCGCGTTCGAGCGGTGCGAGCAGCTGCTGCCCGACGACCCCGTCGCCCCACTGCATCTGGCGCACTTGGACGCGATGGAGCGCGGCGAGATGACACCCGGTCAAGAAGTTGCGCTTTCACAGAAATAGACGCTGGGTAATTGCCTACCCCAGTTGCATGAACTGTTGCTAACTGCTGCGCATGGGCCAATCGTGTCTGCCATGATTTGAGACACATTCGACGAGGGGGTCTCAACCATGTACCTGAGCGCCGACCGTCTGGCCCTTGTCAATCAGACAATCCAAGAGACTTTTGAACACACCTGCGTTGCCTGGCAGTCCATCCCACACTGGGACACCGGCGACCCCGGCCAATCCAATGTCCGTGCCGACTTGACGAATGCGGCACCCGTCCCCCGCCTGGCGTCGAGCCACCGCTCGGCGTGGACATCCTCGCGATCACACCTCAGGTCGTCCGATTCGCAATGAGGCTGGCCCAGGCGATGGCACCAACCCCGATGCGCTGCTCGCCGCCGTCATCGCACGGACTGAACATCTAGCTCGGGCCGTTGACAACGATGTTGTCGACAAGCTCACCACCAAAGTCCCCGTCACCGGGTTCGTCAAGACCAAGACAGCGGAGGAGGTTCTCGCTGGGCTCGTCGATGCTCGGATGGCTGTCGAGGACGCCAGCTACCTGGCACCATCCTGTCTGTTCGCGGACAGGCTAGCTTTCAAGATACTCAGTTCATTAGTGGACGGTGTTCCTGCAACCGAATACCTCTTACCTGTGCCGAACATCAACTCACTTCAGCGCTTCCAGAAACTCGATCAGTCGGGTGCGGGGGCGAAGGCGCGGCTCCTCTTGCTCGGACGACGTCAACGGATCGCGCACGGGGGCGCTGCGGACGCGTCGCCCGGTGAAGAACCCGTGGACCTCGCAGTCAGCATCCCGCCCAGCCTCGAATGTGTCGGCGACGATGGAACCGGCTACATCGAGTGGGCCGTCCGTATTCGCTACGCGCTAAGGATCAAGGATGTCAGCGGCCTCGTTGCTGTCGCTGTCTGAAGTGGCGCCGAGTCCGAAAGTCTTGAACGAGCTCGACAACTATCTCGCCTCGTGCAAGGAAGCCTGCGACGGCGAAATCAGTCGGCTCTACGGTCCTCGCGAAGGCCGATCCAACGGCCTCTATGACCTGATCCTCGACTACCCGCTTCGCGGCGGGAAGGCGCTTCGGCCCGCCCTCAGCATCGCCACCTGCCTGGGCCTCGGCGGCCAACTGGAAGCAATTCTGCCGACCGCGGCGACGCTCGAGCTTTACCACAACGCCTTTCTGATCCATGACGACATCGAGGACGAGTCGTGGACGCGTCGCGGCAAGCCAACACTGCACATCGACCACGGCATCCCGATCGCGGTCAATGTTGGCGACGCCATGCTCTCGCTCTCCCTGCAACCGCTTCTCGACAATGTCGAGCGCGTCGGACTCGGGCCGGCACTGCGCATCCTGCGCGCCGTCGCGCATATGACCCAGCGGACCGTCGAGGGCCAGGCGCTCGAACTCGACTGGGTCCGCAACAACACCTGGCAACTCGACGACGCCGACTACCTGAAAATGGTCGAGCTGAAGACGAGCTGGTACTCCTTCATCACGCCGCTGCAAGTGGGTGCGGTCGCCGCAGGCGCCGGACCTGATCAGCTCGAACCGCTCGAGGCACTCGGCAGGCACCTCGGCGCGGCCTTCCAGATCACCGACGATCTGCTGAACCTACGGGCCGACCCAGAGGACTACGGCAAGGAGATCGGCGGTGACCTCTGGGAGGGTAAGCGCACCCTGATGTTGTTGCACGCCATGCGAAATGCCGCGTCCGATGACCAAGAGCGGGCCGTGCAGGTCTTGGCGAAACGCCGACCGACCGCCGACGACGAGCTCAAACTGGACGACCTACTCGATCGGCTCTTCGACCACGGAGATTTGTCCCAAGCCGGACGGAGCGAAATCGCCGCTCACATTCAGGGACAACGAAACTTGGAGTCGAAGAGCCTCGATGACATCCGATGGCTCTACGGGCTGATGCAGCGAGTCGGTTCGTTCAAGCACGCAAAGCAGGTGGCCGCGGGCCATACCCGGGATGCGGCAGCGATCCTGGCCGGCCTCGACTGGCTGCCCGCCAGCAAGCATCGCGACGCGCTGGCTTCTCTCGTCGAATACGTCCATGGGCGCACCCGATGAACCCCGAACAGTTGATGGGCATGCTCGCGGAGCTGGAACGGATCCGCGAGCTCACGCTCGATCTCGTCGAGCGCAACGCCCCGCGGCTGCTTCCACCCCCGCCCGATGACTCCGCGGGACCGGAGCGATCGATGTTCGATCTACTCATCGGTGCTCGACGCGCGGTGCTCGGAAACCCTGCCGGGGCGCGGAACCTGCACGACATGCTCGTCGCCGAGGGGCGCCGCTACGCCGACACACCCGAAGGCGCGGAGCTACGCGATGCGCTGATCAACTCTGAAGCGGTCGAGAATCTTCGTCGCGTCTGGGAAACGGTGAGCCTCAACGTCCTTGATGGTCCCGCAACCCCCAACTCGGCGCCTACGGCGTGGGCCGACCTGGTCGCCGACGCAGTGATCGGGCACGGTCTCGACGATTCCATCCTGGGTCGCCTCCGTCCGGAGGGCTTCGCATGACCCTCATCGATCCGCGCGAGGCACTCGCCGAGCAGAGCAACTTCATCGGCTATCTGATGGGGCTGGCCAGTCTCGGTCAGGTCGTACGGGCGCTGGTCGCCTACGATGATTGCCAAGCCAATAAGCCCTGCGACGTCGACGATTTCGTCCACCTACTACTCGGGATCGCAGGCCTCGGCGCCTCGGTGGAGCGACTGGCCGAGACCAGTCAGGTTGAAAGCCTTTGCGAGGCCGACCAATCGGCGACCGACTCGGTATACACGAGGTGGTTGCGATGAACGCCGTGCTCGCAGGCAGCGACTTCCTCCGCGCCCCCCTCCTTGCCACCACCCAGCCGGAGGGATTCAAAGAGTGGCACCACTTCGTCATCCATGGCGCGGGTCGGCGGCTCCTGATCAACTTCAATCTGACGAGTGAACCGTCACGCACCGGCCACCGGCTCGCGCCCCGTGTCATCGTCATCGACCACGACAAGCAGTGGATGGGAGCGATCGAGCGCTTTGACGAGTCCGAGCTAGATATCTCAGCAGACCTCGGCACGACCACCATCGGGGGCAACCGATTGGTTGTGCGACCCGATGGGTACGAAGTGGCGATCGATCTTCCGAAGCAGGGCATTCAGGGGGAGCTTCAATTCACCTCCGTCAGTCGACCTTTCGTCGTCAATAATCAGCCGCTCGGCGAAGGCCGCATGTGTTGGCTGTTCGTGCCTAAGCTGCGCGCCGACGGGTGGCTTCGCATCGGAAGCCAAGAACATCGCATTGACAGTGAATTGGCCTATCACGATCACAACTGGGGCCGCTTCTGGTGGGGCGACGACTTCGGGTGGACATGGGGCACAATGCTTTCGCAAACGCCGGGCAACCCTTGGTCGCTCGTTTTCTTGAAGATGACCGACAGACGCAGGTTACGCTGCCTATCTCAGGCGCTCTACGTCTGGCATCACGATGAGCCCGCCGCGATCTTCCGGCACGCCGCGCTGCGAACGCACCACCACGGTCTACTCGGCCGTGTCGCGGACTGCACGCTGCCCGCTCCTATGCGACTCCTGCTCGACGGTGAGGTGTCGGATGTCCCTCAACGCGTCGAGATCAACGCGACGCGCGCAGGAGACTCGGTGTACGCCGAGTTTCGCCCGCATTCGTACGCCCGCCTGGCTCAACCGAGCGAGGTCAGCTTGAACCGGTCGACCGTGCTCTGCGAGACCAGCGGCACGGCCAAGGTAAATGGGTCAATCAACGGCGAGGACTTCAACTTCGCCGGTACGGGTGTATTCGAGTTTCTCTATGGCTGAACGAGTTTCGTCGTTGCTGCGGCAATCGGTTGAGCACCTCGCGTATGAGGTGCCCGACAGCTACCGCCTGGTGCTCGATCAACTCGGGCCGATGGTGGTCGAGCTCGAAATAGACGACGAGCTCTTCTCGTTGCGCGGTGGCCAGCGACTGCACGTGTCCGACGGCGCGGCCGACACTGCGGATACTCGGGTAGCCACTTCGCGAACCACGATCCTCGACGTGCTCGACGCCAAAGTCGGGCTCGCCGAAGCCGTGGAAGCCGGCGCCGTAGCCGTGCGCGGCTCACTCGACGATGTACAGCGCGCACACGACACCATGCTCGCGTACGTGCACGCCGCGGTCCGCGCTCCGTCGCAGCCCGGCCTACTGGTGGCACTACGGGCGGAACAGTCATGACCGAAGCGATCGCCACCCCCGCCTCGTGCAATCGGCGCCGCACGGTCGCCGTCCTCGGCGGCGGCATCGCCGGGCTCACCGCTGCCCAGGAACTGGCGGAGCGCGGCTTCGACGTCACCGTCTATGAGCCCCGTTCGGACGAGCGCCACGGCTTGGACAACACGGCTGCGGGCACCTATCCGCCGGTGAAACTCGGCGGACTCGCCGCCTCCCAATACTCAACGGTCGGCCCGTACAACGGAAGCCTGGCCCAGCTCCGCCCCTTCCCGGGTCGCCGCGGCAATCCACGTGAGCCCGCAGCCGCGGTCGCGGGCGAGCACGGCTTCCGATTCTTTCCCGCCTACTACATACACATCTGGGACCTGTTCCAACGGATTCCGGTCTACCAGCGCACAGACACGGGTTACGGCGTGGTCCAATGGCTTCCGACCTCGCGAACGATCATGGACAACGTCAGGCGGGTGGTGACCCAGGGCACCACGGTCGAAGGCAAACCATCGCTGGTCTTTCCCCGCGAGGCGCCGCGTAGCCCGGCCGAATTGCTCACGACCGCAAGCCAGCTCACTGCGCTGGGCTTTACCGCGCTGGATGTGCAGACCTTCGTGAGCCGGCTGGTGGACTACCTCGTCACCAGTCCGAAGCGCCGCGCACTAGAATTGCAGAACCTGTCGGCGTATGACTACTTCATCGGCCGCGGCGGTCCCGGGGATCCTCCGCGGTTCTCGTACTCGCAACGCTTCGACGCCGTCCTGCTGGAGATGCCGCGGGTGCTGGCGGCCTTCGATACCCGTTGGGGCGACGCCCGCACCAACGTGTCTACCTACCTTCAGCTCCAGCTGCAGATGGATCGACGCGACAACAAGGCCGACGGGGTGCTCAACGGTCCCACCACCGAAGCCTGGTTCGACCACTGGTACCGCCACCTCGTCGAGCTCGGAGTCCGTTTCGTCCACGGTGAGGCCGTCAACCTCGAGGCCTCGGCGTTTGACCCGCTGCAGCCGGCGCACCTGCGACCACGCGCACAGGTGACTTTCGCCGACGGCACGCGGGTGGCCCCCGATTACACGGTGGTCGCCGTCGACGCGCCGGTGGCCGAACGCATCACCGCGTCACTGCGCGCGGCAGGCATCGGCGGGACGGTGGCCGGATTGGACGGATTCACCACCCTCGTACCCCCTCCCGACGGCCCGTTGCAGCCCGATTCGACCCGACCGGTCGACCGGCGTGATCCCTATGCGATGGACTCCATGGGGCTGAAGGCCTGGGACCGGTTCCAAACGCTCGGCGGCATTCAGTACTACTTCGACACGGAGTTCCAACTGCTTCGAGGACACATGTACTACTCGGGTACAGAGTGGGCACTGTCGTCAATCAACCAGCACGGCCTATGGGAGAAGAAACCGATCCTGAATCGCGACGGCCACGTCTCGGTGCTCTCGGTCGACATCGGCGATTTCAACACGCCCTCGTCTGGAAACGGCAAGGCCGCCCGCGATTGCACGGCCGACGAAATCGCCACGGAAGTGTGGCACCAGATCGTCAAAGCCCTCACCAGCACCTCACCGAACGTCGCCGAGTCGCTGCTTCCTTGGCCCGCGTGGTACGCCATCGACCGCGGCATCATCATGGAAGACGGTCCCGGTCAGGGGTCGGGCCGTCCAATCAGGAACGAGACGCCGTACCTCGTGCCTATCGTCGGGGACTGGATCAATCGGCCTTGCGCCGATCCCTGGAACCCGACGGGCAACTCCTGGTCCACCGTGCCAGACGAGGACGATTGGCTCGAAGATCTACAGCAGCGCAATGTCTGGCAGGCCGGCCACGGCGGCTATCAAGTTCACAACAACTCGGTCGTGTTTGCAGGCACGTGGACCAAGACGTTCACACGCATGACGTCGATGGAGGCGGCGTGTGAGTCGGGACGGCACGCGGTGAACGCCATCCTCGATCACTACATCTGGGTCGAGTCCGGCGGGACGGACCGGCGCGGCGAGACGGCGCTTGACTGGCGGACTCCGTACGGCTTCATCGACCAAGGCTTGACGACTCCGGTTCGAATGCCTTCGCCGGCAGGCGATTACTGCTATGTCATGGATCTCGAGAACCGCGAGCCACTCGACACCCGTACTCTTCGCAACCTCGACGCGAACTATCACGACGGCGGCACCCCTGTACCCCTGCACCCCGAATGGCCGGAGGATCACTGATGACGAACCCGATGAACTACAACCAGCAACTGCTGAGCTATCTGCAAGCGTGGCGACAACTCTTGGAGGCCTCCGCGGCGTTGACGTCCGGGATGCCGATGGGCCCAGGTCCGATGGGCATGCCACCGATGCCGCCCATGCCGTTCATGCCGCCGATGACGGCCCCTGGCACAACTACCCCCGGCGCCAGCCCGCCTGCCGACTACTCGCAGCAATTGTTCGGCTACCTGCAGGCGTGGCGGCAGTACCTCGAGCACGCGATGAGCAACGCTTCGGGCTCGATCCAACCCCTGCAGCCGACGGGCTCATACCCGAGCGGACACCCAACGGGCTCGCAGTCGGCTGGTTCCCAGTCGGCGGATTCGTCGTCGACTGGCTCACCGGCCACCGGCGACACGGGCGCGCAGTCGTCGGGCACTCAATCTTCCGGTTCGCAGACGTCGTTTGCGCAGAAGAACGAGAACAGAGTTGTCCTACGCCCCAAAGATCCGTACGGGACGATCACCGGATTCAATCTCAGCGGACCGCGGGAACAGCTCAACCGAGCCCAATTCAACGGGCCCAGTCCAGATCCCGGGGTTCACTCTGCGTTCGCCAAGAAGTTGACTCCAGAGGCATCGACCTCGCCCGTACAGGGCGCGTCGCTCTACGGTCGAGCCGCGAGCACACCGTCGCCAACAGTGTCGACGACTGTCACGGGGGCTGGACTAGATCCCCGTCGCGCCGCCCCACCGGCTACGTCCAGGTGGTGGCTCGCCGGCCAGGGACTGCGCCCCGGGATCAAGGAGCAGCGCGACCCGACGAGGCTCGTGAATATCCGGCCGACGGACCTGGGCGGCAGGCAGTAGCCGGTCAGCTCCCCTGCGCGCGGCGTTCGCGGTAGGCCGCGACGTGTTGCCGGTTGGCGCAGTTGCCGGTGTCGCAGAACTTGCCGGATCGGTTGCGGGACAGGTCAACTAGCACCGCTTCGCAGTCGGGGGCCGCGCAGATCTTGAGCCGCCGCAGCTCGCCCCCGCGGATCAAGTCGGCCAGCGCCATCGCCAGTTCCGCGCCCATGCGTTGCCACAGCGGGTCGTGAACCGAGGCCAGGTGTAAATGCCACTCCGGCATCTCCGGGTGCCGCGTCAACCACGGCTGCGCCTTCGTGTCGCTCAGCAGCGCGTTGACCTGCGCCACGGCGGCTTCCTCGTCGTCGGCGGCCGCCCAGATGCCGCCCAGCCGTTCGCGCAGCCGAAGCACGGACTTCAACTCGGTGTCGTCGTGGTCGCGCCTGCCGGTCCAGCCGAAGCTGTCCAGATAGGCGTCGAGCGCCTCGAGGTCACCGAGCTGCTCGCCGTCCACCCGTTCGGTGTTGATCAGCACACACCCAGCCCTCAAGGTGAGCTCGGTGTCATGACTGAAAATCAATTGACCCGTGACCTCCCCTCCGGCTAATGTCATGACCAATCTTCATTTTACTCATTACACGGCGGAGGTGAAAGATGACAGCGACGCAGTCCACCACGGGCGTCGACCACTTCAGGCTCGGCCTGCTCTTCGCTGTCGGCTCCGCCATTGCCTTCGGCGTCTCCGGCCCGTTCGCCAAGGCACTGATGGAGGCCGGCTGGACCCCCACCGCGGCGGTCACCGCACGGATGGCGGGCGGCGCTGTCGTAATGGCGATCGTCGCCACCTTCATCAGGCCGAGTTGGATCCGCGAGGCCGTGCAGCACGCCAAGACGGTGGTCGTCTACGGCCTCGTCCCGGTGGCCGGTGCTCAGCTGTTCTATTTCAACGCCGTCGAGCACCTGTCTGTCGGCGTCGCGCTGCTGCTCGAGTACACGGCTCCGATCCTGGTGGTCGGCTTCGTGTGGGTGACGACGCGGCGCAGGCCCACGAACCTGACGCTGGCCGGTGTCGCGCTCGCGATCGCAGGAATCATGCTCGTGCTCGACGTCTTTGCGGGCGCTCACATCAACGGAATCGGCGTGGCGTGGGGACTCGCAGCGGCGGTATGCGCGGCGTGCTACTTCGTGATGTCCGATGCAGTCAGCGCCGACGGCGACGAAGGAAGCCTGAACTCGATCACGCTCGCCACCGGCGGGCTGATCGTCGGCGCGGCGGCGACCGCAATGGTCGGCGTGACCGGTGTGATGCCGTTCCGCTTCACCGCCAACGACACCGTCGTCGCGGGGTTCACGGTGTCATGGGTGGTACCCGTCATCGCCCTGGCCGTGATCCCGACGGCGATCGCGTACAGCCTCGGCATCATGGGCATCGCCCGGCTGCGCCCGCGGTTCGCATCGCTGGTCGGGCCTGTCCGAGGTGATGTTCGCGGTGCTGGCGGCGTGGCTGCTGCTCGGCCAGGCGATCACCTTGACGCAGGCCGTCGGCGGCGCCGTCGTCCTGGTCGGCCTCGCGCTGGCCCGGCAGGGCGACCGCAGCGAGAAAGTCGACGCTGCGACCTGGCCAGACGCCGGCGCCGTCCGGGACGCGGCGCCCTGCAACAGGGCAAACGGTTAGTCTCCCGCTACCCGGGTGTGGAAATATGGCCGCGTGACTCTTGCCACGTAGCTTGGCCCGGGGGGCCGCCATCCTTTCCGCCGTCGGCGCCGCGGCCACCGCCGTGTTCGTAGGCGTGGCCCCGACCGCCGCGGCCGACCCGTGCCCCGACATCGAAGTCGTGTTCGCCCGCGGCACCGCCGAGCCCGCCGGCATCGGCCGAGTCGGGCAGGCCTTCACCGACGCGCTCAGCGCGCAGGAGGTCGGTCGGGTCGTCACCTCATACGCGGTGAACTATCCGGCCGGCTACGACTTCCTCACCACCGCTGACGGTGCGCTCGACGCGAGCAGTCATATCGCCTCCCTCGCGGCGCAGTGCCCGTCGACCAGATTCGTGCTCGGCGGATACTCACAGGGCGCCGCGGTGATGGACATGCTGGCCGGTGTCCCGCCGCTCGGCAACAAGATCGGCGAGATCGGTTCGGCGCCACCGCTGTCGGGGAGCTATGCGAGCCTCGTCTCCGCGGTCGCGGTGTTCGGAAATCCCGCGACCAAGTTCGGTAATCCGCTAACGTCGTCGGGTCAGTTCGCGGGCAAGGCCATCGACCTCTGCAAGGACGGCGACCCGATCTGTTCTGACGGGCGAAACCCCCTCGCCCACAGGGGTTATGAAGACGCAATGGCACAACAAGCAGCCAGCTTCGCAGCGGGAAGGGTGTAGAGAATGACTGCACTACGTCTGATGAAGGCAGCGGCCGCGACCTTGGTTGCCGCCGCAGCGGTGGTCACGCCGTCGATCGCGTTCGCGCCGGTCGCTTCGGCGGACTGCCCCGACATCGAGGTGATCTTCGCCCGCGGCACCGATGACACGCCCGGACTCGGGGCCGTCGGAGGGGCGTTCGTCAACGCGCTCCAGAGCAAGGTCGGTGGCCGCTCGGTCGGCTCCTACGCGGTGAACTACCCGGCGAACTTCGACTTCCTTGCTGCCGCAGGCGGCGCCAACGACGCCAGCGCCCACGTTCAGTACATGATGGGTGCCTGCCCCAATACCCGGTTGGTGCTCGGCGGCTACTCGCAGGGCGCGGCCGTGATGGACGTCATCGCCGCGGTGCCCATTCCGGCCGTCGGCTTCAACAATCCGTTGCCGCCCAACGCACCTGACTTCGTCGCGGCGATCGCCGTCTTCGGCAATCCGTCGGCCAAGCTCGGCCTGCCGCTGACGATGAGCCCGGTATGGGGTGGACGGTCCATCGACCTGTGCAACGGCGGCGACCCGATCTGCCAGACCGACGGAGAACTCCTCAACGCGCACAAGTCCCCCAACTACACAGGCGG
Organism: uncultured Actinomycetota bacterium; assembly: GCA_963716505.1. Lineage (GTDB taxonomy): Bacteria > Actinomycetota > Actinomycetes > Mycobacteriales > Mycobacteriaceae > Mycobacterium. Next base: position 42,336 of record CAVQTL010000020.1, read on the forward strand.
ATTCGTCAACACGGCAGCCGACTTCGTCGCCGGCCGGGTGTAGCTCACTCAGCGCCGGAACGGGTGCGTCAATTCGTCGGCTAACATCGGCGTGATGATCAGTCGTGGTGAGCGCAACAGCATGGGTCGTCGGATTCGTCGCGGCCTCGTCGCCGCGGTCGCAGCGACCGCTCGTAGCGGCGGGCCTGCTGGTCGGCCCCTCAACCCTGCCCGGTGGCACGGCCATCCCGTCGGCGTCGGCCGCCTGCCCGCAGGTCGAGGTGGTATTCGCCCGCGGCCGGCTGGAGTCGCCCGGGGTCGGGGCGATCGGTAACGCATTCGTCAGCGCGCTGCGGTCCAAGGTGAACAAGAACATCGGTGTGTACGCGGTCCGCTACCCCGCCGACAACGAGATCGATGTCGGCGGCAACGACATGAGCGCACACATCCAGAGCATGGCCAACACCTGCCCGGACACCCGCCTGGTCCTGGGCGGCTATTCGCTGGGGGCGGCCGTCACCGACGTGGTGCTCGCCGTTCCGTTCAGCTTCTTCGGCTTCGACAACCCGTTGCCCGAAGGCATGGACCAGAAGATCGCCGCGGTCGCACTGTTCGGCAACGGCGCCGCATGGATCGGCCCGATCACCAACTTCAGCCCGCTCTACTCGGATCGCACCATCGAGTTGTGCCACGGCGCCGACCCGGTCTGTAACCCCGCCGACCCGAACACATGGGAAGAGAACTGGACCGACCACGCCGCGAAGCAGTACATCAACGCGGGCATGGTGAACCAGGCCGCCGACTTCGTGGCGGGCAGGCTCAACTAGTCGATGCGGCGCAGGTCGCGGGTGACCGTGATGCGAGCCTCGAGCTGATCGTCGGGCGGGTAGTCGACGCCGACGAGCGTCAGCCCCTGCGGCGGCGCCGCCGCGAAGTCGCTGGAGCGACGTGATTCGGTCAACAGGCCTGCGCACCAAGCCGGTTCGCGACGGCCCTCCCCCACCGCCAGCAGCGCACCGACGAGGCTGCGCACCATCGACCAGCAGAACGCATCGGCGGTGACGTAGGCCGTCATGAGATCGCCCGTTTGCGACCAGTCCAGCCGTTGCAGGTCCCGGATCGTGGTGGCGCCCTCGCGGTGCCGACAGAACGCCGCGAAATCGTGCAGCCCGACGAGTTCCCGCGACGCGGCCGCCATCGCGTCGACGTCCAGCGGACGGGGCCACGGCGTCACGTAGCGCGCGTCCTGCGGTTCGACGCCGTACGGCGCTGTCGACAGCCGGTACTCGTAGTGGCGGCGCAGCGCCGAGAACCGTGCGTCGAAACCCGCTGGCGCCCGGACGATGTCGCTGCACCCTGACATCGGACGGCAACAAGCCGCGACAGCCGTCGCACCAACGGCAGGAACTCGCGTCTCGCTCGGGACGAGGGGTGCGCGGATAGGCGTGCGGGATCGCGTCGGCAGGCACATCGACGTGCGCCACCTGACCGGTGGCGTGCACGCCGGTGTCGGTGCGTCCGGCGGCGCGAAGCCGCACCGGCGTGCGGAACACCGTCGTCAGCGCCTCGTCGAGAACGCCTGCGACGGTGCGCTGCCCGGCCTGCGTTGCCCAACCGGCGAATTCCGTTCCGTCGTAGGCGATGTCGAGCCGAAGACGAACAAACCCGCCACCGGATTCGATGGCGGGTTTGTTCATTGCTTCGTCAGGCCTTGTCGGCATCCTCGTCGGAATCAGCCTCGTCGGCCTTCACTTCTGCCTTGGCCTCTTCGATCTCGGCTTCGGCTTCTGCGGTCTGGGCGTCGGCGATCGCCTCGTCCTCAGCCTTGACCTCTTCGATGGACTCTTCGGCCTCCGGAGCCGCCTCGATGGTCTCTTCAGCCGAGCCGCCTCGACGGCCTCCTCAGCCGGTGCCTCCTCGACGACGGCCTCCTGCGAGCCGCAGCCGCCACCGGAGCAGCCTTCTTCGCCGCACCCGCGCGACGCGCACGGTTGGCCTCAGACGTCACCGTCTTCTCCCGCACCAGCTCGATGACGGCCATCGGGGCGTTGTCGCCCTGACGCGCCTCCACCTTGATGATGCGGGTGTAGCCGCCGGCGCGGTCGGCGTAGAACGGCCCGATCTCGGCGAACAGGGTGTGCACGACATCCTTGTCCCGGATCTTCTTGAGCACCTCACGCCGGTTGTGCAGCGTGCCCTTCTTGGCGTGGGTGATCAGCTTCTCCGCGTAGGGCCGCAACGCCCGCGCCTTGGGCTCGGTGGTCTTGATCCGGCCGTGCTCGAAGAGCGATGTGGCCAGGTTGGCCAGCAGCGCCTTCTGGTGCGAGGACGATCCGCCGAGGCGACGGCCCTTGGTGGGCTTGGGCATTGCGACTGATCTCCTTGTATGGGCCGGTTCCCGTATCAGGTAGAACCGGGACGGATTGTTTCTTAGAGCTGTTCGGTTTCGGCGAAGTCCTGGTCGTTGTCCAGCTCGTAGCTCGCATCGCTGTTCCACGTGCCGGTGGCAACGTCGTAGCCTGCGACCTCCGACGGATCGAACGTGGCCGGGCTGTCCTTCAGCGAGAGACCGAGCTGGTGCAGCTTGATCTTCACCTCGTCGATGGACTTCTGGCCGAAGTTGCGGATGTCCAGCAGATCGGACTCCGTGCGGGCGACGAGCTCGCCCACCGTGTGCACACCCTCGCGCTTGAGGCAGTTGTACGACCGCACCGTGAGGTCCAGGTCGTCGATCGGCAGCGCGAACGACGCGATGTGGTCGGCCTCGGCCGGCGACGGGCCGATCTCGATGCCCTCGGCTTCGACGTTGAGTTCGCGTGCCAGACCGAACAATTCGACCAGCGTCTTACCCGCCGACGCCAGCGCGTCGCGCGCGGCTGATCGAGTTCTTGGTCTCGACGTCGAGGATCAGCTTGTCGAAGTCGGTGCGCTGCTCGACGCGGGTGGCCTCCACCTTGTAGGTGACCTTCAGCACCGGCGAGTAGATGGAATCGACCGGGATGCGGCCGATTTCGGCGCCCGACGCCTTGTTCTGCACGGCGGGGACGTAGCCGCGGCCGCGCTCGACGACGAGCTCGACCTCCAGCTTGCCCTTGTCGTTCAGGGTGGCGATGTGCATTTCGGGGTTGTGCACCGTCACACCGGCAGGCGGAACGATGTCACCCGCGGTGACCGCACCGGGGCCCTGCTTGCGCAGGTACATGGTGACCGGCTCGTCCTCCTCGGAGGACACGACCAGACCCTTGAGGTTCAGGATGATGTCGGTGACGTCTTCCTTCACACCGGGAACGGTGGTGAATTCGTGCAGCACGCCGTCGATGCGGATGCTGGTGACCGCTGCGCCGGGGATCGACGACAGCAGCGTGCGCCGAAGCGAATTGCCAAGGGTGTAACCGAATCCGGGCTCCAACGGTTCGATGACGAACTGGGAGCGATCCTCGGCTAGGACCTCTTCGGACAATGTGGGTCGCTGAGAAATCAGCATGTGTTTTCTTCCTCCTTCGCGACAACCGCTATTTGATGTCGCGTATCCCAACCGCCATCCGGGCGGCTGGAAAGTCTTACTTCGAGTAGAGCTCGACGATCAGCTGCTCGGCGAGCGGCACGTCGATCTGCGCCCGCTCCGGCAGCTGGTGCACCAGGATGCGCTGGCGTTCGCCGACCACCTGCAGCCATCCCGGGATCGGTCGCTCGCCCGCGGTCTGCCGAGCGATCTCGAACGGCAGCGTGTTGATCGACTTGTCCTTGATATCGATGATGTCGTACTGCGACACGCGGTAGCTCGGGATGTCGACCTTGACACCGTTGACGGTGAAGTGGCCGTGGCTGACCAGCTGGCGGGCCATCCGGCGAGTGCGCGCCAGGCCGGCGCGGTACACGACGTTGTCCAGCCGGCTCTCCAGGATGCGCAGCAGGTTGTCGCCGGTCTTGCCCGGGAGGCGGTTGGCCTCCTCGTAGTAGAGGCGGAACTGCTTCTCCATCACGCCGTAGGAGAAGCGGGCCTTCTGCTTCTCCTGCAGCTGCTGGCGGTATTCGCTTTCCTTGATCCGCGCGCGGCCGTGCTGGCCGGGCGGGTAGGGCCGCTTCTCGAATGCCTGGTCGCCGCCGACGAGGTCGACGCCAAGGCGACGCGACTTGCGGGTTGCGGGTCCGGTGTAACGAGCCATGAGTACTGTATTCCTCCTAGACCCGGCGCCGCTTGGGCGGACGGCAGCCGTTGTGCGGCTGCGGGGTGACATCGGAAATCGCGCCGACCTCGAGGCCGGCCGCCTGCAGCGACCGGATGGCGGTCTCGCGGCCCGAACCCGGGCCCTTCACGAACACGTCGACCTTCTTCACGCCGTGCTCCTGCGCCTTGCGGGCGGCGTTCTCGGCGGCCAGCTGCGCGGCGAACGGCGTCGACTTACGCGACCCCTTGAAGCCGACATGGCCCGACGACGCCCAGGCGATGACGTTGCCCTGCGGATCGGTGATCGACACGATGGTGTTGTTGAACGTGCTCTTGATGTGCGCGGCGCCGTGCGGGACGTTCTTCTTTTCCCTGCGGCGGGTCTTCTGACCCTTCTTGGGGGCGGCTGCGCCCTTCGCTGCCTTTTTAGCGGGTGGCATTTGCTTACCTGGCCTTCTTCTTGCCGGCGATGGTGCGCTTCGGGCCCTTGCGGGTGCGCGCATTGGTCTTGGTCCGCTGGCCGCGCACCGGCAGGCCGCGGCGATGCCGAATGCCCTGGTAGCAGCCGATCTCGATCTTGCGGCGGATATCGGCCTGCACCTCGCGGCGCAGATCGCCCTCCACCTTGAGGTTGCCCTCGATGTAGTCGCGCAGCTGGGTCACCTGATCGTCGGACAGGTCCTTGGTGCGCAGGTCCCGGCTGATGCCGGTGGCTTCCAGGATCTCCTGGGAGCGGGTACGGCCGATGCCGTAGATATAGGTCAGCGCGATCTCCATGCGCTTATCGCGCGGGAGGTCGACGCCCACGAGGCGTGCCATCAGGCAGTGATTCCTTCTCTTTGCGGAGGTCTTGTCCCAGCCCGTTCCCCGTGTGGGGTCCGGCCTCCGTGCCGGACGTAGTGAGCGGCGGTCCGCTCAGTGGTGCTGGGATTTCGTCATTCAGTTGTGGGGTGGAGGGCTTGACTCAGCCCTGCCGCTGCTTGTGACGCGGATCGGAGCAGATCACCATGACCCGCCCATGCCGACGGATCACCCTGCACTTATCGCAAATGGGCTTGACGCTCGGGTTCACCTTCACGGCTCGTCGATCCTGTTCTTGTCTGAAGTGCTGTTAAGCGGATTACTTGTACCGATAAACGATGCGGCCCCGGGACAGGTCGTAGGGAGACAACTCCACCACCACCCGGTCCTCGGGCAGGATGCGGATGTAGTGCTGCCGCATCTTGCCGCTGATGTGGGCGAGCACCTTGTGTCCGTTCTCCAGCTCAATGCGGAACATCGCATTGGGCAGGGGTTCGACCACGCGGCCCTCGACCTCGATGGCACCGTCTTTCTTGGCCATTGTTGTTCGGAGATCCTCCGTGTCCGTCTGGATAGTTGGCGCCGGTCGGCGCAGTAAATCACTGCCGACTACAAAACGTGAGCCGGTAGCTAGAAATTCCAGAACTGGGGCACGCAAGAGCCGGCGCGGAAACCGCACCGTCGATCCATACTACCCGCTCGGCGGCGTGCCCCAAAATCGCTGAACGACCACCTCAGCGTCAACTTCTCGACCGCATATCCGCTCGACAACTGGCGCATAATTGAGCGCGATGACTGAACCCGCCAATCAGGCCAGACGACCCGCAATCCTGACAGTCGACGATGACCCCGCAGTGTCGCGCGCGGTCGCCCGCGATCTTCGTCGACACTACGGCGAGCGGTACCGCATCCTGCGGGCCGAGTCCGGTGCAGACGCTCTCGAGACGCTCAAGGAACTCAAGCTGCGCGGCGACACCGTGGCGGTGTTCGTCGCCGACTACCGGATGCCGCAGATGAGCGGGATCGACTTTCTCGAGAAGGCGATGGACTTCTTCCCGCTGGCGCGCCGAGTGCTGCTGACGGCGTACGCCGACACGCACGCCGCCATCGATGCCATCAACGTCGTCGACCTCGACCACTACCTGCTCAAGCCATGGGATCCGCCCGAGGAGAAGCTGTACCCGGTCATCGACGGCCTGCTCGAGGACGTGGCGCGCGGTGGGCGACCGCGCGATGCCGTACACCAAGGTCATCGTCCACCGGTACAGCGAGCGGTCATGGGAGGTGCGGCAGTTCCTGGCGCGCAACCAGTACTCGTTCCGCGCCGTCAATGCCGACGAGCCGAAGGGCCAGCAGCTACTCGATGCCGCAGGCCTCGACGACACCCGACTGCCCGTCGTCGTCACCGAGAAGGGCGAGACGCTCGTCGAGCCGACGAACGTCGAACTGGCCACCCTGCTCGGCCTGTCGACCAGTCCGCAGCTGGAGATGTACGACCTCGCGGTGATCGGCGGCGGTCCCGCAGGCCTGGCCGCCGCGGTGTACGGCGCCTCGGAGGGGCTCAAGACCGTGCTGATCGAGCGGACCTCCACCGGCGGGCAGGCGGGCCGCAGTTCGAAGATCGAGAACTACCTGGGCTTTCCGCTGGGCGTTTCCGGTGCCGAGCTCACCACGTCGGCCCGCACGTCAGGCCGAAAAGTTCGGCGCCGAGGTCATCACGACCCAGGAGGCAGGCAAGCTCGTCGTCAACGGCGTTGGGGCGGCCCATTCCATCCAGCTCAGCGACGACAACACCATCGGCGCGCGGGCCGTCATCCTCGCGACGGGCGTCGACTACCGCGAACTCGAGATCACGGGGTGCCGGGCCACTCCCATCGATCCCGACGAAGTGAACTTCGTCGGCCGTGGCGTGTACTACGGCGCCTCGGTGTCGGACAACAGCGAGTGCGCGGGCGAGGACGTCTACATCGTCGGAGGTGCCAACTCGGCCGGGCAGGCCGCGATGTACATGTCACAGACGGCCAAGTCGGTCACCATGCTGATCCGCGGGCCCTCGCTGGAGGCCGGCATGTCGCAGTATCTCGTCGACCGGATCCTCAAGACTCCGAACATCACCGTCCGGACCTGCACCGAGGTCGTCGACACCGTTGCGACGGACGACCACCTGTCCGGGCTGGAGCTACTCGACAAGCGGACCGACCGGACCGAGACCGTGGCGTGTGACCGGATGTGCTGCTTCATCGGCGCGACGCCGCGCACCGACTGGCTGGAGGAAGCGGGAATAGCCCGCGACGACTACGGCTTTGTGCTGTCTGGTCCGGACGTGATGAAGGTCAGCGGCTGGACGCTCGATCGTCCGCCGCATCACTTGGAAACAAGTGTGCCCGGTGTCTTTGTTGCAGGAGACGTACGTTCGGAGTCCGCGAAGCGGGTTGCGGCCGCCGTCGGCGAAGGGTCGATGGCGGTGATGTTGGTGCACAGGTATTTGGCGGAAGCATAGAGAGGACGGTGCCCATGGGCTCGCAAAAGGGCGAGGAGTGCCTCCGCGACGAGCTTCGCACTCTGTTCTTGTTCGAACATCTGACTGACGTCCAGCTCGACATGCTGTGCGAGGCAGGCAGGATCGAGACCTTCCCTGCTGGGGCCCTTGTCGTCGAAGGTGAGCCTGCCACCTGCTTTTACGTGATGATCGACGGCGAACTGCTGATGTCGAAGCGCTCCGGCGGCGTCGACATTCAGACCGGAAAAACATCGCAACGAGGCGTCTACTTCGGCGCCTGGTCGGCCTACGTGCCCGGTGAGGAACACATTTATGAGGCCTCGGTGCGGCTGACCAAGCCGTCGCGTTGCTTCGTCCTGGACTCCACCGCGTTCGCGCGCTTCATGCAGACCCAGTTTCCGATGGCCGTGCACCTGCTGGAAGGCCACCGGGTCGGTGGGCGGCGGCAGAGCCAGATCATCGGTCAGCGCGAGAAACTGCTGGCGCTGGGCACCATCACCGCTGGGCTCACCCACCAGCTCAACAACCCGGCGGCGGCGACGGCGCGTGCGGTGGCCGACCTTCGCGAGGGCGTCGGCCATATGCGGCACAAACTCGCGATGGTGGCCGACGCCAAGTTCACGCCCGAGGCGCTGCGTGTCCTGATCAACATCCAGGACCAGGTCGCCGAGCAGGTGGCCAAGAACAAGGATGTGGAGCTGTCCTCCCTCGAGGCGTCCGACCGCGAGGACCAGCTCGGCGACTGGCTGGAGGACCACGACATCGTTGGCGCATGGGACTACGCGCCGACCTTCGTAGAGGCCGGGCTGGACACCGACTGGCTGGAGCGGGTGTCGTCGTTGATCGACGACGTCGATGCCTCAGCGTCACTGCAGAGCGCGATCGGGTGGCTGAAGTACACCATCGACAACGAACTGCGGATGAACGAGATCGCCGAGGCAAGCAAGCGCGTCTCGGCACTGCTCGCCGGGGCCAAGCAGTACTCGCAGATGGACCGCGGCTCCTATCAGAGCGCCGACGTGCACACACTGCTGCGCAGCACGATCATGATGTTCGGCGACAAGGTCGGCTACCAGGGCAAGGGCAGGCCGGTGACCATCGTCAAGGACATGGATAAGACGCTGCCCGAATTGCAGTGCTACCCAGGCGATCTCAACCAGGTGTGGACAAATCTCATCGACAATGCGATCCAGGCGATGGACGGCCAAGGCACCCTGACCATTCGCACCGCACGCGAGAACGACCAGATGATCCGAGTGGAGATCTGCGACGACGGCCCCGGCATCCCCGAGGACATCATCGGTCGCATCTTCACGCCGTTCTTCACCACCAAGCCGTTCGGCGAGGGCACCGGCCTCGGGCTGGATCTGGCCTGGCGCATCGTCGTCGAGAAGCACGGCGGAAACCTGTCGGTGCAGTCCAAGCCGGGCGACACGCGTTTCATCGTGTGCCTGCCGCTGGTGGCGCCCGCACCCCTCACCCCGACGCCGGGGCAACTCGCGGAGGCGGGCACGGAATAGCCGCCGCCCGGCCGTAGGTTGGAGAGACCATGACAAAACCCAACCTCGGCACGTTCGGCGCATTCGGTCACCATTCGATGTGGCAGCAGTTGAGTCCGCAGCAGCTGCGGGACATCGAGGCCCTCGGCTACGGGGCAATCTGGGCGGGCGGCTCGCCGGCGGCTGAGCTGTCCTGGGTGGATCCCATCCTCGAGCAGACCACCGACCTGAAGCTGGCCACCGGGATCGTCAACATCTGGACCGCCGAACCCGGCCCAACCGCGGAGTCGTTCCACCGCATCGAGAAGGCCTATCCCGGCCGCTTCCTGCTCGGCATCGGCGTCGGGCACCCCGAGGCACATCAGGAGTACCGCAAACCGATCGACGCGCTCACCGACTATCTCGACAAGCTCGACGAGCACGGCGTGCCCAAGGACAGCCGCGTGGTGGCCGCACTCGGCCCGAAGGTGCTCAAGCTGTCGGCAGAGCGTTCGGCGGGCCCGCACCCGTACCTGACGACGCCCGAGCACACCGCCGAGGCGCGCAAGCTGATCGGCCCCGATGCCTTCATCGCACCCGAGCACAAGGTGGTGCTGACCACCGACGCCGAGAAGGCGCGCGCCACCGGCCGCAAGTCGCTCGAGATCTACCTGAACCTCGCCAACTATTTGAACAGCTGGAAGCGGCTGGGCTTCACCGACGAGGACGTGGCCAAGCCGGGAAGCGACCGGCTGGTCGACGCCGTCGTCGCCTACGGCACCCCCGATGAGATCGCGGCGCGGCTGAAGGAACACATCAGCGCCGGCGCCGACCACGTGCCTGTGCAGGTGCTTACCGGACCTGACAGGCTGGTGTCTGCGCTCGCCGAACTCGCCGGACCGCTCGGCCTGCAGTGAATCTTCAGATAACAGGGGGACCCGCATGACCGACGCTGTCCAGCTCAAGCCGGATCTCGGCCGCTACGGCGTATGGACATTCGGGACGCCCAAGCCCGAGCAGGCCGTCGAGATCGAGAAGCTGGGATACGGCGCCATCTGGGTCGGCGGGTCGCCGGCAGGAGACCTGAACTACGTCGAGCCGATCCTCGAGCAGACCGAGACGCTGCAGGTGGCCACCGGAATCGTCAACGTGTGGACCGCCCCTGCCGAGGAGGTCGCCGAGGCGTATCACCGCGTCGAGGGCGCCTACCCGGGCCGGTTCCTGCTCGGTGTCGGCATCGGTCATCCCGAGCACACCGACGAGTACCGCAAGCCCTACGACGTGCTGGTCGAGTATCTCGACGCGCTGGACGCCGCCAAGGTGCCCACCAGCCGCCGGGTGATCGCGGCGCTGGGTCCGAAAGTGCTCAAGCTCGCCGCCCAACGCAGCGCGGGCGCCCACCCCTACCTGACGACACCGGAGCACACCGGCTCGGCACGCGAATTGGTCGGTCCCAGTGTCTATTTGGCGCCCGAGCACAAGGTGGTGCTGACCACCGATGTGGACGAGGCGCGCGAGATCGGCAGGAGCACCGTCGACTTCTACTTGAACCTGAGCAACTACCTGAACAATTGGAAGCGGCTCGGCTTCACCGACAAGGACTTTGCGGACGCGAGGAGCAAGACAGGCGGAGCCAAGCCCGGCAGCGACCGGCTGATCGACGCGGTCGTCGCCCATGGCTCCGCCGACGACGTCGCAGCGCGGCTCAACCAGCACCTGGAGGCCGGTGCCGACCACGTCACCATCCAGGTGCTCGGCGGCTGGGACAAGCTGCTGCCGACGCTCAAAGAGCTGGCCGGGCCGTTGGGGCTGAAGGGCTAGAACACCTCCGACCGCTACGGTAGATCCATGCGGTTGCTGATCACGGGTGGCGCGGGGTTCATCGGCGCCAACTTCGTGCACGGCGCGGTGGGTGAGCATGCGGTGACGGTGCTCGACGCGCTCACCTACGCCGGTAGCCGTGAATCGCTGGCGCCGGTCGAGGATGACATCCGCCTCGTGCAGGGCGACATCGCCGACGCCGAATTGGTGACGAAGCTGGTCGCCGAATCCGACGCCGTCGTGCACTTCGCCGCGGAGACACACGTCGACAACGCGTTGGCCGACCCCGAGCCGTTCCTGCACTCCAATGTGATCGGCACCTACACCGTGCTCGAGGCGGTGCGCCGGCACGGGGTGCGGCTGCACCATATTTCGACTGACGAGGTGTACGGGGATTTGGCGCTCGACGAACCGGGCCGGTTCACCGAAGGCACGCCGTATAACCCGTCGAGCCCGTACTCGTCGACGAAGGCGGCTGCCGACATGTTGGTGCGGGCGTGGGTGCGGTCCTACGGCGTGCGGGCGACCGTTTCCAACTGCTCCAACAACTATGGGCCGTACCAGCACGTGGAGAAGTTCATTCCACGCCAGATCACCAACGTGCTGACCGGCAGGCGACCCAAGCTCTACGGCAGCGGCGCCAACGTGCGCGACTGGATTCACGTCGACGACCACAACGACGCGGTGCGGCGGATCCTGCAGGACGGTCAGATCGGACGCACGTACCTGATCGGCGCCGAGGGCGAGCGCGACAACCTGTCGGTGATGCGGTCGATTCTCGCGTCGATGGACCGCGACCCCGACGACTTCGACCACGTCGTCGACCGCGTCGGCCACGACCTGAGGTATGCGATCGACCCGACGGTGTTGCACGACGAGCTCGGCTGGGAGCCCAAGCACACCGACTTCGACGAGGGCCTGCGGGCGACCATCGACTGGTACCGCGACAACGAATCATGGTGGGGTCCAATCAAAGACGACATCGAGTCCGCCTACCAGAAGCGCGGGCAGTGACGTGCAGGTACGCGAACTCGCCATCGCAGGCGCGTGGGAGCTCACCCCGCAACAGCACACTGACGACCGCGGCGTGTTCTACGAGTGGTTCACCGATACCGAGTTCCAAGGGTTCACCGGGCATCGGCTGGATCTGCGCCAGGCGAACTGCTCGGTGTCGGCGGCCGGCGTGCTTCGGGGGCTGCATTTCGCGCAGCTGCCACCGAGCCAGGCGAAGTATGTGACGTGTCTGCGCGGCGCCGTCTTCGACGTGGTTGTCGACATCCGCGTCGGTTCACCGACATTCGGGCAATGGGACTCGGTTCTGCTCGACGACGACAACCGTCGCTCGGTGTACATCAGCGAAGGGCTGGCGCACGGCTTCCTTGCCCTGCAGGACGGTTCGACGGTCATGTACCTCTGCTCGGCCGGGTACGACCCGGCCCGCGAGCACACCATTTGCGCCACCGATCCGGCGCTGGATATTCAGTGGCCCAGTACCGAGCGGGTGCTGTCCGACCGCGACGCCGAGGCGCCGACACTCGACGAGGTCAAGGCCGCAGGCCTGTTGCCGACGTGGGAGGACGCCACGGCGTTCGTCGAAGACCTCCGCCGCCGCTCCTGACCCCGAGTCTGCGGAGAGCTCGCATTTTCTGCCCAATTCACGATCTGCCCGCAGTCTCGAGCCGGCCCGCTGACCTGCGATAAGGCAAGTTCCAGAAAAAAGTCGCCCGAAAAGTGTGCGAACGCCCTGTGGTGGTTGCCCCTACCTGTGAAAGCCGCTCAACCGGGCCGCGAACGACTTTCGGAGGAGCTACCGGATGCGGCATCGCATGACGCGGGGCCCAACACCCTTGCCACGCGCCTGGAACTCTCCAATCTCATAGCTGAAGCCGCAGGCGGTCTGTCCGACCGCGATCGCACGGTCTTGGACCTGACATACCGACACGGCTTGGACGGACCGGAGTTGGCTACCGCGCTCGGGGTCAGCCAGTCGAACGCGAACACTTTGGTCTACCGGCTACGCGACACCGTCGAACGAAGCCTCGGCGCATTGTTGGTGTCCCGACGTGCGCGGACCGATCCGGCGCGATGCCGTCCGTTGGCGGAGATCCTGCAAGGCTGGGACGGCCGATTCACGATGCTGATGCGCAAACGCATAGTCCGGCACATCGAGTCCTGCCAAACGTGCGAACACGAGCGACGCAGGCTGGTCAATCCGGCAGCCTTGCTGGGGGCTGCGCCGGTGTTGATTCCGGCGCCCCGTTGGCTGCGGGACAAGACGATGTCGGAAGTGCAGCTGACCTCCGCCGCCACCGGGATGCCGACCCAGGCGCTGCGCGGGGGCGATACGGGCTCGTTCGCACCCACCGCATCGTTCGCACCCAATGTCGGCCCCGACCAGGTGCCGGTCGAAGCCGGCGGAGGCAACGGCCGTCTCGGCAGGCGGGTGGCACTGCTCGTGGCATTGATGATCGGCGTACCACTGGCCATTCTCGGAGTCGTCTTCGCGTGGCTGCGCCAGCCGACGACCGCTGTGACTCCTGTCGATGAGAGTGTGACGTCCGCGCCCGTAGTGCCGCCAAATCTTGTCGCGCCGACGGTGAGGCCGCCGACGTCCAATCCGACTGGGCCACAACAACCGTCGAATCAGCAGCGAATTTCTCCCAGGTCCTCAGCGGCTTCGCCGCCGCCCGGCGCCGGCCCTGGCACGAACGCGCCACCCACTCCGCCGCCAGCCGAAGCGACGCCGCCACCGGGTGAGGTCCAGGCGCCACCGCCCGCGTCTGCACCGAACCAAACCATCTATGCGCCGCCCCCGCCGGTGTCGCAGGCGCCACCGCCCGACCCGCAGCCGAATCAACTACCGCCGCCACCACCACCGCCGGACGAATCGGCGGCGGAACAGGAGCTTCCACCGCTGATCATCCAGGGACCGCTGCCACCGGTCGTCGCCGATCCCACTTTCGTGCCACCAAACTGAGGCGGCGGTTTCAGTCCTCGGCTTCCGGCTTGGCGTGCTTGGCTGCAACCGCGTTGGTGACGGCGGTCTTGACGTTGTCGATCGTCGCGTTCACCGCTTGGCTCAACCGCCGGGCGCGGTGACGACCACCGGTTTCGTTGTCGGAGGCCAACTTTCGCGGGACAGCCATGAACGAGTTCCGCACTGTTTGCGTCTGGCGGCTGCTGTTCAACGCCGTTATCGATGATGTGCGCGGGATCTCGATGTCGATCGGAATGGGGCGCCCGATATCAAGCGACCCGATAGTGAAAGTACCGCCGACAGCGCCCTTGACGGAAAACTGACCCTGCCCCAGCTCGGCGACAACCTCATTGGTCGAAAAGTCTCCCGAAATGATGCTCGCGCCATTAACCGTTAGGCCGCCTTCCACGGGCGCGCCGACAGACAGGTAAGCGAGTCGATTGCCGCAGCTGCTCTGAGCCGAGCCCAGACAGAGGCCGGCGTCGCCGCCTAGGCTGCCTTGCCCTCCTGCGCCAACCTCGAGCGAGCCCAGGTTGAATCCTCCACTGCCACCGGCGTCGATGGCGGTGAAGTTCCCAACGGCCTTGGCCCCGTCGAAGGGATTGAATGACAGCTCGCCACCGAATACGCCAACAGTTCGGTTGTAGTTGGACGTGATACCGCTATTGAGCAGCGTCAGCTCACGGTCGACGGACGCTTGCGACAAAGTTCCGCTGAGGGCCGCACCGATTCCTCCGCTGCCGCCGGTCAGCACGTCGAGTTCGAACGCTCTGCCCCGGTCGATGTGGGTATCGCCCGTCGCAAAGCCGTTGAGGACGTTCCAGACGCCGTCCTCCGGCCCCAACGACTTGAAGCCGAACGTGATGGAGTCACCGGGATCACGGACCGCGGAGAACGTCTGTTGACCGCTGCTCGTGAAGTTCGTGTACAGCCCGGGCAGGTCGTAGACGGTGCCGGCCTCCGAGTCCAGGATCGCCTCGAGATTGTTGGGCAAGGCCGTCAACGTCAGCGTGAGCAGCCGACTGATACTGATCGGCCCTGGCGTGTCTATGTCGACGATCGGGATCGTGATCGACGCCGCCAAATCCACGTCGGCGGAGTCAGTCTGATCGTGCACCGCGATTACGCTCGCCGCCCCGATTCCCGCCGTCATCGCGCCGGCGACGACTGCGGTCACATATCCCCTCGGTGTATTCATGGCCCGAACCGTAATTGACGAGTACGTCAAGGGACAGCGGAATGCGTCGCGGCCTACGACTTGTAGGGAAAAGTGGGTGATGACGCCCGCTGTCATCGTTTTCGATCCCACCAGGAGATCATCATGGACGTCGGCATTCACATGCCCATCTTCGATATCGACGGCGGAACGACCGCCATAGCCGGTGAGCTGGCCCGAGTCGGCGCGGCCGTCGAGGCATGCGGCGCGAACTGGCTGTCCTTCATGGACCACTTCTTCCAGATCGAACCGACCGGCCTGCCCGCCGAGTCGAACATGCTGGAGGGCTACACCACGCTGGGCTACCTCGCCGCCCACACCTCGACGGTCAGCCTCGGCCTGCTGGTCACCGGCGTGACCTACCGCCACCCCGGAATCCTGGCCAAGACCGTCACGACTCTGGATGTGCTGTCGGGCGGTCGCGCGGTGCTCGGCCTCGGCGCGGCATGGTTCGAACGCGAGCATCGCGGGCTCGGCGTGCCGTACCCGCCGCTGGCCGAACGATTCGAACGGCTCGAAGAGGCACTGCAGATCTGCAATCAGATGTGGGATCCGGACACCAACGGCCCGTACGCCGGTAAGCACTACCAACTCGAGGAGACGTTGTGTTCACCGCAACCGATCAACCGGCCCAAGGTGATGATCGGCGGTAGCGGCGAGCGTAAGACGCTGCGCCTGGTCGCCCAGTACGGCGACGCCTGCAACCTCTTCGCCGGCTCCCCCGAGGACGTCGGGCACAAACTCGACGTGCTGCGCCGACACTGCGACGATGTCGGTCGCGACTACGACGAGATCCGCAAGACGGTGTCGGCGAACAACCCCAGGCACACTCCCGAAACTCGCGACGCGTTCGTCGCGCAGATGGCCGACTACGCGAAGCTAGGCGTGCAGACCGCGATCACCATGCCGACCACCGGCACGCCCGCCGCCTGGATCGACGGAATGGCGCCGGCTTTCCGGCAGCTCGCCGAACTCGGCTGATCGGCCACTTTCGGGCCCCTTGCCAACGCCAGTCACCCGTTACTAGGATGTCCTAGTATTCGGAAATTCTTTCGAGGGACCCGCTCATGACTACACAGATTCAACATTTCATCGACGGCCGCCGCAGCAACCTGGCGTCGACCCGAACCGCCGACGTGATGAACCCAAGCATCGGCCAAGTGCAGGCCCAGGTCTTGATGGCCTCGGCCGCCGACGTCGACACCGCGGTGGCTTCGGCCGTCGAAGCCCAGAAGGAATGGGGCGCCTGGAACCCGCAGCGCCGGGCCCGCGTGATGATGAAGTTCATCGACCTCGTCAACGCCAACGTCGACGAGCTGGCCGAACTGCTCTCGTTGGAGCACGGCAAGACCGTCCCCGACTCCAAGGGAGATATTCAGCGCGGTATCGAGGTCATCGAGTTCGCGGTCGGCATCCCGCACCTGCTCAAGGGCGAGTTCACCGAGGGCGCAGGCTCAGGCATCGACGTCTACTCGATCCGGCAACCGCTCGGGGTGGTCGCAGGCATCACGCCGTTCAACTTCCCCGCGATGATTCCGCTGTGGAAGGCCGGCCCGGCGCTGGCATGCGGGAACGCGTTCATCCTCAAGCCGTCCGAGCGTGACCCTTCGGTTCCGGTGCGGCTGGCCGAGCTGTTCATCGAAGCCGGTCTGCCCCCGGGCGTGTTCCAGGTCGTGCAGGGCGACAAGGAAGCCGTCGACGCGATCCTCGAACACCCCGAGATCAAGGCCGTCGGGTTCGTCGGCAGCTCCGACATCGCGCAGTACATCTATTCGACTGCCGCGGCCAACGGGAAGCGCTCGCAGTGCTTCGGCGGCGCGAAGAACCACATGATCGTGATGCCCGACGCCGACCTGGACCAGGCCGTCGATGCGCTGATCGGCGCCGGCTACGGCAGCGCGGGCGAGCGGTGCATGGCCATCAGCGTCGCGGTGCCGGTGGGTGAGGAGACCGCAAACCGGTTGCGCGCCAGGCTCGTCGAGCGCATCAACCAACTGCGCGTCGGCCACAGCCTGGACCCCAAGGCCGATTACGGTCCGCTGGTCACCGAGGCGGCGCTGAAGCGGGTGCGCGACTACATCGCCCAGGGCGTCGAGGCCGGCGCGGAAGCTGTCGTCGACGGACGCGAACGCGCCACTGACGAACTGACTTTCGACGAGGCTGACCTGTCGAAGGGCTACTTCATCGGCCCGACGCTGTTCGATCACGTCACCTCCGACATGTCGATCTACACCGACGAGATCTTCGGGCCGGTGTTGTGCATCGTGCGCGCCCACGACTACGAGGAGGCGCTGCGGCTGCCCACCGAACACGAGTACGGCAACGGTGTCGCGGTGTTCACCCGCGACGGCGACACCGCGCGCGACTTCGTGTCCCGGGTGCAGGTCGGCATGGTCGGTGTGAACGTGCCGATTCCCGTTCCGGTCGCCTACCACTCCTTCGGCGGGTGGAAGCGGTCCGGGTTCGGCGACCTCAACCAGCACGGCCCCGCCTCGATCATCTTCTACACCAAGGTCAAGACGGTGACGGAGCGGTGGCCGTCGGGCATCAAGGATGGCGCCGAATTCGTCATCCCCACAATGAAGTAGAGCCACGTGCAGTTCTTCGGCCTGGACGACGACGAACGTGTGATCGCCGAGACGGCGGCAGCGTTCGCCGAGAAGCGACTTGCCCCAAATGCCTTGGAGTGGGACAAGTCGCGTCACTTCCCGGTCGACGAATTGCGTGAGGCTGCCGAGTTGGGCATGGCGGCGATCTACTGCGGTGAAGACGCCGGCGGCAGCGGCCTGCGCCGCATCGACGCCGTCCGCATCTTCGAGCAGTTGGCCGCCGCCGACCCGACCGTCGCGGCGTTCATGTCCATCCACAACATGTGCGCGTGGATGGTGGACACCTACGGCACGCACGAACAACGCAAGTCGTGGGTGCCCAAGCTCGCGTCGATGGAGGCCATCGCCAGTTACTGCCTGACCGAGCCCGGCGCGGGATCGGACGCCGGCGCACTGCGCACCAAGGCCGTTCGGGACGGTGAGCACTTCGTGCTCGACGGAGTCAAGCAGTTCATCTCTGGAGCAGGTGTCTCCGACGTGTACGTCGTGATGGCCCGAACCGGCGGAGACGGGCCCCGTGGCATCTCGGCGTTCATTGTCGAAAAGGGCACTCCGGGACTCAGTTTCGGCGCCAACGAGGAGAAGATGGGCTGGCACGCCCAGCCCACCGCACAGGTGATCTTCGAGGGCGTACGAGTCCCGGCCGAATCGATGCTCGGCGGCGCCGACGGCGAGGGCACCGGCTTTTCCATCGCGATGAACGGCCTCAACGGCGGCCGGATCAACATCGCGGCGTGCTCGCTTGGGGGCGCCCAGGCCGCCTACGACAAGGCGGCAGGCTATCTGGCCGACCGGCAGGCGTTCGGCGGCGCGCTTCTCGACGAGCCGACGATCCGGTTCACCCTCGCCGACATGGCCACCGCGCTGGAGACGTCACGAACGCTGTTGTGGCGAGCGGCACGCGCAGTGGACGAGAACCACCCCGACAAGGTGGAGCTGTGCGCGATGGCCAAGCGCTACGTCACCGACACGTGTTTCGACGTCGCCGATCAGGCACTACAGCTGCACGGCGGCTACGGCTACCTGCACGAGTACGGGCTGGAGAAGATCGTCCGCGATCTGCGGGTGCACCGAATTCTCGAGGGAACCAACGAAATCATGCGCGTGGTCATCGGTCGGGCCGCCGCGGGCCGAGCCCGCAATTCGGCACAAGCCGCCCGCGCCCGCGCTTCCTAGAAAGGGCAACGATGAACATCGCGTTCTTGGGGCTGGGCAACATGGGCGGACCGATGGCTGCCAACCTCGTCGCGGCCGGGCACACCGTGCACGGCTTCGACCCGGTGCCCGCCCTCAAGGAAGCGGCGGAGGCCAAGGGCGTCACGGTCTTCGACGCCGGCGCCGCGGCGGTGGCCGCTGCCGACGTCGTGATCAGCTCGCTGCCCAACGGCGCGGTCGTCAAGGCGTGTTACGACGAGGTGTTGCCCGCGGCGAAGGCCGGTGCACTGTTCATCGACACGTCGACGATCTCGGTCGCCGACGCCCGCGACATCCACCAGCAGGCCACCGAACAGGGGTTCGCCCAACTCGACGCCCCGGTATCCGGCGGCGTCAAGGGCGCCACCGCGGGCACCCTCGCATTCATGGTGGGCGGTGAGGACGAGGCCGTCGAGCGCGCACGCCCGGTGCTGGAACCGTTGGCGGGCAAGATCATCCACTGCGGCGGCTCCGGCAACGGCCAGAGCGCCAAACTGTGCAACAACATGGTGCTCGCGGTGCAGCAGATCGCCGTCGGGGAAGCCTTCGTGCTGGCCGAGAAGCTCGGCCTGTCGGCGCAGTCGCTGTTCGATGTGATCACCGGCGCCACCGGCAACTGCTGGTCGGTGCACACCAACTGCCCAGTCCCCGGCCCGGTGCCGACATCACCGGCCAACAACGACTTCAAGCCCGGCTTCGCCACCGCACTGATGAACAAGGACCTCGGCCTGGCGATGGACGCGGTGAACTCGACCGGCTCAACTGCGCCGCTGGGGACCCACGCCGCCGAGATCTACGCGAAATACGCCGCCGACCATGCCGACAAGGACTTCAGCGCCGTGATCGAACTACTGCGCGGCAGCTGACCTCCGGCGCCGATACGAAGCCACGGCCCGGACATGCCGAGCCGTGGACTCCGAGATTTCGAACTGACTGTCAGGGAATGGTCTGCTTGTCGTTGCCGAATTGGACCTGCTTCCCGTCATTGGTGCCGGTGCACGTCGTCGTCACGTTGTACGACCTCGTGAGCACAGGTGCAGGCTTCTGGAAACTGTGGTTTCCATTGGAGGGTTTCCCTACATTCCGGCTTTCCTGTGACCGCACTGAGCGGTGTCAGCTACAATTCCCGCCCTACGCGTCTCGCGGGTGAATTTCGGGATCTAGGCTGCGTCGGCCGGCTTGTGCGCCGCGAACCAACGGCGTTGCAGCCGTTGGCAATCCGCAATCCGCATGGGCTCATTGCCGGCGTAATCCGGCCGCACCGCAACGGCGGCGGGGATGTCCGGCGCGCCGTCGCCGGTGATGACCGCGGTGGCCAGACCCGTGGAGGTCGCCGCCCGCAGTCCCGAAGCGGAACCCGTGACGGCGAGCGCGTTCTCCGCGGGTATCCCGAGCTCCCACAGTGCGGTTCGGAAAGCCTCGGGATCCGGCATGGGCTTCTTGACATCGTCGGCGGTCACCACTGTTTCGACGACACCGTCGCCGACCAGTTGTCGCACCAACGGCTCCACCCAGCTTCGCTGGCCACCTGCAACGACGCTCACCACTACTCCGGCGGTGAAAGCTTCCATGACGAGATCGACCAGGCCGGGCCTCGGCATCAGGTCGGCGTCGAGGATCATCTCGTCGAGCATCATCGTTTTCGTCGTATAGATGTCGTCGGCGAGCAACTTGGTCAACACGTCTGACTCGGTGGAGACCCCGCGCTTGCGCAACTCGGCCGTGACCCGTTGACGTTCGTCGGTCAGCGCCAGCAGCTTCCGGTAGCGCGCGACAGACCACGCGAAGTTCAGGCCGTGCGCGGCGAACGCGGCGTTGTAGGCCACACGGTGCCCCTCGCATTCGACGTCGGCGAGGGCGTCGAGGTCGAAGACCAGCGCGCGGAGTGGATTCACGTCTGCGCCGATCGGTGAGTTGCAATCCCACCAGAACCGACCGGCACGCCAAGTCTTGGGCTGTGTCATAGGCACGTTGACAAGGGTGACCCAGACCACAGGCTTCCAGCCTCCCCCATTCGGGGGATTGGCCAGGCCAAGTTGCGTAATCCCGATGAGCGCCGGACTTAAGGTGTTGGCATGGCGTCCGACAGCCCGCACGCCTCCGGACCAGTGCGAATCGTCCTGGTAGACGACCACGAAATGGTCATCGAGGGTCTCAAGGCGATGCTCGCTGCGTTCTCCGACCGGGTGAGTGTGGTCGGGCAGGCCGTGGGTGCTGAGCGAGCGCTCAGCGTAGTCGACGAACTCGATCCCGACGTGGTGCTCACCGACGTGCGGATGCAGGGTTCCAGCGGCCTGGACCTGTGCCTGACGCTTCGCGAGCGCCGGTCGGACCGTAAGGTCGTCATGCTGTCGGTCTACGACGACGAGCAGTACCTGTTTCAGGCCCTGCGCGTCGGCGCGTCCGGCTATCTGTTGAAGAGCATCAGCAGCGACGAGCTGGTGCGCCAGCTGGAATTCGTGCACGGCGGATCGACCGCGATCGATCCGAGCATGGCAGCCAGGGCGGCCGACACCGCGGCAAGGATGCAGCGCGACGAGTTCTGGCCGGGAGCCCGTCAAGGCCTCACCCAGCGAGAGAGCGAAATCCTCTCCTACGTCGTCAACGGCCTGTCCAACCGCGGCATCGCCAGCAAGCTGGTGATCGGCGACGAGACGGTGAAGACGCACCTACGGTCGATCTACCGCAAGCTCGGCGTCAGCGACCGGACCGGCGCGGTCGCGACCGCGTTGCGCGAAGGGATCTACCAATGAGTCCAGTTAGAGGAGGCCCGTTGCGCCCCAACGCCGTTCGCGATCTCGTCGACGCAGATCGTGAGCTCGCGTTGCTGCGGGAGTTGATCCAGGCGGCGTCCAGCGGCCCTGGCGTCGAGCCGCTCGCCGCCGCGGCCGCCAGGATGATCACCGCGGCCACCGCCACCGACGTCTGCTTCGTGCACGTTCTCGACGACAGCGACCGCTCGCTGACGCTGGCCGGGGCGACACCGCCGTTCGACTCCGAGGTCGGCAAGATCCGGCTGCCCCTGGGGTCCGGCGTCTCGGGCTGGGTGGCCAGTCACCGTGAGCCCGTCGTGATCACCCACGACAAGGAGTCCGATCCGAGATACCTGCCGTTCGAGTCGCTTCGCGGGTCCGACTTCACGTCGATGGTGTCGGTGCCGATGGAGACCGATCCCGGCGGTCTCGTCGGGGTGCTCAACGTGCACACCGTCGAGCGACGCGAGTTCACGGCGGGTGACGTAGAGCTGCTGCTGGTGATCGGTCGGCTCATCGCAGGCGCCCTGCACCAGGCGCGGCTGCACCGCCAGTTGGTGGTCCGCGAACGCGCACATGAGAACTTCGTCGAGCAGGTCATCCAGGCGCAGGAACTCGAGCGGCGCCGACTGGCCGGCGACATCCACGACGGCATCTCCCAGCGGCTGATCACGTTGTCCTATCGGCTCGACGCGGCGACGCGCGCTGCGGAAACCGATCCGGATGCAATGGCCGAACAGCTGGGCATGGCAAGAGAACTGGTCGACCTGACGCTTCAGGAAGCGCGCGCAGCGATCGGCGGGCTGCGGCCGCCGGTGCTCGATGACCTCGGCCTTGCGGGTGGGCTGGCCAGCCTGGCACGCTCGATCGCGCAGATCGACGTGCAGGTCGAAGTCACCGAAACGAGACTGCCGGACCACATCGAAATTGCGTTGTACCGCATCGCGCAGGAGTGCCTGCAGAACGTCGTCAAGCACGCGCGCGCGTCGACGGCGCGGCTGACGTTCGCGGTCGACGATGACACGGCACGACTCGAAATCGTCGATGACGGAGTGGGTTTCGACACGTTCGAGCATCCATTGGGCAGCGACGAGATGGGTGGCTACGGCCTGCTGTCGATGGCCGAACGGGCCGAGATCGTCGGCGGACGGCTGAACATCCGCTCGCGACCGGGCGCGGGGACGGCTGTCACGGCGACGATCCCGCTGCCGAACGTCGCCGCGCGAGCGGTCGCGGACTGACTCCGCTGAGTGATGCCGAGTGCGCCAGTTCGTCCGCGAGCGCGTACCGCATAGCTACTGACAGTCGACTTGCGTCGCACGCGACTAGAAGTCGCCCGCGTTGCGCCGCAACGTTTCGATTGCGGCGGCCAGCGCACGCGATTCGTCGTCGGAGACACCCACGTCGGCGAAGACATCCTTGTTGAGCGTCACGGTCGCGTCCTCGACGGTGGAGCGTCCGAGATCGGTGATCTGCACGAGCGTCGTGCGCCCGTCGGTGGGATGGGGTAGCCGCGTCACCAGGCCGTGTGCCTCCAGCCGACGGATCGCGTGCGTCACGCTGGTGACGTGCACCTGCAACCGGTCTGACGCCTTGGTGATCGGCAGCGCGCCGTTACGACTGAATGCCAGCAGCCGCAGCAGCTCGTAGCGCGCGAAGCTGAGGTCGTACGGACGTAACGCGTTCTCCACACGGGCCAGCAGAATCTGGTGGGCCCGCATCACCGACGTGACCGCGACCATCCCGTTCGCGACGTCACCCCACCCGGCGCGCTCCCAGTTGGCACGCGCGAGCTCGATGGGATCTCGCTTGTGCGGGTCCACAGGCGGTTCTGAGGCCACGCCTCTTCATACCGCAGCCCGTGGGCGCAACGACGGACTTTCAGCGCGACGCGAATGGTTCCAGCGCTTTGAGCACCGCTCTGGTGGACTGACGGCTACCCACGGTGATCCGTACGCTGCCATCGGCGTAGTCACGGATCTGCAGTCCGGTGTTCTCGAAGTACTGTTTCCACGGCCGACCGTTGGCGGGCAGATACACGAAGTTGGCGTGCCCGTCGGTGCTGTACACCCCCATCGAATGCAGCCGCATCCGCAGGTATCGTCGTTCCGAAGCGATCCTCCGGATCCGTTCCTGCAGCTGGCTTTCCGCATCGTAGGAGGCCGCAACAGCCACCAGACCGGTGATGCCCATACCGAACGGCAGTTGCATCGTCCACACTCTCCTGGCCAGGTCCGGCGCACAGAAACCGTATCCGATGCGCAGTCCCGCGAGGCCGTACGCCTTCGAAAACGTCCGCACCACGACCACATTGGGGAACCGCTCGACCAGTGCGAGTGCGTCGATGCGGTGCTCGGGGGCGAGGAACTCGACATAGGCCTCGTCCAACAAGACGACGGTGTCCGTGGGCACCCGCTGCAGGAACAGCTCGATGTCGGCGGCCGGCTCGACGGTCCCGGTCGGATTGTGCGGACGGCACACCACGACGACCCGCGCCTGGCTCGCCGCCTCGGCCATGGCATCGAGATCGTGGTGACCGTGCTCGTCCAGCGGCACGGTGACCGAAACCAGCCGGGCCATGTGGGCGAAGATCGGAAAGCCGTCGAAGGTCGGCGACGTCATCACCATCCGGTCGCCCGGGCTGGTCACCGCGCTCAACACCTGCATGATCACCCCGGTAGCGCCTGCGCCGATCACCACCTGTTCCTCGCTCACCCCGACGTGGCCTGCAATCAACGCACGCATCCGCTCGGGCAGGAACTCCGGGTACCGGTTCGCCACGTCGACGGCCTCGGTCAGCGCCGACCGCACTCCCGGCAGCGGCGGAAACGGATTCTCGTTGAGCGACAACGCGTACGGATTCGACCGCGCTCGGCAGCGCGGAGACGGCCTCGGTGAGATCCCTCCTGGGTGAGCTCATCAGTCCCGACCGCCCCACTTGATCGCGGCCGCCCCTGCGAAGTCGCCTGCGTGGGCGAAGGCAGCCATCAGCGCCACATCACCCTTCTTGAGCTGACCGTCGGAAATGGCCTTCTCGAGGTTGACCGGGATGCCCACGGCGAACAGGTTGCCGCACTCCTCGAAAGTGTCGCGATGTCGCTCCTTGGGCAACTCCAGCGCGTCGCGCCAGTTCCGCAGGAAGGCCCTGTTCGGCTGGTTGGTGACCAGAAGGTCGAGATCTTTTGGCTTGATGCCGATTCGGTCGCAGACCGCGTAGGACACCTCTGGCACCTGGCGGTTACCGCGCGCCAGCACCTTGGTGATCTTGCTCTCGGTAAACCCGATGGACCCCTCGCCCGGGCCCGCCTGCCACCACTTGCGGACCGGATCCATGGAAATCGCCATGTCGCCGGCGAATTCACCGTAGGTGCGGCACTCGATGTCGAGGATCGGCGACTTGTCCGACAGCGCAACCAGACCGACGGCCGCGCCATCACCGGGCACCGAGGCCTGTGCCTTCGGCCGGATCGTCTTCTGGTCGAAGATCGTGCCCGCGGCGTTCTGCGCGACGGCGACCAACGCCGTCTCGCCCTGCCCCGACTCGATCAGGGTGCGGGCCACGTTCATTCCGAGGACGAACGCCGCACACCCGCCGTTGTGCAAATCAAGCACCCAATTCGGTCTCATGCCAAGGCGATGCGCCATCCCGCCGCCGCCACCGTAGAACGGCACGTCCGGCAGCTGCACGTGGGTGATCAGGATGTCGACGTTCGCGATGGTGTCTTGGCCGTGGCGTTCGATCAGGCCCGCAGCGGCCCGTTCCACCATGTCGATGGCCGTTTCGTCCTCGGCCACGTGGTGACGGAACTTCGGCGCCCGGAACATCACGTTCTCGCGCAGCTCATCGGATTCGGCGTAGCCGGCGTAATAGTCGGCGGGAACCGGATCCCCTGGCAGGTATGTCGAGATATCGAGCAGGCTGACGTTCCCTTTGCTCCTCGCATGCGCAGCGGTCATTGCAGCGTCCTCACTTCATCCAGGCCGGAGTCACCGGCAAGCCGTTGTGATGCCGATATTCGGCAATTGCCTTGAGGTTCTTCATTTCCAGTAGGTGCCCGGGCCCGAACATCTCCCAGAAATCGCCGACCCACACGGGTCGCTTCGGGGGCGCGGTCTCGGGATAGGGGTTCTTGTCGTAGAACGGGTGGTGGCAGTTGGTCCACAGCACAACCGAACCGGGCTTGTCGAACACCACCTGCGCATCGACGATCCGCATCAGGTAGATCATCCACAGATGCTTGCCCTGGTCCCACGCGCAGTGGTAGTCCACTGTGCGGGCCTGCCTGTTGGCCTCCGTGCGGGTGAAGATCGGGCTGCCTGTCGGGCCGCCGAGCTTGTCGTACGCCACCCACAGCCCCGGCTCTTCGGTCGGAGCGAAGCCGCGCAGACTGTATGTCCACTCCTCCAGAGAGCGGGTGTCAGCCATGTAGTCGAACAGCTCGTCGGGTGGACAGTCGATGTAATCGTTTACGGTGCAATAGGTTCCGAACACCTCATCGTGGGGATAGACCGACCGCATCATGTTCATGATGATCGGGGTGGCCTTCTCTCGCGGCATGTCCTCGACGCGGATGACTCCGTCGATCGGGTCGGGTGTGCCTCGGTGGGCTGTGATGTCATCAAGCGCTGGCAACGACATGGGAACTGATCTCCTCTGTGATAACGGGTTTCTTCACGGCCGCCTTGCCGAGAAAGGCTGCAAATGGCGGGATTTCGTCTGGTGAGCACTGGACCGCCACCACCGACGGCCCTTCGATGTCGAGCGCGTCCTGCAACGCCGTCGGCAGTGTGTCGATCGAGTCGACGTCGACCGACGCCAGGCCGGGAAACATGGTCGACAGCCCTGCGCCGAGACGGCTCGCACCGAAGCGGTTGTAGCTGTAGAGGCCGTCGTAGAAAAGCTGTTCGCGGGTCACGCACATCGCATGCGCGTGGTTGTCGAAGAGCAGGAATGTCACGGGCAGGCCGTACTGCAGCGCGGTGTGAATTTCCATGCCGTGCATGAAGAACGAGCCGTCACCCGCGATGACCACGGTCCGGCGCTTGCGTCCGAACGCGACACCCAACCCGGCACCGAAGCTGTATCCCATGCCGCCCATGCCGAGCGCGACGATGAATCGTCCGTCCCGACGGGCAGGCAGGTAATGGATCGCCGAGGCGCCGATGTTGCCGGCGTCGACGACGATGTCGACACCATCCGGTAGCGCGGCGTCGAGCACGGCCATCGCCTCGCGGTACCGCACGCCATCGCCGTCATGTGGCGGCGGCTGCAGATCGGCCCGTTCCACCACGTCCGGCACACGCACACCTGTCGGACGGCCGTTGCCGTTCAAGGCCTGCGTGAGCAGTCTCAGCGACCCGCGCACGTCCCCGGTGTGCACGTGGGTGCACGGCACGAACGGCGCCGCCGACCCGATCGAGTATGTCGGCACCGATGCCAGCGCATCGTCCAGTCCGGCGCGTGCGGTCACGCTCAACTGAGTGCCGACCAGTAAGCAGAGCGCGCTGTCGGCGATCGCCTTCGCGACCCCGGGATGTCCCATCACCCCGGTCGTTCCGAGCGCCGACGACGAGCCGAGCCCCGGCGTGCCTGCGACATCCTTGGCATCGGGGACGGTGGCGACGCGTGCACGCAGCATCGAACGCAGCTGTGCGAGTTCGGCGCGCGCGTCATCGCGGGCCACCTGCTCGCCTGCGATGATCGTGATCGGGCCGTCGGCGCGCCGCAGCGCCCGCGCGATGGCTTGCGGGTCGCCGAGCGCAGCCCCGATTGCCAACCCGTTGGAACGACCGTTCACCGAACGATCGATGTCCAGACTGGACTGCTGGATGTCCTTCGGGAGCAGTAGCACCGCGGGGCCACCCCGGTTGGCCGCCGCGATGGCTTCGGGCAACGCGGTTGCGATGTCTTCGGGCGCGAGAATCCGTCGGCAGAACACCGACACCGCGGAGAACAGCGCCTCGCCGTTCAACGCACCGTTTCGCCCGCTGGTGTCCTGGAAGGCGCCCCGGCCATCGAGGGTGGTCGGGGGTTGGCCGATCAACGCCAGCACAGGGACCCGGCTGGCCAGCGCCTCGCCAAGTCCGGCAACGGTATTCAGGCAGCCGCCGCCCGAGGTCGCGGCCACGACGCCCAGTCCGGCGCCGCTTCGGCTGAGCCCATCGGCCATCGTCGCCGCGGAGAACTCATGCTTGGCCAGTACGGCGGTGATGTCGTCGTTGAAGTGCGCGGCATCGTAGAGATCCTCGATGTTCGCACCGTCGACGCCGAAGATGTACTCGACGCCGGTCGCCGCCAGATAGCCGACGATGTGGTCGACAACCCGTTGCACTCTGGCCATTCAGTCACCTGCTTTCGCACCTGCAAGTGACACGACTCGTGAGTAACCACGGTTCAATCCGTGACCCGACTCACAGATCAGATTGCAACAGCACCGCTTTCGTATCCGTGTCGACGAGTTGCACGGACTTGATCTGGTCCTTCGGCATCGTCGTACTACCGCTCGGCAAGGCGGTGGCGCCGTTCACGCCAACCCACCTCGCGATCTCGCTCTGAGTTCCGTTGTGGTCCACGAGAACCATTCCAAGGTTCTGCGTCGTGGCCGCACCGCGACTTTGGTAGTCGCCGTAGGTGCACACCATGTCGATCCTTGTGCCCCAACCGAAACCGGTCAGCGTGACGGCGGCGTTAATTGGCGTCTGGGCGACCTTGCTCATCGTTATCTCGGAAGCCATCGGCTGATCGCTGCCCTGCCCGCCGATGCCGGGCAGGATTCCCACCACCAGGGCGACGGCAAGCACCGCCGCCGCGGCGGCCAGCGTGATCACACTGCGCCTGCGCGTCCGGCGCCGTCGCCACTCGACCTTCTGCAGCAGCGTGTCGAGCACCTCGGGTCGCATCGGCGGCTCTTCCGCCGCCGGATCGTCGAGTGCTACCACTTCTTCGGTGGTCAGCTGCGCCAGCAACGCGGGGATGCCGCTCAATTCGGCGACAGCCGCGCTGCATCGCGGGCAGGTGGCCAGATGCGCCTCGAACTCGCGCCGTTCATTTCCCGACAGTGAGCCAAGGACGTAGGCGGCGTCCCACGTTGCGTACGGGTCGTCGTCACCAAGCAAATCGTCGTCGCGGTTCGCGGGTTGCGTCATCTGGTCACCCCCATCTCCTGCAGTGTCAGCCGCAACGCCCGTACGGCGTAATGCAGCCTCGATTTCACTGTGCCTTCTGCGATATCAAGATCGGCGGCGATCTGCGCGGTCGTCCAGCCCTGGTAGTACGACCGCCTGATCACTGCGAGGTGTTCAGGGGACAACTGTGCCAGGGCGCCGCTCAACAGCATTCGGTCCAAGGCGGAATCCACCTCATCCGGGCCGGCGCGATCGTAGGTCTTCTCGGGATCCGGGGTTCCGGTCTCGCTGCGAAACCTAGCGCTGCGCCGCTCATCGATGATCATATTTCTGGCGACCGTGAACAGCCAGGCTCGCGCCGACCGGTCACCGTCGGTTACCTCTGGGTGCTGCCAAGCGCGCAGCAACGTTTCCTGCACAACATCCTCTGCTCGTGCCGCGTCACCGGTAAGCCGCACGGCATAGCGCCATAAGGCGGTGCCGTGCTCGTCATAGAGCACTCGCATCAAGGCGGCCTCCGGATCGTCCATTCGTACCTCCCTCGTTAATACGAGGACGGAGTAAGTCCGGTTCACCAATTTTGCCCGACCATCTGGGCGGTTGGGCGAATTTAGCAGGTCAGGATGCGGGGGCCGTCGTCGGTCACAGCAACCGTGTGCTCCCAGTGGGCGGCGCGGGATCCGTCGGCGGTGACCACGGTCCACTCGTCGGCCAGCACCACCGTCTTCGACGTGCCGAGGGTCAGCATCGGTTCGATGGCCAGCACCGAACCGGCGACCAGGTACGGCCCGCGTCCCGGCTGGCCCTCGTTGGGCAGGAACGGATCCATGTGCATGCGCCTGCCGATGCCGTGGCCGCCGTAACCTGCGACGATGCCGAATTTGCGGCCGTGGCGCTGCTCGGCCGCCCGGGTACCGGTCTCGATGGCGTGGGAGACGTCGGTGAGCCGGTTGCCGGGCACCATTGCGGCGATGCCCGCCTCCATCGACTCCTTGGTCGCCTCGGAAAGGGCCTCGTCGATCTGGATCAGGTCCCCGACCCCGAACGTGACCGCCGAGTCGCCGTGCCAGCCGTCGACGATCGCGCCGCAGTCGATCGACACCAGGTCGCCTGCGACGAGGGTTTCGGTGGCCGCCGGAATGCCGTGCACAACGCGGTCATTCACCGACGAGCAGATGCTGGCCGGAAAGCCGTGATAGCCCAGGAAGGACGGGGTTCCGCCGGCGTCGCGGATCACCGACTCGGCGATCTCGTCGAGGTCGAGGGTGGATACCCCGGGCACCGAGGCTTTGTGGACGGCGTGCAGCGCGGCGGCGACGACCGAACCGGCGACGGCCATCGCGTCGAGTTCGCCGGGAGAGCGCGGCTCGACCACCTTGCGGGTGCGCAGCCCCGGCAGGGTGATCACCGGCTACCTGCCAAGTACGCGGAGCGCGCGGGCGAAGACCTCGTCGAGACCGCCGACCGCGTCGACGGTCTGCAGGTTGTTGTGGCTGTAGTACTCGAGCAACGGCTTGGTCTCGTCGGCGTACACCTTCATCCGGTTGTGGATGACTTCTTCGGTGTCGTCGGCTCGGCCGCGGGCCTTGAGGCGCTTGAACAGCTCATCCTCGGAGACCGCGAACTCCACCACGGCGTCGAGCTTGGTGTCGTGGTTCTTGAGCATCTCGTCGAGCGCCTGAGCCTGCTCCACCGAGCGCGGATAGCCGTCGAGGATGAACCCGTCGGCGGCGTCCGGCTGCTCGATGCGGTCCTCGACCAACTTGTTCGTCAGCTCCGAAGGCACCAGGTCGCCGGCGTCCAGGTAGCGCTTGGCTTCCACGCCCAGCGGTGTGCCGGAGCTGATGTTCTCGCGGAAAAGGTCGCCGGTGGAGATCTGCGGAATGCCGAGCTTCTCGGACAGCTTCACCGCCTGCGTCCCCTTGCCCGCCCCCGGCGGTCCGAGCAGTACGACTCTCACTTCAGGAACCCTTCGTAGTTGCGCTGCATCAGCTGGCTTTCGATCTGTTTGACCGTATCCAAACCGACGCCAACCATGATCAGAACCGCTGTACCGCCGAAGGGTATGTTCTGCACGCCGCCGGTGTTGCCGATCTCGAGGAACAGGTTCGGCAGGACGGCGATGACGCCCAGGTAGATCGAGCCGGGCAGGGTGATCCGGTTGAGCACGAAACGTAGGTAGTCGGCGGTCGGCGCACCCGGTCGGATACCGGGGATGAAGCCGCCGTACTTCTTCATCTCATCGGCCCGCTCTTCGACGTTGAACTGGACCGACACGTAGAAGTACGTGAAGAAGACGATCAGGCCGAAGTAGGCCGCGATGTAGGACGGGCTGGCAGGGTTGGTGAGGTAGTTCGCGACGAACCTGTCCCACCAGCCGTTTCCAGGATTCGTCTGCCCGCTCTGGATCAGCTGGGTGATCAGGTGCGGGATATAGATGAGCGACGACGCGAAGATCACCGGGATAACACCGGCCTGGTTGACCTTCAGCGGCAGATACGTCGAGGTGCCGCCGTACATTTTGCGGCCGACCATTCGCTTGGCGTACTGCACCGGGATGCGGCGTTGGCCCTGCTCGACGAACACCACGCCGACGATGATGACCAGCGCAGCGATGCAGACCGCCGTGAAGACCACCGGGCCGCGGCTGTCGAGGATGTTCTTGCCCTCGGACGGGATGCGGGCGGCGATGCTCGCGAAGATCAGCAGCGACATGCCGTTGCCGATGCCGCGCTCCTGGATCAGCTCGCCCATCCACATCACCAGCGCCGCGCCTGCGGTCATCACGATGACGATGACGGCGAGGGAGAAGATCGACGAGTCCTGGATGATGTCGAGGGTGCAGCCCTGCAGAAGGCCGCCGTTGGCGGCCAGCGCCACGATGCTGGTGGCCTGCAGGAGCGCCAGCGCGATCGACAGGTAGCGGGTGTACTGCGTCAGCTTCGCCTGGCCGGCTTGCCCTTCTTTGCGTAGCTCTTCGAAGCGCGGAATGACCACCCCGAGCAGCTGCACGATGATGCTCGCGGTGATGTAGGGCATGATGCCGATCGCGAACACCGCCAGCTGCAGCAGCGCGCCGCCGGAGAACAGGTTGATCAGCGAGTAGATCTGCGCCGAGTCGCCGCCGCTGAGCTGCGCGATGCACTTCTGGACGTTGGGGTAGTTGACGCCGGGAGACGGGATCGACGCGCCGATCCGGTACAGGATCAGGATGGCGAGGGTGAAGAGGATCTTGCGTCGCAGGTCAGCTGTCCGCAGCGATGAGATGAAAGCCGAGAGCACTCTTTCCTCCTGCGCAGCCGGGCTCATATCGCGGCGTGCCAATGGGGCTGGTCTCCACCAGCGTCGGTTACGTCGTGTTGCGCGGGCCCCGGGCAGCCTGGGTGCTAGTCAGCCCAGGCCATAAACCAGCGCCCAGCCTGCGGAGTCACGCAGTCTCCGAGAGTAACAGTTGCCGGGGGTCTATCCCGCATCCGCTGGGCAAGGCACTGAGGTCAGGCGACTTTTCAGATTCAGAGCGTACAGTCAGATTAAGCTCGTTACATCAGCTAAGTAAATTGACGGACAGCGATCGACAGGGGTTCTTCATGGCTCGTACGGACAACGACAGCTGGGATCTGGCCTCCAGTGTGGGGGCGACCGCGACGATGGTGGCGGCCGCCCGCGCGATGGTGACCAGGATCGATGGCGCGTTGATCAGCGACCCGTACGCCGAGCCACTGGTGCGGGCGGTCGGCGTCGACGTATTCACCAAGCTGGCCAGCGGCGAATTGCACCCGTCGGCGTTGGACGTCGACGACGACGAGAACGCCGGGATGGACCGGATGGTCGACAACATGGCCGTCCGGACGAAGTTCTTCGACGACTTCTTCACCGATGCGACGACCGCTGGGATCCGGCAGGTGGTGATCCTGGCTTCGGGCCTGGATTCGCGCGCCTACCGGCTGCAGTGGCCCACGGGCACCGTCGTGTACGAGGTGGACCAGCCGCAGGTGATCGAGTTCAAGACGCGGGCGCTCGCCGAGATCGGCGCCGAGCCGACCTCCGACCGCCGCGCCGTCGCGGTCGATCTGCGTTTCGACTGGCCTGCCGCACTGAAGGAGGCGGGCTTCGACGCCGACCAGCCGACGGCGTGGAGTGCCGAAGGCCTGCTGGGCTACCTGCCGCCCGACGCCCAGGACCGGCTGCTGGACACCATCACCGCGCTGAGCGCCCCCGGCAGTTGGTTGGCCACCGAGAGTGCACCGCCGATCGATCAGAACGACGTCGACGAGGCGATGGAGAAGATGCAGTCGGCCGCCGAGCGGTGGCGCGAACACGGCTACGACCTCGACTGGGCCAACCTCGTCTATCTCGGCGACCGCAATGAGCCCTCGGCGTACCTGACCGACCACGGCTGGGACGTGAACGGCAGCGATGTC
Organism: uncultured Actinomycetota bacterium; assembly: GCA_963716505.1. Classification (GTDB taxonomy): domain Bacteria; phylum Actinomycetota; class Actinomycetes; order Mycobacteriales; family Mycobacteriaceae; genus Mycobacterium. Next base: position 75,378 of record CAVQTL010000020.1, read on the forward strand.
AATGAGCTGCTGACCGCCAACGGGTACCCGCCGTTCGACGGCGATACGCCCTTCACCAAGCTGCGCTACATCAGCGGCACTCTCAGCGGCGAGCGATGACCAGGGCCGAAGCCGACAGCTGGGACCTCGCGTCCAGCGTCGGTGCCACCGCCACGATGGTCGCCGCGGCCCGCGCGATCGCCAGCCGAGAGCCGGACGCGCTCATCGACGACCCGTTCGCCGAGCCGCTGGTGCGGGCGGTCGGACTGGATTTCTTCAACCGGTTGATCGACGGCGAGATCGGGCTGTCCGACGACGACGACGGGGCCGCCACCCGGTTGATCACCAACGTGATGGCGGTGCGCACCCGCTTCTTCGACGACTTCTTCACCGGAGCCACGGCGGCGGGGATCGGGCAGGCGGTCATCCTGGCCTCCGGCCTCGATGCCCGCGCCTACCGGTTGCAGTGGCCCGCGGGCACCGTCGTCTACGAAATCGACCAGCCCAAGGTGATCGAGTTCAAGAACGCGACGATGGCAGCGATCGGCGCGGAGCCGACGGCGGTGCGCCGCGCGGTGAGCATCGACCTCCGCGAGAATTGGCCGGCCGAGTTGCGCCGCAACGGGTTTGACGACACGAAGCCGACGGCGTGGTCGGCCGAAGGACTGTTGGTGTACCTGCCGCCCGAGGCCCAGGACCGGCTCTTCGACGACATCGCGAAGCTGTCTGCGCCGGGCAGCAGGCTGGCCACCGAATACCATCCCGATGCGGGTGCGAGCATGGGCCAGCGCGCGGAAGCGTTTCGTCAACGATGGCAGAAGCACGGGTTCGACCTGAACTTCGCAGACCTGTTCTATCCGGGTGAACGCAACCCCGTCGTGGAGTACCTCACCGAGCACGGCTGGCAGGTGACCGCCCGCAACAGGCCAGAGATGTTCACCGAATACGGACGACACTTCCCCGACGGCGAAGAGCTCGCACCGATGCGGGACTCGCTCGCCGTCACCGCAATCCGAAAGTAAGAAATTCAATGGCACGAACTGACAATGACACCTGGGACCTGGCATCGAGCGTCGGTGCCACCGCAACCGCGGTCGCGGCTTCTCGCGCGATCGCCTCACAGGGGCCCGACGCGCTCCTCGACGACCCGTTCGCAGAACCACTGGTGCGCGCCGTCGGCCTGGACGAATTCGTGAAGGTCGTAGACGGCGAGGCGTTCGACGAAAGCGATCCGGTGAGGACTCGTCGAGCAATGAGTGAGCAGATCGCTGTCCGGACAAGGTTTTTCGACGACTTCTTCACGGGCGCCGCCGAGGCAGGCATACGGCAAGCGGTCATTTTGGCCGCCGGCCTGGATACCCGGGCCTACCGGTTGGGTTGGCCCGCGAACACCGATGTGTACGAAGTCGACCAGCCCGGGGTGATCGCGTTCAAGACCGCCGCGCTCGATGACCTGGGCGCCGCGCCGAAGGCGGACCGCAAGACCGTCGCCATCGATCTGCGCGACGACTGGCCGTCAGCTCTGCGTGCGGCAGGGTTCAATCCGGCTCAGCCGACCGCGTGGATCGCTGAGGGCCTGTTGCCGTATCTGCCACCCGACGCGCAGGACCGGCTGTTCGACCACATCACCGCCCTCTCGGCCCCTGGCAGTCGCCTGGCCACCGAGCACATGGACATGACCAACCTGCCCGACGACTGGGCCGATCGAATCAACGACCGGTGGCGTCGCGCGGGCTCCGACATCAATCTGAGCGACCTCTTCTACCACGGAGAGCGAAACGAGGCCCGCAAGTACCTGTCGTCGCACGGTTGGCACGTCACGGTCGATTCGACCAAAGAGCTGTACGACGGACACGGTTTCACCCTTCCCGACGACGAATTGGTTGCAATGATGGGAGATTCCGGGTACCTGACGGCGACCCTGGCATAGGAGGGCATGATGGCCCGTACTGACAACGACTCCTGGGACCTGGCATCCAGCGTCGGCGCGACGGCGACCATGGTCGCCGCGCAGCGCGTGCTGGCCGATCGCGAGGGGCTGATCGACGACTCGTACGCCGAGCCGCTGGTGCGTGCCGTCGGCCTGAACTTCTTCGTCCGTGCGCTCGACGGTGAGATCAACCTCGACGACGTGGATCCCCGGTTCACCGTCGAGCGGGCCGCTCGTGGCATGGCGGTGCGCACACGGCATTTCGACAAGCTGTTCACCGACGCCGCCGCCGACGGTGTCCGTCAGGCCGTGATTCTGGCGGCCGGATTGGACGCCCGGGCCTATCGGTTGCCCTGGCCCGACGGAACGACCGTGTTCGAGGTCGACCAGCCCGAGGTGATCGACTTCAAGTCGCGCACGCTCGCCGACCTGGGCGCACACCCGAAGGCGGACCGGCGTACCGTCGCCATCGATCTTCGTGAAGACTGGCCGAAAGCATTGCTGGACAACGGGTTCGACCCCAGCCAACCGACAGCATGGACGGCGGAGGGTCTGCTCATCTATCTGCCGCCGGAGGCGCAGGATCTGTTGTTCGACAGGATCGACGAGCTCAGTGCGCCGGGCAGCAGGGTCGCCACCGAGCACATCCCCGATGTCAGCATGTTCTCCGACGAGCGGTCGCAGATGATCTCGGATCGGCTCAAGCAGTACGGCCACGACTTCGAGATGGGCGAGCTGATCTATCACGAGAAGCGCAGCGACGTCATCGACTACCTCGAGGGCCACGGCTGGGATGTCTCGGCGCGGAAGATGGCGGATGCATACGCCGACAACGGATTCGAGTTTCCCGAGGACGGCGTGATCGGCTTCTTCACCGAGATGAGCTACGTGAGCGCAATCAAGCGCTGACGTCGTTGCACCGCGAGCGGCCGTGTCTGTACGCGACACGCCGCGAAATTCTGTACAAAAGTGGCCGCTCGCGCAGAAACGTGATCAGTCAGCGGCGGGTAAAGCTCAACGTCTCGCCGCGCACGCCGCCCATCCACAGGTCCTGGCACGCCTCGGCCATCTCGTCGAGCCCTTCGATCACTGCGCCGAAGACATTGCCCGGTACCCAGCCCTGGTCCCCGTTGATCAGCAGGTTGTTACGCCCGTAGAACAACGCCAGATCGACGATGGCTCCGGTTGTCCCTGTGCCGGTGGCGTTTTCGTACCCGTACGCCGGATTGCCGAGGACGTCGGAGTCGAACGAGAACCAGCACAGGTCACCCGGTATCGGGGTGATCGTGGTGTTCTCCTTGCCCGGATCGGCAGGCGCGAACGCGGGCAGCAGCGTGTAGATCTCGTTTCGGGCGTACTTGCCGTGAAACACCGGCGCCGAAAGCGGCAACGCATCCCACACCGCGGCGCAGGTGCGCGGCGCCTCCTCGTCGAGCATTCGGGCGACACAGCTGATGCCGCGCTTGTCCAGCGACACCGTGATCAGCCTGCTCATCTCAAACCTCCTCGGTCAGTAGTCCCGGTGCGCGCAGATGCCAGTCGGTTGCCGACTGATAGGCCTGGCCCACGCGCAGCACCAGCGCATCGGCGTGCCGGGGCCCGACGATCTGCAAACCGATCGGCAACCCGGCCGCGGTGAACCCGCACGGCACGCTGAGCGCCGGCTGCTGGGTCAAATTGAAGGGATATGTGTACGGCGTCCAACTCGTCCAGTCCGGCGACGCCGACCCGTCGGGCACATCCTGGCCGACCGGGAAGGCGGGCAACGGCAGCGTCGGCGTCACGAGCACGTCGTACTTATCGTGAAAGCGCCCCATCAACCCGCCCAGTGTCATCCGGACGGCCATCGCGTCCAGATAGTCGGAGGCCGTGTAGGTCGATCCGATCAGCGCGGTTCGGTGCAGTCCCGGGTCGATCCGGTCGGCCAGGGCGTCGATGGCGCCGTAGGACGACAACACCTTGGCTTCGCCGGAGAACCACAGCACGTGAAAGGCCGCCACCGGGTCGCTGAATCCCGGATCGACCTCGTCCACTTCCGCACCCGCGCTCACCAGGGCGTCGACGGCTGCGCGGACGGCGGCGTCCACCTCCGGGTCGTTGCGGACGAAGCCGAGATCAGCGGAGAAGCCGACGCGCAGCCCGGCCACCCCGTCGTCCAGCCCGGCCATAAACGATGTCGTCGGGGTCGGCATGGCCGCCCAGTCGCGTGCATCGAATCCGGTGATCACGTCCATCAGCGCGGCGGCGTCCCGCACGGTCCGGGTCATCGGCCCGGCATGCGACAGCGTCCCGAACGGGCTCGGCGGATAGAACGGGATCGAGCCGTACGTCGGCTTCAGCGCGACCGTTCCGGTGAAGGCGGCGGGAATGCGCACCGACCCGCCGCCGTCCGTGCCGACCGACCACGGCCCCATGCCGAGCCCGACGGCCGTCGCGCTGCCGCCGCTGGATCCGCCCGACGTCATCCCCGGGTCCCACGGGTTGCCCGTGACACCGTGGCGTCGAGAGTCGGTGACGCCCTTCCACGAATACTCCGGCGTCGTGGTCTTGCCGAGGATGACGGCGCCCGACTCCCGCAACCGTGCGACGCACGGCGCGTCCTCGTCCCATGGGCCCGCCGCGTCGATCAGTTCGCTGCCCCGCAGCGTCGGCCATCCGCGCGTCCACAGCGCGTCCTTGATCGAGGTCGGAACGCCGTCGCCGGGGCCGAGCGGCTCCCCGGTCTGCCAGCGCGCCTCCGACTGCTTGGCGGCCGCGAGTGCGCCGTCGCGATCCACCAGGACGAACGCGTTCACCCGACCGTCGTGGGTGTCGATCGCATCCAGCGCGGCCTCCGTCGCCTCGACGGGCGAGAGCGTCTTCTTCCGGTAGCCCTCGACGAGCTCGGTCGCCGACGCGATCATGCCGACACGTACCCGAGCTTCTTGTCCACCACGTTGAGCAGTGGTTGGCCGGCCAGCCAGCGCCGGGCGTTCGTCGCGAACTGCGCGGCCAGCGCCTCGCGCCAGCCGACGGCGTCGGCGGACATGTGCGCGGTGACCGTCACGTTCGGCGCGTCCCACAGCGGGTGACCGGGCGGCAGCGGCTCGGTGTCGAACACGTCGAGGGTTGCCCCGCCGATGCGTCGCTGTGTCAGCGCCTCCAGCAGAGCGGCCTCGTCGACCATTGGCCCCCTCGCGATGTTCACCAGATGCGCGTCCGGCTTCATGGCGGCGAGAACCGGCGCGTCGACCAGGCCCCGCGTGGCGGGGGTCAGCGGTGCGGCCAGGATCAGGTGATCGCACCAGCCGGCTTCGGCCGCGAGGTTGGCGCTGTCGACGATCTCGCCGAAATCGGGGTCATCAGCGGCGGTCCTGCGGCCTGCGCCCCGAACCACCATGCCTGCTGCCCGCAGCAGCTTCGCGATCTCCCGCCCGATGCCGCCGGTGCCAACCACCAGCGCAGTCGCGCCGGTGATGTTCCGCGTTTCGCGATGACGCCAGACGTGTCGGCGTTGCAGGTCGAAGCTCGTCAAGCTGTCCTTCGCGTGGCCGATCACGGCGCCGAGCACGTACTCGGCCAGCGGACGGTCGAATACTCCGCGCGCGTTGGTCACCACCACATCTGAATTCCGCAAATCGTCGAAGAGAAGGGTGTCGACGCCCGCTGCGGTGATGTGAATCCACTCGAGTTGGTCCGCGTCCGGCCAGACGTCACGGACGGCTGTCGAGAAGAAGTCCCAGAGCAACAGGGCCTGCGCCCCGCGGACAGCATCTGCCAGACCGTCGGCCGCGCAGTAGCGGAACTCCACCTCGAGGCCATCGAGGCCGGGTGGACGGTCGGTCGCCTTCTCGCACAGGACCGCGAGAACCGGTCGTGTTCGAGGCACGGGTCCGAGGCTAGGAACGAAACCGTACGATTGTCAACAATCGGCTTGCGGTCGCCACACCGTCCCCCCAGACTGGGGCCATGGTCCATTCCCCGCCGCTGGAGCAGTCCGGGATCGGAGTCGTCACACCGTTCGACTTCGCGCTCGACCGGGAGCTCTGGCGGTGGATGCCCGACGACGTCAGCCTGCACATCACCCGGATGGCCTACGCCCCGATGCCCGCGACGCTCGAAATGGCGGTGCACATCTCCGACCCGGCCCTGGTCGCCAAGGGGTTCGACGACGTCCGCGCGGTCTCGCCACTGGTGATGGCCTATGCCTGCTCGTCGGGCAGCTTCATCGGCGGCCTCGAGGGTGAGGCCGCATTGGTCGCTGCCATGACCGACGCAGGCGCGCCCGCCGCGGTGACCACCAGCGGCGCACTGCTGGATGCGCTGCACCACCTGAACGTCGCCCACATCGCCACCGTGACGCCCTACGTCGCCGAGCTGACTATCGGCCTGACCACCTACCTCGCCGAAGCCGGAGTCGAGGTGGTCGCCGCTTCTGGGCTCGGTCTGACGTCCGACATCTGGATGGTGCCCTACGACGTCACGGCGGGACTCGTGCGCGACACCGATCTCCCCGACGCACAGGCCGTCTTCATCAGCTGCAGCAACTTGCCGACCTATGACCTCATCTCGACAACTCGAACGCGAGCTGGGCAAGCCCGTACTGACCGCCAACCAGGTGACGATGTGGTCGGCGCTGCGGGTCCTCGGGCGCAAGGCGATCGGGCCCGGCCAGCAGCTGCTGGAGCGGTGACGATGGCGGACCCGGCATTGAACGCGGAGTACACCGACCGGTTGCGGCGCGTCCGTGAATCGATGGCGCAGAAGGGTTTTGCCGCCCTCGTCGTATGCGACCCGGCGAACATGTTCTATCTGACCGGCTACAACGCGTGGTCGTTCTACACGCCGCAGTGCCTGCTGGTCGGCTCGGACGGCCCGCCGCATCTGTTCACCAGGGCGATGGACGCCGCGGGTGCCTGCTTCACCGCCGACCTCGACGACGACCACATCCACGGCTACCCGGAGGAGTTGGTACACCGCCCCGATGTGCACCCGTTCGACTGGATCGCCGAAGAGGTGCGCGGACACCTGCCCGCGGGCGAAACAATCGGCGTCGAGGCCGATTCACACTTCTTCTCTCCACGCGGGTATCAGGCGTTGGAGCGTGGGCTGCCGTCGAACCGGTTGGTCGACTCGCACGAGTTGGTCAACTGGGTTCGAGTTGTCAAGTCCACCCACGAGATACAGCAGTTGCGAATCGCAGGCACGATCGCCGAAGAGGCGATGCGCGCCGCATGCGAGGGTGTGCGGCCCGGTCGGCGGCAATGCGATGTGGTCGCCGAGATCATGGCGGCGCAGGCCCGCGGCACAGCCGATCACGGTGGCGACTACCCGGCGGTGGTTCCGATGCTGCCAACCGGGAAGGCCGCTGGCACACCGCATCTGACCTGGTCCGAGCGCACCTTCCAGGTCGGCGAAGCCACCACCATCGAGCTGGCCGGGGTGTTCGGCCGCTACCACGCGCCGCTGGCGCGAACGGTGATGCTCGGCGAACCGCCGTCCCGGCTCACCGACACGGCGAAGGTGATCGCCGAGGCCATGGAAGCTACATTGTCGGCTATTCGGCCCGGCGTGGACGGCAGCACCGTACATCGGACGTTCGAGCGGGTGATCAAACCTCATGGGCTGCAGAAGGATTCACGGATCGGCTATTCGATCGGAATCGGCTATCCGCCAGACTGGGGCGAGCGAACCGTGAGCCTGCGCCCTGGCGAGACGACAGAGCTCGTCGCAGGCATGGCGTTTCACGTCATCCTCGGCATCTGGAGCGACGACTGGGGTTACGAATTGTCCGAGCCGGTGGTGGTCACCGACGGTGGCGCCGAGCGCCTGACCGACCTGCCACAGGAACTCACGGTCCGGAGGTAACCCCGCGCTCGTCCGCAAGGTCAAGCGGATGGCGCACTCATACATTCCGACATTGGCGTGAGGAACTAGATCGCCTTCGGCGCGGTGGATGACCGGACGATCAGCTCGGGTTCGAACACGACGTGCCTTTTCGGCAGCGGCTCACCGGATATGGCGCTCAGCAGCAGTTCCGCAGCCGTTGCACCCATCTCATAGTGCGGCCTGCGCACCGACGTCAGCGGCACCGACAGCTCCTTGCTGAAGGAGATGTCGTCGTAGCCGACAACCGAGATGTCGTCGGGGACCCGAATCCCGTGCGCGAGAAGGGTTTGCAGGACTCCGATCGCGATCAGGTCGATCGCGGTGACTATCGCCGTCGGCCGACCAGGTCGCGGCATCGTGGCGAGCTTTTCACCGATGATTCGTCCACCCTCGACGCTGAGCTCGGCGGGCAGCACTTCGAGGGTGCCTTGCGAACCGACTTCGGTTACTGCAGTCCGTAGCCCCATCAGCCGGTCGTGCACGGGCGTTGCGGTCGACTCGTCTCCGACGAATGCGATGTGCCGGTGACCGAGGTCGACGAGGTGGCGGCCGGCCAGCCAGCCTCCCCGGCGATCGTCCACCGCCACCGAGATGTTTCCTTGACCGGTCTCCAGCCGGTCGACCACCACCGCAGGCATCCCCCCGGCCCGCACCCGGTGCAGGCCGTCGGAGAATTCGTCGTGCGGTACGACGATGACGCCCGCAACTCGAGCCTCGGTGATAGACCCGCAGGTATGACTGCTTCCCGACGAAGGTCACGGGCACTGTTGGCGATCAGCACGTTCCACCCGCGCTCGATCGCGTAATCCTCGACGCCGCGGGCCATGCTGATGAAGCCCGGGTTGTCGGTGTCGAGCAGGAGGAGGCCGATCGTCTGCGAGTAACCCGTACGAAGGTGCCGGGCGGCTTCGTGACGGACGAAGCCAAGGTGAGCGATCGCGTCCTCGACCGCCTTCCGCTTGGCTGCACTGACCCACTCGGGGTGGTTGAGCACGTTGGACACGGTCCCCTGCGACACACCGGCCAACTGGGCGACGTCCTTGGTGGTCGCCCGCCTTTGTTTCTGCCCGTCCACGCACGCCCCCGGCACTCGCTGAAATGTGACCCTTGACACGATTCAAAGCGAGATTCTAACCTCACAACACGAGATTGACACGATTCAAAATCGTCTGACCGGCCTAGGTCATACCTCAAAGGAGAGAACATGACGAGCTCCATAGGACGACGAGGACTTGCGGTCGCCAGCTTCCTGCTGGCTGCGGTCACCATCGCCGCATGCAGTTCGAGCAGCGACTCCGGTGGCGGCGGCACGGTCGCGTTCCTGATGCCCGACACCGGATCGACCCGGTATGAGCTGCATGACCGGCCCGGCTTCGAGAAGCGGCTCAAGGAGCTGTGCGCGGACTGCACCCCGCTCTACAACAACGCCGACGGCAGCGCCGACAAGCAGCAGCAGCAGTTCAACTCCGCGGTGGCCCAAGGTGCGAAGGTCATCGTCCTTGACCCGGTCGACTCCGCCGCGGCCGTGTCGCTGGTCAACTCCGCCAAAGGGCGCGGCGTGAAAGTCGTGGCGTACGACCGGCCGATCCCCGACACGACGGTCGACTACTACGTGTCGTTCAACAACGAGGAGATCGGCAAGCAGATTTCGACCTCGCTGATCGAGAAGGTCAAGGGCCAGCCGCTGCCGCCCGACGCGGGCATCTTGATCGTCAACGGCTCCCCGACCGACGCCGCTGCCGGGCTTATCAAGAAGGGCATTCACGAAGGGGTCGACAACAGCGGCGTTCCGGTGCTCGCCGAGTACGACACCATCGAATGGAAGCCGGAGAACGCGCAGAAGTGGGTCGCAGGCCAGATCGCCCGGTTCGGACCGAGGATCGTCGGAGTCGTCGCCGCCAATGACGGGACCGCAGGCGGCGCGATCGCGGCATTCAAGGCCGCGGGCATCAACCCAGTGCCGCCGGTCAGCGGTAACGACGCGACGGTTGCCGGCCTTCAGCTGGTCATTGCGGGCGACCAGTACAACACGATCAGCAAGCCGAGTGAGATTGTCGGCGGTGCGGCGGCGGAGATCGCCGACCAGCTGCTCAAGGGTGAAACTCCGCAGCCCAAGGAGACCATCTTCGATTCCCCGTCGGAGCTGTTCACCCCGACACTGGTCACCCAGGAGAACCTCAAGGCCGAGATCATCGACAAGAACATCACGCCGGCAAGCGAGCTGTGCACCGCGGAGTACGCGGCCGCGTGCACAAGGTTGGGCCTGGGCACGTGAATGCTGTCGCCAGCGCGCCCGTCGGCACGACCTTGCTGAGCTTGCGCTCGGTCAACAAGTCGTTCGGAGCGGTCAACGCGCTCACCGACATTGACCTTGACGTAGCTGCAGGAGAGGTGGTCGCGCTCGTCGGCGACAACGGCGCAGGCAAGTCCACGTTGGTCAAGGTCCTGGCCGGCGTTCACCAGCCGGACTCCGGAACCGTCGCCTTCGGCGGCAAGGAGGTGACGATCGCCGATCCGAGCGACGCCATCCGGCTCGGGATCGCCACTGTGTTCCAGGATCTCGCGCTCTGCGAGAACCTCAACGTGGTCGACAACCTCTTCCTCGGCCGCGAACTCGGCCCGTGGCGCCTCAACGAGACCGACATGGAAGTCAAGTCCTGGGAGCTGCTCCGCCAACTCTCCGCTCGGATCCCGACTGTTCGGATCCCGATCGCTTCGTTGTCCGGCGGGCAGCGCCAGACCGTGGCCATCGCCCGGTCCCTGTTGGGCGACCCGAACATCATCGTTCTCGACGAGCCGACGGCTGCGCTCGGTGTCGCGCAGACCGCGGAGGTGCTCGATCTGATCGAGCGCCTGAAGGAACGGGGGCTCGGCGTCATCATGGTCAGCCACAACATGGAAGACGTCCGGGCGGTCTCGGACCGGATCGTGGTTCTTCGGCTGGGACGCAACAACGGCAGCTTCGATACCCGGGCAGTGACGACCGAAGAGCTGGTGGCCGCCATCACCGGGGCCACCGACAATGTCGTCACGCGCCGGCGTGACCGGATCCGTCCGCAGCACGACGACGGCAAGGAGTCGCCATGACGTTGACACCTACCAGCGCAGCCCTCGACCAAGGCGACGAGCGGCTGCAGGTCGACGAAGGTTTCGGCGGGGGGCTGCGATCGTTCTGGCGCAGCGTCAAGGCAGGCGACGTCGGGGTGCTGCCCGTTGTCGTCGGGCTGATCGTCATCTGCACGATCTTCCAGTCGCTCAACCCGGTGTTCCTGTCCAGCGCCAACCTGGTGAACCTGGCCTTGGACTCGTGCGCGGTCGGCATCATCTCGCTTGGCATCGTCTGCGTGCTGTTGGTCGGCGAGATCGACCTGTCCGTCGGCTCGGTGAGCGGCTTCTCCGGCGCGATCGTGGGCGTGCTGTTCGTTCGGCACGGATGGAACTGGGTGCTCGCCGTCGCGCTCGCGTGCGCCGTAGCAGTTCTCATCGGCCTGCTTTACGGCGTGCTGCTCACCCGATTCGGCATGCCGAGCTTCGTCGCCTCGTTGTCCGGGTTGTTGGCATTCCTGGGTCTGCAGCTGGCGATCCTCGGCGACCAGGGCTCTGTCAACCTGCCCTTCGACTCGACGCTGGTCCAGTTCGCTCAGGTGGCCTTCGTTCCGCAATGGCTGTCCTATGTGCTGGCCGCGCTGGCCGGCATCGGGCTCTTCCTGACCGGATACGAGACGCGACAGCGCCGCCGCAACGCCAACCTTTCGGCGCAGTCGATGAACTATCTGGTCGCCCGTTCGGTGGCGCTGGCCGTGGGCCTCGCAGTGTTCGTCTGGTACCTCAATCAAGAGCGCGGCGTGGGCTGGATGGTCGTCCTATTCGTCGTCCTGGTCCTGGTCTCAACTACTGCTTCACGCGCACGAAGTGGGGTCGCAGCCTGCTCGCGGTCGGCGGCAACGAGGAGGCCGCCCGCCGGTCGGGCATCAACGTACGGCGGATCTACCTCAGCGCCTTCGCTGTCTGCTCGTTCCTGGCATGCGTTGGCGGCATCCTCGCGGCCGCCCGGCTCGCCTCGGCGAACCTGTCCAGCGGCACCGGCGACGTCAACCTCAACGCCATCGCGGCTGCGGTGATCGGAGGGACCAGCCTGTTCGGCGGTCGGGGAAGCGCGTACTCGGCGCTTCTGGGAACCCTCGTCATCGCCGCGATCGCCAGTGGGCTCACCCTGCTCAACCTGGATTCGTCGTACCGGTTCGTCATCACCGGGTTGGTGCTGGCGATCGCCGTCGCGATCGACTCGGTCGCACGCAAGTCGCGCGTGTCCCACGGTCGTGCGTGAGCACTGACCCGCGAAAGACGAAGGAGATCAGACATGCCCAACCGCGCAGCGGTGATGACCGAGTTGGAACACATTGAGATCCAAGAGATTCCGGAGCCGGAGCCAGGGCCGATGCAAGCGGTGGTCCGCATCGAGGCGGTCGGTGTCTGCGGCTCGGACACCGCGTACTACAAGATCGGCCGGATCGGCGACTACGTTGTCGACGGCCCGATCGTGCTCGGGCACGAAGTGTCCGGGCAGGTGGCAAAGATCGGCAGCGACGTGACCAACGTGGCCGTCGGTGACCGAGTCGCCATCGAGCCCGGCACGCCCTGTCGAAACTGCAAGGAGTGCATGGCCGGTCGCTACCACCTGTGCCCCGACCTTGTCTTCCTCGCGACCCCGCCCTATGACGGCGCGCTGATGCAATTGATGGCCATCGACGCCCGCAACCTCTATCCCCTCCCGGAGAACATGACCTACGAACAGGGCGCGCTGCTCGAGCCGCTTTCTGTCGGAATCTGGGGCTGCAAACGGGCCAATCTTGCGGCCGGGGACGACGTTCTGGTCACCGGGGCCGGGCCGGTCGGCTTGCTCGCCGCGGCCGCGGCCCGTGCATTCGGCGCCGGCAGCATCACGGTCACCGACCTGTCCGAGTTCCGGCTCGGGCTGGCGCAGCGGATGGGCTTCGCGACCGAGCGCAGCGACGCCCCAAGCGATCGGACTTTTGATGTTCTCCTGGAGTGCTCGGGAGCCCCGGGCGCGCTCGCAGCCGGCATGGCCCGCTTAGCCCCCGCGGGGCGCGCCGCCATGATCGGCATGCCGAAGAAAGAGGTCCCGCTGCCGCTGGCGGCGCTCAACGTCAACGAAGTGACGCTGAGCCTGGTCAACCGCTACAACCACACCTGGCCACTGGCGATCGAGCTGGTGTCCTCTGGCCGGATCGACGTCAACGACCTTGTCACGCACCACTTCCCACTCGCGGAGTCGGCCGATGCGCTCACCCTGAGCAGCCGGGTCAACGACTCGGTCAAGGCCGTCGTTCATCCGCAACAGTGACGATTAGGACGCTCAATGCTCATCGGTTGCCACGGATCGGTTTGGACGGGTCAGTTCGACGACGCCGGCCTCAAGCTGGCCATTGACGGAACCGCTGCGGCCGGATTCGATCTGATCGAGCTCCCGCTGATGGATCCGGACAAGGCCGATCCTGTCGCCGTGGGCCGTGCGGCCGAGCAGGCCGGGCTGGCAGTGACCGGCTCGCTGGGACTCTCCGAGCGCACCGATATTTCGAGCGAGGACCCCGACGTCGTCGCGGCGGGTGAACATCTACTCGGGCGGTGCCTCGAATTCCTCAGCGAGGCAGGCGGAACCCATCTGGTCGGCGTCATCTACTGTGCGATGCGCAAGTACATGGCTCCCGCCACCGCGCGCAACCGCCAGAACAGCATGGACGCGATCGGGCGGATCGCTGAGCGCGGAGCCGAACTCGGCGTCGCAGTCGCGGTCGAGGTTGTCAACCGGTACGAGACCTACCTGCTCAATACCGGCCGGCAAGGACTGGAGTACGTCGAGAAGGTGGGCAGCGACAACTTGTCAGTGCACCTGGACACCTACCACATGAACATCGAAGAGCCTGACATGGTTTCGCCGGTGCTCGATGTCGGCGACCGCCTTGGGTATGTGCACATCGGCGAGAGCCACCGCGGATACCTCGGCTCCGGCACTGTCGACTTCGACGCGTTCTTCCGCGCGCTGAATCGGATCGGCTACGACGGGCCGATCGTCTTCGAGTCGTTCTCGTCGGTCGTCGTGCATGAACAGATGAGCAACATGCTCGGTATCTGGCGCAACCTGTGGCAGGACGGCGACGACCTGGCCACCCATGCAAACTCGTTCATTCGCAGCCAGATTCGCAGCGTCGCGACCATCGGGATGCACTGATGCAGGCCGTCGTCTACGACGCCCCGCGCCGATTCGCCGTGCAGGAGGTGCCGCGGCCGGTTGCAGGCGCGGGCGAAGTCGTCGTCGACGTCACGCTCGGCGGAGTCTGCGGCACCGACATGCACCTCCACGAGGGTGGCTTCTTCGCGACCTTCCCACTGACCCCAGGACACGAGAGCACCGGTGTGGTTCGGCAGGTCGGTGACGGGGTGGACTCACGTGCGCGTCGGGCAGCGGGTCGCCGTCGACAACGCCTCAGCGTGTGGTCAGTGCCCACCGTGCTCGCAGGGTAAGCCGTTGTACTGTGCGAACTTTCGCTCCCTCGGTGTGAACGCCCCTGGCGGGTTTGCGCAGTCGCTTGTCAGCCCGGCGCACAAGGTGTACCCGGCCGATGACGTCGGCGAGGACGTGGCCGTCTTCGCCGAGCCGCTGGCCTGCGCGGTACACGGCATGGATGTGCTCGGGTTGCGTCAGGGCGCCGACGTCCTGATGATCGGCTCCGGAACGACAGGGCTGCTGCTGGCCCAGCTGCTCCTGCACGGTGGCGCCGGCCGTGTCACCGTCGCAGCCCCAACACAGTTCAAACTCGACCTCGCCGCAGACTACGGCGTGGACAACGTCGTACGCATTACGCGTGACCCCGAGGCGACCTTCCGGACACTGCGGGACGTCGCGCCCTACGGCTTCGACCGTCGCCATCGACGCCACCGGCGCGGCAGGCGTCGTTGCACTGTTGCCGGACCTCGTCGCCGCCGACGGCACCGTCTTCGTCTACGGCATGTGCGACGCCGAGGATCGCGTCTCCTGGAACCCGTACGACATCTTCCGCCGACAGTTGACCATCAAGGGTTCGTTCGCCCAAGTCAACTGCATGGACCGGGCGCTAGCGATGCTGCGTTCCGGGCGTGTGCGCACCGATGGGCTCATCACCCACCGGTTCGGGCTGCACGAGTACGACAAGGCACTCGCTGCGATCTCCGAGGACCCGACCTGCCTGAAGGCCGTCGTCACGCCGATGCTTGGCTGATTTCCTCCGGCGAGCAGACGCAAACGTGCCCCAAAACGCCACGAAATGGTCACTTTTGCGTCTGCTCGCCGGAGAACGGTACCGGCAGCGCTGGCCCGTCGCTCGGCGCCCTACGGCGACATCAACGTGCGTTGGCCACATCGAACCGCGGCCAAGTCATCGTGTTAGCATGCAATCGTTTGCAGCCTGGCGCCATCGACAAGCGATTGGAGCGGCACATGCCCGCACCGAACTATGCAGCGATCACCGAACCCGTGCCCGGCTCCTCGCGGCCGGTCAGCTACCACCTGGCCGAGACCTGGGACGGCCTCTACGTCCCGTACGCTCTTCGCCTGCCATCACCCGACGCCACCGGCGCTACCGTTCGTGTTTCTCGCCTACGGCAACGGCGGCGGCGGTCTGGATTGGCTGCGCGAACGGGTCGCGAAACACGGATACATCATGGAGCGCCTTCTCGACGCGGGCTACGCCTGCGCATGGGGCCGGTACAGGACCGAGGTCGAGCTGGGCTTCCACCACGGCGGGCGTCTCGTCGTTGACCGACGGCAGGGCATGGACCTGATGAGCCGCTCGCCGTTGGAGTTCGAGGACGAGCTCGCGATCCTCGAGCACGTGGCCCGGCACCCGCAGATCGACCCCGACCGCCTCGGTCACGTCGGAGTGAGCCACGCCGGCGAGATGCTGTTCAAGATCGCGTCTTTGTACGACGGCCCGCTCAAGGCCGGAGTCGCATGCGAGCCCGCCAATCACGAGTTCCTCGATCTCACCCCGGACGACACGGCCTTCACGAACCCGGACACCCAGCTGCGCAACATCGAGGAGATGCAGATGCGCGATCCGGCGTTCGTCCGCTCACGGATCAACGAACCGCTCGCACTCGACCGAATCAAGCCGATCTCGCTGCCGATTCTGGTAATGGGCCGCGACGATGACCACCTTCAGGGAATCTTCCGGCTGAGCTACGACCTGTTGCAGGCGAGCGGGAAGGACGCCACGTGGGTCTCATGGGACCACCCGCTGCACGGCTATATCTTCCCGGTCCTCGGCGACGACGACCGGGTCCAGGTCGATGACGTGCAGGAACGCGCGATCGACGGGGTGGTCGCGTTCCTCGACGACCACCTCGCCCGCTGAGCGCGCGCACCACCCGATGCTCGAGTCCGTCGCGATTTTCTCGGCCGGGATATGGGCCGGCGGTATCAACGTCATCGTCGGCTCCGGAACCCTGGTGACCTTTCCCGACGCTGCTTCTGTTCGGGTATTCACCGCTGACGGCCAACATCTCCAGCAACATCGGCATGGTCGCGGGTGGCGTCTCGGGCATCTACGGCTACCGCCGCGAGCTTGGCCCGAACCGACCGATCCTCGTGCGCCTCGGGCCCGCATCGATCGCAGGTGCGTTGGTCGGTGCCGCCCTGCTACTCGTGCTGCCCGCCGAGTCCTTCAAGACGATCGTGCCCGTCCTCATCGCCGTCGGTCTGCTCATGGTCGTCGTCGGACCGAGCATTCAACGGCGCACGACCGCGGCCCAGCACGAAGGTTCGGCGAACACGCGCTCGCGGGTTCTACTCACGGTCGGGATCTTCGTGCTCGGCATCTACGGCGGGTACTTCGGGGCTGCCCAGGGCATCCTGCTCGTCGGGCTCATGGGCATGATCCTCAGCGACGGCATCCAACGCCTGACCGCAATCAAGAACGTCCTCGCGACCCTGGTGAACCTCGTCGCCGCGCTGACGTTCATGGCCATCGCCAACCACCACATCGACTGGTCTCTCGTGGCGCTGATCTCGTGCGGAACATTCCTCGGCGGCTATCTCGGCGCTACGTTCGGGCGTCGGCTCCCGCCGTCGGTGCTGCGCATCTGCATCGTGGTGATCGGCACACTCGCTCTCGTCAAGATCCTGGTGTTCGACTGATCGATCGCCCCTTGACGCGCCGAGTGCGGCAGAAGATACTGGCAACAATCGATTGCAAAACTACGTTCATTGGAGAGCGATATGGGCACAACGACCACTCAGCACATCAGTTACGTACCGTTCGAGCAGGTGGACGAACGCATGCAGGCGGAGTTGGAGCGCTGCGCCAAGCATGGGACACCGCGACCCGAGAGCTCCGCGGTCCGCGCACACTCACCGGAGGCGTTCTGGGCCTTCGCCGACAGTTGGCAGTCCCAGTTCCACAGCGGCGTGGTCGATCACGCGATCAAGGATCTGTGCCGCGTGTACATCTCCAGGACGGTCAAGTGTGAGTTCTGCGGCAACCAGCGCTCGGAGAAGGCCGCGACGGCGGGCCTGCAGGAGCAGCAGTACGACCAACTGCTCAACTTCGAGACCTCCGACCTGTACGACGACCGTCAGAAGGCCGCGCTCGCGTACGCCGAGGCCATCGCCTGGGGCTGCCAGGACCTCGACGGGCTCTGGGCCCGTCTGCACGCCCACTTCTCCGAGCAGGAGCTGGTCGAGCTGGGTTGTTGTATCGCGCTGACCTTCGGTCAGCAGAGCTGGATCCGGCTGCTTGGTATCGACCATCACCAGTACATGGCGGGCACCGCCGCGTCGATGGCCCCCGGCTTCGAAACGGCCGAGGAACTCGCCGCGCGCAAGGCCGACCCCAGCTACTGGGCGGCGTCGAGCAACGTCTGAGATCACAGCGCCCGCCGGCTCAGGAGACGCAGACGTGGTCTCGGTCCAGCTGACCGTCAACGGCCGCGAGCATCACGTCGACGTTCCGGCGGGCACGTCCCTCCTCGAGGTGCTGCGCAACGACATCGGCGACAAGTCACCGAAGTTCGGCTGCGGGCTCGGCCAGTGCGGGGCGTGCTTCGTCTGGGTCGACGGTCATCCGACTCCGGCGTGCGACACCCCCGTCGACTACGTCCGCGGCGAGGTGCGAACGCTCGCCGGCCTCGGCCGTCCCGACGCCCTGCACCCGCTGCAGTCCGCGTTCCTCGAGCTGCAGGCCGCGCAGTGCGGCTACTGCATCGCCGGGATCATCATGAGCGCCGCCGCGCTCCTGCGCGACAATCCCCGGCCGACGCGCGATGAGGTGTCGGCGGCATTGGAACGCAACCTGTGCCGCTGCGGCACACATCTGCGTTTCGTCGACGCCGTGCTCGCGGCGGCGGGTTCGGCATCAGGTGCCGAAAATTGACCACACAGCTGCCGGCTTCGCTCGTCACCAACCCGTGGATCTCGACGTGGCTCACCGTCGACGACGACGGCACAATCGGGCTGCGTGTCGGCAAGGTCGAGCTCGGGCAGGGGATCCTCACGGCCCTGACGCAGATCGCCGCGCACGAGCTCGATGTTGCTCCAGAGGCGGTCCGCACCGCCGCGACCAACACCGTGTCGTCGCCGGACGAAGGCCTGACCGCGGGCAGCCTGTCGATCACCGTTTCCGGTGCGGCGGTCCGGCGTGTCTGCGCCGAGGCGCGTGAGTTGTTCCGCCGCGCAGCGGCGCGCAAGGCGGACCTGGACATCAAGCAGGTGCGGTTGGTGTCCGGCGTGTTCGCGGCCCCCGACGGCACCCGCATCGGTTCGTATGCCGACCTCTCCGCGGTCGTCGACCTCCACGTGCAGGTCGGCGACCCGTCTCTCGAAATCCAGCTTGCCCCAACGACATCGAAGGACCTGGCCCGCGTCGACCTGCCCGACAAGGTCCTTGGCAGGCCACGCTTTATCCAGGACCTGGAGTTCGACGGCATGCTGCACGCCAGGGTGGTGCGGCCTCCGAGGCCGGGTGCCCATCTCGAAGACGCTGCGCCTGAGAGCATTTCGACCATGTCCGGCATCGAGCAGGTCGTGCGCGACGGCGATTTCCTTGCCGTCATCGCACGACGCGAGGGGCAGGCCGGCAAGGCGGCCGAAGCCCTTGCAGCCGCCGCGTCGTGGTCGGCGGGTATCGAGCTGCCCGACCCCGACGACGTCGAGGGCTGGCTGCGGACCGCCGACGCCGAGACCAACCCCATCCGCGCCGACGGCGCTCGCCACAACGGCGCACCGGCTGTGGTCGCCACCTTCTCGCGGCCCTACCTCGCGCACGCATCGATCGGCCCCAGTTGTGCCATCGCGCATTACGACGGCGGGCGTCTGGAGGTGTGGAGCCACAGTCAAGGCGTGTTCACCTTGGGCCGCGCGATTGCGGCTGCACTGGATCTGCCTCCCGATGCGGTCGTGGTTCAGCACGTCGAGGGGCCGGGCAGCTACGGCCACAATGCCGCCGACGACGCCGCGATGGACGCCGCACTGCTCGCGATGCGGGTGCCGGGCCGGCACGTTCGCGTGCTCTGGAGCCGCGCCGACGAAATGTCGTGGGAACCGTTCGGTCCGGCCATGGTCGCCGACGTCACGGCCAGCGTGGACGAGAGCGGGACGATCACCGACTGGTCGTACGAGCTGTGGTCGAACGGCCACACGGCCCGGCCCGGCTACGCGCCGCACCACAGCCTGCTGGCCGACGCCCATCGCGCCGGCGTCCCGGTGCTGCCTCCGGCTGTCGACCCACCGGCCGAGCGCGGTCACGGTTCGGCGCGCAATGCCGAGCCGTACTACGACATCGCCAGGGTCGACGTGACCGTGCACCGGTTGCTGACGATGCCGATCCGCACATCGTCGCTGCGTTCGCTTGGCAGTCACCTCAACACCTTTGCGCAGGAATCCGTCATCGACGAGCTGGCCGGGGCGACCGGACGCGACCCGCTGCAGATGCGGCTCGCGCATCTGTCGGATCCTCGCGCGCGTGAAGTGCTGAGCACCGCCGCCGCAGCGGCCGGCTGGGGAGCACCGCTGCCGGAGGGCCACGGCCGGGGCATGGCGTTCTGCCGCTACAAGAACCGCAGCTCGTACTGCGCCGTCGTCGCCGACGTGGAGGCGACCGACCGGCTACGTGTCGATCGCCTGACCATCGCCGTCGATGTCGGGCGGGTGGTGAACGTCGACGGGGTGCGTAACCAGATCGAGGGCGGCGCCATCCAGGCCACCAGCTGGGCGCTGTTCGAACAGGTCCGCTTCGACCGGCACTCGATCACCAGCACCGACTGGGAGTCCTACCCGATCGCACGGTTCAGCCAGGTGCCCGCCGTCGATGTCCACTTGGTGGACCGTCCCGACGAATCGTCGCTTGGCGCAGGCGAGGCGACGCAGGGGCCGGTGACGGCCGCGATCGGCAACGCGCTCGCCGACGCCCTCGGCGTCCGGGTCCGCACGCTGCCGTTCACACCCGACAACATCGTGGCGGCGATCAACGCTGTCCCTTGAGCTGGGCCGCCATCCAGTCGGCCGTGCGATACCGGTGCGCCGCCAGCACATTCGCGCAGCCGTGATTGCCGTCCTCCAATAGCAGGAAGTCGCTTCCATCGACCTCTCGGTGCAGCCGCTCGGCCTGCTTCCAGGGGATCAGCCGGTCCTTCTTGCCCGCGACGACCAGCGTCGGGCACCGCAGGGAGGCCGTTCGGCCGTCCATCGTGAGGGTGAGTGCCAACGCGCGGGCGTCGTCCTCGTCCTTCGAGCGTGACCGGACCGTGAACGTCTCCCGGGTCAGGGCGGGCAGGTTGTCCCAATTCTCGCCGAAAGTGTATGGGCCACACAGGCTTACGCACGCCTTGATCCGCTCGTCGCCGCTGGCGAATCGGGGTGCGTAGTAGCCGCCGAGGCTCACTCCCCATACACCGATGCGATCGGCGTCGATGTCGTCGCGTGCGCTCAGGGCGTTGACGAATGCCCGGCCGGGCACTTCCCAGTCCGCGCGGATCGGCAGGTCGTACTCGGCTTCCCCTTGCCCGGGGCCGTCAACGCTGAACGTGGCAAGACCGCGTTCGAGAAAGAGCTGTTCGGTCGCGCGCAGCTCTTCCTTGGTCGAGTCGAGGCCTGGCACACAGATCACGGCCGGATGAGGTGCAGGGCGGTCAGGTTTGCGCAACACCCCGTAGATCGTCGAACCCTCGAACGGCATCTCGATCCGTTCACCGGGCGGGTCCAGATGCGGCAACGCGGCATCAAGACACCGCACGGCCGCCTGGTGGGCGACACGCATCTGCTCCAGGTCGCGGACGTAGACGAACTTCGCGAAGTGGTACACGACGGCCGCGGTGCTCAGGTGCGCGCCGGCGGAGCGGAGTCGGTCCTGTTCGAGCGCCTCGGTCCCGAGGTCCTCGTGGACGCGCGCCGCGGCCGACCAGGCCGCGCACCAGTCATCCCAGGACTCCAGCCCGGCCATCACGCGATCGAAGTCGGCCGCTGGCACACCGTTGGCGGTGAACCGCGGACCCCAGTGCGAACGGGCGGAGGCGACGTATTCGTCCATGCGTGAGTCCTCTTCGATGAACGCCATTGCAAACGATTGCGTAGGCCTCTACCGTAGCAGGAGGAAAGCCACAGACGGAAGGACGACGGTGCCAGCCTCTGCAGAAACCCCCGCGAATCACCCGGTCGATGTTGTTGTGGTGGGCGGCGGGCACAACGCGCTCGTGTGCGCGGCGTACCTCGCCGAGGCAGGCCTGTCCGTCACCGTGCTCGAAGGTCGCGACGTGATCGGCGGCAACACCGTGACCGAAGAGCTGACCCTTCCCGGA